>JAJZME010000052.1 GCA_021803035.1 Acidobacteriota bacterium | reverse complement strand
AGAAGACCTCGTGGCTGGCGCGGTTGGGGTCGCACGGCGAGCTATTCGGATGAGGAATGGGCGTCTCGATGCGGGCGATTGAGGCATCCCGGGTCCCAAAAGCGGGACCCGGGGCACCCATTCTTTGTGGTGGATCTTACTTCGCTTTTTGGGGTGGATCTTACTTCGCTTTTTGGGGTGGATCTTACTTCGTTTTTTGGGGTGGATCTTACTTCGCTTTTTGGGGCCCCGGACACCCGCAGGAGTGATTGACGATCGATTCTAACTGCCCGCTTTCTTTTCGATCTTTGCCCAGGTGTCTTTGAGCGGCAGGGTGCGATTGAAGACCAGCCGGCCGGGTGCTGAATCGGGATCGACGCAGAAGTAGCCGACACGCTCGAACTGGAAGTGCTCTTCAACCCTTGCGCCGGCCAGCGACGGCTCCAGCCGAGCGCCGCTGAGAATCTCCAGCGAGTTGGGATTGAGATTGCTGAGAAAGCTCTGGCCCTCCTCGAAGTCGCCCGGATCGGCTTTGCTGAAAAGCTTGTCGTAAAGGCGGATTTCGGCGGAGATTGCGTGCGGAGCCGAGACCCAGTGCATGGTCGACTTCACCTTGCGGCCGTCGGGCGAGTTGCCGCCGCGGCTGGCCGGGTCGTAAGTGCAATGCACCTCGACAATGTTGCCGGCTGCGTCTTTTTCCACGCTTTGCGCGGTAATAAAGTACGCATTGCGCAGGCGCACTTCCTTGCCCGGCGACAAACGATAGTACTTGGGCGGAGGGAGTTCGCGGAAGTCATCCTGCTCAATGTAGATCTCGCGTGAAAACGGCACCTGGCGCGTTCCAGCCGACGGGTCTTCCGGATTATTGGCAACCTCGACGAACTCTTCCTGCCCTTCCGGGTAGTTGTCGATGACCACTTTGAGCGGATAGAGAACAGCCATGGCGCGGCGCGCGCGGCGGTTCAGATCGTCGCGCTGGAAGTGCTCGAGCATTTCAATGTCGGTTGTCCCGTTGGTGCGCGTGGCGCCGATGGCGGCACAAAATGTGCGGATGGCTTCTGGCGTAAATCCGCGGCGGCGGATGCCCGAGAGCGTGGGCATGCGCGGATCGTCCCAGCCGCTGACGTGCTTTTCCTGCACAAGCTGGAGCAGCTTGCGCTTGCTGAGCAGCGTATAGGTCAGGTTGAGGCGGTCAAATTCAAACTGCTGCGACGGGAAGATGCCGAGCTGCTCGATATACCAGCGATAGATGGGCTGATGGTCGGCGAATTCGAGCGTACACATGGAGTGCGTGATCTGCTCAATGGAATCCGACTGGCCGTGCGCGAAATCGTACATGGGATAGATGCACCACGTGTCGCCGGTGCGATGGTGCGTGGCGTGGAGGATGCGGTACATGACCGGATCGCGCATGTTGAGATTGGGCGAAGCCATGTCGATCCTGGCGCGCAGGACGCGGCTGCCATCGGGGAACTCGCCGTTCTTCATGCGCACGAACAGGTCGAGGTTTTCTTCGACGGAGCGGTTGCGATACGGGCTGTCCGTGCCGGGCCCGGTGAGGGTGCCGCGGTAATGGCGTATATCCTCTGCCGAAAGATCGTCCACATAAGCCTTGCCGGCCCTGATGAGCTGTAATGCCCACTGGTAGAGCTGGCCGAAATAATCAGAGGCGAAGCAGAGCCGGTCCCACTCGAAGCCCAGCCAGCGCACATCCTTCATGATGGAATCGACGTACTCCTGCTCTTCCTTTTCGGGATTGGTGTCGTCGAAGCGCAGGTTGGTCTTGCCGCCGAACTCGTCGGCAAGGCCGAAGTCGAGGCAGATGGCCTTGGCGTGGCCGATGTGCAGGTAGCCGTTGGGCTCGGGAGGGAAGCGGGTCTGGATCACGGCGTCGCCGTACTTTTTGGTGCGCACATCCTCGGCAATGATGTCGCGAAGAAAATTCGATGGAGTGCGAACGTCCTGGCTTTCCGAATTTGCATTGGTCATGACTGCGATTCCTGAGGGGCTGTATTCAGCCTAGCGATTGAAGTCTTTCTTCGGCCTGGCGGATGCGGGCGAGGCAGACCTGGCGGCCGAGAACGGCCATGGTTTCAAACAGCGGCGGCGCGTTTCTGCGTCCGCAAACGGCAACCCGGATGGGCTGGAACATGGGCCCGGTCTTGACGCCCAACGCCGTGGCGGCCTCGCGCAGCTTCTGTTCCAGCGCAACGTGGTCGAAAGAGCTTGTGCCCAGGACCTCGCGCGCGCGCTGCAAGATCCGGAGCGCAAGCGCGGCATCGCCCTTCTGCGGGATCAGGTCGGCCGGGTCATAGGGAGCAAGCTCGGGCAGAAAGAAAAAGTCGGCGACGGAGACGGCATCGCGCAGAAACCTGATGCGCTCGCGAATGAGCGGCGTGACGGCGAGAAGCCGATCCGGCGCGGCATTCAGTCCGGCCTGCTCGAAGAAAGGCTGAATGGCGCGGCTGAGCTCGTCGACGGGCAGGGCGCGAATATACTCGGCGTTGAACCACGCCAGCTTGTCGTTGTCGAAGACGGCGTTCGACCTGGAGATGCCTCCAAGCGTGAAGCGCTCGATCAGCTCCTGCGGCGAAAAGATTTCGCGGTCCTTGCCGTTGGCGTCCTTCGTCGCGCCGGGCGTCCACCCCAGCAGCGCCAGAAAGTTGCGGAAGGCTTCGGGCACGATGCCCATCTCCTTATAGGCAAGGACGCTGGTTGCGCCGTGGCGTTTTGACAGCCGCGTTTTGTCCGGGCCCAGGATCAACGGCACATGCGCAAAGACAGGCAGCTCCGCGCCCAGCGCGCGATACTGCAAGACCTGCTTGGGCGTGTTGGAAATGTGGTCGGCGCCACGGATGATGTGCGTCAGCCGCATGTCGATGTCATCGGCCACCACGCTCAGGTGGTAGGTGGGAATGCCGTCCGACCGCAGCAGGACAAAGTCCTCGATCTCCGCATTGGCAATTTCCACGCGGCCGAAGACGGCGTCGTCAAAGCTGGTCGAACCGCTCTCGGAGACGGCAAAGCGCAGCGCCGCCGGGTCGCCCGCAGCCATTCTTGCCTGGGCCTCAGCCCGCGGAATGCGGCGGCAGCGGCGGTCGTACATGAGCGGCCGTCCGGCTTCGGCGGCTTCTCCACGGCGCTGCTCCAGCTCTTCTTTGGTACAGAAACACGGGTATGCGTGACCGCTTTCCAGCAACCTGGCCGCGGTGGCCTTGTAGAGCGCCAGCCGCTCGGACTGGAAAAACGGCCCTTCGTCCCAGTCGAGGCCCAGCCAGCGCATCCCTTCCAGAATGCCGCCGACCATCTCTTCCGAGGATCGTTCGAAGTCGGTGTCTTCAATGCGCAGGATGAACGTGCCGCCCAAATGGCGGGCAAAGAGCCAGTTGAAGAGAGCGGTGCGCGCGCCGCCCACATGCAGATAGCCGGTAGGCGAGGGAGCAAAACGGACACGAGGAGACTTGGCCGCTGAGGGAGTGGATTCAGGCATCGCTGAGTGTTTTCCTCTTCGATGCTAACAGTTTCGGCTCTACACCTGCGGCGGCTGCGGTGGCTGGGGTGGTCCCGGAGGTGGCGGGACTTGCGGCGGCGCTGGCGGGAATGGCGGCGGATAAGGCGGCTGCGGCGGCCAGAAGGTCTGCGGCGCCGGCACCACCTTCCAGTCGGCAAAGGCCAGGACATAAAGCAGCACCAGCGTGCCCAGCGTAGGCACAATGCACAAGAGCGACAGCCAGGGCGAGAAACCGGCTTTCTTGAGGATGAACCAGCAGGGCACCATCACGATCGCGATGCCCACCAGGATCAGAAACGGGAGCAGGGCCAGGATGGTTAGCGCCATACGCCGCGCCATTTCAGCGTTGGGGCCCATCTGCAGCATGAAGGCTATAGCTTGCATGGTTTGAAACTCTCCGGAAGGGGATGAGGACTCCGAGCCAAGATACAGCCAAGCCCGGCAAACTGCAAGAAAAATCGGGTGTTAGCGTCAAACTTTTATTGAAACGGCGTAACCCGCGGGCGGATGCGGATTACGTAATATCTTCGGTGTCGTATACAGGCGCGACACGCTTCTCCGGCGCGCCGTGCACCGAACTGAGCAGGTTGTCGACCACATCTTCAATCTGGCTCTGGCTTTCGATGGCCGCGGTCATGCTCTTCAGCTCGTCGGGCTCGGTGGCACGCTCCACGAGCGCAACGGCGTGGCACTGCGCCACATCGTCGAGGTTCAGGCCCTCGGGGGTCTTGGCTTTGATGCTGACGCGCTCGATCTCGATCCCCAGCAGATCCGCGATGCGGGCGCGCATCTCGGCGGCAATCGGCGCGATCCTGGGCCGGGCAAGAACGAGCGAGGTGTCAACATTGACGATGCGGTAGCCGGCGTGCTGGAGCTCCTCAAGCGCCAGCTTGAGAAAGATCGCCGAATCGGCGTCCTTCCAGCGCGGATCGCCGGGGGGGAAAAAGCTTCCGATGTCGCCGGCGGCCACCGCGCCCAGCAGCGCGTCGGTGATGGCATGGAGCACGACGTCGCCGTCGGAGTGGCCCGCCAGGCCTTCGGGGTGATTCAGCGCCAATCCGCCGAGGTGCAGCGGCACGCCCGGCTTGAATGCATGCGAGTCCCAGCCAAATCCGATCCGTGTATCCATCTTCTCCGTCATAGTTTCGGTGTTGCCTATGCTTGTTTAAACCTATTCTTCCGTGCCGACTAAGTCCGACCCAACCTTCTGCGATTGAAGTATTCCCAAGCTCCGCGCAAGCAAGAACCTGAGGTCCCGTAGTTGCGCCAAGTCGGAAAAATAGACGCGTGAGGCCCCGAACGCCTCTGGCGGCTGCTCGACTTCGAAGCCCTTCGCAAGGGCAATCGCCTCCTCCACGGGGACCAACGTGGTGATGTTCTTGCGCTTCGCATCCGCGAAGAATCGTACAAACCAAAAGGTAGGTTTGCTATATGAGATATTGAAATAGTAGACGGTGTCTTTGAACAATATTATCTCTGCTGGAGTCCCGGCCTCGACACAGATCTGGCGGACAATCTGATAGAAATCTTGCTTTTCGTCAGGCGCATCGGCGGGCGGGGCCGCTGACGCCGTCTCACGCTTTCTTCTCGTTTCCCAAGCTTTTTGCGCGGCTGTCCTCCCCGCCGGTGAACCCGCAAACGTCGCCTCCCCGTTACCCTCGTCGACTTTATTAGCCAGGCTTCCCGTGGGGAGCGTGGGCGCCGCGGATTTTTCTTTTTCGCCGTCGAGTGTGCGCTGTAGACCTTCGCGCAATTTTTCGATAAATTCGTTGCTCATTACCCTGAGGAGCGTCGGCTCGATCGATTCGCGCGCAACTTCGCCCAAGCGGGCCATGACAGCCGCAGTGCGATTCCCCCTATAAATATCGGCGGTAAGCCACTTCATGAATGCTTCGTCGTCTTTAGGCGACTTCAGCGCCCTAGCTAGCTTGTCGATTATCTCCTGCCGGTACCGCGCATTTTCCGCTTCTGTTATCAGGGTTTGCGCGTTAAATGACTCTCGGCTGAACTTGGTGAGGAACTTCGCAGCCTTTTCCCAGTCAGTCTTTGGATCGTTGAGGGAGAAGGCAAAGAATGGCTCTTTATCCATCACGTTTGACTTTTCGAGGTCACCGAAGAACTGGTAGGAGCAGCCGTCTGTAATGACGCCGAAGTGCAGGTCCGGCATTTGCGCAATATAGCGCGCAAGCTGTTGCGATTTTGGTGTTATGTCTGTCCCGAGGGCCTTCGTCTCGAAAACCATTAGCGCCCGCTGTCCAGTACTGTCGAAAATTGCATAATCCATGCGATCTCGAAAGTTCTTGCCGTCGCCCTGGGTGAACTCAGCGGAAAATTCGGGGCGCACTTCCTTTGGCTGGCCCGGATCGTACCCTAGAAGCTGAATGAAAGGGATCACGAGGGCCATCTTGGTGGCCTCTTCGTTGTTAATGAACTTCCTATTTTCTTCGTACTGCTGGGCTAAGCCCCTAAGCTGATTGGCGTCCATGGATTTTTCCCCTTCTAGCTTCAACATCCGCGCTGGCGTAAATAGAACTCCGCCAGCTCCAAATCTCCAGGTTGTGTGATTTTAAGATTAACCTGCGAACCATGCACCACGGTTACCGGATGACCGGCGCGCTCCACCAGCGACGCCTCGTCAGTGCCGACAAAGCCGTCAGCTTCGGCCTCCGCGAAGGCGCTCTTCAGGATCCTGTAGCGGAAGCCCTGGGGGGTTTGCGCATGCACGATGAACTCGCGGGGGATGGTGGCGACAATCACCGCGCCATGCGCCGTCCGCTCCACCTGCTTGATGGTGTCGATGGCGGGCATGCCCACAATCGCCGCGCCGTATTCGGCAGCGGCGTCGATGGTCCGCTCGATGGTGGCGGTGTCGATCAGCGGGCGCACGGCGTCATGCACCAGCACAATATCGTCATCCTGCGCGGGCAGGGCGGCCAGCGCGTGCGCCACCGATTCCTGGCGTTTTTCGCCGCCCTCGACCACGTGGACGCGGCCTGCAAAGCCATACTCGGCCACCTGCGCCTCGACGCGCTCCATCTCCGTCTTGCGCGCGGCCACATAAATCGGCCCCATGCGCTCCACCGCGGCAAAGGCTCGCAATGAATGGATCAATATGGGGACGCCGCCAAGTGCCAAAAACTGTTTCGGCTGGGGACCGGCCATGCGCGTGCCCAGCCCCGCAGCGGGCAAAATCGCAAACACCTGCATAACTCGTGGAGTATACAACGCCGAGGCGCTATCATTATCTGCTACTTCGGCAGCAGGACTCAGTTTTTTCACTCTTGCGGACGCACCTGGATCATCTTGCCGGTTCCGCGGAAGCCGAAGCGGCCGGGCTGGCGAGCCGAAGCGAAGCCTCGGATCGCTGTTTATGCGAGCGCCCTGCGCATGCCGGACGCCGCCGTCTTATGATCGCTCTGATGCCTTCCCGTTCAGCCATTTCGCTGCCGCTCCACACCGCGCTCTTCAAGCCCGGCATGCGGCTGGCCGTGGGCCTCTCGGGCGGCGCGGACTCGGTCGCCCTGCTGCGCGCGCTGGCCGCGCAGGCCCGCGAGCTGGGCCTGGTGCTCCATGCCGCGCACCTGCACCACGGCCTGCGCGGCGCCGAGGCCGACGCCGACCTGGCCTTTTCGCGCGACCTCGCCGCCAGCCTGGAACTTCCCTTCCACGAAGCTCGCGCCGATACCGCCGCCGAAGCCCGGTCCAACCCCGAAGCTGGCAAGCCGAACGAGACCATCGAGGAAGCCGCGCGCCGGCTGCGCTACGCGTGGTTCCGGCAACTGCTGGGCTCCGGCGAAATCGACGCCGTTGCCACCGCTCACACCTTCGACGATCAGGCGGAAACCGTGCTGGCCCGCTTTCTGCGCGGAGCCTGGACGGAGGGCCTGGCCGGTATTCACCCTGTGATCAAATTTCCCGAAGGCCGCATCCTGCGCCCGCTGCTGGGCGCCACGCGGGCGCAGGTTGAGGCTTACCTGCACGCCCTCGGGCAGCCGTGGCGCGAAGACTCGTCGAATCGCCACCTCACCTATACCCGCAACCGCATCCGCCATGAGCTGCTGCCTCTGCTGGAAGGCTGGAACCCGAACCTGCGCGAGCACCTGGCGCAGATGGCGGCTCTGGCCCTGGATGAAGAGGCATGGTGGCAGCACGAAGTAAACCGGCTGGCCCCGCAGCTCATCATGGAGGGCCGTCCGGTACGCGGCGGCGGGCGGGCCGCGGGCGAAGAGCTGGCCCTGGACGTCACACGGCTTTCGGCGCTTGGCCCGGCCCTCCAGCGACGGCTGCTTCGTCACGCCGCCGGCCAACTGGGCGCCGCGCCGGACTTCCCGGCCACCGAAGCTCTGCGCAAGCTGGCGCTGGAAGGCCGCGCCGGCCAGAAACTCCAGCTTGCCGCCGGACTGCGCGCCGAACGCACCCCGCGCGAACTGCGCCTTACGGCGTCCGCTTCCGCCACAGCCGGCCACAACCAGCCGGAAGCCGTGCCTGCATATCCGGTGCCGATTCCAGGCGAGCTCGACGCCCCGGCCTTCGGCCTGCACATTCGCATCGATGCGGTCCCAGCCGCCGGGCTTCCTGCCCTTGCCACGCTGCGGAACTGGAAGCCGGGCGACCGGGTTCGGCTGCGCCACTCCAGCGCCCCGCGCAAGGTCAAGGAAGTGCTGGAGCGGATGCACGTCACCGGAAGCGCGCGGAAGCTCTGGCCGGTCCTCGAAGCGGGCGGACAAATCATCTGGATGCAAGGGATTGAGCTGGATCCGATGATGGGAATCACGGTCGCGGTGGCCCCCCTTGCGGCCTCGCCTTCGCCCCCGGCCTGATGCGCCGCGCCCCGCGGCTGCTGCCGAAGCTGATACCCCTTGCGGAACGCTGCAAAGCCAAGTTCGCTCGGAGTACAATTGGGATACCCGCCCATCCAGACGGCCGGGTATTGTTGTCTCCAGGCAAAGCAGATTGCACTTTCTGTCACTTTGCTGGAGTCCGCGGCGTCTAATGGATGGTGCATGCGGCGGTGGAGGTCTTTTCGTACGGCTTCCCCCCGCCCGGAAAGAGGAATCCTGGTGAATTCTAGCGTTAAAACGATCATGTTCTGGGTGTTCATCCTCATCTGCCTCATGATGCTGTGGGCGGTGGTGCAGAGAGGCGCGAACATGGGCAAGGACACGGAGATTCCCTACTCCCAGCTCTACAACGACGTCCAGAATGGCCAGGTGCAAGACGCCATCATCCAGGGCGATGAGCTGCGCGGTCATCTGAAGTCCTCGCCCAAGCAAGAGTTCCACACCACCATTCCTTCGAACTACGAAGATCTTGAGAAGGCGCTGTTGGCCAACAAGGTCAGCTTCTCCATCAAGCAGCCGCAGAGCAACATCCTTCTGCCGCTGCTGTTCAACGTTGGTCCGTTTGTGCTGCTGATCGCCATCTGGTTCTTCATGCTGCGGCAGATGCAGTCCGGCGGCAACAAGGCGCTTTCCTTTGGCAAGAGCCGCGCGCGCCTGCTCTCCATGCAGCAAAAGAAGGTGACATTCAAAGATGTAGCCGGCGTGGACGAGGCCAAGGAAGAGCTTAAGGAAATCATCGAATACCTGCGCGAGCCGCAGAAGTTCCAGAAGCTGGGCGGGCGCATTCCCAAGGGTGTGCTACTGGTGGGCCCTCCCGGAACTGGCAAGACCCTGCTGGCGCGTGCCGTGGCCGGCGAAGCCAACGTGCCGTTCTTCTCCATCTCCGGCTCGGACTTTGTTGAGATGTTCGTCGGCGTGGGTGCAAGCCGTGTCCGCGACCTCTTCGAGCAGGGCAAGAAGAACGCGCCCTGCATCATCTTCATCGACGAAATCGACGCCGTGGGCCGCCATCGTGGCGCCGGCCTGGGCGGCGGACACGACGAGCGCGAGCAGACGCTGAATCAACTGCTCGTCGAGATGGACGGCTTTGAGTCGAACGACGGCGTGATTCTGGTGGCCGCCACCAACCGGCCCGATGTACTCGATCCCGCGCTGCTGCGCCCCGGCCGCTTTGACCGCCGCGTGGTTGTCGGTTTGCCCGATGTGCGCGGACGCGAGGAGGTGCTGCGCGTCCACGTGAAGAAGGTGCCCATCTCCGACGACGTGAACCTGAATGTGCTGGCCCGCGGCACGCCGGGCTTCAGCGGCGCCGACCTGGCCAACCTGGTCAATGAGGCCGCCCTGAACGCCGCGCGCGCCAACCGCAAGCAGGTCACCATGTACGACTGCGAGCTGGCCAAGGACAAGGTGCTCATGGGCTCCGAGCGCAAGTCCATGCTACTGACCGACGAGGAGAAGCGGGTCACCGCCTATCACGAGGCGGGGCACGCGCTGGTCTCGATCATGCGCGAGCACTCCGACCCCATCCACAAGGTCACCATCATCCCGCGCGGCATGGCCCTGGGCGTCACCGTGTACCTGCCTGACGACCGGCACAACTACACGCGCGAGTATCTGGAAACGCGGCTGGCGACGGCCTACGGTGGCCGCGTGGCCGAGGAGATCTTCCTCAACCAGATGTCCACCGGCGCCGGCAGCGACATTGAAAGCGCCACCGATCTGGCCCGGCGCATGGTCTGCGAGTACGGCATGAGCCGCCTGGGTCCGCTCACCTTCGGCAAGAAGGAAGAGCAGATCTTCCTGGGCCGCGAGATCGCCCAGCATCGCGACTTCAGCGAAGAGACGGCGCGGCAGATTGACCTTGAGGTGCGCCGCCTGATCGACGAAGCCTACCAGTCGGCTTACAACATCATCGACACCAACCGCGACGTCATGCACCGCATTGCCGCGGCGCTGCTGGAGCGCGAGACCATCGACGCCGAAGAGGTGAGGATGCTGATCGAAGGCAAGGAGCTGCCGCCGGTACGCTCGGTGCTGGCCTCGCCCACGGATACCGGTGGTACGCCGCAGCAGGTGCTCAAACCCGAAAGCCGCGGCGGCCCAGGCATGCCGGAAGGTTCGCCTTCGCCGGCGTAACCTGGCCCAGATAAATCGAACGCCAAAGGCCGCTCCTCACGGAGCGGCCTTTGGCGTTATGCCGTAAGGCACCGAACAATTCCCCGCTTGCGGCAAGAGCACCTTGGCGGCTGCTCCCATGCCATGCTCAAATTTGCAAAATCCTTGCCCTTTGTCAGGAAGGAATCCGTGTGCTTTTGCATCATCGCGGATGACAACATCGGCGGGCCGCCTCTCGCGCCTACGCCATCAATCCACGGCAGAATCGGCCGTCAGCAATCGCCCTGATCGCATCTGCTTCAACCGGCCCCCCTGCCAGGCGCAGGCCGCTTATCTTCCCAAAATCCTGTAGCCGATTCCGAAGCTGAAGCCGTAAGGATGCAGTGTGCCGCCGTTGAACCAGTTGGGCCACTGCTGATACTCGAAGTCGACCGGGCGAATGACGAAGCGGCCCTTGGTGTGCATTTCGAGTCCGCCGCCATAAGCGATATCGGCGAAGCGGCCGTAGGCCGTGTTGTATTCGAAGTTCATCCTGGCGAACCCCACCAGGATCTTCCCATAGGGCGTGATGTTCCAAAACCTCAACGCCCGGATGGGGTGCCGGTAACCGATCAGGTAGTTGTCCTCATTGATGTTGTGGTACTGGTTGAAGCGCAGCCAGCGACCTTCAGCCTCAATCTGAATCCAGTTGGTGAAGTGGAGATCCACGAAGGCGCCTGGACCGGCCAGATCCGTGGGACTGGCACCCGGAACGCCTCCACCCGCATAGTCCGGCTGGAAGACCGAACCCAGGCCTCCGGCGGTAAGAGAAAAGGTTCGTTGCTTGATGGGGGCGGGAACTTGCGCATGGGCGCAGTTGACGCCGGAGACTAAGAAGAAGAGGAGCATGGCCAAACTGCAGAGTCGGAGTTTCATGACAACGCACACGTCCAGTCGAACAAATTTTGTGTTTTGGCCCCGCGAGTTGAAAGGTGAACCCGTTTTCCATTCCCCTGGCTTTGGCAGAAAGCCGCGAAGCCCGCGCTACGGCAGGCTTCGCAGCGTCTCAAACACTATGGATTCGTTGCGGTTCCCGCAGGTTGCTGCGCAGAAGCCGCGTTGGGGGCAGACTGCGCCGCATGCTGCCCGCCGGGGGTTGCGGGCGTCTGATTCTGCGCCACAGTATAGTGCTGCAGGTTATAGTAGATCGGCGTGACCTCAAACGGCATCTTCTCGGAGGCGTTCAGGGGCGCATACCGTGCGGCATGGAGCTGGTGGACGGTGTCGTTCCAGGGATCAATCTTGATCCAGCTTCCCAGCGGCAGGGCGGCGGTCTGGTTGAGGTTTGTCCAATCGATCTTCGGAGCCATCTTCTCGAGCGCATCCATCCAGGGCACACCCTGGGCATTCAGCAGCGAATCCCCCACCTCGGGCGTGTTCATGGCCTTCAACGCACTGGACCAATCCATCAACTGCTCGTAATAAAGCCCCGCTTCGGGCAGTTCGTTCTTATACATGGAGTTCTCAAGGTACTTCATGGCCAACTTCGCGGCCGCTTCGTTTTCAGCCGGCGTATGGCCCAGGTTGATCCGCTGGAATGTCGATTCGTCGGGGAACAACAGGCGATCGCTGAAGGCATAGCTTGTGTTCACATGCTGGCCCAGCGCGATGTGGGCGAGTTCCATGGCGATGACGGACGCGAAAGCCGGCTCATTGGGCAAGGTGTTGATGAGCCCCCTGCTAAGCAGGATGGTGTCGCCCACGGTGGTGGCTTCAATGGTATCCGTAAGCAGCACCCGGCAACGAACCTGCTCAGGGAACGCAAGGTTGTTGGGCACAATCAGATTAATGGCGATTTGATCGAGGATCTTATGCTCATAGCCGCCAGCCCTTGCCGGCGCCACCAGCCCCGCTTGTACAAGGCGATCGATCACGTTCTGCGCCGCCTGCTGCACCCACATCCGCGAGGCCTGAAGCGGGCCTACGTTCTGCCCCTTGCCGCTCTGATCGACTGCGTTCTCCACCTGCATTGATACATTCTGGCTTGACTGTTGCGGCAGTTTGAGCGAGTAGCCCCAGAAGTGAGTCTGGGCCATCAAGCCTGACGACTTTTTACTGGCCGTGCGATGCGCCTCCTGCACATAGACCGCGGCGGGAAGCCACAGGCCAGGCTGGATTTCCATCCGCCAGCTATCGAAGTGGAAGAAGTACTTCGAACCGTCTCGTGAGCGGGGACCGGTGTAGGTTCCATTGAAGCGGACAATGTTGCCGCCGGGATCTTCGACCCAGATCTGGCCGATGAAACGCCCCATACCCCGGACGAGGGGAAAAACATTGAAGACCGCTGTCCGCACCGAGCCCAGAAACTGGTAACGCACAAAGCTGAACTGATAATTCTGGGTGTTGAAGCCCTTGGGATCCACAAACATCATGTCCATGAACCCGCTGGGATTGTAGGTGTACTTTTCCAGCCCGAGGAGCGCACTGAGGCGGCTCATGGCGGCGTGCGAGCCACTGAAGAATCCATGCTTCGCCTGATCGCGCGCCTTATACGGCTTATCGAAGAAGGCCTTTCCGAAATCGACGCGGCTGAGCATATAGTAGTCGCCGACCGGGATGTGATTGAGCAATGCGTTTGGACGGGTCTCCTGCAGATAGGTCTCCACCAGGGGCGTATGCTGCTGGATGTTCCGGATGATCACCTTCTCCTGCGCGATGGCCTTGTTAATCAAGGCAGCTTGCGCGGCAGTGAGCGGGCGCGCCTCCTCATAGTAATGCGGCGGCTTTTTTGCGTAAGCGCACGACGCGCCCAGGCTAAGCGTGAGAATCAGGAAGGTTAGGGGGATCTTCCGCAACGTCATATCAAGCTCCTGAATAAATTCATCCGATTTTTACATGCCCCGGCGCCTGAATGCATGCAGCCAAGTCCGGGCGCGATCTCAAAACATCTGTGCTTATGCCAATTGAAACGTAATGACAATGTTGGTCGTCAGGTCAATGGGGTGTCCGTTGCGGGTAGCGGGAACGAACTTGATTTCCTTTGCTTCACGCATCGCTTCCTGATCGAGGCCGAAGCCAAGTCCGTGTATCAGCCGTTGAACCACCACCTGGCCGTCGGCCATGAACGTCACGCGCAGAATCACCTGCCCCTGAATCTTCCGTTCACGCGCCAAGGCGGTGTAATGCACTGGCGGTTTCGAAAGCACCTTGAGTCTGGTGTATGCCGGCGCGCTGCTGCTCTGCCGGACCAGACCACCTCTTGTGGTGCTGGGTATACCGACAGAAGCCACCTTGCCGTAGCGACCAGCGTTTCCAGAGACCGCCGCACCCGGAAAGCCTGCCGAAGCCACGCGACCCACCACTCCTGCATTCGAGCCGCGGCGCACCCCGTTCCCGATTCCGGCCGATCCCACCACGCCGTGCGGCTCCTCCGCCCGGCCCTGCATGCCGCCGTAGGGATTGCCCAGGGCGGCAACTGTAGCCGGCCGCGTCACCCTGGGATCGGGTCTGACACCGAAAAGCGAGCCCAGGTGAACCGGCGCCGTGGAGGGATGTTTCAGCCGCACCTGCGACATCATAGCCGCAGTCATGGCCGCCTTGGGCTGCGGCTGCATGATCACCTGCGGCTTTGCCGTCTTGAACCTGGGCACCGTCAGCTTGGCCCGCATCATCACGGGCTTTGGCTTCCGCAAGGGCTTGGGCATTACAATCCTGGGGGCTTGCAGCTTCACGATCGCCACTTTGGGCGCCGGCGGCATCTTGAACACCTTGGGCAATTTGATCTTCACCGGCGGGGGGGGTGGGGTATTGGGAAAGATCAGCGCCGTCTCTTCATATACGTGCTTAACCGTCTGCTTGGCGAACATTCCGGCAATCAGCAGAAGGACCACGACGGTCCCATTGATCACCGCGCTCACGATAAACGAAGCGGACCGCCCTTCCGGCTCGGGAAGCAGGCCGAATTGAATCCGCTCGGGGGAGTTGTTCATCGGCATTGGGTCAATCCTCACATCCTGCCATTGGCGCGACGCGCCACATGCTCTTAGACGCTAATCCTCCAAGAGACAGGCGCAGCAAAAACGCGCTCGGGCCCGAAACACTTTCATGACCGCCAAATGCGGCCTGGATTTTGAAATATCTTGAGCCGGCAGGCTTGTGGCGCAATTCGCGCGCGGCTGCCTGACGCCGGCATCTGGCTTTGGGGTTCGGAGCGCAGACTTTTCGAGCTTTGCATTTCCGCCGTGCTGCGCGTCTTGTCCTTGAACCCGAACGACTTAAACCAAGAATGGAAAAGGATGGGGAAAAATCCAGCTTGCCAAAACCGGGCGCCTGGAGACAGAATGCCCTGCCAGTCCCGTGGCAGCATCCGCTTTGCCGCATAATACCGGACCCGCCGTGCGAGTTATCAGCCGTGGAAACCTCGTACATTCACCAGCTCCGCATCGTTTCCAAGGCAACTGGCAAAAAACTCACGCTCTCTTTAATCGCAGCAAAAAGCAGGCCCTATAAAATCTCGCGTATAGGCGCTGCGATGGCGCCATGTTTGG
Source organism: Acidobacteriota bacterium (assembly GCA_021803035.1). Lineage (GTDB taxonomy): Bacteria > Acidobacteriota > Terriglobia > Terriglobales > Acidobacteriaceae > Telmatobacter. The sequence goes on along the minus strand of JAJZME010000052.1, from coordinate 8,906 downwards.
CGGCCATAGAGATTCTTTTCATTTTACCCTGTGCCGGGGAGCGCGGGCAAAACAGCACACGAACCATTCCGTGCAACCCCTTCAGGCACTTCAGTATAAACTCAGAGTACTTGAAACAGTTTCGGAAAGGACAGCCTTTTTTGTGAGGATATTGGTTACCGGCGGCACGGGGTATATCGGCAGTACAGTGGCAGGCCTGCTTGCCGCACAGGGACATGAAGCTGTGGCGTTCGATAACCTGAGCCACAGCCGGCGCGATCACCTGCCTGCGGGGATCCAGTTTGTGGAAGGCGAGGTGGCAGACCGGGCTGCACTTGAAAATCTTTTCATCGCCGCCAAGGAGCAAAACCGCCCCTTCGACGGCGTCCTGCACTTCGCTGCCCTCATAGAAGCCGGCGAGTCCATGCTGCGGCCCGAGGCGTTCTTCCGCAACAACACGGCCTCCACGCTGGCGCTTCTTGAAGCGATGCTGGCCCACGGCCCGCGCCGCCTTGTCTTTTCCTCCACGGCCGCCGTCTATGGCGAGCCGGAGTCCGTTCCCATCAAGGAAGACGCGCGGCTTTTGCCCACCAACGCCTACGGCGAATCCAAGCTGCTGGTGGAGCAGATGCTGACCTGGCTTAACCGCATCCACGGCCTGCGCTACGCTTCGCTGCGCTACTTCAACGTAGCCGGCGCGCCGGAAGGCCCGGATGGCGTGACGCGGGGCGAGGCTCACGCCCCGGAAACGCATCTGATCCCGCTGGTTCTGGACGTTGCCCTCGGCCGCCGCCCGTCCATCCGCATCTACGGCGACGACTATCCCACGCCCGACGGAACCTGCATCCGCGATTACATCCACGTCTCCGACCTGGCCGATGCGCACCTGCTGGCGCTTCAGGCGCTCGAAGCGCACGACCGCCTCATTTACAACCTGGGCAACGGCCAGGGCTTCAGCGTGCGCGAAGTGATCGAGTCAGCCCGCCGCGTTACCGGCCATCCCATTCCCGCCGAGGCGCACCCGCGCCGCGCCGGCGATCCCGCCGTGCTGGTGGCCAGCTCCGAGAAGGCCATGCACGAGCTGGGCTGGAAGCCGCGCTACGTGCAGCTTGATGAGATCGTGCGCACGGCGTGGCTGTGGCACCAGAAGCGATACTCGGCCTGACCGCGTTGCGGGGCCAAACCCCGCCCTGCCGTTGCGGATGGAACGCTGGGAGAACACGGAGCGGCCGGCACGCGAGTTGATGCGTCCTGTGCTGCTCCTCACAGCCGTTGAGCGACAATCTGTCTCAAACTCTCAAGCAAAGCCAGCGGAGGGAGCGCCGTGGAAACTGACACTCACTGTAAAAACGCGCCCAAGATACGAATCGAGCAACACACCCTCATGGGCGGCCTGTGGTTCGCCGCCTGGCTATTCACAATTGGTTATCTGCACCTGAGTTTCTGGAAGGGCCTTCTCGCACTCGTCCTGTGGCCGTACTACATCGGCCTGCATGTCAGTGTGCTTGTGAAGTAATCGCTCCTGCCCACCTCCGATCGCCGAACCTGTCCATCGCAATTCTCCTGGGTCGCGCTGGCGGAGCAACTGACCTGCCCTTATCTTTAGTGTTCACGCGCAGCCCCGGTGATGTCTGAACCGGCAGAGAGGCAGCGTGGGCGCAACGCCCGGCGCCAGGGTTGCCCGTGGTCAGGCCACTGTGTTTGAATAGCAACCGTGAAACGAAGGGCCTTTCTCCAGTCCTCGCTGCTGGCCTCGGGATCTTTGCTGCTCTCCCAAAGCGGCTTTGCCCAGATGATGGCCGAATCAGCCGTGCACGTTGACCTCGCAATCGACACCTCAGCCCTGGGCAACACCATCGAGCCCAGCTTCACCGGCCTGAGTTATGAGCAGGCGCAGATGCAGAATCCCGCCTTCTTTGCCGGGACGAACAAGCAGCTTGTGGGCTTTTTCAAGACGCTTGGTTCCCAGGGTGTGCTGCGCATCGGCGGCAACACCAGCGCCATGACGTTCTGGAGTCCCAATGCGAAGCCCTCGAAGGCGGACATGCATTTGACCTCGGGACCGAACCGGGGGCGGCATCGGCTGCGGCCCATGATGATTACTCCGGACTCGGTTCGCAGGCTGGCCGATTTTCTCGACAGCACGGGCTGGACGCTGATTTACGGCTTGAATCTGCGTCATGGCAAGCCGGAGAATGTAGCCGATGAAGCGGCCTTCGTGATGGAAACCATTGGCGACCGCGTCGTGGCTTTCCAGTTGGGCAATGAGCCGGATTTATTTGCCCGAGGCGTCTATACCGTCGACGATTACATGCGGCAGTGGGCGCAGTTTTACAAGGCGATTCGCGCGCGTGTGCCCAATGCGCCCTTTGCGGGCCCGGACACGGCAGGCATCGTGAGTTGGCTGATGCCGTTCGCGCAGCGATTCAAGCAGGAGGTGAAATTCATCTCCTCGCACTACTATGCGGAGGGCCCGCCGACCAATCCGGCGATGACCATTGCCAGGCTGCTCGAACCGAATCCGAGGCTCGAAAAGGAGATTGCGGCCGCGAAGCAGGTGCGAGAAGCGACAGGTCTGAAATTCCGGTTGACGGAGACCAATTCCTGCTATCAGGGCGGCAAACGCGGCGTGAGCAATGCGTTTGCTTCGGCGCTGTGGGCCGGCGACCTGATGTTCCAGGAAGCGGCCACGGGCAGCATCGGCATCAACTTCCACGGCGGCGGCTACGGATGGTATGCGCCGATTGTGGGCACGAACGAGGCGGGTTTTCTGGCGCGGCCAGAGTACTACGGGATGCTGCTGTTCACGCAGGCCGGACCAGGCCGGCTGGTGGGCGCAAAACTCTCCAACGCCGAGCAGGCTCCGCTGCTGACGGCCTACGCGGTGCGCGGCGAGAATGGGCGCGTGCACGTGGCGCTGTTCAACAAGAATCTGGACAAGGACGTTGTGGTAAGCATCTCCGGCAGCGGCGGGGCTTCGGCGACGGCGCTGCGGCTGGAGGCGCCGCGCGCGAGCGACGCGAACGATGTGACATTCGGCGGCAGCCCGGTGGGCATTGATGGCCGCTGGTTCCCGCAGGTGGAAGAGCACGTGCCCGGCAGGAACGGACTCTACACGCTGCCTATGCGCAAGGCAACGGGGGCGCTGGTGAAGTTCGCCTGAGTCTGAGTGCCGGAGTTGGAACCGGCAGCTTCCTATTCCAGCGCGTCAGGCTCCAGCCCGATGTTTTTTTCGCCGGCCGCTTTGCGCTCGTTATAGGCCTTGACCCAGTCTTCCCAGTGCTTGCCCGCGGCGCGGTCTTTGCCGCTGAACTCAAGCCGGGCGATCTCCGCATAGCTCACCTTGCGCTTGCCTTCGACGTTGGGCGCAAAGAACTGCACCCACGATTCAGCCAGCGTGGCGCCGGTGTGCCGGTTGAAGACAAACGCCTCAATGCGCTCGCCGCTCTTGAGCGTGAGCGTAATGTCGCCGCGATAGTTGAAGGCCTTTTCAAGCGCGTCGCGCAGGGCGTTTTCATCGGCCAGTTCCGGAACCCAGCCTTCCAGGTTGTCGCGCTCCGCGCCGGGGACAACCTCAAACGCCTCGATCTGATCGCGCGAATAGCGCTGCACCTCGGCCGTCATGCGCTGGTCTCCTCGAATGCCGGTGCCGCCTCTTCGATCTGGACGAGATTCGCCCCTTTCGTGGCCTCGGGCCCAAGCAAGACCGGTTCGTTCAACAGCTTGAGCGCGTGCGCGTCGGGATAGCTGCTGAAGGTGCCGCGAATCATGGCCCAGAAGCCGGCCAGCGAGCCGAAGCCGTCCATGACGGCGGTGGGCTCATAGCCGCAGCTCACCATGCAGTTGGCGCACTTGGGATTGCCGCTGGCAACGCCGTATTCTTCCCAGCGCGTGGTTTCCATCAGTTCCTTGAAGGTCTCCGCGTAGCCGTCCTGCAGCAGATAGCACGGCTTCTGCCAGCCGAAGATGTTGTACGCGGGCGAGCCCCAGGGCGTGCACTCGTAGTTACGGTCGCCCATCAGGAACTCCAGAAACAGCGGCGACATATTGAACTTCCACGACTTCTTGCGGTTCGACAGGATGGCGCGGAAGAGGCGGCGCACGCGGGCGCGGCCCAGAAAGCGATGCTGGTCGGGCGCTTTGTCGTAGCTGTATCCGGGCGACAGCACCACGCCCTCGACGCCCATGTCCATCACGTCGTCAAAGAAGGCGCGGACGCTGTTGGGATCGGTGCCGTCAAAGAAGGTGGCATTGGTGGTGACGCGGAAGCCGCGCTGGACGGCCTCCTTGATGCCCTCCACGGCCATGTCGTATCCGCCCTCGCGGCAGACGGAAAAGTCGTGATGCTCACGCTGCCCGTCGAGGTGAACCGAGAAGGTAAGGTACTTGGACGGGGTAAACTCGGGCAGGCGGCGCTTCAATTCAAGCGCGTTGGTACACAGGTAGATGTACTTCTTGCGCGCCACGAGGCCCTTGACGATCTCCACGATCCGCGGATGGAGCAGGGGCTCGCCGCCGGGAATCGACACCATGGGCGCGCCGCACTCTTCCACCGCGGCAAAACACTCCTCGGGGGTGAGCATCCGCTTCAGCACGTGGGGCGGATACTGCACTTTGCCACAGCCGGCGCAGGCCAGGTTGCAGCGAAAGAGCGGCTCCAGCATCAGCACCAGCGGATACCGCTTTTCGCCCGAAAAGCGCTTCTTGAGGACGTAGGTGGCAACCGTCCACATTTGAGAGAGCGGAACAGCCATCTTCTTTTCCCCCAGGGGACTAACGCCCCATCTCCTTATAGAGACTCTGCGGCACGGGACCCGCTGCGGGCACGGCCGGTTTTATCCATGCAATCAATGGCTGGCCGCGCCATTGGCGCGTTCCATTGCCCGCTTGTAGGTTGTCAGCGCCAACAGCGGGAAGTATTGCCGGTACAAAGTGTAAGCCAGATAAAAAACACGCGGGAAGCCGGTTCCGGTGTACAGCGCCTGGCGCGTGCGGCCAGTTCCGGTGGTCTCGTCCCAACTGCCATCGGCCCGCTGGCGAGTCAGCAGCCAGCGCACGCCTTTGGCGATGGAGTCCGACCTGTCATCGCCGGCGGCGAGCAGGCCGAGCAGCGCCCAGGCGGTTTGCGACGGAGTGCTGGGACCCACGCCACGGATTTTGGGATCGTCGTAGCTGCCGCAGGTTTCGCCCCATCCGCCGTCGGGATTCTGCACCATGCGGATCCACTCGGCGGCCTGCTGCACCTGCGGCTCGTTGTGGTCCACGCCGATGGCCTCCAGCCCGCGCAGAACCAGGTAGGTGCCGTAGATGTAGTTCACGCCCCAGCGCCCGAACCAGCTTCCGTCGGGCTCCTGCTCGTCGAAGATGAAGCGGATGGCCTTCTGCACCCGCTTGTCAGAGCGGGTGTAGCCGTAGGTGGCCAGCATTTCCAGGATTCTCCCGGTAATGTCCACGGTCGGCGGATCGAGCATGGCGTTGTGATCCGCGAAGGGGATGTACTGGAAGATCATCTTGGTGTTGTCTTTGTCGAAGGAGCCCCAGCCGCCGTTGCGGCACTGCATGGCGAAGATCCACTCGATGGCGCGCTGCGCCACCTGGTGCTGGTAGCGCTCGCGGGGGTTGTCGACCTTGCCCAGCGCCAGCAGCACCTGCCCGGTGTCGTCTGTATCGGGATAAAACTCGTTGGCGAACTCGAAGTACCAGCCGCCGGGTTCCGTCTTGGGAACCTTGACCGACCAATCGCCTCTATGGCGCACCTCTTTGGAAAGCATCCAGTCGGCGGCCTGGATCATGCGCGGGTCGTCGCGCGGCACGCCGGCCTCGCCCAGTGCATAGACGGCCTGCGCCGTGTCCCATACCGGCGAGACACAGGGCTGCATGCGGAAGGTAGGCTCCGGAACGTCGGCCGTCGGGCCCTGCTCGATGCCCAGCTTCTCGAACTCATCGCGGGCGCGGATCACCTGCGGATCGTCTTCGGAGTAGCCCAGGCAGCGCAGCGCGATGATGGCGTTGAGCATGGCCGGATAGATGGCGCCCAGGCCGTCGGTCATCTCCATGCGCTCCAGCATCCACTTTTCCGCCTTGCGCAGCGCAATCTTACGCAGAGGACGGATATGCACCGCTTCCGCCATATGCGTGATGCGGTCAAGGAGCAGGAAGAAGTTGCGCCAGGAGAAGAGGTTTTTCCGATCCATGCGCAGGCGAAGAACCGAATTCTCGCGCCCGCCCACGAAAAGCTCATCGATTCCCTGCTCGGGGGGAATCTTTTTGAACGGCTTTTTGGCGTAGATGATGGCCAAAGGCACGATGATGGAGCGCGACCACGATGAGATTTCGTAAATGTTGAAGTAAAACCAATTGGGAAAGAGAACGATCTCCGGCGGGATGGCGGGAACGGCATCGTAATCGTACTGGCCGAGGCCGCATAGATACATCTTGGTGAAGGTGTTGCACGCCACCACGCCGCCATGCGCCAGAATCCACTCACGGCACGGCGTCAGGCGCGGATCGTCCTGCGGAACGCCCATGAGCTTGGCGGCAAAATAGCACTTCACGGAAAGAGAAATGTTTCCAGGCCCGCCGGGATACAGGCTCCAGCTTCCATCCTCGTTCTGGAAGCGCATCATCTCGGTAAAGGCGCGCTTCAGCCGGCCGGGATCGCCCGCATCGAGCAGCTTGTGCAGAAAGATGTAGTCGGCCTCGAGCATGGAGTCGGCCTCCAGCTCACCATCCCAGAAGCCCTCAGGATGCTGCCGTGAAAGAATGTGCTCGCAGGAGCGCTGCATGGCCGCCTCAACATCGGCCATACCTGCATCGAGACGACCAAAACGAGGAACAGCGGCTTGTGTTTTGCTCTGCTCTGCACTCATGGGCTTGGAAACCGCTCAGTCCTTCTCAAGAAAGCTCAGAATACGAACTACCCGCGGCGCGCGCGGGCCTTGATGCGAAACGCCCCAGGCGCGCCCGCGCGGGGCGGCGCCTGAGGCGCCTTCCTATCGTACAGACACAGAAGTTTCCCCGTCTGTTGCGCTGATGGCCTGCACAATCTCAGGCGGCAGACCAAAGCGCACATTCTCCGGCATCACTTCCACTTCTTCAACACTGTCAAAGCCGTTCTGACGCAGGTAGTTCACCACGTCTTCAACCAGAACCTCCGGGGCAGAGGCTCCGGCCGTAACCGCGACGTTGTCGACGCCGCGGAGCCATTCCGGATTGATGGCCTGCGAATTGTCAATCAGGTAGCCGATGGTGCCCAGATTGCGCGAGACCTCGACAAGCCGGTTGGAGTTAGAACTGTTTGTGGAACCCACCACCAGAACAAGGCCGGCATTGTGCGCCACGTTGCGCACGGCCACCTGGCGGTTCTCGGTGGCATAGCAGATGTCCTGCGAGTGCGGTCCCACGATGCTGGGATACTTCGCCTTGAGCGCATGGATAATGTCGCGAGCCTCGTCCAGGCTCAGCGTAGTCTGAGTCAAATACGCAACGCGATTCGGATCAGGAACCTGAAGGCTCTCGACCTCCTCGGCGCTTGAAACCACCTGCGTCACATCCGGAGCTTCGCCCAATGTGCCTTCGATCTCGTCGTGGTCGCGGTGGCCGATGAGGATCAGCGAATAGCCTTGCCTGGCAAACTTGACGGCCTCGATGTGAACCTTGGTCACCAGCGGGCAGGTGGCATCGATGACCTTCAGATGGCGCTGCTTGCTGATCTCGCGGACGGCGGGCGAAACGCCGTGCGCGGAAAAGATGACGCGCTGGCCGTCGGGCACTTCTTCAATCTCATGCACGAAGATCGCGCCCTTTTCCGCCAACTCGTTCACCACATAGCGGTTATGCACAATTTCACGGCGCACGTAGATGGGCGCGCCAAATGTCTCAAGTGCGATTTTGACGATATCAATGGCGCGCACTACCCCCGCGCAAAAGCCACGCGGTTTAAGCAGAAGAACCTTCTTCCGCGGGGAACTTTTTTCGGCAAAATCGCCAGGGACGGATTCTAAGACGGTCGTTGCCACAGTGCTAAGTATACCAATGTGCGAGGTTCGGTAACAGAGAAGAAACGGCGGCGGGGTAGATTCTTCGCCACCCCTCCGCGCTTGCCCGATGGGGCACCGGCATGCTGCTGAACGGCTTGTGCCACTCATCACCCTGGCGCCTCAATTTCATCCACTAAAATCGAGGCGAGGAACCCTGAAAACAATGACCCGAAAAGCTCTCATTGCCGCCAATTGGAAGATGTTCAAGACGCCCGCCGAAGCCCGTTCCTTCGTGGACGCCTTCCTGCCGCTTGTCGCCTCGCACACGCGCGATGAAATTGCCCTGTTTCCTTCGCCGGTGCTGCTGCCCACGGTGATTGAAGCCGCCCAAGGCTCCAACGCTGCCGTAGGCGCGCAGAACATCCACTTTGCCGAAGAAGGCGCCTACACCGGCGAAACCTCCATACTTCAGCTCAAGGCCGCCGGCGGCACGCACACGCTCATCGGCCACTCCGAGCGCCGGCAATACTTTGCCGAAACCGACGAGATCGTGAACAAAAAGCTGCACACGGCGCTCAAGCACGGCATTGTGCCAGTGGTTTGCGTGGGCGAGGTGCTGGAAGAGCGCGAAGCCGGCAAGACCGCCGGGGTGCTGAAGACCCAGGTCACCGGCGCATTTGCCGGCATCACGCCCGAGGCCGCCGCGCCCATCGTCATCGCGTATGAGCCGGTCTGGGCCATCGGCACCGGCAAAACGGCAACGCCGGAGATCGCCGCCGATGCGCACCGCATTATTCGCGGCGAAGTGGCCAAGCTGCTCGGTGGCGAAGTGGCGGCAAAGATGCGCATCCTTTACGGAGGCAGCGTGAAGCCCGACAACGCCTCTGCGCTCATCTCGCAGGAAGAGATCGATGGAGCACTGGTAGGAGGCGCAAGCCTCAAGCCCGA
>JAJZME010000014.1 GCA_021803035.1 Acidobacteriota bacterium | reverse complement strand
CCCGTAAGCCAGGTAGACGCCACTGGTGGTTTCTCAGGCGAGGAGTCCCGACAGACCGATGTGGAGCGGACCTATCAAAAGCTATCTCAGCGGCGTGCTCCGCTCGAAGATGAAGTGGAAGTGAAAGCTCCCCTAACGCCGCACGCGCGTAAAAATTGCGCAAGCATGAAACCGAATTCAATATTTTTGCGCACGGGGTGCATCCTTCCAAATCAGCTTGCACCCCTTCGTCAGCCGGTTGACGACAATTGGACCCGCGTGGAGACTCTTCCGGGATATGTTTTCAAAACCATGATTCGCCAAGCTGGGTGGCGTCTCATGCGGACTGAGAATTTCTGCACCCGCAGTGGCCTTGGAATATCGCAGGAAGATGCCATCAGCCGCGCATTGACTCGCGCGCTTGAAGCGGTCGCGCAACGGTTCAATGCGGCTGAACTCTTTTCAGTGCAAGTGGCCAGTCACCTTGGCATCCATGCCGCGACCGTCACGCTGCAGCCGCGGCAGATCCCGCAATAAGTCTACTCAGAGACGCCCATCGGATACCATGGAATCAAACTCGCTCTCGGCAGCTACTGTTCAATGATTCTGAAGGGGGATGCACCCGGGTGCTTCCGATCCGTCCGTGAAAAGCGCCGGCTCAGATGCTTCCACCCTTTTCCCAGACGGTCTGAAGCCATGAAAATCTGGCCGGCCGTAAGCCGGCCCACTACGCGGTGGTGACCCACGGCGGCCAAGCCCATCGAAGCAATACAGCCGCACCGCGCGCAATCAGGATCGCCTCCAAACAGACACGGAGTAATCGGCGTCACCAAGTCGGCTGAAAGGTTCCTCGTGGTTCTTGCGAATATGCATTCTTCCGGATTCCGAGGAGGTGATTCGAGCTCACGAATCATTGATTCCGGCATGTCGAGCGCTCTGTATTTCACTCGCAATTGCCTTAGTTCGCCGATCACGGAGGCTCTTTGCGATTCTGTGAGTATCTCAGGATCGTGGGCATCCCGCTGAGGCGTAAAGATGCTGAACCAGACCTTTGCGACTTCGGGTTGGCTGCACCAAAAGCTGAGAAATTCGTCAAGATAGCCGGAGCGCCCCGCGATCTGCGAGGTAATAGTGCAGTGAATGGTAACTTTCGTCCCTTTGATATTCTTGAGGATGCGATTGTAAGTCGCCGGCTTGCGCCGCGCATCGTGCTCTGGTTGCAGGCCGTCGATTGAAACCACTACATTTACTTTCTCCAACGCCATCCACGCAACCGGAATCTCCCGAAAGGCACTGGTGACCACCTGCGTATGCACGCCACGGCTTTCGATCTGCGGCAACAACAGATCCACTTCACGATAGCGGACAAGCGGGTCGCCCCCTACGAGAGAAACGTGGAGTGGTTTATGCTCATCGATCAATGCGAGAACGCGCTTCACCAGGACATCTCCACGAAAGTCGGAAAGGTCACGCAGCTGCGCCTGGCCTCCGAGATGCGCGGCATCGAATGCATAGCATCCGGGGCATCGTAAGGGACACTCTTTCGTAATTTCGATGGAAAGAGAAGGCGTTCGACCTACTAAAATGCCGACCCATGCGCGCAGAACTTCGGCTTTCTTCATGATCCCTCCGGTATTGGCAAACGAGGAACAAAATACACCGGAATTAGGTTTTACACATTTGTATCATTTGCCGCCTGGAGTGTGTGCACAAACCGCCAATGTCATATCCCAGCACCAAATGGGACTCGAGCCCTACAGCGACGGATCGCCGTAAAAGGGTAATCCTCACGCCGACGAACACCGCTTCAAGCTGCGATTCGTTCGACGTGCTTTGAGAAAGGACTGTTGGTTCCTAGAAGTCGATCATTTTTTGCCGCCGGCTGCTTGCCCTGGATTGAACATCCCGCGCAAGCTGAAATCCGAGCAAATATGAGCTTCTTCGAGCTTCCGAAGATCGATTTCATTGGGTTTGGATGCAACAGTCATCTGGCACCGACGACAAATGGAAGAGATTGTGCCATTTGAGCCGAAAGCGTGAAGAAAGACCCGCGGCGAGGGTTGGGCCATAGAGGCCTCGTTTCATGCTTCCGAGCGTCCGAGAGCATGCTATTAGCATACTCTCTTTCTGCGCATCCTTATAATCGTTCATGAGAGAAAAGCCCTGCGTTAAGTGAATTACGCTCAATTGTTTGGATGTGAGTTATTCTCGTTTCTCATCCTCCAGACCGTTTGCAGGTAAATCTCCCCAAGCTCCTCAGCGTAACGGCCCGATGATGTCAAGTAGTTGACCGTGCCAGACTGGTTTGCCAGAAGTTTTGTGCCAGTGAAGAGTTAGTGTAGCGCAGTTCGAGAAGATGAAGCCGATACATACGACGCCGCCAACCGGATCGCTTCGATTACCTACCCGTCGGGGACGGTTGTGATCTAAACTCGCGACATCATGGGCCGGGTCACGGCAATCAGCGCCCAGCCGAGCAGCGGCACGAGCACATCGGTGGTGTCGAACATCGCCTACGAGCCGTTTGGTTCCCACACTGCGCTCACTTACGGCAATGGAGTGGCCGAATCGCGCGGCTTCGATCAGGACTGCCGGCTGACGGGAATTACCGACACGGGCACTTCTACGCTGCAGAACCTGAGCTATGCGTACCATCTCACGAACAACGTCCATACGATCACCGACGCAGTCAACTCCGGCAACAGCCAGAGCTTCAGCCACGACAACCTGCTGAGGCTGACCCAGGCGACGGGCGGCAACGGCAGTTATGGCTTCGCTTACGACAAGGACGGCAACCGCCTGAGCCAGACACTCGGGGTTGTGACCACCAACTAAGGCTACGGAACCGAGAACAATCTGCTGACCAGCGAGAGCGTAGGAGGATCAGGGACGCAGACGATCGGTCACACTGCCGATGGCCGGATGAACAGCTTCAGTCATGATATCCAGGCGCCCGACGGCCGCGATCCCTCAAATCCCTTCCAAACCACAATGAGGATGCTCACGGTCCCTCACATTTGGAGAACGGGGATGGATGCCGCCGTTCCTCCGACAGATCACTAACAAAATGTTGGCGAGCATATAGATATCTACGGATCTGCTTCTAGACAATAGACTTAAATAGCGATTGGCGTCGGCGCGGCCGGTTATGTCGGCCATGGTGACCTTTGAAGAGTTATCGCCTTGGATTCCGTTATTTTGCACCGGATGTGTGGCATTTTTGAAGTCCACTCACGGCCGGATTGCGGTTCGAAGCCGTAGTTGCCGGAGGAAAATATTACGAAGTGGTAAATACCTCTGAGTGATGTCTGGTTTGGTGAGCTCGCGGAGATTTCTGCCCATTCGCACCGATCCGGCGGTGCAACTTTCCGCCGTATGGGGCAACAGCAAAACACTCTACCGAGCACGAACGCCGATCTCCGATGGAATCAGATGAATGTCACTTGTCCGTAGAACGGGCTATCCGGAGAAGTCGCGGGTCAATATCGCAGCCGATCCGGGTCCACAATTGTAATAGGGCTCGGTGAACGGGCAATGATCCCGGCTGAAGGCCGGTGGGGCAGGTTGTATTCGCAGTTCTTCCCACGATCCCAGATCCGGAGCCAACTCCGGAGGCTCGCCCAATCCTCGTCGAGTGTCACACTTCAGCAACGCCGGATAGGTGTATAAACGATTCAGAACTCTTCAGATGTTCGCTGATCGGAATGGAAGGTGCAGCTGTTGGAGGTTCGGGAATTCTAGGAATTGTTTGTACGCGATTTGTACGCAAACCCGGCACTCGTGGAAATCTGTGAGTTTGGGACATTCCCAGAATGAATAAGTTACGTGTTTTCAAGATCTAGCACGAGCTCGACTCCCGCCGCCTCCACCAATGAAGCCGGCCCTTGGACTTTGCCTATTGCCTCTTCACATCAGCGCGGCCTGTTTCTCCGAAACCTTCGCGGCATTCAATCGCGCACATGATACGCATCATGCCGAATTTCAGTGCGCGGATCTTCTTTGAATTGGCGCAGGAACAAGCGCTCAGCGGCATGTAATTCCTGTCAGGTCCATGGAGCCGCGTCCGGAGCCGCTCCACAGATGTACGGAGCGCTCCAGCGCGGAGTGAACAAACTTGCAGCCCGCGGCCACGGCTTCCGGCAGCGCCATTCCCAGCGCCAGGCCCGCAGCGATTGCCGTAGCCAACGCGCATCCCGTGCCATGATCATTGCGGGTGTCAATGCGCGGCGCAGGGAAGAGCAGCGGTTCTGCCATGTGCTTTTGAAGAAGAAGATCGGTGGAGTCGTCACCGCCCAGATGGCCGCCCTTGAGGAGCAGCGCGTTGGCGCCATGATCGAGCAATGCGCGGCCGGCGGACAGCAATTCAGCGCGGTTGCGGACCGGCATTCCGGTTAATGCCGCCACTTCCGCCGCGTTCGGCGTGAGCAGCGCGAATGCGGGCAGGAGGGAAAGAAGCGCTTCGCCGCCCTGGCGATCCAGAAGCATCGAGCCGCTTGTCGAAACCAGTACGGGATCGCACACGGTGTTTTGAAGCGCGTACTTTCTCATTGCCATATCCACAACTCTTACATGTGCCGCGTCGTATAACATGCCCAGTTTCACCGCATGCGGTGGAGTGTCGGAGCAGACGCTCGCAATTTGCGCCTGCAGCATGGCTATTGAAACCGGCTCGACAGCTTGTACGCCCAGGCTATTCTGCGCGGTGACGGCCGTGATCGCCGTGCAAACATCCACGCCCATCGCCGTGCCTGTCTTGATATCGCCTTGTATGCCCGCGCCGGCGCTTGAATCGGATCCACCAATCACGAGGATGCAGCGCATTTCGATCCGTTCAGTCATCATGCTCCGGCCTCATGGTTCATCGGTGTTGCATCAAGCAGATCGGATGCGGCGCGGCGATAATCTGCCGCGTCCACAATTGCACGCAGAACCGCCGCGCAGTCCACGCCAGTGGCCCACACTCGCGCGATGCGGGTAAGGTCGATTCCGCCGATGGCTACAAGCGGATAGTGCGGCGACATCAAGCGAACGTAGTGTCGCAGCCGTCGCAGTCCCTGAGGCGACGTCGCCATGGTCTTGGTTGCGGTGGCGAAGATCGCGCCCAAAGCCAGATAGCTGGGCCGGCAGGCATGCGCGCGCAACATCTCGTAGATGCCGTGCGTGGAAATCCCGAGCCGCAGCCCGGCTCTCTGCATCGCGTTCAGATCCGCCGTGCCGATATCTTCCTGGCCCAGATGCACGCCATACGCGCCGTGCTCGATGGCCAGTTGCCAGTGGTCGTTGATGAAGAGTCGCGTAGGCGTTCCCGACACAGCGCGAATCGCCTGTTGGATGTTCAGAGCAAATTCGGTATGGGCGGTGCGCTTGTCGCGCAACTGCACGACCGGAAGATTGACTTCCGCCAGACGGCGAACCCACTCGGAGGTGGGAACGACCGCATAAAGACCGGCGTGCCGTGGAAACTCAGCGAAAGGCGCGTCGCACTTCGGACCGTCGGCGGGAACTGGATAGGCAGAAAGATCGTATGGCCACCCTTCGCCGCGGAAGGCGCGCGCCAGCATGAGCGCATCCACCAAGGGAAAGTCCTGCGCGAGAAATGCCGCAAGCACGGCAGGATCGAGTGGGCCATGAAGAGCGCTGCGCACTCTGACGGCGGAGCGCCCCCAGCACAGCCGGTCCTGAGCCTCGCCGGCAACGATGGACGATTTGACGATGGCGCCGCCCGCCATGAGCCAGTCCCGCCATGGAGCCGAGAGCGGCGGATTGAGCCACACCGATCGTGGCGCTGCATCATCTTTCGGAGGCGCTGTCCATAGCTCAAACACTTGCTGCGACTCGTCTGGCGCAGGCCCCAGCGCTTCGAGCGCCATGCGATAAGTGGCGAATTCTTCCGCCGGCTGGCCGTCGATGTAGACCGCAACACTCATGCGATCTCCTGGCTCGCGAACCGCGGCGCTTCATCCCAGAATGGCCTTCCAATATCCGGCGTGCTGGGCACGGCCAGATCCTGAACCGGCATCGGGCCAGCCAGAAATCCCATGCGGCCAACCTGTACGGCGCCGGCGAAAGCCTTTGCCATGCGCACCGGATCGATGGCGCGGGAGACGGCCGTGTTTACGAGGATGCCGTCAAAGCCCCATTCCATCACCTGGCAGGCATGCGAAGGCAGGCCCAGTCCCGCATCCACGATCAGCGGAACATCCGGCATCCGGTTGCGCAATTCGCGCAGCGCTTTGGGATTGCGCGGTCCCTGTCCGGTTCCGATGGGCGCGGCCCAGGGCATCAGAGCCTCGCAACCGGCGTCCAGCAAACGCCGGCACAGCACCAGGTCTTCCGTGCAATACGGCAGAACATGAAAGCCGCGCTTGACGAGTTCCGCAGCCGCTTCAACCAGGCCGAATGGATCCGGCTGAAGATTCACTTCATCGCCGATGACTTCCAGCTTGATGAGGTCGGACTCGAAGACTTCGCGCCCCATGCAGGCGGTATGCACCGCCTCCTTCACCGTGTGGCATCCCGCCGTGTTGGGCAGCAGCGGCCTGTTGGTTGAGCGCAGAATGTTCCAGAAAGACTGGCCCGCCTGCGCGCCGCCTTCAACCTGCCTGCGCAGCGCCACCGTAAGCATGGCGGGCTCGGCGGCGTGAAGAGCTTCCAGCAAATGCGTCGGCGATTCATACCGCGCCGTTCCGAGAAGAAGGCGGCTGCGATAACTCTTTCCGTAGAGTGTCAGTGTGTCCTGCATACTGCCTATCCTCCAGCTGATGGGTGAACAATCTCGATACGATCCCCATCGGTCAACTCACAATTTGCATACTCCGTTCGCGGAACAAATTCTTCATTGCGGGCAACAGCGTAAGGGCGCATTGGCGCCATTACGTCTAAGAGATTTTGCAGCGTGGGCGGCTCCGGCAGGGCCGCGGCTTGTCCGTTCACGATCAGCGGCATATGAGAACCTCCTTCCCGTCCGGCGATGAAGGTCTGTCGCCGGCCAGCGCGGCCTTGCGGGCGCCGAGCGAAGGCCATCGAGGCGACGCGGCCAACTCGGAGTCGGGATTCGCAAGGAACTGGGGCAGGATCGTCAGCACCTCTTCGACCACCGCGGGCGAAAGCAGAAAGCCGTGTCTGTAAAGACCGTTCACTTCCAGCAATCGCAACCGCGGCGTATAGCGAATGGCCGGCCGATTGTCCGGAAGCGCCGGCCGGCAGTCGCAATCCAGTTCAAGAATGCGGGCTTCACCCAGTGCGGGCAACACCGCATAGGCCGCTGAAAGCAATTCGAGCGCGCCGCGCACGGAAACCGGCGAGCAATCATCGCTCTCGACCGATGTAGCGCCCACCACAAGATTGCCGCCGGGCCGCGCGATCAAGTAGATGGAATAACGAGGATGCAGGAGCCGAATCATGTGACGAAGTTCTATGCCCGGCGCATGCAACCGCACCAGTTCTCCGCGCACACCACGAACTTCCTTCCAGCGGCTCTTTGCGCTTTTCCCGCGACAGTCGATCACC
The DNA here is from genome assembly GCA_021803035.1 of Acidobacteriota bacterium. Taxonomy (GTDB): domain Bacteria; phylum Acidobacteriota; class Terriglobia; order Terriglobales; family Acidobacteriaceae; genus Telmatobacter. The sequence goes on along the minus strand of JAJZME010000014.1, from coordinate 16,495 downwards.
AGTGAGGCATCGGGCAACTCCGCATCTTCTACGCGCCGGTTCCAGTGGCATTCTGCGCCCAGGCCGTCGAGGGCGTCTGCCAGAACCGGCAGCAGTTGCCGGTTGTCCACATGTGCTTCTCCCGGCAGGAACAGCGCCTCGCGGAAGCGGTTTTCAAGCGCGGGCTCTTTTGCGGCAAGCTGTTGCGCGTCAAGACACTGATAATTTGCCTGTGGATCGCGTGTTCTGAGCAGCGTTGCAAATCTGCGCGCTTCGCCGGCGTCGGTTCGCTGCCACACAAGCAGCGTGCCGCTCTCGCTGTAATGCACCGGTTTGGGCAGCGCAGGTAACCACCCCCGCCAAAGCGATAGGCTGCGCCGTCCCATCGCCACCAATTCCGGCTCCGCATCGACAGCTTCGGCCTGCGGAGTCACCATGCCTCCGGCGACCCATGCCGTAGCCTGGCCGCCGAGCCGGTCATGGGCTTCATAGAGCGACACCCGCAGTCCGCCCACGGCGGCGCGCCAAGCCAATAGCCGGCCCAGTAGACCCCCGCCCACGATGGCGATATCCGGTTTGTTCATCGATAGATCTCTCCATTCCATTCCCGAAACTCGCGCGATTTTTCCGCCATGGCATCGTGTACATCCGTGCCATACGTGTCGCGAATCTCCTGGGTGATTTTCATCGAGCAGAATTTGGGGCCGCACATGGAGCAAAAATGCTCGGTCTTGGCCGCTTCCTGGGGAAGCGTAGCGTCGTGATATTCGCGGGCGCGCTCGGGATCGAGGCTCAGATTGAACTGATCTTCCCAGCGGAACTCGAAGCGCGCTTTCGACAGGGCATTATCGCGCAACTGTGCTCCCGGCCAGCCTTTGGCCAGGTCCGCGGCGTGCGCGGCAATCTTGTAGGCAACAATCCCCGCGCGTACATCCTCCTTGTCCGGAAGCCCCAGATGTTCCTTGGGCGTGACGTAGCAAAGCATGGCGGTGCCATACCAGCCAATCTGCGCGGCGCCGATGGCGCTGGTGATGTGGTCGTAAGCGGGCGCGATGTCAGTTGTCAGCGGACCCAGCGTGTAGAACGGCGCATTCATGCAATGAAGGAGCTCTTCCGTCATGTTCTCTTCGATCAGTTGCATGGGAATGTGGCCGGGGCCTTCGATCATCACCTGGACGTCGTTGTTCCATGCCTTTTCGGTGAGTTTTCCCAGTGTGCGCAGCTCCGCAAACTGCGCCTCGTCGTTGGCGTCGTAGATCGAGCCGGGCCGCAGTCCATCGCCGAGACTGAACGAGACATCGTATGCTTTCATGATTTCGCAAATCTCGTCGAAGTGCGTGTAGAGGAAGTTCTCTTCGTGGTGCGCCAGACACCACTTTGCAAGGATCGATCCACCACGGGAAACAATGCCCGTGAGCCGGTTGGCGGTCAAAGGAATCCACTGCAGCCTTACGCCCGCGTGAATCGTGAAATAGTCGACACCCTGTTCCGCCTGCTCGATCAGCGTGTCGCGCATCAGCTCCCACGACAACTCCTCGGCGCGCCCACCCACTTTTTCAAGCGCTTGGTAAATGGGCACGGTGCCCAGCGGCACCGGGGCATTGCGCAGAAGCCACTCGCGGATCTCGTGGATGTGTTTTCCGGTGGAAAGATCCATGATCGTATCGGCGCCCCAGTGAATGCCCCACACCATCTTGTCCACCTCTTCGGCAAGCGATGAGGTTACGGCGGAGTTGCCGATGTTCCCGTTGATCTTGACCCGGAAGTTGCGCCCGATAATCATGGGCTCCAGCTCGGGGTGGTTGATGTTGGCGGGGATGATGGCGCGGCCGGCTGCTATTTCGTCGCGCACAAATTCAGGCGTGATCTGCGCTGGCAGCCTGGCGCCGAAGTCACGGCTCGGATGAGCGCGCAGCAGAGCGGCATAAGCAGGGTCGGCTCGCAGTTCGTCGATGCGCATGGACTCGCGCAGCGCAACAAACTCCATCTCCGGCGTTACAATGCCCCGGCGCGCGTAGTGCATCTGCGAAACGTTCTTTCCCGGCAATGCGCGCCGCGGCCGGGGAAGAGCGGGGAAGCGCAGTTCGCTGGTCAGCAGGCCGTTGGCCCGCTGGCGTCCGTACCGGGAACTCGGACCGCTCATGGATTGGGTATCGGCGCGTTCTTCAATCCAGCTGCGGCGCAGCTTGGGAAGACCTTCGGCGAGATCGACGATGCAGGCAGAATCGCTGAACGCGCCCGACGAATCATAGACGGGAACCGGCGGGTTCTCCTGCGTGCCTTGCGCCAGGCGCGTAGGAGAAAGAGAAACTTCGCGGTAGGGAACCTTTAGATCGGGCCGGCTGCCTTGGATGTATTTCTTTTGGGAAGCCGGAAAAGCCGTGGGCAGGCGAAGTGTGTCGAATGTAACGGCGGTGCTCCGCATGTTGAACCTCCTGTGGGGATGTGAAACAGGAGGCGATCCGCACATGCTTCCGAAAAACCCGCGATGCCCTAAACCTTCCCACGCCGGCATTATCCGGATCGGGTTCAAAGGGTATTTCTCAGCCCTACGCGTGTAGAGCACCCCTGGTTCACTGACGCAATTTAAGCACGCATTGCCCCGCGGCGGCAAGCGGCGCATCTTCGCCGGCGGCACAACGATGCCGAAGCGATAGACGGCAAGGTTTCCGCCCGCTATCCTGCTTCTTCGGGTTGCGGCTCGGGCGGGACGCGCAGTTTCTGAACACGCAGTACTCGAAAGAGCACAAACCACAGCAGGACGCAGACGCCGCCGCTGACAAGAGCATCCGCAAGAAACGCGCCGGCCACACCGTGCCAGTCGTAGCCGTGACCGTCAATCACTTCCATGTAAATGATGGGGAAATTCATGCTGGCCGACAGCAGCGCAAAGATGGTGGCAGCAAGTGGATTACCGGGACCAATCACCTCGTAGATGATGGCGAATCCTGTGGCAAAGGCCGCGGCCTGGAAGATGTTTTCTCCAAGAAAGGCAAGGCCGTAGGTCCATGGCGCAAGGGGCATGAGTAGAAGACTGAGGGTGAATCCGGCTCCCACCAGGCCGATGACAAGATAAAGAGGGCGCAGCGGAAATTTCTTGGCCATGAGCGGTACCATCGCTGAGCCGGCGATGCCGGCGAGGATGGAACCGGTGCCGCCAAAGATGCTGACCAGGCTGGGACTTGCATGGAAGGCCTCGCCGATGCCGCCCAGCACATTGGTCAGCGCAAAAGACGCTGACGGCAGTGCGAACATTGTCAGCGCCACAAGCACCTCGCGGCGCTTGAGCAGGGAAGCGACTTCGCGCGTGAAGCGGACAAAGCTTTCGCCGGCAAGCGTTCCGTCCGGCGGCGGAGCGGGAATCAGCGGAAAAACCGCCAAGGGGGCAAGAAAAGCGATGAAGATGAATGCCGCGGCGCGATCCGGTGACAGATGCTGGGTAACAAAGCCCGAGAGCAGGATGCCGATGCCACCCCCGCCAATGTTGCATACCGTGCTCCAGGCGCCCAGGCGGCTGTCCTGCTCCTTTTTGATGAGGCTGCCTGTCCAACCGCCCTGCGCGGCTCCAAACAGGGCCAGCGATATAAAGCCCAGCAGCATGACGGCTTCGACTTCGAATTCGGAAGAGTGGTGAAGCACGGTGAATGCCGTGGCGACGACGGCCAGAACGCCGAAAAACAGAGCGTAGGTGCGGCGGCGGAATCGGACATCGAGAAACGGCGCAAGCAGGAAAATCCAGAAGCCCGGCGAAGTGATGATGGCGACGTCAACCGCGATATGGCCACCGGGAACACCCTGCGCGGCGAGGATCTGGGGCAGGGTGACGACGATGAAGCCGCCCATCATGCCGAAAGTGAGGACAGGAGCGGCCAGAATCCAGAGGGCGGGAACGCTGCGTTGCGTGTTCATGCGCGTCCTCCGGAACATAACGCAGGAAGGCGCCTTTCCGAAACGGCGCGGTATGGTGTTGCGGTCAACAGACGAAAGCCTCCTGCATATGGATGTCCCTATGGATGTAGACGTTGTGCCATCGCTTAAGGCTCAGCATGAGAGTACGAAAGAGAATAGCAGGCGCAACTCCATGTTGGGGAGCCGGAATCAAGCTGCGGCACGTCTTTCCAGCGCCGGCTTTTCGGAAATCGGTTATTGCGTCTCTGCGCTGATGCAGGGCACGGCCCCGTAAACTGAAATTATGCCGCCGATCCTGATTGCGCAGAACATCTCCAAACGCTTCGGCGCCACGTCGCTCTTCGACAGCATCTCCTTTGCCGTCCATGACGGCGACCGCATCGGCCTGATTGGTCCCAACGGCGCGGGCAAATCCACCCTCCTGGCCATCCTCGGCGCCGAGCAGGAACCCGATTCAGGCGAAGTCTCCTTTCGCAAGCGCGCCCGCATCGGCTACGTCCACCAGATCTCCGGCTTCGCACCTGGCATCACCGTCCGCCGGGTCCTTGAAGCTGCCCTGGACCGCGCCGCCGTTCCGGCCGCCGAACGCGAGCAGCTCCTCCGCGAAACGCTGGGCCGCGCCGGCTTTGCCGAAGACGACAGCCCCCGCAATCCCGGCATGGGCAGGGAAGCCGGCAGCCTCAGCGGTGGCTGGCGCAAGCGCCTCGCCATCGCCGAAGCCATCGTCACCCAGCCCGACGTTCTCCTTCTCGACGAGCCCACGAACCACCTCGATCTCGAAGGCATCGAGTGGCTGGAAGATCTGCTCCGCAGCTCCAAAATGGCCTTCGTTGTCGTCAGTCACGACCGCTGCTTCCTTGAGAACGTCGCATCGGAAGTCGTCGAGCTGAACCGCATCTACTCCGAAGGCCTGCTCCGCGTAAAAGGCGGCTACTCCAAATTCCTCGAAGGCCGTGAGGCGTACGTCGAGTGGCAGCAGCGCGCCCAGGAAAGCCTCCGCAACCGCGTCCGCACCGAGATGGAGTGGCTCCGCCGCGGTCCCAAAGCCCGCACCACCAAGGCCAAGGCTCGCATCGACAACGCCAACGCCCTCATTGCCGAGCTGCGCGAAGCCGAATCCCGCGCGCGCACCGCTACGGCCGGCATCAGCTTTGACGCCAGCGGCCGCCAGAGCAAACACCTCATCGAAGTTGAGAGTGCCGCCGTCACGCTGGACGGCCGCGAAATTTTCCGCGACATCAACGTGATCCTTATCAACGGCCTCAAGCTCGGCCTCGCCGGTTCCAACGGTTCCGGCAAAACCACGCTGTTGCGCGCCATCACCGGCGAAATCCCTCTCAGCGCCGGCGAAATTCGCCGTGCCCCAGGCCTGCGCATCGTTTACCTGTCGCAGATGCGCGAGCTGGACACCTCACTCACGCTCCGCCGCACGCTCGCGCCCGACTCCGACTCCGTCATCTATCAAGATCGCGTCCTGCACGTCGCCAGCTATGCCTCGCGCTTTCTCTTTTCCAGCGAGCAACTGAATCAACCCGTCGAGCGCCTCAGCGGTGGCGAGCGCGCCCGCGTGCTTATCGCCCGGCTCATGCTTCAGCCCGCTGACGTGCTCATCCTCGACGAGCCCACCAACGACCTCGACATTCCCACGCTGGAAATCCTCGAAGAGTCTCTTCTGGAATTCTCCGGCGCGCTGCTCCTCGTCACCCACGACCGCTATTTGCTCGACCGGGTGACCAACGCCGTTCTCGGTCTCGACGGCCTCGGCAATGCGGCTCTCTTCGCCGACTATCTGCAATGGGAGGCCTGGCGCGACGAGCAGGCTCGCGCCGCATCAGGAGTTTTCGAAGAGGGAATGCCGAAACCCTCCGCGGCCGCACCCTCGCCGCCGCCGCGCAAGAAGCTCTCCTATATCGAGCAGCGCGAGTATGACGGCATTGAAGCGCGTATCGAGGAAGCCGATGCCCGTCTCCGCGCCGCCGAGCAGCGTATCGAAGCTCCTGAAGTCGTGATCGACTCCGAGGCTCTCACCGCCGCCCTTGCCGAACTCGAACAGGCAAAAGCCGAGCACCATGCCGTCTACGAACGCTGGCTCGAACTGACCGAAAAGATCGGCCGCTGAAGAGCCTGCTGCAAACTACGGCGGACTGCGTTAGGAATGGCGCTGTGCGCCTGCATTCCGGTAGAGCACCATCCGCGCCGCCACGCCGATCAGGAGCACAAAGAATGTGACCAGGAAAGCGGCGGCGTAAGCCAGCGCGTGGGCCCCCTCAAACGGCTCGGTGATGAATGCCCAGATCACATAGGTGAGGTAGCCGACCGGCTCGTGCGTCAGATGCCCGGTCCACAAATAGCTCGACCACCCGGCGGTGTAGATCAGCGGAGCCGTCTCACCCACAGCAATGGAGAGCGCAAGCAGAACGCCGGTGAGAATGCCCGGCAACGCCATGGGCAGGCAGATGCGCATGGTCACCGTGCCGGTGGTGACGCCCAGTGCATGTCCGGCTTCGCGCAGCGTGATCGGCACCTGGCGCAGCGCCACTTCGCTGGTGCGGCAGATATAGGGCAGAGACATGATGGCCAGTGCGATGCTGGCCGCGGCCACGGAAAATTGCCACCCCAGGTCGACAACCAGCGTGACATAGACAAAGTATCCGATGACGATGGAAGGCACGCCTACCAGCACATCGGATAGAAAGCGGAGAACCGGCGCCAGAAAGCCGTCGTTAAACTCGGCCAGATAGATGCCAGCGGCGAGGCCCGGCGGGATGGCGAGCAGAATTCCGCCCAAAGAAATAATCAGGGTGCCTTCGATGGCATTGAGCAGGCCGCCGCTGGTTCCTTCCGTGATGTGGGTGAAAACTTTGAGGTTCAGCGCGTGGGCTCCGCGTACAAACACAAGAATGAGAATGGAGAGCATGGCCGCGCCCAGCAGCAGAAAGGTGAGCGCGCTCAGCATCCATCCCAGGCCATTAAAGATCCGGCGGCGCAGGCTGCGGCCCAGGGTTGGATTTACGATCGCGGCGCGCACATCGACAGCCATCACATCCATGCGCCTGCCTCCATGCGTTCCTGCCCGCTGAAATAGAGCAAAAGCCGGGCGATGCCGTTGACGACGATGGAAATGGCGCAGAGCACCAGCGCCACCTCGGCCAGCGAGCGGACAGCCATGCCGGTGGGATCCTCCAGGGCGCTGTCAAGCTGCGAGACGATGAACGACGCCATGGTGGAGATGGGCGTGTAAATGTTGTTGGGCAGGTAATTGAGCGCGTTGCCGCTGACCATCAGCACGGCCATGGTCTCGCCCAGGGCGCGACCGGTGGCCAATATGGTGGAGGCGATGATCACGCGGCGGACACCAGGCAACTCCACCGCCCAAAGCGTCTCAAAGCGCGTAGCGCCCAGGGCCAGCGCAGCCTCGCGCTGGCCGATGGGCCGGCTCACCAGGGCGTCGCGAACCGTCGCCGCGATCAGCGGAACAATCATCAGGCTCAACACCAGACCGCAGGTCAGCAAGCCGTAGCCGCTGCCCGTCGATCCTTTGAAAAACGGAATGAAGCCGAACCGCTTGGCCATAAACGGAAAAACATGATGGCTCAGGAAGGGGATCAGCAGCACGTATCCCCATAGACCGAAGACGACGCTGGGAATGGCGGCCAGCAGTTCCACAAAAAACGAAAGCCAGGGACGCAGAACCGGCGGAATGCCTTCGGCCAGAAACATGGCCGCGCCCACGCCAAAGGGAACGGCGATAAGGACCGCGATCAATGTGCTGAGCAGCGTGCCGACGATGAGAAACAGTATGCCGTATGCCGCGCCGGGCATAACCTGCTGGCCGTGTCTCATGATCGGGTTGCCGTAGAGATTGCCCAGATTCCAGTTGTTTCTGATGAGGAAATGCCAGCCGTTGAACTTCACGGCAGGCCAGGCATAGATCCCCAGGAAGACGACAATCACAATCAGGCTCAGGCCCACGATGCTGGCCAGCGGTGCAATGAGCCGCCGAAATCCCATTTCGCCACTCCGGCGCCGGACAGACCGACGCAAGCCGAACGGTAAAGGCGCCGGCTGCCGTTCCGCCGGCACGGGTTAAGGAAAAAATGCCACGCCCGCCGGCGGCGGAGCTACCGGCGAGCGCGAAAACCGCCCAATGTGTAAGCCGCTGCGCTATTGAATCTTCGCAATCTGCGCGGCGCTCAACTTGGCCACCGAGGACGGCAGAGGCACAAAGTGCACCTGCTCCATGAAGTGCGGTGCGTTGCCTCCGTTCGGGCTGATGGCCCAGGTGAACAAGTTGCGCAGCGCCGCGGCCGTCGCCGCCGAGGGTTGCCGCTGCTTCACCAGAGCGTACTCATAGTTAATAATCGGATACGACTGGGGGCCCGGCGCAAAGATCAGGCTGATGCGTTCGTCCGCCGGCGTCTTTGAAACCATCTGCGCGGCGGCCGCTTTGGCCGTCATTGCGGAAGGCAACACGTAGTCGCCATTGCGGTTCTTCAGCATGGCAATGCCCAGTCCGTGCTGCTGGATCGCCTGCTGGTAGCTGGTGCCGATGTAGGCGATGCCATATTCATTGTCCTGCAGCGCGGTAACCATGCCCGGATTGCCCTCGGCGCCCAACTCGCCCGGCACCGGAGCCCAGCTGATCGTGGTGCCGAAGCTGTACTGGTTGGCCCAGCTCGGCGTGCTGAAGCTCAGGTACTGCGTAAAGATGAAGGTGTCCCCGCTGCCGTCGGTGCGATGGATGGGAATAATGGCGTGATCGGGCAGATTCACGCCCGGGTTCATCGCGGCAATGGCTTTGTCGTTCCACATCCTGATCGAGCCGTCGTAGATGCCTGCCAGCACCGGCCCACTCAGCTTGATGTGGCGATTGTTCAGCCCGGGCAGGTTGTAATTCACCATCTGCATCGAAATCGCCAGCGGGATGTTGAGCATGTCGGGATGAATCCTCATCATCGCCGGGCTCAAAAAGGCGTCCGAGGCGCCAATCTGGGCGATGCCCTCGATGGCCTGCGACATGCCCGTTCCGCTGCCAGTCGACTGGGTGGTGATTCTCACGCTGGGATTCGCCTTCGTATAGACGGGAACCCACAGATTGAACAGTGGATAGAGCAGGCTGGATCCGGTTTCGAGAAGATTGACGTTCTGCGCTGCCAGCGCGGCGCGCACGGAGAACGTTGCAACAATGGCCAAAACAAGAGCAATAGCGCCGTACCGGAAAGCAATACTGCGTTTCACAACCGATGCGGACCTGGAACTGACGGACACAACTACCTCCTTGTTGCTGTGGTGCTGGGTTGGCTGGTGTGGCTTTAACATGTTGTTCAAATTGAAAGGATTCTTCCCATTGGAAACGTTGGCGGTATAGCTTCAGAGTTGCACAGAAAAGCCTATTCCGCAGCATCGGAGGGGTAATTTTCATGAACATTTGACAAAGGGAGACTCGCGGCGGCTTGTGCGCCTCAATGGTCAGGATTGGGGCGGGGTCATGTCGAACGTGGAGTAGCGCCTGTCCTGGCCGCTGATCTCTGAGCGCAGCTCCTGCCAGAGTTCGTTGGGGATCTTCAGGAAGACTTCGACCACGGCGGGGTCGAACTGGGTTCCGGAGCAGCGCAGAATCTCCTCGCGGGCGGCGTCGAAGCTGTGCGCCTTGCGGTAGGGCCGGTCGCTGGTGATGGCGTCCAGTGCGTCGGCGACCGCAAAGATGCGCGCCCCGATGGGAATTTCGTTCCCCCGCAAACCGTTGGGATAACCCGTACCGTCGAAGTGCTCCTGGTGCGAAAAAACGATCTCCGCGGCGCCCGCCAGGAAGGGAATCTTGCGCAGCATGTTATAGCCGCGCGTGCAATGCTCCCGCATCACTTCCTGCTCCTCCGGAGTGAGCTTGCCTGGCTTGCGCAGGATCTCGTCGGGAATCGCCATCTTGCCGATGTCGTGCAGAAATGCCCCACGCGCGATCACCTTGATCTCCGCCTGAGGGATGCCGATGGCCCGCGCCAGAGCGATCGTGTATGCCGTGACCCGCTTGGAGTGGCCCTCGGTTTCGGAGTCCTTCAGGTCCAGCGCATCGCCCAGAGCCTCCAGCGTGACGTCGTAGGAAAGCTCCAGATCTTCCATCGCGTGGCGCAGCATCTCGGTTCTGGCCCGCACCATTTGCTCCAGGCTTTGCTGGTAGCTCTGCGTCTCCTGCAACACCTGCCGATGATTGAGCGCCCGCTTCACGGTATTTATCAGGTGTTCGCGCTCGAAGGGCTTGAGCAGATAATCGTAAGCGCCGCGGCGCATGGAATCGATGGCGACGGAGATGTCATGGATGGCCGTCACCATGACCACCGGAAGATTGGGTTGCTGCGCGCGGATGCGCTCCAGCAGCGCGATGCCATTTACATCCTGCATCACGATGTCGGTTAGCACCAGATCGAAGTTGTTTAGTTCCAGTATTTCTAGCGCCTGCCGGCCGCTGGCCGCCAGTTCCACAATGAATCCGTTCTGCTCCAAGACGGTTCCGATCATCGACCGGACCTGCGACTCGTCGTCCACGACCAGAACGCGTGGTGCGCGATCCTTCCTGGCAGGGTCAGGCGCGTCCGCTGCCGCCCGTGCAGGCGCCGAAGGCTTCGGTGATCTCAGACCTGTCAGGTTCAACGGCAAACATTCACCTCCGCTCACCGCTCAGCGCGGTATACCGGAACACTCGTTTCCCCGGCGCTCCGCATGGCTTCTGGCAGCTCGTCGGACTTCGCCCCGGAAACCGGGCTTATCTTTCCTTGGCAACGCAGCTTTTGATAAGAGCTTTCGCTGTGCCACGACGGCACAGGAGCATCAAAACAGGACTTACGACTCTCTGCGCCAACCGCGAGGCTGAACTTGCCTTCTTCGGTTGCCGCGCTTGCAGGGAAAGGGGCGCAAGCGCCTCGCTTTATGGCGAACCTACCACGCCGGTACAGAGGTCTCAATGACGCTAAGGTGGCATAATTATGCCCACCCGCCGGCGCGATGATTCTCCTGAAGCTATACGGAGGGATGCCAGAAGCCTCGCTTAAGCTGCATTGGCACCAGAATATTCCTATAAATCTCACGATCAATCGTCCGGCATTCCCTGTTTGTAATTCACACCAGGAGCCCTTGATGCCATGGTCAAAAACGTATGCTGTGCTCATTGTCGCAGGATGAGACACTTCGCGGGGAAAAACACTCCGCCCCGCTTGGTTACTAAAGTGGTTCTTGCCCGGTTTATGCGCGTCTGCCACCGGATTTCTGATCCGATTCCGCTATGCGTTTGCGCCGTGCGGCGGCCCATCCCTCTTTGGTGACCTGGCGCCCCCGGCCCACGGCCAGGGCATCGGCGGGGACGTCCCTCGTAATGCACGAGGCCGCGCCGATATAGGCCCCGTCTTCCACCCTAAGCGGGGCCACCAGCGTGGAGTTGCTGCCCACAAAAACACCTTCGCCGATACGCGTCTGGTGCTTGTGGACGCCGTCGTAGTTACAGATGATGGTTCCGGCTCCGATGTTGGTTCCCGCGCCGATCTCGGAGTCGCCCAGATAAGCAAAGTGGTTGGCCTTGGCGCCTTTGCCCAGCCGGGTCTTCTTGGTCTCCACAAAGTTGCCGATGTGGACGCCCGCGCCGATCTCGCTGCCCGGGCGGGCGCGCGCAAACGGCCCGATTCTGGCGCCATCGGCGATGACGCTGTCGGCCAGCACGCAGTTCTGGTTTACCTGCACCTCGTCGCCGATCCTGCAGTTCTCAATCACCGTATACGACCGGATCAGGCAGTCCGCGCCAATCCGCGTCGTGCCCAGAAGCTGCACAAATGGCTCGATTACGGTATCAGCCGCCACTTCCACGCCGGTGTCGATGACGCAGGTTTCCGGCCGGTAGATGGTCACTCCGGCGGCCATCAGCTGCTTGGCTTTGCCGGCGCGAAGGGTGGCGTCGAGCGCTACCAGCTCGGCAATGGTGTTGGCGCCCAGCACCTCGTCCGCGTTGGCCACCCGCGTAGCCACCACGCGCTCTCCCGCCGCGCGCAGCAAACCGGCCATGTCCGTCAAATAGAACTCCGCATGGGCGTTGTTTGCCCTCAGCTTGTCAATGTGCGCCACGAGCGGCGCGGTCTGGAATGCGTAGATGCCGGAGTTGATCTCGTTCATGCCCTGCTGTTCGGCCGTCAGCGCCTTCTGCTCAACGATGGCCTCCACATCTGGCTCTCCTGAAGCGGTATGCAGCACGCGCCCGTAGCCGGTCGGATCTTCCGGAACGGCGGTCAGGATGGTCATGGCTGCCTTTTCCGCCTGGTGGAACCGCCGCAGTTCCCCGAGCGTCTCAGTTCGGATGAGCGGCGCGTCGCCGGAGAGCACCAGGATGTTGGCGTAATCCGCGATGGCCTGCCGCGCGCACTGAATGGCGTGCCCGGTGCCTCGCTGTTCCGTCTGCTCCACAAAGCGAACGCCCGTCGCCGCCACCGCTTTCCTGACCCGCTCGGCCTCGTGGCCAACCACCACATAGATGTCACCTGGCGATACGACGCCCGCCGCGGCGGCAATTACATGCGCCACCAGAGGCTTGCCGCCGATCTCGTGCAGCACCTTGGGGCGCTTCGATTTCAGCCGCGTGCCCTTGCCGGCGGCCATAATGACCACTGCCAGTGATGACTCCGATGCCCTATCCGCTGCCGGGTCCGTCCCCGCGCCGCTTGCTTTTTCCAGGCTCAATGCTCTTTCTCCGTCGGGCGCGCACAGATTCGCCGCGTTCCAGCAACCTGCGGCGTGAGCGTCTCTTTCAAACTATTGCCCTTCGCCGGGCGCGTCAATCGCCGCCGCTCCGGAGGCTGTTTCCATGTCCCGGCGGGTGCTAAGTTGTTACCAAAGAGTAACTCGCGCCGAAATGCCGGGCCCCGGGGGCGAATGCCTTGGCAGAGCGCCTTCCGGACGAGTCTCCGGATAATTTCAATGCGGCCACCCCCTTTACAACCATTTTCCAGAGGATGCATCCTAATAAATAACAAGCAGAGGCTTCCCCGATTATGTCCCTTCCAAGTAAGGTACCCATTCCTACTTGAAGGTCCGTCTTGGACCTCTCTCCTAAACCCCCCTGGATTTCCTTCCTTATACAGCCTCTCGAGCGGGCCTGCTGGAAAGCAGGCCCAAAGCTTTTCCGGGCACTGCGGCGCCGGCTGCGGGCCAAATCCCCTTGGAGACAGATAGAATCGAAGGTGCGATGAGCATCCCACCCGGCCCGAAACCCCGTTCACAGCAACAGATAGAGGCGATTGACGCCCTGATTCGCGCAGGGGGCCTGTCGCGCAGCCCCCGCCGCAGGCGGGCTGGCGCTGCCCGCACCTGGCGCCTGGAGCGCGCTATGCCGGATGAGCTGATCAGCACGGCGCCGGAGCCTCGTATGGCCGCCAACGGCGTCCAATGGCTCTCCGTCTCACAATGGGAGAAGACGCCCTGGCTCTGGCACGGCTTCAGCACCCGCAAGGGCGGTGCAAGCCGCGCTTATTGTTCAATGCAAGACCCGGCGGAATTGAATCTGGGACTGACGGCCGAGGACAGCAAGGCAGCGGTTGCCCAAAACCGCCGCCGCCTTGCTGAAGCGATTACAGGCGATGCCGCCACTCCCATCATCACCATCGGCCAGTTTCACTCCGATCTGGTGGTGCGCGTGGGACGGGCCGAAGCCGCCAGTGGGCAGGCGCGGAAAGCCGACGGCATGATGACAGACGAACCCGGCGTGCTCTTGGCTGTGCTGACCGCCGACTGCGTCCCTGTTCTCGTGGCCGACCGCAAGCGGCGTGCCGTTGCGGCCTTTCACGCCGGATGGCGCGGCACGCTCAGCCGGATTGTCGAGTCGGGGGTAGGCCGCATGCGGCTGGAATTCGGCTCGCGGCCCGAGGATCTTGTAGCAGCCATCGGCCCGGGCATCGGCGCCTGCTGCTACGCGGTTGGCGATGAGCTGCTTTCCAACTTCGAGTCGCAGTTCTCCTACGCGCGCGAGCTCTTCCGCGAGGTCTACGACCAGGATCCGGTCAGGATCAAATATCCGCTGCTCTTCCTCACGCAGCGGGCGCCGGGCCACTCTTCGGCCGGCTTCGCTCTGCACCTGGACCTGATCGAGGCCAACCGCCGCCAGTTGATGGCCGCCGGCGTGAAGCCGGAGTCGATCCGCTCCGTGGGCGGCTGCACCAGTTGTCAGCGCGCCCTGTTCTTCTCGCACCGTGCATCGCAAGGCCGCGCCGGGCGCATGATGGCCGCGATCGGCATCCGCAAGGCGGCGCAATCCTGAGCCGCGCCGCCGCCGAAAATCTTTGGGAGGTACACAACGTGAAAAGAAATCTGCTCATCGTTGCCGCTCTGGCGGCTTTCTGCGTTGGCGCTTTCGCCCAGGCCAAGCCCTACGGCTGGCCGCCGCCGCCCAGCCGCCTAACCTTGCCGGTATGGCCCGGCACGCCTCCGGGTGAGCCGGCCCATATGCCGCCGGAACATAACGTGCCCAACGGCCACCTGGTGGCGGGACGCCCATACATCCGCCTGACCGATGTTTCCAGACCCACCCTCACGCTCTATAAAGCTGAAGGCAAAAACTCCGGCGCGGCATTCCTGGTCTTTCCCGGCGGCGGCTACTCCATTGTCGCCATGAACCTCGAAGGCACGGAAATCTGCCGTTGGCTCAACTCCATCGGCGTGAACTGCGTCCTGCTGAAATACCGCGTGCCCAACTCCGGGCCCTATCCGAAATCGGACGAGGCGTTGCAGGATGCGCAGCGCGCCATGGGGCTGGTGCGGCTGCATGCGGCCGCCTGGGGCATCGATCCCAACCGCCTCGGCGTCATGGGCTTTTCCGCCGGCGGCAATCTGGTCGTCCAAATCAGCAACCACTATCAGAAGCGCCTCTATGCGCCCCTTGACGCCGCGGACAAGCTGAGCTGCCGCCCCGATTTTGCCGTGGCCATTTATCCCGCCTACCTGGTGCAGCCCAAACACGGTTACGCGCTCAATCCCGTGGACCGGCCAACCCCCAACACGCCGCCCACCTTTCTGCTCCAGGCCGAAAACGATCCGGTGCATGTGGAGAATGTAATCAAGTATTTTCTGGCCTTGAAAAACGCCGGCGTGCCTGCCGAGCTGCACATCTACGCCAAAGGCGGCCACGGCTACGGCCTCCGCCACACCGGTCTGCCCATCTCGCATTGGCCTGCGCTGGTTCAAACGTGGCTGCACACCATCAAGGTCTTGCCCGGCCAATAGCCTCTACAATCGGTTCATGCAATTAGCTGTCATCACCGTCTCCGACCGCTGCTCGCAAGGACAGATGACCGACACCGCCGGCCCAGCCGTGGCGGCGCTGCTCAAGCGGGAGTGGCCGGAGGCCGAGGTCCGTCCGGCCCTTGTGCCGGATGACGAGGCAACCATCGCCGCGACGCTGGAGCAGTTTTGTTCTGAGGGAACTGCGTTGATCCTGACCGTCGGCGGCACCGGCCTGGGGCCGCGCGACCGCACGCCGGAAGCCACACGCCGCGTCCTCGACCGCGAAGCCCCGGGATTAGCCGAGGCCATGCGCGCCAACGGCGCGCGCAGCAATGCCTATGCTTGGCTCTCGCGCGGCGTAGCTGGATTGCGGGGAAGCACGCTAATCGTGAATCTGCCCGGAAGCCGGCGCGGCGCCGAAGAGAGCCTGGCCTCAATCGTCGCCCTGCTGCACCACGGCCTTGCGATCGCGGCAGGCGGGCAATCGCACCCATATAGTGCGGTTTGCGATCCCAGGCCGCGATAGCTGTGGGCGAGAATCCCGGGTGTCAAGCCGTCTCCATATTATGGTCCCGCACCGCTGTTTCCGGCCCGCGATGGACGAGATGGGCATTTTGCCGCTACTTGTTGTTTTCCACGGCTTACAGTTTCGCTCCCTGTCGGAAAGCCAGCCGTCATCCCGTGTCAAACTGAGCGAGGAATCCGCGGTGGCCATTTACTTCAAGAGACCCACAAACCGAAAATCACATTACTTCCGGTTGGCCGGTCACACGCTAATGACCACCAAAGACACGTTGTCATGTTGAGCGCAGCGAAACATCTGCGGTTGCCTTTAGCGCACTCCGCAATTCCACAATCGTTCATCGGTGATACGGCCAACGCGGAGCTTTGTAACAAGGGTACGGCTTCAGCCGGGCGGACAACGCTCGCAGCAAACGACTCGGGCATTAGCCCTTGCCAAGCTCCTTTTCAAGGCCAGTGGCCACGATCTCAAAGGCATCATTATTCAACTAAGGGAGTCCGGTCTCGATTCCGAGACCGGGATGACAGCAAATTTGAATCCATATCGGTGCTTCTGAGCCATTACGCCTGGTTCGGGCGGGTAACCCCAATCCCCGCAGCCTCTTTTGCCGCATTCCGCACTCACAGCTCGAACATACCGTCAGCTGGTCAGCCTGCAGATCCTTGAGAAAGTCCTGACCATTTTCTTGGTTGACATACACTCCTCCCCGGGCGCATTATCTCGTGTAAGTTGATGACGTGGGTAAATGCCTGCGCAGTTGAGAATCTTCGTCAAGTCCATTTTCCCAACCTGCATATCTTAGATAGAAGCCCACTTCAACGGGGGATACGCTGATGC
>JAJZME010000066.1:3654-4030 GCA_021803035.1 Acidobacteriota bacterium | reverse complement strand
AGCAAGAACGGCACCTTCATTTTGAACATTCCCGGCAAGCCGGACGGCACCATCGACCGCAAGGAGATCGCGGTGCTTGACGAGATCACGGCGTGGATGAAGATCAACGGTGAGGCGATCTACGCCACGCGGCCGTGGAAGGTCTTCGGCGAAGGCCCCAGCAGCGGAGTAAGCGGATCGTTCAAGGGCACGCAGAGCATCGCGGGCCTGGACGCGAGAGATATTCGCTTTACGCGCAACAAGGCGAACACCGTGATCTACGCAATCTTTCTGGGCTGGCCGTCAATGGGCAGGGCCGAGATTACGTCGCTGGGTACGGCAAGCAAGACCAACCCCGGCAAGATCGAGCACGTGACGTTGCTGGGCACGGATGCGA
>JAJZME010000066.1:0-3644 GCA_021803035.1 Acidobacteriota bacterium | reverse complement strand
GCCTGCCGCGGCCAGTGACTATGGCGCGGCGCTGCGCATCTCGCTGGCCTGAAAACGAGCGTAACTAAAAAGCGCGGGAATCAGCCGGCGAGCCGGACCAGTTCCTGCGCTTTGCGCCGTTGACCGAGGATGGAGACGCGAGGAATGCGGCCGCGCACCATGGCCACTTCGTCGCAGCGGGACAGGCGCGGGCAGTTCTGGCAGTCTTTGAAGACCTTGTCGGGCAGTTCGGCCTTGTCTTCGACGGTGCGGAAGCCGTACTTGAAAAAGAAGTCTGGAATGCGCGTAAAGAGGCAGATCGACTGCACGCCGTGTTCTTCGGCTTCTTCGATAAGGCCTTTCAGGATGCGTCCGCCGGCGCCTTTGCTTTTGGCTTCTGGCTTGACAACGATGGAACGCACCTCGCAGAGATGCGGCCCGTAAAGGTGCAGCGCGCCGCAGCCGAGAAAGACGCCTCCGTCGGACTCGGCAATGGTGAAATCGCGGATATTTTCGCAGATTTCGGCAAAGGCGCGCTTGAGCAGCGTGCCGTCGCCGGAGAGCGAGTTGACCAGGTCGTAGATATTGGAGGCGTCTTGGAGCCGGGCCTTACGCACCAGCATGGGCCACCTCCGCTCCGCCAAAGCTCACCGCGCCATAGCACTCAATCAGCGATTCCACCCGCTTTTGCGTCTCTTCCAGCGCGGCTTTCACCCGGTGCCGCGCCGTGCCGCCGATCACGTCATGGCAATCCAGCGTGGCGTTGAGCGAAATCGCCTCATAAAAGTCCTCGCCAAATTCCGCTCCGAATTGCCGCAGTTCATCGAGCGTCAGTCCGTTCAGCTCAGCACCCTTGTCCAGCGCATAGCGGACCGCGTTGCCGATCTTTTCGTGCGCGGTGCGGAACGGCACGCCCTTATGCACAAGATATGTGGCGGCCGCCATTGCGTTCAGGAAGCCCGTCTCGCACGCCGCGCGCATGCGGTCCGTGCGGAACCGGAGCGCGCGCGTAAATGCGGCCAGCAGATACAGCATCTCGTGCACCTGCGCCGTCGCCGTGAAAACGGGTTCCTGAGTTTCCTGCATATCTTTGTTGTAGGCCAAAGGCAGCCCTTTGAGCAACAGCGTCACGCCTTCGGCCGCGCCATGAATGCGTCCCACCTTGCCCCGGACCAGCTCCGTCAGGTCAGGATTTTTCTTTTGCGGCATGGCGCTCGATCCCGTGGAAAACGGCTCGGGCAGATCGACGAACCCAAACTCCGCCGTCGCAAACAGCGTGATCTCCTCGGCAAAGCGGCTGGCGTGGAGCGCCACCAGCGTGAGCGCCTGCAGGTACTCGAGCACGAAATCGCGGTCGCTGGTCGCATCCATGCTGTTCGCCGTCGGAGCTGGAAAGTTCAGCTCGCGCGCGGCGATCGTGCGATCCAGCGGCAAAGTTGCTCCGGCCACCGCGCCCGATCCCAGCGGACAAAAATCCAGCCGTTCCCAGCAGTCCTCCAGGCGCGATACGTCGCGCAGCAGCATTTCAACGTAAGCCAGCAGCCAGTGCGCAACCAGCACCGGTTCGGCGCGCTGCAGGTGCGTGTAAGCGGGCATGACCGCATCGCCGGCCGCGCGCGCCCGCTCGAGCAGTTGCTGCGCCCACGCCGCCAGGTGGCCCAGAATCAGCCTGCGGATACTGAAGCGAATGTACAGCCGCAAATCGGTTGCGATTTGCTCATTGCGGCTGCGTCCCGTGTGCAGCTTCAGTCCCAGCTCGCCGATCGTCTCAACCAGCCGCTGCTCCACAAAATGATGGATGTCCTCCGCCTGCGCGTCGTCGCGGACTTGTTCGCGCTTGCCCGTATACTGCTCGCCGATGGCGCACAGCGCATCCGCGATGCGGGCGCACTCGTCCTCAGTCAGGATGCCCGCGGCCTGCAAAGCAAGCGCATGCGCCCGGCTGGCCGTCAGCTCCGCGTCCAGCAGCCGGTAATCGAACGGCAGCGACCGCTGCCACAAATCGAAGAACGGATCGGTCGCCGCGCGAAAGCGCCCCGACCACATCTTCCCGGATTGTTGTTCGTTGGCCATGGCTTTATGCGCACCTCATGCTATGCCTTCTCCTTGCCGCCGTTAAGCTGGGGCATCTCGCTGCCTTTGCTGAGCGTCAGGAGGCCGGCTTTGGCGTACGTGAGGAGCTTCTCCCGGGTGTCGGTGATGTCGAGGTTGCGCATGGTGAGCTGTCCGATGCGGTCGCGCGGCGAGAAGGCGGATTCTGTCTTCTCCATACTCAGGCGCTCGGGATGGAAGGTGAGGTTGGGCGACTCGGTGTTGAGGATGGAGTAGTCGTTGCCGCGGCGCAACTCGAGTGCGACCTCGCCGGTGATGGCTTTGGCGACCCAGCGCTGGGCGGATTCGCGCAGCATGATCGCCTGCGAGTCGAACCAGCGGCCCTGATACAGCAGGCGGCCAAGCTTGCGCCCATTGTCGCGGTACTGCTCGATGGTGTCCTCGTTGTGGATGCCCGTGATGAGGCGCTCGTAGGCGATAAAGAGCAGCGCCATGCCGGGAGCCTCGTAGATGCCGCGGCTCTTGGCTTCGATGATCCTGTTTTCAATCTGATCGGACATGCCGAGGCCGTGCCTGCCGCCGATGCGGTTGGCTTCCAGAAGCAGGGCGACGGGGTCGTCGAATCGCTGGCCGTTGAGGGCGACGGGCGAACCTTCTTCGAAGCGAATGGTCACCTCTTCGCGCCGGATCTCGACGTCGTCGCGCCAGAACGCCGTGCCCATGATGGGGACGACGATCCTGATGGAAGAAGAAAGATGCTCCAGGTCTTTGGCTTCATGGGTTGCGCCAAGCATGTTGGAGTCGGTGGAGTAGGCCTTCTCGGCGGACATCTTGTAGGCGAAGCCGGAGCGCTGCATGAAGGCGGACATCTCGGCGCGGCCGCCTAATTCGTCGATGAAAGCGGCGTCCAGCCAGGGCTTGTAGACCTGGAGACTGGGATTGACCAGCAGGCCGTAGCGGTAGAAGCGCTCAATGTCGTTGCCTTTGAACGTGGAGCCGTCGCCCCAGATGTTGACATCATCCTCCTTCATGGCCGCCACGAGCATGGTGCCCGTGACCGCGCGGCCGATGGGGGTGGTGTTGAAGTAGGGGACGCCGGCCGTGGTGATGTGGAAGGCCCCGGCCTGCAGTGCGGCAATGCCTTCGCGAACCAGCGGACCGCGGCAGTCGATGAGGCGAGCCTTTTCAGCGCCATATTCGAGGGCCTGGCGCGGGATGGCCTCGTAGTCGGTTTCGTCGGGCTGGCCGAGGTTGGCGGTGTAGGCGTACGGGCTGGCGCCCTTCTGCTTCATCCAGTGCAGGGCGGCCGAGGTGTCGAGTCCGCCGGAAAAGGCGATGCCGACTTTCTGGCCCGTGGGCAGGGATTCGAGAATGACAGACATGCTTGCGAAGACCTCTGAAAGAATAAGCTTCCAGCCGCTAGCCTCTGGCTGCTAGCTGAAAGATGTTAAGAATCCACGCCGTTCCGGATAGCCATGAAAGCCAGAAGCCGGGAGCTAGCAGCTAAAAGCCTTCACATTCGCCAGCCCGCCCAGCAACAGAAGCAGCAGCGCCTTTTGGGCGTGCAGCCGGTTTTCGGCCTGATCGAAGACGATGGACTGCGGGCTATCGAT
>JAJZME010000058.1 GCA_021803035.1 Acidobacteriota bacterium | reverse complement strand
GGCGCGGAGCGAGCGCCGCAAGGCATTGATTTCACTGATGGTTGCATGGCTCAGTGGGCTTCGCCCCCACTTTTTTGCCGCGGCAAAGTGGATATGGTCCACGAGCGGCTGTGCCGGCTCGCGCCCGGCGCTGCCATACGATCCCTGACCCTGGGTTCCCGACCCCGGATCTCTGCTCTCCACTGTCAGCAGCGCCCGCCAGCGCGGATCGACCACCCAGTCGATGGTCCAGTCCGGGTGAGCCCGACGCAGCGCGGTCACGGCCGGCAGTGCGTGCAGGATATCGCCCATAGCGCCCAGGCGCACCACGAGCAGGCGAAAGTTGGATTGCGTGTGCAAGCTTTGATTTTCGCACAGGGGTGGCATCTCTCATCCACTCCGCAAATAAGGACCTTCATGCCCAGAATGCGGCATGTCCGGCGCCAGGCCGAAGGACCGCAATTCCTGACTGCGGCGGCCGCACGCACCTACCGTTGCAGCAGGTCGATCGGCTGGGTGAAATCGGTCACGCGGATATACTTTGCCAGCGACGGATGCTGCCGTTCGAGCGCCCGATACATCTCCCAGGCCACGCGGCGGTAGCTGAAATGGCCGGCAGGCGCGGAGCGCAACTCGGAGATGTATTGCGCCTCGGCAAAGTCCATCTTGAACAGTGCCCGCACGCGCGTGGCCAGTGGCAACAGATAGAGCGCCGATTGCGCTGCCTCCGGCGCCGGGCCGGAGGCGATCTCCGCGCTGGCCCGGTGCGCGGATTCAATGGCATCGCGGTACCCGGCCAGAATTCCCGCTTCGGCCAGAATGTCGACGCCTTCGCCCAGATCGCCAGCGCCAGGTGTCTCGTAGCCGTGTTGCGCGGTAAAGGGCTGAATCATCTGCACGCAGCGGCGATGGCGGTGCATGTCGCGGAAGCCGCCGATATCCATCAGGATGTCGAAGCGCAGCTCCGCGCCGGCGTGAAAAGCCCGCAGCGCCTCATCGTGCTTGCCGCGATGGCGCAAGCCCAGTTCGATGATCTCGGCGATGCGGCTCTCCGGCAATCCTGCCACCAGATCCCTGATTTGCCGGTAGGAATCGTGGCTGACGGAGTAAAGCAGGGTCGCAGCCAGCTCCACTTCCAGCGTCTCGGAGCGTTCCACCAGGTCGACCACTGCGTCGGGTGGCTCATTGCGCGGGATCTTGCCCAGGATCTCCGCCGCGGCCTGCGTAAGCTCCTCGCGGCTGCGCAGCAGGTATTCGTTGGGCTGGGCATACTTCACCAGCGTGGGCGCGGTATGGACCTCGCGCGTGAGCAGGTGCGCCGCCTCGGCCGAAAGGCTGGCGGCGACATCCATATCCAGCGCGGCGAGCATCTCCACAAAGGCCCGGCCGGCCTGGCCGTTCGCATTCCATGCCGGTCCGGAGGCAGCCTCGCGCAGCTTCATCCCCAGGTCGCGCACCTCGGCGGCGGGGTGCGAGAGCAGCCGGGAAATCTGTGTCTCCAGCGTGCGCGCATTCACGATCTGCCCGAGCGAGGTGTTGGTAGCCAAGGGCAACAGGTAGCGGGCCACATCGAAGGCGCGGGCCTTGAGCGTCCGCTCGTAGGTCTCCGGCTTCAGGCTCTCTGGCCGGGCGATGCGCCGGCGCAGCAGGTCCAGAACCGCCGCCGAGGTGCTCTGATAGGCGGTAAACAACCGTTCGACGGTCGCCGCATAAAGCCGGGAGGAATCAGCATCCTGCGCAAAATCAGGAAGATACCAGCCGGATTTGAGAAAGTTCTGGTAGCGTGTGGAGCGTTCCTGACCATCCCATCGCTGCTCGTCGACCAGCACAATGGCGGCCAGCAGGCTCAGGCGCTCGACGGCAAAGGCCACATGCGCCAGGTCGGCGATGGAACGATGGCCGTACTGAAAATAAAATGTATTCAGGAACTGTTCGGCGCGCTGGGCGCCGATTTCGGCCAGCGATTCGCGCATGGAGAGCGCCGAGCGCGAGTATTTGGCCATGGCATAAGCCAGCACTTCCGGATCGGCGCCGTGAACGGCGTAGACGTCGGTTTGGTTCCGGGCGGCAGGGATGAAAGAAGATTCACTGGACATGGACGTGGTCTCGCGACCAGAATACGGCATGGGGAAGCTGGCGCAGATTTTTTGACACCAAACAACACGTCCGGCGAACCAATTCCCGAGATTTTTTTGAGTGGCCTTGGACGCAGGAGTAGGCCATGCGCGAGTACCTGATACGCACGTCACACAAGCCACGGCCTTTGCCGGGTGGCCGGTGGTTGGCATCTCAGCACTGGAACGATCTGCTGCTGGCGCATTGGCCGGTTCCGGTGGCGGCAATCACGGCGCTCTTGCCCGCAGGGCTTGAGGCGGATACATTTGAAGGCTCGGCGTGGGTCGGCATGGTTCCTTTCTGGCTCGATCGCGTCAAGCTGCGCGGTACGCCTCCGCTGCCCGGGATGGGCGGCTTTCCCGACCTGAATCTGCGCACCTATGTCCGCGACCGCGGCAGCGGAGAGGCAGGCATTTATTGCTTTTCGCTCGATGCGAGCAATCTGCTTGCTGTGGCGGCAGCGCGGGTGTTTTTCCACCTGCCGTACTACTGGTCGCAGATGCGCATGGAGCAGTGCTCCGAGCGCGAATTTTATTTTTACAGCCGCCGGCGGTTCTCACTGCGGCCCGTGGTTTTCAAGGTGCGCTATCGCGGCCTGGGGCCTACGCGGCGGCTGGCAGAGATCCACGGCGGCACGCTCGAATATTTCCTGACCGAGCGCTACTCGCTGTTTACGCGCAACCACGAGGGTCAGTCCATACGGGCGCATATTCATCATGTTCCGTCGCCTCTGGAGGACGCCGAAGCGGAGATCGAACAAAACGATCTGGCCGCCGCCATCGGCATTGAGCTGCCGAATGAAAAGCCCGTGTTGCACTACTCGCGGCGGCTGGCGGTGTATATCTGGCCCGCGGAGTTGGTGCGCCCGGTGCTGGCCGCGCGGCCGGTGAGAATAGCGGTTACGCCGTCGTAAGTGCCAAATTACAAACGCTCTCACCCGAGGGGTTCAACCCAAAAGTGGTCAAGCCTCGCGCGTCGCAACTTCTGCGGATTCATCAGCTTACCTTTGCAGATCATTTCCGCTCCGCCGCGCAGAATAGAAACATGACCGCCTCTGCACGCCTCTGCGCGGAGACTACATCCATGACTGAGCCAATCGCGCCAGCTTCATCCGAGGATCCCAATCCTCAGGCGGCGCAGAACGCGCATCGCGAACCCGCACCGCCGAAGCGCTACATCCCCCCTCAAAATATTTTTTTCCGCAGATTTTTTGCAGGTTATTTTCTCGCCAACCCTATATGCAGATGCAAACGGTCCTCATTTCCGGATGTGGGCAAGCAGGCAATCCCACTTTGCCTCATCAGCCCGTGGTGAAATTCAGGTGCGGTCCTGGCTCCGCTGTCACAGCGCGCAAGAGATGAGATTTGCGGCAGCCTACACTGGATCTGAAGGCATGGGAGGCGGGATGGTGCGTGGAGGATGTTTTTTGTGGAAGCAGCGGATGAAGTGGCTTCCCGGGGCTATGCTGTGCGTCACCCTTACCTGCGCGGCCGCATTGCCGCTGTCCGCACGCCGCCAGGAGAGCAAGCTGCCGGCCGACCTCCCGAATCCTCTGCGGTTTGCGAATGGCAAGCCGGTTAAGAGCGCCCGGCAGTGGCCACGCCGCCGGGCACAACTGCTGCGGTTGTTCACCCGGCAGATGTATGGGCGCATGCCGCCACGCCCGCCGCACGAACAGTTTGAGGTGTACAGCCGGGACCCGCACGCGCTTGGCGGGCTGGCCACGCGAACCCAGGCCTTCATCCTGCTCAATGGGCACAGGAACGGCTCACGGATCGACCTGCTGCTCTACACGCCCAACGGAGTGAAGCGGCCGCCTGTCATCCTGGGCATGAACTTCTGGGGCAATGAAACCATCAACGCCGATCCGGGGATTCGCATTTCGAAGCGGTGGATCGGCGCGCATTCAAATCCCTGGGTCAATCTCTCCTGCGTCAGGAATCATCGCGCCACGGCGGCCTGCCGCGGCATCAACGCTTCGCAGTGGCCGGTAAAAATGATCCTCCGCAACGGGTACGCGCTGGCCACTTTCTACCGCCGCGACCTGGACCGCGACCGCAAGCACGAATATGCAAAGAGTATTCGCAGCGACTACCCCGGGCTGCACAAAGGCGGCGACGACTTTGCCACCATCGGCGCCTGGGCATGGGGGATGAGCCGCGCGCTGGATTTTCTGCAAAACGATCCCGCGGTCAATGGGCGCCGCGTGGTCGCCTTCGGCTGGTCGCGCCTCGGCAAAGCGGCCATCTGGGCAGGCGCAACCGATCAGCGCTTTGCGGCGGTCATCAGCAATGAATCCGGCGCGGGGGGCGCCAAGCTCTTTCACTATCCGCATGGACAGACCATCGCCTCGCTGAACACGGAATTTCCCTACTGGTTCTGCCGGAACTTCCACCGCTACAACGGCGATGACGCGCATCTACCCTTTGATCAGAACGAAGTGCTCGCGTTGATCGCTCCGCGGCCCCTCTATGTGGCCAGCGCGATCGACGACCACGTGTCTTCTCCCGTGGGCGAATTTCTTGCCGCCAGGGCTGTCACCCCGGTTTACCGGTTGTTAGGCAAGACAGGACTTCCTACGACCGTCTGGCCGCCGGTGAACCACCCGGTCATCGGCCGGGTCAGCTATCACGTGCGTTCCGGCGGGCATGGCGTGACGGATTTCGATTGGGAACAGTACATGCGGTTCTGTAACCGATATGTGAAATAGCATTGTTGGCGTGAAAGCTTCCTGGCCGGCAGGTGAAAACCAGCACGGCCGGCGATGATTTCCAAATTGGCGAGGAGTAGCCCAAGTGGAGGGTTCTGCGATCGCATCGGTGAAGTCTCGCGAGCCGCGCTCCCGGCAGAGGCGATCCCAGGGCGCGAATCCCCGGCTTGTCAGGTCCCGGTTTGCGACAGCAGGGTCATTTGGCTGCCCGTGAGCCTGCGATGAGAATGTCTACCAGCCTCCTGGCGCTTTGCTGCCAATCAGGACCAAAGCCCACATGAGAGACACCGATTACCGCACGAAGCAGATCGGAGGCGTCCAGATCCTTTCGTAGATCGCCGCTCTTTTTCGCGCGCTTCACCAGCTCATCGAACGCTCCCTGAATCAAGCCGCGCGAGCCTTCATAGAGCCTGGAAGGGCCTCCGACGATGCTGTTGAGGGCCGGAGCAATGATGTGCTTCGCCGCGATGTGATCGACGAGGAGCAGCATCCAGGCTTGCAGGGCTTCAATCGGTGGCATCGCCGCGGCGAAGCTGTGCTCTGCCGCGGCCAGCTTTTCCACCTCACTCCGGTAGACCGCTTCGATCAGCGCGTCCCGCGCGGGGAAATGGCGATACAAGGTACCGGCTCCAACGCCCGCCTGCTTTGCGATTTCGTCCAGACTGGCCTCGGCGCCGTGGCGGGTGAAGGCTTTCTTCGCGACTTCGAGAATACGCTCGCGGTTGCGCAGCGCGTCTGTTCGCGGCTTTCGGGCGGGTTGTGAACGCTTCTTCGCCATCTCCCAAAAATTCTTGTAACCGGAGATAATCTCCGATTATCTGCTTACTCGGAGATTGTCTTCATTTTAATCGCGATGGCGCGGTCGTCACGGCGCGGCAGCGCGGACTCGTCCATTCGCAGGAAGCCGATCGCTAATCTCCGGTTGATCCGGCAGTCCATCCCCAATAAGCCAGTGCGGCTTGGCGCAAGGAAGCCGCCGAATGGCTTACCTGCCGCGGTTACTGGAATTGATTCGCCGGCAAACTCGAAGCAGAGAATAGCCAATCCTCTTCACGAGAGCAATATTTCGAGGTCCTCGCGGCGGAGATCGCGAATCAGGCTGCCATTATTCCCGAGGATTCCGTCGGCAAGATTACGCTTGGCCGCTTGCAGCGCCAGGATCTTCTCTTCCACCGTATCGCGTGCGATCAGCCGATACGCAAACACCCGCCGGTTGTGGCCGATGCGATGGGTGCGATCGATGGCCTGGGCCTCGACAGCGGGATTCCACCACGGATCGAGGATGAAAACATAGTCGGCTGCGGTCGGATTCAATCCGACACCACCTGCTTTGAGGCTGATCAGAAACACTCCGCAATCAGGGTTGTTTTGGAAGTCATCCACACGCTGCTGCCGGTTCTTAGTTTTGCCATCCAGATATTCATGGGTGATACCTTTGCCGTCCAGACGCTGGCGCACGATGGCCAGCAGGCTCGTAAACTGCGAGAAGACCAGCGCCTTGTGTCCCTCCTCCAGGACCGCTCCAAGCTGTTCGAGCAGGACGTCAAGTTTGGCGCTGGAGCCGCTTGCCAGCTTGCGATCGATCAGTCCCGGATGGCACGCAGCCTGGCGCAGTCGCAGGAGGGCCTCCAAAACCTGAATCTTCGTCTTGGCCAGGCCTTCGCTGCCGACCCGTGGCAGGAGCGAATCGCGATAATGCCGGCGCAGTTCGTTGTAGAGAGCACGCTGGCGGGCTTCCAACTCGCAATAGATTGTCTGTTCCACCTTGGGCGGCAATTCGCTGGCAACCTGTTCCTTGGTCCGGCGCAAGATGGTCTCGGAAGAGCCCCGCGAGTTCCTTCTTCCAACTTGGTTCAGGCGGCGGAAGAGTCGCGCGCTCTGCGTGAGGCAGGAAACAATTGGCCTTTTGATCCTGATCGCTGAATTCGTCCAGAAACTCATCGAGATCCAGGGGGGATCCGTCACGGCCGTGGCAACGTCGCTCAGATAGCCACCTGCGTCCGCGGCCAGAACGGCTGCCCAAAGATGCTTGCAGGGTTTTCCCTGGTCGATGAAATACATGCAATCGCAGAAGACCGCGACCTTGCCGTCCAGGTCAGAATGACCTCATAGTTGTCGCCACCGCGCACCTTCGCCTTCAGCTCCGACGATGTCCCATGTTCGATGCGGACCAAATTCCGGCGGAAGTACTGGTCACCGCGTTCCGAGTAGACGTGCTGAAGGGAGAGACAAGACGAGTTGCGATCAGCATAGCGCGACGCTTCGAATCCATTCTAAAGACAAGGGGACCTCCCCCGGCTTTGCCGGGAGTGGTGGCAGGAGTTTGACAGTTTCGATAGTCCATCCAGGAAGCTCCAGTCGTGAGCCGACCAAAGCGCACGTCAAGGAGAAGCTGGAGGGGCCGAATTGAGAGTCTAAGCCACTCCGTATGGGAGTGCAAATACCACGTAGCCTTTATCATCAAGTGCCAGCGCAAGGCACTGTAAACGCAACCGCAACCGTATCCTGGCGAGGGCTTCCGCCCGGAGCTTCACCGGACAGCATTTCTGGGCGCGCGGTTTCTTTGTATCGACCTGGGGCGAGATGATGCACAGATACGGGCATACATCCGCAACCAGAAAGCCGAGGATAAGCGGCCGGAGCACTTGCATATGTGGAACCAGCCACCATGAGGTGCCCTCAATCACGTCAGGGCCGCGTTAGCGGCCCTGCTCAAGCCGCTCGAAGCGGCTCACAACGCAAAGCCCAGCTTGACTGGGGCTATTTACTGCGCAATCTGTTCAGCGGCGATCTTGCATACCGTTGTTACGGGTACCGTAAGAGCGGCGCCCACGAAAATCAATTCCTCCTGAATGCCATCGGCTCAAAGCACGCGAATCAGCGCTGCACTCAGCGCCGGGACGTAGCACTTGAGCCGGGAGCCATGCGCGCTCAGGTCGTATGCGGGCGAGGGCGAAAATCCTCCATCCCGGCGGATGGGCGAGCCTTGAATGGTGACGCCGGAGTGAGTGAGCAGTTCAGGCGCTTTGGCGCCAACGCTCAATTGCGTCAGCTCGAGCAAGCTTGCCGACCGCGCTCTTTGCGGTAGCTGCGCGGTGAGCTCCAGATTCTGCCCGAGATCCTTGTTGACAATGACCAGATTCAGGCCGCCGGCGGCGAGTTTGACCGCGTAAGCCGTGGCGTTCAACCCGCCCGCCGCGAGATTTGCCGTGTAAAGTTCACCCTGCCCGGCCATGGTAAAGAGCAGCAGGCCGTAATATTCCGGCCTGGCCTCAACAACGCGGCCGTGCTGGTCAGCGATGGGGGTATAGCCGCCGCCGTTGCCGCCGCCGTGCAGATTGATGCCACTGGCCCCGCCCAAGACACAGTCGAAGAGAAAGTCGATCATCCAGAGCGACGAGGCATAGGAATCGCTGACACCGTTGGCGCCGCCGTGGTAGTAGGAGTTGCACTCGGCCATACGGTAAGGCACGCCGATCTTTGCAGATGCCGCCTTGAGCGCCGCCAGTTCCCTCACAAGTCTGGGATCGGGGGTGATGAGGAACTGTGCCGTCGAGGCAGGAAGCTGGCCGTTGCCGCGGTAGTAGTGCTGCGTGAGCAGCGTAATCTGCTTGCTGGTTACAGTTTCGCCGAAGGGGATGGTCCACTTTTCGTAGTTGCTGGCCGAGGCGGGACCAGTGATAGGCACGCCCGGAGTCTTAGCCAATATCGCTCTGCGGAAGCGCTCCCAGAGTGCAATGAATTGATTGAGCGACCAGTGCCCGGCAAAGGCGTTTTGCGGGTGGCCATAGAGGTCGCACTCGTTCCCGATCTCGATGCCGAGCAGCGATGCGCCGAGTTGCCTGGAGGTGTAAGCAACTTCCTCGGCGGCAAGTTCGGGAGTGGTTGTGCCACGCGCAATGCCTTCCAGATTGACCCCGTAGAGACACTTCCAGCCAGTGGCTTTAACGAAGGCGGCCAGCGCGTTCACGTCGCTGGGCGCAATCTGGCCGCGCGTCTGGCCTGCGCCGCGTGGAGTCCAGGTGTTTCGTTCCACCGAATTTCCGCCAACACGCAGCACTCCCCGGCCCAGCCGCCTGAAGAGGCCGATAAGATCGGCGTTTGCAGGAGTAAACAGCGGCTCCCAAAGAGTGTTCTTTTCGTAGGAAAGTCCGGGGAAGTAGGGATCAATGGAACCGGCGCTCGCATCTGTGACCGTAAGCGAGGCATGCGTGACAGGGCCGGCCGGCCGAGGTTGCGGGTGACCGCCTTTGGCAGGCTGGGCAAATGCAACTCGCTCGAAGCGCGGCAGAACCGACGATGCCGCCACTGCGGCTATGCCTGCCAGCGCCTGGCGGCGTGTGGCCGAAAAGAATTGAGGGGCGGGCGATTGGATGCCGGCAGTATCAATGAAGTTCCGCTCTTTCATGGCCGCGGTCTCCTATGTCCAGTATGCGCCGCAGCCTCGCGGTCATCGCCGGGAGGCTCCGTCCTGTAAAGCCGCAAATGGCGCGCTGGTGTTACGTAATTTGAATCAAGACGGCGCTCAGTGCCGGAACGTAGCAGGTGAGCGTCATGCCGCTTGGGTTTAGCGCATAGGCCGTGCCCGGAGTAAATGAGCCGTCGAGGTTCACGCTCGCGCCCTGGATGGTAACTCCGCTGGTGGCGGACAGGTTGGGGCCGCTGGCGCCGCTGGAGAGCTGCGTCATTTCAAGCAGCGCAGCGGAGGTGGCGTTGTCCGGCAACTGGGCGGTGAGTTGCAGGTTCTGGGTCGAGTCCTTGTTGACGATGATCAGATTGAGGCCCGAGGAGGTTTTCACGGCGTAGGCGGTGGCATTGAGCCCATCGGCGGAGAGGCTGGTGGTGTAGAGCGACCCGCTTCCAGCAAGGGTGAAGAGAAGCATGCCGTAGTACTCGGGCCGGGCCTCGACGACCGCGCCGTTCGCGTCGGCGATAGGGGTATATCCAGTGCCATTGCCGCCGCCGTGCAAGTTGGTCCCGACCGACCCGCCCAGGGCGCAGTCGAAGAGGAAGTCGATGACCCACAGGGAGGAGGCGTAGGAATCGCTGACGCCGCTGGAACCGCCGTTATAGAAGGAGTTGCACTCCGACATGCGATAGGGCACGCCAACGGTCTTTGCCCCAGCGCGGAGAGTGGAAAGATCCTTTACGAGGCTGGTGTCAGGGCTAATGAGGAACTCCGCGGTGGAGGTGGAGAGGCCTCCGTTGGCCCGGTAGTAGTGCTGGGTAAGCAGGGTGATGTTCTTGCTTGTGGCCCATTCGCCGAAGGGCACAGTCCAGGTGCCCTCGTTGCTCGCATCGGCGGGACCGGTGACGCTGACGTCCGGAGTTTGCGCCACGATCGCGGCTCGGTAAGTGGCCCAGAGCGACTCGAACTGGGAGAGCGACCAGTCCGCGCCGGCGAAGTACGAGTTGCCATAGAGGTCGCACTCGTTGCCGATCTCGATGCCGAGCAGAGAGGACCCGAACTTTGAGGCGGCGTAGGCCACTTCGGCGGCTGCCAATGCCGGTGTGGTGACCGCGGTGATGGAACCGCTGGTATATGGATTGGGGCCGGCGCCGCCGAGGTTGATGCCATAGAGGCATTGCCATCCGGTGGCCTGCACAAAGGCTGCCAGCGCATCTACGTCGGCGGGAGCAATCTGCCCCTCGGTTTGCCCGGCGCCGCTGGCAGTCCAGACATTGCGGTCCACGGAGTTTCCGCCGATGCGCAGGACACTGGCGCCGAGACGTTTGAACATGCCGATGAGATTGTTGTTCGAACCGGTAAAGAGATAGGGATTCTCATAAAGCGTGCTTTTTTCATAGGAGAGTCCGGCAAAGGCAGAGGGAATGGCGCCTGCAACCGTTGCGGTAACGGTCAGTGTGGCGCTGGTGGTGGGACCGGAGGGCACAGGCTGCTGATTGCCGCTGGGCGAAGACGGCGTAGAGGGTGAAGATGGCGCGGAGGGCGGAGGCGAAGAAGAGGAAGATCCGCAACCGGCAACAAGGGATGTGGCGGCGAAGGCCAGGGCGCCCTGAAGCGCCCGGCGGCGGGTCAGTTGGCTGGAGAACCTGGATGGATAGACAGCAGAAGAAGCATCAGGGATTCTTTTCATGATGACCAGTCCGTGGTGAAAGTTTGGTTTTGATATGGCGCGATTTTGGTCTTGCCGTCTGTTGCTTCCTATCAGGGCGGCTTGATTGAGGCCTGCGGAAGAAATGTCCTCCGCGGAAAAACTGGAACAACCGCAGATCCTTCGGCTTCGCCCCAGGATGACAGGACATTTGAGTTACAGTCATCAACCGCCGCTGAGGGGCAGGTTTTCTGGAAATTGAACTTTGCCCCAGGTTGTCAGGACACCAAGCTTCATTCCCGCAGCCCGGTCGATTGCTTGAACGGGCTGCAAGAATGCCGGAAGAATTCAGTTAGAAGGTGAGCCGCGCGGTAAATTGGAGCTGGCGCGGTGTGTTGTGGGAGCTGCCTCCTACGCCGCCCGCCTGGATGATCTCTGTTCCATCGCTGCCGCTGGGGTCGTTCGTGCCCTGGATGTTGAAGACATTGAAGGCATCCAGGTTGACGCGCAACGCCATGCGCTCAGTGATGGGAAAGACCTTGAAGATCGAGGCATCGGCAGAGAAGTTCATCGGCCCGTTCAGAACCGTGCGGGCAAACGGGTTGGTGACAGCGATCGACCCTTGGGATGGACCATTGTTGGCATTGCTGGTCGGGTATGGATCGTATCCAATCGCCGTGTTGTCCGCCTGGCCAGCTACGTTGCTGATGGCCACTTCATTGTCGTCATAGTATGTCGATCCGCAAGTGGTATCGATCGGGGTCTGATAGGGCACATAGCCGCCGGGAACATCGTTCACCACCTTGCCGGAGCCGGCCGAACAAGAATTGTTGGGCAGCGCCGTGGGCGGGATGTAGCCGTTAAACCACATGATCCCCTTCAGGCACTCGCCGCTGCGGCAATCGGTGATGGTGTGCCGCTTGTAAACATGCAGTTTGCTGGTGGGGCCCCAGTTCTTGGTGTTGATGGGAAAATCCTGCGAAACGAGGTTGCCGGCCGCGGCAAGCTGCCATCCGCCGACCAGCTCATTCAGGCCCTTGTTTACATGGGTGAAGAACATCTGGTGGCGCCCGAAGGGAAGGTCGATAATGCCGTTGAACTGCAGGTGCTGCCGCGGGTTGCTCGTGTCGACCATGTAGTTCTCGAAGCGATTGAGGGCCTTGTAGTAGCCGTCCTTTGAAACGCCGGCCGGCGGCGGTGGCGGAAGAACAGGCGCAGCGGCCTGCCCATACGGGAAACTTACCTGGCCGGGTCCGGAGTTGACGTAATTGATATAGGGGTCGACGTCGTCAGCGAACGTGCCGCCGTAATCGCCGCCGGTGCGGAAGGAGTTGGACCAGACATACATGATCTGCCAGGCGGAGCCATTATGAAAGAGCCGCTGGTAGTTGGCCTGGAGGGCATTGTAGTTGGACCAGCCGCTCTTCTGAATCTGGTAGCTGCCGCCGCCATAAGTCACGTTGTCATAGGGCCCTTCGCCGGTATTGGCATTTTCCGGCCCGATAGCCTGGCTGCGTGGCGTTTCGGTTCCAGTTTGGATTTCCCAACTGTACTCCGACGGGTGATTGTTGTAGTAGAAGTAGTTATTCAGATTAGTTCCGTGTGTGTAGACATAGCTGATGCGCAACGCGGAGTTCCATTTTAACGGCTGCTCGATGGTAAAGTCGCCCTGGGTAACATAGCTCGGCGCATAATCCGGGTCGATGCTGATAATGCTGAAGCCAGGCTTGATTGACGTGGTGGTGTTGGAGTTGACGGTATTTGCACTGTTGAAGCCCATAATCGGCGTGCCGGTGGAGGTGGGACTAAAGTCCGATGAAGAGTTTGGTGAGGAGCGCAGCATGTAATGGGGCTTGCTGTCGGGCGCATACTCGGAGCTGGTGTAGTTGACTTCGTAGCCGGCAACGAAGGGATTGTTGCGTTGCACCTCGCGGTAGCCCTCGCGAATGGGCACCGGGTAAATGTAACGGCCCAAGCCGCCGCGGAGTACGGTCTTCCAGCGGCTGAAGGGCTGCCAGGCAACGCCCAAGCGCGGACCCCAGGTGAAATCGAAGTTGTCGACCAGCATCGAAGGCAATCCTGCCTGGTTGGGAGTTTCGAACTTCGCCCCATCCAGCTCGTCGTTGGTGATGATGGCCTGGGTGGTCAGGCCCTCTCTAATCAGTTGAGAAACCGGAGCGGTGGTAACAATGGCGTCGTGTTTCAGGTCGAAGCTCATCATCGCCCCTTGCGACTCGTGGATGGCCGGGTGCGCCTCCCAGCGAAGCCCGAGGTCCAGGGTCAAGTTGTTGCGAACGTGGTAGTGGTCCTCCAGGTATGACGCGTAGGAGAACTGGCGCATATTCTGATATGGCGGCTCAAGGTTGACGAGGTACTGCTGGGCGCCGCCCAGGAACTCGTCGGCGTTGAGCTGCCCGGTATTCGAAAAGCCGTTGTAACTCGTGCCGGTCTTCGGGTTCAGCAGGCCGGTGTCTTCGCCACCGAAATTGAGTTCATCTTTGATTTCGTCGGGCCGGTTGCCGAAGCGGGCATGGTGGAAGATGACCCCGAATTCCAACTGGTGCCTGCCGGCTATTTTCGTCAGGTTCTCTTCAATCTCAGAGAAGATATAGGTCATTCCGTACTGGAATTGCGTGCCGTCCATCGGCTGGAAGATGCTTTCCACATAGGGGAAGCCGATTTCGCCGAAGTTGTTGGGTAATCCCAACGCGGATTCATAATCCATAAACGGGTTGCCGCCAGCAAGGTTCTGTTCGCCCTGCCAGCTCTGGGCCAGCAGGGTGTCAGAAAAGAACGTGGGCGAAAAGATGTGTGTGAAGCCGATCGAGGCGGCAAAGACCGCGTCCTCGTTCTTGGCAATGCCGCTGGCTCCATAGGGAATCTTGGTCCCGTTCGAAAGGGTGACCGGCAGAGTATACGACTCGTTTTTCGGGTCATTGCGCGGGGTGGTGCTGACGGTCAGGTTCTGCGTGTAGCGCAGATAGGCGTGATTGCTTTCGTTGAAGGTGTGATCGAGGCGGAAGGTGATCTGCGGTTCGACCTGGAGCTCAGGATCCATTCCGGTAAGGTTGGTGCCGGCCAGCGGATTTTCATTGTTTGTGGGCAACGGCGTCATTTCGTTGAAGATCTTGGCGGTCGGAGATTCGAGGTTGGTGGGAATCTTGTTGTTGGTAAACGGGGTGCGGCACCACTGGTCGGATACCGTGCCGCCGCCGTCGGCTGCCGGCGCCGCGCAGGCGGAAGATGACGCGGTGGTGTACGGGTTATAGAGCTGCTGCAGGATGCCCGATTTGCTGACCAGGCCGCTGAAGTCACCATTGCGCATGGCAACCGTTGGCGTGGTTTCGTTCTGTATTTTGATTTGCGATAGCGAGTACCGCTCATAGGCAAAGAACCAGAAGGACTTGTTCTTGCCATTGTAGATATGGGGGATGACAATGGGGCCGCCGGCGGAGACGCCGAACTCGTTGCGGATGTATTTGGGGGCGACGAAGTTGGAAGGATTGCTGCGGCTGCGCGCGATCCCGATGTAGTTATTGCGCGCCGTCCAGAAGGCGGTGCCGTGCAACTGGTTGGTGCCGGATTTGGTTTGCAGGATCACGGTTGCGGGGGACGAATATCGTGCCCCGGCGCCCAGAAGGTCCACATGAACCTCCTGCACCGAATCCGGATCGACCATCTCGGAAGCTCCAATGTGCACACCGCCGAATTCACGATTTTCCAGCGAGGCGCCATCCACTTCGTATTTAATCGCCGGCCCCGTTAATCCGTCCGCGCAGGAATCGGATTCGGGACAACTTGACAGTCCCGGCGTTGTCTCATTCACCTCGCTGATGATGTTGCGGCCGTTCATCGGGAGCTGGTTGATTCTGGCATTTTCGAGGGTGGATCCGATGACGCCGTTCGTGGTGTCGACAAGCTGGACCGCATTGGCTTTAACCGTCACCTGTTGCGTCACCGCCCCAGCGGTCATTACGGGATTGATCACCGCGGTCTGCGACACCAGCAGATCGATGGTCCGGATATAAGTCTCCATATTCGGCGCAGTGACAGACACCCTGTAAGTGCCGGTGAACAGCCCCGGTACCAGATAGAAGCCGTCGCCGTTCGATTGGGTTGTGTTCTTTACATTTGTAGCCTGGTTTACAACCGTAATGGTGGCATGGGGAATCACCGCGCCGGTTGGATCCTTCACGGTGCCCTCGATCAAGCCGGCGCCGCTCTGCGCCACGGCAACCGAGGTGCACACTATCAATGCAAACGCGACCGAAACTGTTAAAACGAGCAACCTCCACAACGGGTGCGCCTGCAGCCGATGCATTGCAAGGCCTTTCATCACTCCTCCTTTGAAATGTTCCGCTTGCCTGCTTTTTGAGCTCCTTTGTTGACTTCTGCGGTCCCTGGCCGTCCCGACAGGACTGCTTCAGGAGCCACAACCTCGCATGGCCAGCCTCGGCTGAACGGCGAACGGGAAGGACAAAACACGATTGGTGCCCGCCATTTTCCGCGCCCGCTGTCAAGCTGGCTGTGATCCAAATCACTCCGGTTGCGATCCTTATCACAGCCAGAGCTGCGCGGTTATTCTTCCGCGCCCGCGGTCAAGCTACGGACGACGGAGAGACCATCGCGTGGTTGATTGAATTCGGTTGTGATGGTGAAATGATGGGCCGGGTTTAGGCAAGTGTCATACTGTTTGACTCTGAGGTATTTCGGGACCGCGCTGCGTTTTTGCCCGCCTGCAATCAAGGCCCGCTTGTGTCAAACCTGGCTGCGATGCAGTTCCAACCTCAAGGCTTTCAAGAGGATGTCTGGATATAACCTCAGCCAGGTCAACGAGTCACGCCGCCAGGCTTTGGCGCTCTCTGCTGCGCCGGCCTGCCTGGACCGGGAAATTGCCGCGCAGAAGCAGCCCAACTCCCGCAGTTTGTTATTTGCTTGTCTATTGACTAAAAAGATAGCTTCCATAGGAACTCGGCTGAGGTAACAGGGTGCTTGGTGCTGACGACCACCCGCATGCCTCTCTGTTCCAATGTGCCCTTTTGGACCGAGCCCGGCTTGCCCGGCCCCACGACCATGTTCTTTTCAATGGATTCACTTACATTCCTGGGTTGCTTGAGATCGGCCTGAAGAGCGCCTCCGTAGCCTTCCAGAGTGAAGTCGTCAGGCCGGCGCTCGATGATCCCGCGGTCTGCGTGCAACACCTCACTGTATGTGTCAGGCCTGGTGCTGGCGATGTGATCTTCGACAACAATTTGCCCCGGGCTGGTCATTTTCAGTTCACGTTGATATTCGGTGAGCCCCAGCGACGGATCATAAGCTCCGGCTGCTTCGCCTTCAATATCGAAACCGCTGCTGGTGAGGACCGCTTTGACAATCCGGACCTTGTTCAGGAGCGTGTAAGGGAAGCCCTTCCACGCATCGTGTCCGCCCGTATGACCCTGGCCTTTGCCATCGACCAGCAGCGTATTGGCGCTGATGGACCGGGGTACGCCGGCATAGCCCGAATTCCCCGTCAGATATGCGTCGTGAGCCCAGATGATGAAGCTGTTGATATCGGGATGATTGTGGCCTTCCGAGCGGCGCCAGGCAGGCAGCCTGGGTATCAACCCGGTCGCCGAATGGCCCTCCGGTGGGCCGCATCGGAACGCAATCGCGGTGGCGCTCGGGCCCCAGCCGCTGCGCCAGAACACCACATCATGGTCGTGGAACCAGTGCCAGGGCTTCAGCCTGGTCATGGGCTCGGAGGGCAGATTGGGATCGCGCCATGCCAGCGTCCACCACGGCTCCTGCGAGGTTTGGCCGAGGCTCCGCAACCAGTCTGCAACTCCCTGAATCTGCGGGCTGTGAAATTGTGCGGCAAGATCGTACAGCAGATTGTAGTTGGTGCGGAAATGGCCGTTCGGGTGGCTGCGGCGATAAGGTGAGCCTTGGTGCGCACGCGTAATTGCGCCTTCGTAGACGTCGCCGAAGTCGAAGGGCAACTGGCCACCCGGAGTCATGCTGTAAGCCATATAGAGATCGGCTTTCCGTAATCCGGACTGGTTGAACAGGTCAACGCCGGCGGCATGCTTGAGGGCGTCAAGATAGTGAATAAGCCAGGGCGTTGCGAAGATCCAATACTCAACGCCCTCATAGTAATAGCCGTCCTGAGAATAGGTTTCAAGAACGCGTTTATAGATGGCGCGGGCTAGTGCCGCCCACTGCGCCGCTTCGGGTACTTCGCCGTAGACGGCGTAAGCGGCCACGCCCAGGCCGGCAATCGGAATAAACGTGTGGTTCTGGCTGAATGTCCACTTGTGCCCGGGCCTGGGACGAAAGAACTCATACACCAGGTGGCCGTGGAACGCGATGCAGGCGCGATACCTTGCGCGCTCCGGCGGCGTCAGGTCGTGGTAGAGCAGATCGTAGCCAACAGCCACGCCGTAGAGCAGATGTCCCGCCGCAAGATCGACGTTGGGCTTGTCGTAGGTGTAGCCCCACACCGGATAGCTGCAAGCGGCATTCATGTACTCTTTGGTCAGGGCGAGAATCCGGGGCGTGCCCTGGATGCGGTAGGCAAATGCAGCTTCGGCGATGGCCAGGCCCACCGTATTCTGATTGCGCCGCGCCTGCGCCGGCGGCGCGGGCGGCGGTCCCTTCAGAACGCGCAGGGAGGCCAACTGGCGCTGCCACCAGACCTTGTCCACGCCGTGCGCGCGGGTGCGCAGCACCTTCAGTTCCGCATCCGTGAAGTAGACACGCGGGTGAACCCCCATGTATTGGGGCTTCAACTGATAGCGCAGCGTGCGCATCTGCTGCAACAGGTAAGTGGGCTTGCGATGGGCCGAGGCCGATTTCTTGCCGACCTTCTGCGCAGTCAGCATGGAGGGGCTGCAAAGCACGACCCCGGTGATTCCCAGAACAACGCTGGCGCGAACAAGAGCAAGACGCATCAATTATTTCCCTCCACAAATTTCTAGGACACTTGCTAAACCGGCGTCACCCAGAGCAGCGGCTGGCGGCAGGGGAAGTTGCGGATGATCTCGGCAGTTTTCGGCATGGGCCGCAATGTGCGCCACAGAGCGATGTACCTGGGCAGGCGGTACGCGAGGCCGGCGAATAACAGGCTGGGTTGGCGGTTGGGCAGGTCGTTCCAATACTCCACGTCCTGCCGGTAGGGCCACTTGCTCTTGTCCTTGATGTAGGGATACATGAAATCGACAGCCTTCCGGTAGTGGTCGCCGTCGGGCAGCGCGAACTGCCAGAGATCGTCGGCGGCGCTGTCACGCGACGATGCGATCTGGCAGACCATGGCCAGCACATCGAGGTTGAAGAGCGAGTAGCTGTAAGGCTTGGTGCGGGCGAGCTCCAGTGGAAAGCTGCCGTTGGGCGCAAGCTGTGTGGGCAGCAACGCGCTCCTGAAGCGGTTGCGGCACATGGCGACGGCCTCGCGGTTGCCGGTGTAAGCCGCGTAGGCCGCTGCCTGCGCAACCCAGCTTGATCCGTGGTTGTTCCTGGCCGCTTCCTCGTCCCTGCCGTTCTTCGAGGTGCGCATCCAGTTCAGGTAGTCGGCAAACCACTTCCTGACGCCGGCGATTTCGGCAGGGGTAAGCGCGCCGGTTCTGTCGAGATGGCGGGCGGCGCGGGTGACTTCAATCAGGTGTATGGTGTCGATGATGCCGATGCCGCGCCCGTAAGTTCTGCCGTAGATGGCCTGCGCGTATGTGAGCGAAGGATTCATCAAGGTGGTGGGGTTGAGAAACCAGGCGCGCAGATGGAGAGCGGCGTGCCGCGCGTAGCGCATCTGGCGCGTCATTAAATAGGCGGACATCAAGGCCGGCACCTGCAGGCTGAGCCGGATCAGCGCCTGGCGGTCAGAGTTGAAGTTGTCGGGGTTGGAGTAGCCGTCGCGGCGCATGTACGGGCCGCCGGGATCCTTCGGATTGGGCCACCAGTAATCGCCCTCGGAGAAGTAATCATGCTTGCCTCCGTGGCTGCGGGGTGAGTGGTAGGCGGTGATGGTGATGGGCGGCTCGGTGAGGTATTTGTCGGCCGCGCGCAAGACCCATCCACGGTCAATCTCCGCGATCTCATGCGCCGTAATCAGCGACCCGGGCGCGGCCGCTGTGGCGCCGGTCAGTGCGTGCAGGGGTACCGATGCGGCAGCAGCAGCAGCGGCGGCGGTCACGCAAAAATCGCGGCGATTCATCTTCGCGGAAACTCCTCAAGCAGTGATAGTTATAAATGCAGGCGCAATGCCCTCGCTGGTGATGCCGACCGTCGCTGGCCCGGCGCCGCGCTCGATGGAGATGCGCGCGCGGCCGTTGTACATCTGCAACACGCGTGAGCCGGTTGTGGTGCCCATGTTGTCGAGAAGCCGGCCGGCGCCGGCCAGCGAAAAACGCACCACATTCATGGCATCGAGACAGAGCACGCCGTTCGCATCGTAGAGTGTTGCCTCCACGGTGGCTGTTTTGGCGTCGCGGTCAACCTCGGCAATAACCAGCCGGGCCGGTGCGCCCCACCTGGTTGTCTGATACTCCAGTTCGATTTCGTCCTCGACCACAGTGCCGTTCCTGGTGGCCACCACGCGCAGGTGATTCTTGCCGGGCAAAAAGTTCACCATCCAGCGCAGGCCAGCGGCGGGAAAGTTCTGGCTGTCGCGCTGCCGCACTCCCGCAAATTTGCCGTTGAGGAAAAGCTCGGCGGTGGGACAGTTGGAGTAGACCTTGACCATGCGCGCTTCGCCAGCGGCGCCCCAGCGCACCGGCCACGAGTGGCCATAGATATGCGCCATCGGCTCTTCGGCCCAATAAGATTGGAAGACGTAGTAGCCTTCCTTCTTGGTCATGTCGCGTTGCAGCAGGCCCTTCTGGTTCATGCGCGGCACGGGATTTTCCACGCGCAAGGGCGTGGTGAAGTCCTTGAAGATCCATTGCGCCGTGCCGGTAAGCCATGGCAGCGTCTCCTGCGTTTTCAGGTACCAGTCGAAGAGATCGCAGGCATAGGTTTCCGACCAGTCGCCGTCGCGCGAGACACGGGGCGCGCCGCCGGTGGGCAGGTAGGCCAGGCCGTGCTCGTCGGTGCGGGCGGTGTCGGAGATCTTCGCCAGCGCGGCATCGGGGTCCTCGGAGTGGCGGCCAGCGTGACTGTCGGCGCCCCACTCGATGTGCATGAAGCGCTTGACGCGCGTGCGTTGTGTCTCCAGCGCTTGCAGATATTCGGTGTAGAGGCCGCCGTACCAGCCGGCCCAGATGGAGGGCGAGTAGACGTCGGGGATGTCGCGGGCGAAGTCGCAACGGCGGAAGGCCGTGAAGCGCGAGGGATCGAGCGCGTGCGCCAGGCCGTTCATGCGCTGCATGAAGGCGCGAATGGCGGCGTGATCCATCGATGGATACTCGCCGGGCCAGTCGTCTTCGTTGCCCAGGCTCCACATGAGCACGGCGGGGTGGTTGAAGTGCTGATCGATCATGTTGCGGAGCATGCCCAGCGTGGTTTGTTGCCACTTTTCATCGCCGATGCCGGAGCGGCACCAGGGCGCTTCTTCCCAAACCAGAAGGCCGAGCTCGTCGCACAGATCGAGGACCAGGCGGGTTTGCTGATAATGGGCCAGGCGCACGAAGTTGGCGCCCATCTCCTTCATCAGCCTCATTTCGATGCGAATCAACTCGTCCGGCTGCGCGGCGGCGAAGTTGGCGTGGTCCATGTGGCGCTGGGTGCCGCGCAGCAACAGCCGCTCGCCGTTCAGCTTGAAGGGGCCGTTGACGACGAATTCGGTGTGGCGGATGCCGAAGCGCTCCCTGGATTCGCTTACGCCATGATCGGTCGTGAGGCGGACGTGGCAGGTGTAGAGATGCGGATGCGCGGGCGCCCACAGCGCCGGCGAAGCAATCGGAAAGGAGGCAATCTCCGTCTCCCCAGCCCAGGCGGGCAGGGTCTTTTCCGCATGAAAAGCAGTTTTGCCCGCGGGATCGGCCACTGCGATGGCCAGCGTAACGCCGCCTTTGAATTGCGCGGGGTTATAAAGCCGCGCGCGCACGCTAACTTGAGCCGGTGAACCGGGCGCAAATGCGGGTGCAATGTGAACGCACTCGAGCGAGACGGCCGGCACATACACCAGATGCGCGTGCCGGTAGAGTCCGCCGTAAAGGCTGAAGTCGCTCAGGTCCGACGGCGGGCGTTCGAGATCCTCGGAGTTGTCGCAGAGAACAGCAAGAGCGACGGCGCCCTTGCGGGCGTAGGGATCGGCGGCGGCCAGAACGTCGGTAATGTCAAATACGTACTCATCATAGCCGCCAATGTGCGTACCCACCAGCGTCTTGCCCACAAAAACGTGCGAGGTCTGCCCGGAGCCTTCAAAGTGCAGCAGTGTACGCCCGTTCGTGAGCGGATTTGCCGCGCGCATCTGCTTGCGATACCAGCCGTGACCGCGGTAATAGGGCTTGTCGGGGTCGCAGCCATCGTGGTGGTTAAAGCAATGCGGCAGTGAGACCGCTTCCCATGTCGCGATTTGCCCCTGCCAGACTTCCCATGGCCCGGCCAGCGGCCCCTCGTAGTAGTCCCACCCGTCATCCAGCGGATGCACAGCTCCGGATTGTTCCGGGTCAGCAAGAAGAGAGCGCACCACCGAAGCGCGCAATGGCGAGGCGTTCTGTGCAACTGCCGCCCCAGCGGCCATGGACTTTAAAAATTGCCTGCGCGACCAGCGCGGCTTTTCCCCAGTGGCACTCATTCCATACACTCGCAAACCTTTTTATGCAAAACTCATCCACAATTGGCAAGTGACTAACAGATTGCAACTGTCAAAGGGCTGGATTTGCTTACAAAAACAGTGCGATACAGACATAGGGCAGGTCGGTGACTAACAGATTGCAACCGTCAGAGGACTCGACCGGCCCTCATCCCACCTGCCCCACGCCGGCTTTGGCCCCGGTGTCAAACCATCTTGTATTCCCTAGAATCGCTCTTCTATAATCCCGGCGAAGGACAGACATCGAGTGCACAATGCCACCAGGAGTACCGGGCATAGCCTTTCTGCCGGGCACAAGGCCGCGATACCACCCTGGGTGAATCGCTTTGGGGCCGGCTCGGTGGGTGCTTCTGCCACGGCAGGTGGCGCTCACTCGCCCACAATGCGCCGCCGGAAGAACCATGGCCGGCCGCTGGAATCTCCGGGAAAACGAATGATTGCAATAGCGGCCTTCGCCTGTCCGATCATGCACCAATCCCGGAGAGCATACTGCTACCCATTACGGCGCAGCCAGGCGCTGGAGACATCACCCAATGCTAAGGCCGAAATCAGCAGGCGACTTTCCCTTGCGTACTCTCAATCTGTCTGGCTAAGATCTCTATATACTTCATACTTCATGAGGGGCTTTGGCGGCAATGGATAAGGATCATGGAGCCGCGGAGATCTGGCATCCACAATCTCAAGAAGAGCGGGATGCGGTTCTCGGTGCGTTGCAAGAGATCCTGAACAGCCCGCAATTCCGCAATAGCAAGCGTTACCCCGCCCTCCTGAGATACGTTGTTGAGAAGACGCTTGAAGGCAAAGTTGACCAGCTTAAGGAACGTACCTTGGGAACCGAGGTCTTCGGCCGCCCGCTGACTTACGAACCAAGCTCCGATACGGTGGTTCGCTATACAGCAAGTGAGGTTCGCAAGCGGCTGCTGCTTTACTACTCGGAATCGGAAACCGCCTCCGATGTCCGCATTCTCCTGCCTCCCGGATCCTATATTCCCGAGTTTCATCGCAAACTAAGTGCTACGGCCGTGAGCGAAACGAAGGAAGAAAAGCAGCTGCGTAATCGTTCGAAGCCCGTCCTGGTCAATCCGCGCGCTGTGATCGCTACCCTTTCAATTTTCGTGGTGTTCGTTGCGGCTTTCTGGTGGCGCAGCCACGCCGCCGTCTTATCCCGTAATCCCGTGCGAGAATTCTGGGCCCCGGTTTTGAAGGGTCAGCATTCGATGCTGATTTGCACGGGAGGAGTGGTCTTCAAAAGTGGTAATTACTCCGGGGTAATAACCGCTGATAAGAATGCTGACTACTCATTCACGTCCATGCAAATTTCCAGTGCGATCGCACAAATTGGCGACACCGTCACACGCTTCGGCTCCTCGATTCACGTGGTACCGTCGGCTTCTACGACTTTAGCCGCTCTGCGCGGTCATACCGTCGTGTTACTGGGCGCCTACAACACCTCATGGACCTTACGGTTGACGCAGCCTTTAAGGTTCCACTTCCTCCCTGGGACACAAGAAGCTATTGTCGACCAATCGCAGCCACAACTGCGTTGGCAGCGTAACGAATCTCTACCTTACTCCAACGCCAACGATTACGCATTAGTCGCACGGTTCCATGACCGTGCTATCGACGGATGGACCGTGGTGCTGGCCGGACTTGGACGGAACGGAACACAGGCTGCAACTCAGTTCGTCACAAGCCCTCAATACATGCAAACTTTG
Organism: Acidobacteriota bacterium; assembly: GCA_021803035.1. GTDB lineage: Bacteria > Acidobacteriota > Terriglobia > Terriglobales > Acidobacteriaceae > Telmatobacter. The sequence goes on along the minus strand of JAJZME010000058.1, from coordinate 60,155 downwards.
CAGGCGCGATTGGGGCCTAAGTTAGGGAATAAAAACATTGAGGTCGTCCTTAAGCTCAGCGTAATCAATGGAAAGACCGGACCCCCAACGATTGAAGCCACCTATGCCTGGTAATTGGAGTTGATGAACAGGGGTGTCGGGGCATTCTATGCCTGCCTATTCCAGAAGCATTGTCCGGATTGGACTCCGTGACCCCCAAAGGGTACAAGGTGTACCGGTCTGAAATTGACGAACGCAGCAAGCGACTGAAGCTTTGGGTGCGGCGCCGGCGAGCCAACAAGCAGTTGGTCTGTTCGGGCTGCGGCAAGCTGGTGGAGAAGGAGGTCGCCAGCTATGAGTGATGAGTGCGAGGTGCACGCTCTACCCTGGTCGCAGTACCGTACCACGATGATCGTGGAGCTGTACCGGGTGCGTTGCCCGGATCGCGGTGTGAGGCGGAAAAGGCACCGTTGCTGCTCTCAAAGGCGCCGTTTAGCAAGCGCTTCGGGGATGCGGTGGGTCAAACCTGCGAGAACGCGGCGACCTGTCGCGTAGCCAGGCAATTCGGGCTTTTCTCCAGCGCGGTGCGGGCTATCGATCCGCCTTAACTGGCGCGCTGGGCGGCGCAGACCCCGTTTGAGGAGGCCAATTCCGGATTCTCTATAAGTGTTCCTTGCCGTTAAGCTACGCCTCCACTGGGAGCAACCTCCAATGCTCCCCTTTCTTCAACCGCATGGCTCTTTTCGCAAGTAGGTTGCCCATTAACCAAACGTTCATCTTTCGTTCGTCAGGCATTCATATATTCTTGCGATGCTGTCCGCGGCTGGCGGCAATCGGTTGATTCCGGGATTCGCGCGGCCGAGGGCTGCCTATGCGGGAACAGAACTATAGCGCTTCTGTTCACAAAAAAGAGAGACCCTCAACCCGAGAAAGAATGAGAGGCCCATGAACCGAAATCTGAAGGGACTCGCCAGCGTTGTGGGGGGCTACGTTTAGGACTGCCTACGCGCAGCCTGCCAGCAGTCCTTGCCTACCCGGTCCCGAGGGAGGATGGCTGATGAAGGAGAAAAACCTCTCCTTCCGGTGCCCGGCGATGACGGGCGGCAGACACTGGCTGCCGGCACAGATCCGGACACGACGGCAGTAAATTATTATGCATCTGTCGGGTCGACTTGACCATTTGTCCGGGGTTCCTGCCAGCCCGGGTATCAACGCGGACCAGCTGTCTCCAGCCCCGGGCCGCTTCTCGAAGATCGGAGGCTTCATGGAGCACGTATGGTCAAAGCGTGAGGACGCTGCGGTACCTGTGGAAAACACCGTTGCCGATGCCCTGAACCGGGCACAATTCAGCATGTTTCACCTGCGCGCGATGTTCGCAGCCGGCATGGGGTTCTTTACCTCGGCCTATGACCTGTTCATCATCGGCACGGCATTGACGCTCATCAAGGATGAATGGCACCTGTCAGGCACCGAGATCGGCCTGATCGGTTCGATTTCCCTCATTGCCACCTTCGTCGGTGCTTTTCTGTTCGGACGCATCGCAGATATCTTTGGACGCAAGGCGATTTACGGTCTGGAAGCGCTTTTGATGGTCATTGGCGCCATTCTTTCAGCGCTTGCGCCTGGCGTCTCCACGCTGCTGGTTGCCCGGGTGATACTGGGCCTCGGTATCGGCGGCGATTATCCCCTCTCTGCGGTACTCATGAGCGAATACGCCAACACCAACTCGCGTGGACGCATGGTGAGCCTGGTGTTTTCGGCCCAGGCGCTTGGCTTGCTCGCCGGCCCGATCGTGGCTCTGACCCTGCTTGCCGCCGGCGTCAATCACGCCGCCGCCTGGCGCATCATGCTCGGACTGGGCGCGCTGCCCGCCGCCATGGTCATCTATATCCGCCGCACCCTGCCGGAATCCCCCCGGTGGCTGGCACGCGTCAAGGGCAAAGGACAGGAGGCCGCCCGTGAGCTGGCATCGTTCAGCCTGGGCATGGCTATGGCCAAGGGAGAGGATCGCAAAGTGTCGCGTCCTCTGGCACACTACCTGACTACCCTGCTTGGGACCGCTGGCACATGGTTTGTTTTCGACTATGCGTACTACGGCAATACCATTTCAACGCCCCTCATCATGCGGCACATTGCCCCGCATGCGGATCTGATCGCGAGCACGGCGATGAGCCTGCTGGTTTTTGCCGTGGCTGCATTCCCTGGCTATGTCCTAGCCATCCTGACGGTGGATCGCATTGGCCATAAAACACTCCAGATTCTCGGATTTTTCATGATGGGGCTTGCATTCCTGCTGATCGGTGTTGCCCCGGCAATCTCCAATGTGCTCTGGCTTTTTCTGCTGGTGTATGGCATCTCGTACTTTTTCGCAGAGTTCGGTCCCAATACCACCACGTTCCTGCTGTCGGCAGAACTGTTTCCGGTGAACCTGCGCACAACCGGCCACGGCTTCTCGGCAGGAACCGCGAAAGTGGGCGCGTTCATCGGGGCGTTCATCTTCCCGGTACTGCTGCACATCCTTGGTCTCAACCGGACCCTGATGGTCGCCTCCCTCTTCTCCATGGTCGGCCTGGTGCTCACCATGATTTGCATCCGGGAACCCAAGGGGCTATCCCTGGAAGAGGCCGCTCGCGAGGAGGAGTTCTCGGCGGCAACTGAATCCCATCTCTCGTCCACTTCGATCTGACACGACGAGATGCGAAACCTGGTCTGACGCCTGATCGCGTCTGCACTTCTCTGCAACGCAGTCTGGCGCCAGTCCGTAGATGTGCGGCGCGCCCGCGGAATGTGGGAAAGCCTCAGGCGACGTCCTGCCATCAATCTGCCGGAGTCATGCGTAGCTCAAATCGGGAACGACTATTCAGCGCGGGACCGGCCTCGACTTCGGAGCAAGCAGATGGTGTGACCTTATTCCCAACACGGTACGGTAATGCTGAAAGATTAAGGGGGTATCGAATGAAACCGCATGGACTTCAATCCCAAGATTGGCGGGGAGGCGTACTGCTCATCGCGCTGTGCATTCTCCCGAGTGGGCCGCGCGCTTTTGCAGGAACGCATAGCCCATCGAAAGCCGTCTGGGAACCAGCCACGATTTCAGCAGCGAATCAGGGGACTTATAGCGCAACTCTGCCCACGGGGCGAAAGGTGTCACCCGCCGGAACCATCAATGGCACTCCCAACTTCCCGACCATGATCGCTGCTGGCGGAAAGAGCGTGGCAATACTTGCAAATGGCGACACTCCCTTCCAGACGATCACACTCTACAACAGCCAGACCCTGAAGCGGCTTTCACGCCTTGCGGTCTTCCCCGGGAAAAAGCCACAAACGCTGACAGTTGAAGCGACTAAAGGAGGCACTGGCGTTGTCGTCAGTCCCAAACACGCCGGCGCTGCCGGGGTGGTTTATGTTCCGAAGGAGACCGCCTCTGCGAAAATCGCGAATGCGAAAGCCGCGCTTGCAGCGGAGAGCAACCCGCATCCAGTCAACACCACGATTCTTTCTCACAACGATCTCTTTCAAGGCCTCGCTGCGGGAAGCAATAGTTTTTTTTATGCGACCGGTGGCGCTTCCGATAAAGTCCTGGCCTTCCGCTTAGGGGATAAGCATTTTCAGGTAACGCGCCAGTACAGCCTGCAATGGCAATCATTTCCCAAGGACCAGTATCCCTACCAGTATCAAGGTGACCAGCAGAAGCCCTACCTCTTTTATCCCGACTCGGTGGTAGTCGGTCCTGGCAATCAGCATCTCTTCGTGACCGGCATGTTATCCAACAGCCTGGCACGCATCGATCTTGCCACGGGACAGACCACTTATCTGAATGTCGGCCCCTATCCCTTTGCAGTTGCGCTTGCGGACCATGGCCAGCGCCTCGTGGTCAGCGATTGGGGCGCAAACGGAGTTACAGTAGTCGACCGGGCTGACTTTCATGTGTTGGGGCGTATCGCCACTGGACCGGCAGTAAATCCCGTCAGTGCCGCAGCCGGCGTGCACCCCACAGCTTTGGCCGTGCTTCCTGATAGTCCAGACGTGTTCGTAGCCGACGCCAATGTTGATCGGGTTGTCGAAGTGGATGTAGTAACCATGCACCCGGTTCGGACGATTGATGATAGCCCTTATCCCGGTGCAGCGCCGGGAAGTTATCCGGACGGACTGGCTGTGGCCGCAGGAAAGCTCTTTGTGGCCAACGCCGGAAACAACGACATAGATGTTATCGATGTGAAAACGGGGAAAGAGATCGGCCTTATCCCCACAGCCTGGTATCCGACGGCTTTGACAATCGCCAACAGATCTCTCTATGTTGTTTCCGCGAAAGGACTGGGATCCGGTCCTAATGTCCATTATCAGTACATCGGCAACATGATGCACGGGGTCGTCCAGAAAGTGGAGTTATCCGCCCTCTCTGCTCACTTGCGCGCTTGGACGCAACGGGCGCTTAGCGACGACGGGTTCACGACGGCTCAGCGAGCCCGGCGCGATTCGGAAAACGCCTCGACTACCGCCGAGCTGCGCAAGCATATCAAGTATGTCGTCTTTATTCTGCGCGAGAACAAAACTTTTGATGAGAACTTTGGCGACTATAAGGCCGCGGGGCACTGGGCCGATCCCCATCTGGATCTCTACGGTCCCAGGGAATTGCCAAATCTTTATTACCTGGCCCATAACAATGCGCTTTTGGTTAACTTCATGGCCGACGGAGAAGTAACCGCGCAGGGGCACCAGTGGGTTGCCGGAGCGTCGGATTCCGATGTTGTTCAGCGCCTCTGGCCGGAGTATTACAGCAACCGAGGCCTGCTGTGGACTGCAGGACCAGGCGGTTCGGGTGCTTTGCGGCCAGATGCGTTAAATGGACAAAATGCGTACCATTATTACGAAAAACTTGGGAGTTTCACCAACCCCTGGATCAGTTATCCGGAACGTCTTTACCTTTTTAACGATCTCCTCGAACATGACGTTTCGTTTGAAGACTTCGGCGAGCATATCACCCGGGAACGCGATGGGATCATACGCGCTCAACTGAAGGCGCATGTCGCCGGGTCCTATCCTTCGTGGGACCGGATGATCCTTGACACTTATCGCGAGAAAGAGGCGCAGAAGTGGCTGGAGGCTCATTCCGGCGCCAGGTTTCCACACTTCGTGTATATCTGGCTGCCAGATGACCACACGGCCGGGCGGGAGGCATGTTACTACACGCCGGATTTCTACGTGGCCAACAATGACTACGCCACGGCCAAGTTGATTCATTACCTTTCAACCACTCCCGAATGGAAACATATGGTGGTTTTTCTGACCGAGGACGATGCGCAAAGTGGCGCGGATCATATCAACGCCCATCGCACTCTGGGGCTGGCTGTGGGTCCGTGGGTCAGGCAAGGAGCCCTCGATCAGCACCTTTTGTCTCAGGTCAACATCGTCAAGACCATCGAAGCAATTCTCGGCCTTCCACCCATGTCGCAGTGGGATCAGAATGCGACTGTCATCCCCGGCATCTGGGCGAACCATCCTGACGATGCGACTACGAAGCTTCTTCCCATGCAGGTACAAGTCGGCTTCAACGCAGGAAAGTGTTCGAATCAGCTCTTGCTGCGACGCGAGGCTGGGGCGGTGGGAAAGATCCTGACTCCTGCCTGGCTCAAGGAACATACCGATCCCCACGGCGGGCGTCTGGGGAAGTTGCAATCTGAGAACATCTACAGTCCCACGTCCATACTCAAGGTTCCAGGTCCGGAACAGATGAGGCAGGAATGGATTGCCAGCAAGGGGGCAAAAAGTTACGCACAGGTAATGGACTACCTGCAGCGCTATGCACAGAGCCGGAAGTTACCTGTAGACAGCTTTCTCGCCAATGACGGGAACTGAGGTCTGACAGGATGCCGCGGCTCGGAGTTTCGACCGCATTTCTTCAGAGCACCATTCCCATATGCCATGAGCTTTAGTAGATTGGTGCCTGCAGCTTCAGTCGGAAAGCATTTACTTTGAGTCTGCAGGCATCTTGTGCTTTGTTATAGCCGACCGCCCGCAACTTCGATACGTTCCATTCATGTTCGCAAAGACCAACAAGATTCCAGCAGCCAGTCCATCGCAAATTTCATCATGTTTCGCCGGAAAAGAATTAACTGCAAAGATTTCTGTGGAAAAGAAAATATTTTAAGGGGGGGTGGGTCAGCGGCGCTTCGGGGCCGGAACCCTGGGCTCGCGGAGCGCGCCCTGGGCGATTTGAGCGGCGTAGAGAAGCGCCGTGGACTCCCTGGTACTGACGGCGCCGATGAGCACGCCGTACGCGATACAGGCGATGAAGTCGCGGATGCCTTCGCGGCCGGATGGGGCCGGCATGGCGGCGCGGTATTTCCGGGCGGCCCTGTCTTTGGCCTGGATGGTGTTGGCGCCCTTAAGGCGGGCGTCTTCGTAGGTCTGCTGATAGACCTGCGCACACTGGGCAGCGGCCAGGTTTCCGGTGGCGACAGGCTCGGCAGGATCGGGCGGGTTGGCTGGGTCTTGAGATGCAGGCGGAATTGGCTTCATCATGCTCATGTTCTCCGTTGGAGGCGCGTGGGAGCGCCAATGGTTCTATTGTGGGCGATGGAGCGGAAATTACCTGCAAACGTAAGTTGATTAATTTGCATAAGTTGAGGCGCATGGGGCTTGACATGTCAAGTGCCTGCATTCAAAAAGTTCGCTTTCTCAACTACTTGGCGTTGCAGATAACTTTCGCCATTCCCATCAAAATAGAAACAAGATCGCGCACCAGGCGCGCAGCCGCTACCTTGCCGGCTCGCCAACCCGCTAACTCGCCACTAACTCGGCTAGCTCCGCTTTACTCGTAGCGCAATGCCTGGATGGGATCCAGGTTCGCCGCCTTCCATGCCGGGATGTGCGATCACGTCGCGAAACCACGCAGATCTCAAGCACGTTTGCGTACATGGAAAGCAGGTTCGCGGGAATTTTCCGCGGTCATTGCGTTGCTCCTGGCCGCCGCCGGTGTCTATGGCGTGGTGGCCTATCGCACCGAACTGCGTACGCACGGGACAGGAATTCGCATGGCTCTCGGCGCGTCGCACGCCTGTGTCTTGCGGCTGGTCTATGTGCAGGGATTGAGGCTCACATTGATCGGGATCGCCCTGGGACCTGCACTTTGCTTCGGGCTGACGCGGGTCATCGCCGGGCTGCTGTACGGAGTCAGCGCCGACGATCCGCTGACCATTGCCGGGGTCGTGGTGGTGCTGGGTGCGATGTCGCTGCTGGCCTGCTTGGTTCCGGCTTATCGAGCCATACGCCTGGACCCGGTAGCGGCGCTCCGCGAGCTATAAGCAACGATGTCAAGCCTGGCGGGCAATGTGTTCTCAAGACGAGAAGACCCGGAGACTGGCCGCGAAGTGGCCATCCTCACAATGTGCGATTGACTGCCATGTTACTGGTTGGCGCGAGCACAATGGCCCGTCAATTGTCTATTCCATCCGCAAAGCCGTGACCGGATTAACCGTCGCCGCCCTTGCTGCCGGAGCCAGGCTGGCAACCAACGCACACAAGCCCAGCGCCAGAACCGCCCCGCACAGCACCACCGGGTCCCCCCCGTCCACATGGTAGAGCTTCGAAGCGATCAGGCGCGCACATGCGATCGATGCGGGCACGCCAATCAGCAGCCCGACGACGACCTGCAGAAATGCGCCTTTCAGCACCAGCCGCATCACACTCGCTCGATTCGCTCCCATCGCAATGCGCACTCCGATCTCGCTGGTCCGCCGCTCCACACTGTAGGCTGTCACCCCGTAGAGTCCAACACCTGCCAGGATCAATGCGAGCAATCCGAATAGTCCGGTGAGTTGGGCGATGGTGCGTTCCTGGTCCAGGCGGTCTGCCACCACTTGTGCCAAGGGACGAATACCGACCAGGGTGAGGTTTGGATCGACGTCGGAGAATGCACGCTTCACCTGCTCCTCCAATCCAGCCATGCTTCCCTGAATCTGCAGCACCGCAGCTTCGATGATGTGGCTGCGGTCGTCGATCATCTGGACGATTTGCTTGTCGTACTTCGCATGTTGGGCGAGGGGTACAAAGAAGAGCGGCGGCCGCCAGTGACCGCTCGGATCGGTGTAGTTGGCGGTGTGAAGGACGCCCACAATCTCGTAAGTCTTCGCGTATCGCGGATCGTCGATCCCGAATATCTGGCCGACGGGATTTTCCCCGGGTTTGAAGTAGCGTCTCACGAACGCCTCATCCACCACCGCTATGTTGCGCGTGGCTGCCGTGTCCTGGCCGGTAATGGATCTCCCCTGCACCAGCGTCTGGCCCATCAATTCGAGGTATCCGGGGCTCACGCGATCCCAGGATGCAGAGAGGTGCTCCGGGTCATTCAGATTGGGTGGCTGCGAGCCGGGGCGGAAAATCAGCTCGCCCCAGTTGTTGGTGAAGGGTGTATATAACGCCAGCGCCGCCGATTTCACCCCTGGAATGCGCTCCAGGCGCTGCCGCAGTGCCTGGTACGTCACATTGAGCTTCTGCGGCGAGTAGCCCGTAAACGGCGCATACAAGCTGATGCTTACGCGGTGATCGGTCTGGAAGCCAAAATCCTGGTTCTGCATCTTTTGCAGGCTGCGGGTGAGCAGGCCTGCTCCGCACAACAGCACCACTGATAAGGTGGCCTGCACTACCACGAGCGACTTCTGCCAGATCGAACTGCTATCGCGCGTGGTGCGATTGGCTCCGTGCAGCGCCGCGGCGGGATTGGCGCGCGACGCCAGCCAGGCGGGCGCTGTGCCGAACAGCAAGCCGGTAATCAGCGACAGGCCGAACGCGAAGCCCAGCACCGGCAGCGAGGGCAGGGCGCTGATGGGCACGTAATGAGCATGCCGAAACGCAAGCGCAACGATGAGCTTAACTCCCGCAAAGGCCACCACAAGCCCTGCTGCGCCGCCTGCGGCCGCCAGGACCAGGCTTTCCGTGATCCACTGCCTCATCAGGCGCCCGCGTGGCGCCCCAAGGGCAAGCCGAATTGCGGTCTGCGTGTTGCGCACCGATCCACGCGCCAGCAACAGGTTGGCGATATTCGCGCAGGCGATCAGCAGGACCAGCCCGCATACAGCAAGCAGGATGCTCAGAGTGGCCTGGTAGTCGGATTTCATTACGCCCACTCCTGCTCCCCCGGGAATAACCCTTACGTACTGTTTCGGAAGCACCTCTTTCACCTGCGGCGCAAACTGCGGAAACAGGGGGCCGAAATCATTCACAAACCAGTTGCGCAAAAGCGTGGTGAACCGCGGTCCCAGCGATTCCGGGTTCGTCCCCGGGCGCAAACGCCCAATGATGCGCAGCCACGACACGGGCTGGTTCAAGAGCGTGTTTGCGCCTGCGATCAGCGGTTCCTGCTGGATGGGCAGGAACAGTTCCGGCGGGTCGCTCTGGAGAGTCTCTCCGTTGAATCCAGGAGGCGCTATCCCGACAAGAGTGAACGGATGGCCGTTCAGGTAAAAGGTGGCGCCGACGACCTTCGGATCTGCCCCGTACAGTTGTTGCCAGGCGCGGTGCGTCAGCATCGCGGCCGGCGGGGCCGCGCGCTGATCGTCCGCCGGCGTAAGCGTGCGCCCTGCATAGGCGTGAATGCCGAACGTGGAAAAGTAATTTCCCGAGACATATTCGGCGTGCAAAGGCTTTGCAGATCCTTCAGTTCGGCTGCGCCGCACGCTGAACAGTTCGCGCCCCGCCTGGAACGCCGCCATCTGCTCAAACTCCGGCGCGGCAGCCTGGAAGCGCTGGTACAGCAGATAGGGAAAGAGCCCCCAGCTTCCCTCTGGGCCCATGTTCACACAGCAATCGCGGCCTTCACCGACGCGATACAGCGTCGCAGGGTCCGTCACCGGCAGCGATTTCAGCATGACCGTATGAATGAGCGAAAAGATAGCCGTGGTGGCGCCGATTCCCAGCGCCAGCGTAAGTATGGCGGTGAGCGTGAAGACGGGTGACAGCCGCATCTGGCGCAGAGCGTAAACAATATCCTGCCGCAGCGTTCGCATGGCATGCCTCTTGCAACCTGCATACGAGGGATGCGCCGGGCCGGTTCCCATCGGTGTGATCTAAAGCACAATTCAATGGCGCCACTCAAACAAAAGCGCGATTTGGCAGGTTACGACCGTTCGGATCAATTCGTAGTCAAGTAGCTGGGCCCTCGTGAAGGCTTTCTTCGGAGTGGCGACGCCCCTACCGAATTCCCGGTCATTGCCGGGGAGGCGCTTTCTTTATCTACATGGAAATCTCTTCCCCCGGAACATCCCCGGATCGTCCGACAAATAGAAGTCCGTATAGAACAATGCGTGATAGGCCAGGCGCCGTCTCTGCGGGCTCGTACGAGCATGTGAGTTCAACGCGACTGCGAATACGTCGAGCTGCAAACGTCGAGCACCTTTAGCTTTCTCGCCGGGGCTTCGTAACCGGAGATACTGATCGAGCAGGCAACGGTGCTCGGAATGCCGGCGATCGGGCTGGCTGACCACAACGGACTGTACGGTGCAGCCCGCTTCCACGCCGAAGCTAAACGGCACGGCATCAAGGCGCACATCGACGCGGAGATCGCAGTCGCGCCCTTGCAGCTAAAGTACATCCTGGCCGCTTCGCCAAGAGACAGGCGGCTCTGATCTGCAGCCCGCGCACGTCGTTCCTCGATGGCCTTACGGTTCTCTTTCTGAAAATCCTGTTTGAAGGCCGGAGCCTTGGCGGGAGCGTCGGCATGAGTGTATTGCTGATGCTGTCGTCCGCGCTCATCGCGCCATCTGAAACAGATGTGGAGCGGGCGTGGATCCCAACGAAGTCCGCGAGGCAGTGTAGGCCGTTTCCCGTGTTCCATGGTGAGTGTGTTTTCAGACAGAACAGGTGTTCGGTCTGACGCGGGAAAGGCTCTTGATGCAATGCCGCTGAGACATCGCTCTTTTCCTGGGCGTTCCCTGGCAGGGAACGGAATTCCGCAGAATTCCCAGCGAAAAGTTACGAAAAAATGTTACGACAGAGGCATTTTCGAGCGGAGGAGGAAGCGTAAGCTTCTGATTCTAATTGGCTGCCCCCCAGGGATTCGAACCCCGATATGCTGATCCAGAGTCAGCTGTCCTGCCGTTGAACGAGGGGGCACCCGTTACTCCCGATACGGCGCTCTTGCTCCGTATCAGGTCAGCTCTCGGCGTGAAGCCGACCTTAAGATGCCAACTTGTTCATGATACGGAGATTCCAAGATGGGGTCAAACATTCGAGCCGAGACCAGCCAGAATGCGCGCATGCACATGTGTCCGCAACATGATTTTAAATTTTAAGATAACATACCTCAAAATGAGAGAAAATGCGGCGCCAGACTCAACTCCTTTCCGCCAAATCAGCTACGCGTCCAGCATCTTCTCAACTTCTCCTCCGCAACAGCACGATCGCTTCATCACCAATCACGCCCCGCTTGCCGGTCTCGCCCCATCCCTGCAATCCAATCATGATTATGAACCGCCATCCCGCCGGCTCTTCGCCAGAACAGGCCGCCGGGCCGAATCGAGGATGCAGGGCCGGCAAACGGCCCCGTTTCCTGCGTTATTCTCGATGAGTAGAAGACATTTTGGTGCGCAGGTAGTCGTACTGCTTAATTTTGTGTCGTTCGCCGGGCGTGCGGCGTCAGATAAGATGCATTGCCAGGAAACGATAATCGCACGGCAGTGTGTCCGCATGCAGCAGATGCCTTTCGAGAGCAGAGTTTCCGTGTGCGGCCGGATGTGCCAGCCGGCGGCGCGCACCTTCGGAAACCAACTGGAGTGGCAGGCAATATCGCCTTGCGATGACGCTGGATCCCGGGTGCGTCGCGGGCTGAATGATCCGGGTGTGGGGGGATGCTTGGTCTTTGCGTCAGCACCACTGTCAAGCTCCGCATAAGCGGACAGACAGACAACGATCCGGGAGTCTGTATCTGCGACGAAGAATTTGTCTTCCCGTGGAGCGGAAGCTCTGCGGGGGGGCCGAATAAAGGAAAGAGCGAGTGAGCAACGACGCGTTGAAACGCATGGTGGGGATGGGCGGGCTTTTCCTGCTGGCACTGGCAATTGCAGGCTGCACAAAGAAGCCCACGGCGCCGGCCGGTCCGGCAATGCGGGCCATGCCGGTGCAGACGGTGGCCGTGACCGCACAGCCCGTCGCCGAAAGCAGCGTGTACATGGCTACGATCAAGTCGCGGCGTTCGACAGTAGTTTCGCCGCAGGTTAGCGGCGTGCTCACCGCGATCCTCGTGCATTCGGGTAATCATGTGAAGGCCGGCCAGCCGCTGATGAAGATCGATTCACGCCAGCAACAGGCGTACGTGGCATCGCTGCTGGCGGCCGAGCGCGAGGATAAGGCACTCTACGACTACAACGTGATCGAACTGGCGCGGCAGAAGAAACTGTTCGAGGCCGGAATCATCAGCCGCCAGGCCTATCAGCAGGAACAGCAGACTTATGCAAGCTCCAAGGCCAGTTACGAGGCCGCGGTTGAATCACGCAATACGCAGCAGCAATTGCTCGATTACTATACGGTCCGCGCGCCCTACGCTGGCATCGTCGGCGACATCCCGGTCCACGTCGGCGACTACGTTTCCACCGGTTCTTCGCCCACCCTGCTGACCACCGTGGATGAAAACCGGGATTTGGAGGCATACATTTACGTTCCCACCGTGCGTGCGGCCCAGTTGCGCCGGGGCCTGGAAGTGGATCTGCTCGACAATACCGGCAAGATGCTTGAGACGACTAACATCGACTTCATCTCCCCGCAAGTCGACAGCACGCTGCAGGGCATTCTGGTCAAGGCGCCGGTGCGTCCCTCTACACCCATGCTGCGTAACGATGAAATGATCGAAGCGCGTGTCGTCTGGGGCACCAGGCGGTTGCCCGTGGTGCCCGTGCTGGCGGTGGTGCGGCGCAGCGGGCAGCCCTTCGTTTACGTGCTGAGGAAAATGGATGGACATTTTATAGCCAGCGAAACGGGGGTAACGCTGGGGCAGACCGTCGGCAACGACTATGCCATCACCTCTGGACTGAGCCCCGGCGAGCACGTCATTGTTTCCAGCACGCAGTTCCTGGTCAATGGCATGCCGGTTATGCCGTTACCCGGTTAAGCGGTTCTGCGCGGGATGTCACCCTGGCGGTCTCGGGATTTGGGAACCGCCCGCCTCGATAACTTGCGTCGGGAAAAGGCCAACACGAAAGAGAGCTCATCTTGTTTGTCGATTTCTTTATTCACCGGCCAGTTTTCGCCACCGTTTGCGCCCTGCTTATCATTCTGGCCGGCGCGGTGTGCATTCCCACCCTTCCGGTGGCCATGTATCCCACCCTGGCGCCGCCGGAAATCACTGTGACAAGCACCTATGTGGGCGCCAATGCCGAGACCGTTGAAAAGGCCGTCACCATTCCCCTGGAAGAGGCGATCAACGGCGTGGAGGGGATGCGCTATATTACTTCCTCCAGCACCAACAGCGGCGTTAGCACCATCACCATCACCTTCCAGACCGGCTACGACCTCGACATCGCCGCCGTCGATGTGCAGAACCGGGTGGCCAGCGTGCAGGGCGAGCTGCCCGCGGAAGTCAACGCCACTGGCATCACCGTTACCAAGGCCAACACCAACTTTGTCTTTGGCGCCGGCTTTTTCACCCGTGACGGCCGCTACTCCAGCGAGTTCATCTCCAACTACCTCTCCGTCTACGTGGTGGACGCGCTCAAGCGCGTGCCGGGCGTGGGCAACGTAATGATCTTCGGTGAGCGCCGCTACGCCATGCGCGTCTGGCTCGATCCCGCGCGGATGGCCGCTCGCAGCATCACGGCCTCGGATGTGCTGAGTGCGCTCGAAGAGCAGAACGTAGAAATTCCGGCCGGCCAGCTCGGCCAGCCGCCCGCGAACCCCCGCCAGCAGTTCGAAATTCCGGTCCGCGTTGTAGGCCGGCTTTCAAGCCCCGCCCAGTTCGACAACATCGTAATCAAGGACTCGCCTAACGGCCTGGTGCTCCTGAAGGACATCGGCTACGCCGAGGTCGGCGCCGAAGACTACAGCACCGTTCTCGAATATCAAGGCCAGCCCGCCATGGGTATTGGCGTTCAGCAGCTCTCCGACGCCAACGCTCTCCAGGTCGACGCCCGCGCCAAGGCGGTTTTGCAGCAGCTCTCCAAGAGCTTCCCGCCGGGCCTTGAATACGCCATCGCCTTCGATTCCACGACCGCCGTCGGCCAGTCCATCCATGAGGTGCTGGTGACCCTGGGCGAAGCCATCGCCATCGTCATCGCGGTCATCTTTCTGTTTCTGCTCGACTGGCGCGCCACCATCATTCCTTCCGTCACCATTCCGGTCGCGCTGGTGGGCACCTTCGCGTTCATCAAAATCTTCGGTTTTTCCATCAATACACTCACGCTCTTCGGCATTGTGCTGGCCACGGGCCTGGTCGTCGATGACGCCATCGTGGTGATTGAAAATGTGCAGCGTCATATTCACGCCGAGCACTCCAATCCCCACGTAGCCACCTCCCGCGCCATGGCAGAGGTCACCAGCGCAGTCATCGCCACATCGCTGGTCCTGATTGCCGTTTTTGTGCCCGTCTCTTTCTTCCCGGGCACCATTGGTATCCTTTACCGGCAGTTTTCTCTCACCATCGCCTTTTCTATCGCCATCTCCGCCTTCAATGCGCTCACCCTTTCGCCGGCGCTTTCGGCCATCTTTCTGCGCGGCGAGGAGGCCCGGGTCCACCAGCTCGATTTTCTCCACATCGGCTTCGTCTCCCGCGCCTTCGCCGCATTCATTCACGGCGCCGACGCGACCATCAGCTGGATCGCCAGCACCTACGCCCGTCTCATTCATGGTGTGCTGCGCTTGCGCTATCTCCTGCTGGTGGTCTTTTTTGCCGGCCTTGCCGCCACGGTCTGGATGTATCGCCATGTGCCCACTGGTTTTATCCCGCAGGAGGACCAAGGTTATCTGCTCGTGGTCATTCAGGCGCCTCCGGGCTCCTCGCTGGCGTATACAACGGCGCTGGCCAACCGCGCTGAGGCCATTATCGGCAAAGATCCGGACATTGCCGGATCCTTTGCGGTGATCGGTTTCAGCTTCAGCGGCAGCGCCGCCAACACGGGCATGATGTTCCTCAACACCAGCACCGCAAGCCAGCGGCACGGCCGCGGCCACTCGGCGGCCGACATCGTAAGCCGTCTCCAGCCCCAGCTTGCGCGTCTCATGATGGCGCCCAACGGCGGACTTGTGGAGGTTTTCCAACCACCGCCGGTGCCGGGCATCGGCAGCTTCGGCGGTTTCCAGTTCATGCTCGAGGATCGTGGCGGCGCGTCCCTTGCCGACCTGGACCGCGTGGCCCATGAGATGGTCAACACCAGCAGCCGTGAGCCGGCGCTCACTGGCCTCCTCACCACCTTCTCTGCAAACGATCCGCAGGTGCTGGTCACTATCGACCGTAACAAGGCCAAGGCGCTAGGCATTCCGCTGTCGCAAATCTCCAGCACGCTCAACGTCTTCATGGGCTCGGAGTATGTCAACGACTTCGATTACAACAACCGCACGTATCGCGTTTACGTGCAAGCTGAGCAGCCGTTCCGCATGAGGGCCAGCGATCTGCACAGCTATTACGTGCGCTCGAATACCGGTCAAATGGTTCCGCTCGACAACCTGGTCAGCGTAGTCAATACGTCCGGCCCTCCCGTCATCACCCACTACGACCTCTTCCGCGCGGTCGAAATCGACGGCTCTCCCGCTCCCGGATATAGCTCCGGCCAGGCGATCACGGCAATGGAAAAGCTTGCTCAGAAGGAGATGATACCGGGCATGTCCTATCAATGGACGGGCATCACCCTCGACGAGATCGAGTCTGCCGGCAAGACGCTCATCATCTTTGGTCTTGGCATCCTCGTCGTCTATCTCACCCTGTCGGCCCAGTATGAGAGCTTCGCCTTGCCGTTCATCATTCTGCTGGCCGTGCCCATGGCCATTCTGGGCGCGCTGGGCCTGGTTGCCCTGCGCGGCATGTCCAACGACGTCTACTGTCAAATCGGCCTGGTAATGCTCATCGGCCTGTCGGCCAAGAACTCCATTCTGATCGTCGAGTTCGCCGAGCAGTTGCGACGAAAAGGCCGATCCATCGCTGAAGCCGCCATTGAAGCGGCGGAGCTGCGCCTGCGGCCCATTCTCATGACCTCGTTCGCCTTCATTCTGGGCATTTTGCCGCTGGTCTTCGCCACGGGTGTCGGAGCCATCGGCCGCCGCTCCGTGGGCACCACCATTGTCGGCGGCATGTTGCTCTCCACGGTGCTCAACCTGGTCTTTATCCCCGTGCTCTACGTCATTCTGAGCCGGTTGCTCAACCGCAAGGTGCACAAGACGCTGCCGCCCTCGGAGGCATAAGAGGTTCTCCAGCGGCTCTCCCGCAGGTGTATACCAGGGCGCACTCGCGAAAGGGCTCTTTCCTCAGGAAAAAGCTATTTTGAAGTAAGCCAAAAATGGCGCAAGGTGGCAGGAGAACCGCCTTAGCTCAGCACCAGTCCTTTGGCCAGCATCTGGCGGATGCCGCGCAGCGCCTGACGGGTGCGCTCTTCGTTTTCGATCAGCGCGAAGCGGACATGGTTGTCGCCGTGGTCGCCGAAGCCGATGCCGGGCGAGACGGCCACCTTGGCCTCCGTCAGCAGCAGCTTGGAGAACTCCAGCGAGCCGAGAGCGCGGTAGGGCTCGGGAATGCGTGCCCAGACGAACATGGTGGCTTTGGGCAGCGCCACCTGCCAGCCGGCTTTATTGAGGCCTTCGACGAGGACATCACGGCGCTTGCGGTAGATGTTGCAGATCTCGGCAACGCACTCCTGCGGGCCTTCCAGCGCGGCAATGGAGGCAACCTGAATGGGCGTAAAGGTGCCGTAGTCGAAGTAGCTCTTGAGACGGGCCAGGGCTGAAACCAGTTTCGGATTGCCGACCATGAAGCCGATACGCCAGCCGGGCATGTTGTAGCTCTTGGAAAGGGTGAAGAACTCGACGGCCACATCTTTGGCGCCGGGAACCTGGAGGACGCTGGGCGGCTTGTAGCCGTCGAAGGCGATGTCGGCGTAGGCCAGGTCGTGAATGAGGTGGAAGCCGTACTCGCGGGCCAGCTCGACCAGCCGGGCGAGGAAGGGCAGTTCCACGCATTCGGTGGTGGGGTTGGAGGGAAAGTTGACGATCAGCGCCTTGGGCCGCGGCGTCATACGCGGGATCAGCTCTTCAAGCTGGGCCAGGAATTGCTCGCGGTCGTGGACGGGGACACTGACGATGTGCGCGCCGGCGATGACCGGGCCGTAGATATGAATGGGATAGCTGGGGTTGGGCACCAGCACGGTGTCATTTGAGTCGAGGATGGCGAGGCAGAGGTGGGCGATGCCCTCCTTGGAGCCGATGGTGACAATGGCCTCGGACTCAGGATCGAGATCGACATCGTAGCGGCTCTTGTACCACATGCAAATGGACTTGCGCAGGCGGGGCAGGCCGCGGGAGACCGAATAGCGGTGCGTGGTCGGCTTCATGGCCGCCTCCACGAGCTTGTCGACGATGTGCTTGGGTGTGGCGCCGTCGGGATTACCCATGCCGAAGTCGATGATGTCTTCTCCGCGGCGGCGCGCGGCGACCTTCATCTCGCCGGTGATGTTGAAGACATAGGGCGGGAGGCGCTGAATTCGGGAAAACTCTTCCATGGTGACTCCAGTGTACTAGGGATGTAGGGACTTAGCGGTCAGCGTCGGAGCGGGCACTGTGCTAATAGCTCTTGGTCTGGCTGCTTGCTGGTTTGGATTTTTTCGGAATGAGGGGATGCAGATGTCTAGGCGGCCGCAGCCGCGGCCCGGGCCGCCCGCGCGCGAGGAGAGCGCGAGAGGATCACGGTACGATTGCGGACTGAAAACTGCATAGAAAGATTATAGCGTGACTGGCGGAAATGAGGCGCGGGCGGCGAACCAGGAGACGGCTCGCCGCGATGGAAGGCAGTTGCTGAATGCGGGGAATGGCCATCCCCGTATACTGAAAGACGGCATGAGCAAGTTTTTACCTGTAGACGAACAACTGGATTTATTGCAAAAGGGCGCGGCGGAGATCATCCGCGTGAGCGACTTGAGGGAGCGCCTTGAAGAGAGCCGGAAGACGGGACGGCCGTTGCGCGTGAAGGCGGGCTTCGACCCGACGGCGCCGGACCTGCACCTGGGGCACACCGTGCTGATGCGCAAACTGCGGCACTTTCAGCAGCTTGGGCACACGGTCATCTTCCTGGTGGGCGATTTTACTTCGCTGATCGGGGACCCGACGGGGCGCAATGTAACGCGCAAGCCGCTGACGCGCGAGCAGGTAAACGCCAATGCGGAGACCTATAAGGAGCAGGTTTTCAGGATTCTCGATCCCGCTGCGACCGAGGTGCGCTACAACAGCGAGTGGCTGGGCAAGCTGGGCTACGAAGAGACGATCCGGCTGACGGCGCACTTTACGGTTTCGCAGATGCTGGAGCGCGACGATTTTCACAAGCGCTTCCAGGCGGAGCAGCCGATCAGCCTGCATGAGCTTCTGTATCCGGTGATGCAAGGCTACGACTCGGTGGCGCTGGAGTGCGACGTGGAGCTGGGCGGGACGGATCAGCGCTTCAACCTGGGCTGCGGGCGCGAGCTGCAGCGGCATTATGGGCAGAAGCCGCAGATCGTGCTGATGACGCCGATTCTGGAAGGGCTGGACGGCGTGCAAAAGATGTCGAAGTCGCTGGGAAATGCCATTGGCATCAACGAGCCGCCGGGGGAAATGTACGGCAAGCTGATGTCGATCAGCGATGAGCTGATGTGGAAGTACTGGGCGCTGCTGACCGATCTGAAACAGAGCGAAGTGGACGCGCTGCGCGAGGCCGTGGCGGCTGGCCGCGCGCATCCGATGGAAGTGAAGAAGCGGCTGGCGCGCACGATTACCGCCGGATTCTGCGGCGAGGCGGCGGCCAGAGACGCGGACGAGAACTGGACGCGGATGTTCCAGCAGAAGGAGACGGCAGAGGATCTGGAAGAGGTTTCGGTGGCCTATGATGATATCGCAGGTCCTTCCAAGGCGGTCACTTCGAAGGAATTAGAGGTTCGCCTTCCCAAGTTGCTTGTACAAATGAAGCTGGCAGCATCCGGAGCCGAAGCCAACCGAAAGATCTTCGAAGGAGCGGTGAAGCTGGATGGACGGGTGTTTAGTAGCCCAGTTTTTTACATCGATGGTATACCTAAACGGCTGGTGGTGCGCCTGGGTAAGCGGGCCAAGGCGGCTGTAATTCAATAATCACCGCATCGACAACGCCTAATTTCGCGTTCAGTGGCCAGCATCCCGAGCCGCGGATCCCTCGGCTTCCTTCGCTACGCTTCGGTCGCTCGGGATGACAGTCCACCTTTGGGTAGTTCTTTGATCAGCCCATGGCGAACGCGCGCGCGGATTCCAGCAGCTTCTTCACTGATTCCTTGGAGCAGGATTCCGTGTAAATGCGCAACAGCGGTTCCGTTCCGCTGGCGCGGAGCAGGAGCCAGGTTTCGGCGGCGTTGGGCTTGCTTCTGGCTTCGGGGTTCGAGAGATAGAGCTTGACGCCGTCCATAGTGTTGGCGTGGAGGACGGGCATGCCGGCAAATACGATGTCGCCGGGCTGAAGCTGTTTGGCGCGGGCGATGGCGGCGTTCTTGATGCCGTCGGGAATGTGGAGATCGATGCGGCCGTACTGGTGTTCGCCGTATTCGGCCTGCAGGTCGGCGACGAGCTGGCCCAGCGTCTTGCCCTCTTCGGCCATCACGTTGGCCAGCAGCAGGGCGTTGAGCAGGCCGTCGCGCTCGGGCAGATGGCGCTGGAAGCCGATGCCGCCTGATTCCTCGCCGCCCATGACGATCTCGCGCTCCAGCATGTAGTCGCAGACAAACTTGAAGCCGATGCCGTGCTCGATCAGCTCGCGGCCATGCTTGGCGCAGATGCGATCGAGCATCTTGGTGGTGTTGACGGCGCGGGTGACGGCGCCGGGCCAGCCTTTGCGGCGCAGAACCCAACTGAGGAGTACGGAGTAGATCTTGTGCGGGTCGACAAAGTTGCCGTGCTCGTCGGTGGCGCCAATGCGGTCGGCGTCGCCGTCGGTGCAGAGGCCGGCGTGGCAGTGGCTGGCCACCACGGCGTCACCCAAGGCTCTGATGTGCGGTTCAATGGGCTCGGGGTTGATGCCGGGAAAGAGCGGGTCGGGATTGGAGCGAATCTGCGTGTGCTGGACGCCGATGCGGGTAAAGATGCCGGAAAGGATCGTTCCGCCGGCGCCGTACATGGAGTCGATGCAGAACTTCATGCCGGAGCGCGCGATGAGATCGAGGTCGGCGAAGCTCTCAATGGCTTTCAGATAAGAAGGCAGAAAATCGATCTCGGTAATGGGCGCGGGCCGCGCAGGGCGCGCGGCGGGCTTGCCCAGGCAGGACTCGATTTCAGTCATGATGGAGGGCTTGCCCGAGCCGCCATACCAGGCCTTGTACTTGACGCCGTTCCACTGCGCCGGATTGTGCGAGGAGGTGATCATGATGCCGCCGGCGGCGCCGCGCTCGCGCACGCCAAAGCTGAGCGCCGGCGTGGGCGTGACGGCCCTGGCCAGCATCACGGGTATGCCGGTGGCGGCGGCCACCTCGGCGCAGGTGCGGGCAAAGGCCCTGGAGCCGAAGCGCGTGTCGTAGGCGATGCAGAGCCCCTTGGCGGGATCTTCTTTGGCATGAATGTAAGCCGCAATGGCGTCGGCGGCCATGCGCACGTTGGCGAAGGTAAAGTCGTCGGCGATGACGCCCCGCCAACCGTCCGTACCAAACTTGACGCCGGAATTGGACATTGATGAGCCTGCTTTCTTTCTGAAGTTATGAGTGTAATCAATCCGCCCCGGATTGGGGGAGGCTGAGGGGGCCGGATGGACCGGCAAAAAATCGCGTGGTGTGGTCAGACCATTTATTGACATGCTCATCCGCCGGGAGTGAGAATCACCCTATGCACATAAACCGATTCACCAGGGGCCCAATATTGTGGGCGGCGCTGGCCGGCATCCTTCTTCCGTCAACCGCATCAGCCAAGGTGATCGGCATGAACGTGCGGGCCAAGTGGGTCACCCGGCAACGCATTCTTGCCATCGTTCCCAAGAAGGAACAGGCAGCGTGGCTGGCTTATCTGGCCCGTTCGGAAAAGCAGCAGGCCATCGACAAGCAGACCCTCAAAGAACAGGCAAAGGCCGCCGGCATCAAGACGCCGGCTTATGCGCCGCACGGATTCGATTTTGTCCTGGCCATGAAGCATCCGGCGGCGTGGTACTCCAGCCCCCAAGCCCTGCGTATTGCGCACAACATCGTCACCTACCAGGTGCCCGACGGCGGCTGGAGCAAGAACATCAATATGGCTGCCGGGCCGCGCAAACCCGGCAACCGCTACGACACGAACAATCTTGACCGCTATGGCAAGCCGGGTGGATTTGACGAGCCGCTGGATCCGAACTGGAGCTATATTGCTACGCTCGACAACAATGCCACCTGGAACCAGATTCGCTTTCTGGCGCACGTGACCACGGTGCTGCTGGCCGAGCACAAAGACGCGGAGGCGGCGCCGTTCCGCGCCTCGGTGGAGCGTGGCGTGGAGTATCTGCTGAACGCGCAGTATCCCCATGGCGGCTGGCCGCAGGTGTGGCCGCTTGAAGGCACGTACCATGACGCCATCACCCTCAATGACGACGCCATGATTCATGCCGTTGAGATTCTGCACGATGTAGCGATCGGCGCGCCGGACTACAAGTTCCTGCCGGAATCGCTGGTGAAGCGCGCAGGTCCGGCGGCCAATCGCGGCATTGCGTGCCTGCTGAAGATCCAGATTGTGGAGCACGGCAAGAAGACCGCGTGGGCGGATCAATATGACGCGCTGCGGCTGACGCCGACCTCGGCGCGCAACTACGAGATGCCGGCGCTGACGAGCAGCGAGAGCGCTTCGATTGTCGATTTCCTGATGAGCCTGAAGCATCCGACGCCGGCCGAGGTTGCCTCCGTGCATGATGCGGCGGCATGGTTCAAGAAGGTGGAGATCGACGGCTATCGCTGGGGCACCGGCAACTTCTTTGCCGACCGGCGGAGCCCGCAGGGCATCATGCTGGAAAAGGATCCGGGCGCGGGACCGATGTGGTCGCGTTTTTACCAGATTCCCACCAACCTTCCCATCTTCGGCGACCGCAACAAGACCATCAACAACAACGTGAACGAGATCAGCCGCGAGCGCCGCGATGGCTATGCCTGGTACAACAAGGCGGGCATTCCCATGTTGGCGGAGTATGCAACCTGGGCCAAGTCGCATCCGGAGCCGGAGCCGAAGTAGAGCGGAGCAGGCAGCGTTAGCGGAGCCAGCGCGGAGCGCACCTGACTTTCACCACGAACTGTTGAGGAAAACTGATACCGGCCTTTTCAAGATCCGGCAAGATGGCCATTCGCATCTGCATGCTGGTTGGCAAGAAAATAACCTGCAAAAAATTCTGTGGAAAAGAAAATATTTATAGGGGGGGAGGGTGCGTTTCCAGGCCGGCTGTTTAGGCTCGCGGAGCGCGCTCTGGGCTATCTGAGCGAGATACAGGAGCGAATGGCTCGCTCATGCCGGTGTTCTCCGCGGAAGGCGTGTGGAACCGCCGATGGTTTTATTGTCGGCGATGGGGCCGAAATTATCTGCAGCGGTAAGCTGTTGAATCGGAGTGACTTGTGGCGCATGAGGCTTGACATTGCATTGGGGTAATGGGATGGACCCGCCTCGTAAAGGCGAGTTGTTAAGCTCGCCACAAGGAGGACGGATGATGAAGGTAGCGACCATTGGGCTGGACATTGCGAAGCAGGTTTTTCAGGTGCATGGAGCGGATAAGGCAGGCTGGACCGTATTTCGGCGCAAGCTGAAGCGCAACGAAGTGCGGCGTTTTTTCTCCGTACTGGAACCCTGTGTGGTGGGCATCGAAGCCAGTGGAAGCGCGCACTACTGGGCGCGGATGCTGGGCGGGTTGGGCCATACGGTTCGTCTGATGGCCCCACAGTTCGTGAAGCCATATGTGAAGTCCCAGAAGAACGATGCCAACGATGCCGAAGCGATCTCGGAAGCCGTGACCCGACCCCACATGCGGTTCGTGCCGCAGAAGTCGATCGAACAGCAAGACATCCAGTGCCTGCATCGGGTACGCAGCCGCCTGGTGACCTGCCGCACGCAGTTGATCAACCCGATCTGCGGGCTTTTAGCCGAGTATGGGATCGTATTGGCGCAACATCCAGGGCAGGTGCGCCGCAGCCTGCCGACGGTGCTGGAGGACGGTGAAAACCAGCTGACGAGTTCCAGTAGAGAACTATTTCGCAGCCTCTATGAGGAACTGGCTGGGCTGGACGGGAAGATCGCCGATGCCGATCATCGGATTAAAATTGCCTTCCGAAACACCCCGGATTGCCGGCGCATCGCTGCCGTCGAAGGTGTAGGGCCGCTGATCGCAACGGCGATTGTCGCCGCGATCAGCAACGGACATGCCTTCAAAAACGGGCGCCAGTTCTCGGCCTGGCTGGGACTTGTACCCAGGCAAAACTCCAGCGGCGGCAAAAGCAGGCTGCTGGGCATCAGCAAACGCGGCGATTCATATCTGCGAATCTTGCTGATTCATGGAGCGCGATCCGTCCTCTTCCGAGCCAAAAGCAAAAAAGACAAACGGAGCCTATGGATTCTTGATAAGCAGCAACGGCTGGGGACCACCAAGGCCTGCGTCGCCCTTGCCAACAAGAACGCACGCATCATCTGGTCGCTGATTGCCCATGAACAAGAGTACCGGTACGCGGCTTAGGCGAGAACTACCCATACCTCCATCTCAACCGCAACAGGCAGGAAAAGTTGGCATGAGTTTTCCGAGGCATAAGCGATCTATCGTCCGGTGAAACTCACGTCTGGGCGAAACGGGACATGTTCCGCCCAGCCTCTCACCGTCTCGATGAGTCGCAGCTGGTTATTCCTTGGCGAGTTGCTCTCCAGCAGAGCTCGCCTCCGCTTCACCGGCTGCCCCAATTGTTGCCCCGATCGCCAGGGTCCGCAAACCAGTCATCGCACTCCCAATGTGTAAAGCATCTCCGGAGACAAACTGTAAAGAATGTCCTTGCACTTGACACGAGGCTGTCCCGGGGCACCCAGGTTCAATGACTGAACCCGCTTCCCCGGCACCCGGGCCGCCGGCCCGCAGATGAGCGGGCTAATCCTGCTGGATTCACGAAGTAACTGCGTCGGAGAACAGCGAACGCACCGATGAGCCGGCTTTTACCCGGGGCTATCTTCGTGCGCTCCCTGCGATTGCCTCGAATCCGTGGGCTTCATTGCGAAATCCTGAGAACGCGATCCTAGCGCGGGGTTTCGGTCAGGACGTCGGTGTGCTTGCTCATTTGGGCGGTGCGCTGGAGCTTGTTCCAGTTGAAGGGCTTGCCGTCAAGGGCGCGCAACAACGTCTTGGCGAGCACCAGCGAGAATAGCTGACGATAGGCGAAGCGCTGCAGCCAGATGTGGAAGAGCAGCCAGCCGTCGCCCTTGTTGGCGGGGTGACGGCGCTCGAGGCTGAAGGCCACCGTCGAGGTAATGAAGTCGATGAGCAGGAAGGCGAGGAAGTAAGCGACCAGCTTTTCCAGGCCGGCCGCCGACGTGGCTTCGGGATGATAGTAGCGGTCGATGAAGTAGTTGCCGACGCCAGCCACGAACATGATGTCAATGAAGGGCGAAACCAGCGGCAGCAGCATCTGAAAGACGATGATGTTGGGCAGCGCAAACAAGCCCACGGCCTTGTTGCGGACAAAGGCGGCGCGATGCTTCCAGACCGCCTGCAAGGTGCCGAAGGACCAGCGGAAGCGCTGCTGCATGAGGCCGCGGGCATTGACGGGCGCCTCAGTGAAAGCCAGGGCGCGGTCTTCGTAATCGACCTTGTAGCACTCTTCGAGCAGGTGCATGGTGAGGTCGGCGTCTTCGGCAACAGTCTCCTGCGGATAGCCGCCAACAGCTTTGACGGCGGCGGTGCGCCAGGCGCCGATGGCGCCGGGAACTACGGTGACGATGTGGAACAGGTCGAGGGCGCGGCGCTCGAAGTTCTGGCTGGTGATGTATTCGAGCGCCTGCCAGCGGGTCCAGAGATTGACGCGGTTGCCCACCTTGGCGTTGCCGGCCATGGCGCCGATTTTGGGGTCCTGGAAGTGGGGGATGAGCCTGGAGATGGCGTCGGCGGCAATCACGGTGTCGGCGTCGATGCCCACGTAGATCTCTTCGGCGACAAAGTTGTTGAGCGCGTAGTTGAGCGCGGCGGCCTTGCCTTCATTGTGCTTGCTCAGCACGGCGACGCGGCCCTCGGCGATCTCGGCGGCGTAAGCTTCGCGCGCGACCGCGGCGGTGCGGTCCCTGGAGCCGTCGTCGATGACGATGACGTGGAGATTGTGATAGTCGGAGTTGAGGACGGAGCGGATGGTGCGGACGATAACCGCCTCTTCGTTGTAGGCGGGAATGAGGACGGCGACGCGCGGGTAGTAGCCGGGCGCGGCCTGGCGCATGGGCTTGCGCAGGCGATCGATGATGGCGAGAATCCCGATGAAGAGGAAGCGCAGGCTCATGAGGATGTCGCCCAGGAAGAAGACCCAAACGATGAACTTCTCGACGATGGCCACGCAGGAAAAGGCGATGGAGTCGGGAATGGTGCGCAGATACTGGTGGAAGGTCAGCCTGGGCATGACCTGGGCCCGAGTCTTGCCCATGAGCGCGGAGACGGGAACGAACTTGTAGCCGCGGGCGCGCAGCGCGTCAATTAACGGACCCAGCGATTCCACCGTGACCGAGCGGTCGCCGCCGCCATCGTGCATGAGGATGATGGAGCCCTGGAACTGCGGCTTGGTCTTCATGGACCGCAACTGGCTGAGCACCAAATTGATGATGTCCTGGGGCGTCTTGCGGGGGTGCTCGTTCCAGTCGTTGGTGTCGATCTTGTTGCCGATGATGGTCAGGCCCATCTTCTGAATGCGAACCACCGGAGCGGCCTGATCGTCGGTGTCGGGCTCTTCGTCGATGTCGTAGGGCGGGCGGATAAAGAGGGGCTGGACACCGAGCTTGCTCTCGAAGAGGCGCTCGGTCAGCTCAACCTGAAGATCGAGCTCGCGCGGCGAAATCTCGCTGATGTCAGGGTGCGACCAGGTGTGGCTGCCGATCTCGTTGCCGTCGCGATAGACGCGCTGCATGAGGCCGATGTTGTTGGCGGCCTCGTCGCCGATCTCGAAGAACGTGCCCGGGACGTGCTTCTCTTTGAGGATGTCGAGAATCTTGGGAGTCCAGCGCGGATCGGGCCCATCGTCAAAGGAGAGCGCAACTTCACCGGGATGGTAGCCGTACTCCTGGATGGTGTAGGTCTGCGGGTAGACAACCATGTGCTCATCGACAATGAGCCGCTTGCGCGGATCCGGTTCGCTGGTGTCGACGGTAACGGTGCGTTTGCCGGGATGCGGCAGCCCGACGACACGCATGATGTCACCCACACCTTCCGTGTCAACTTCGTGGCCGGGCTGAACGACAGCAAGCTGGTTCACCGCATTGGGCGCCATGGGCTTGTCCCAGATGTTCCACAGCGAGCTGTCTTCTTCGCCCAGGCGCCAGAGCGCGAAGGTCTGGATGCCCAGTTCGCGCGCGGCGCGCATCTCATCGAGGACCGTAACGCCGTCGAGGAACCAGACCACATGGCGCTGGTTGTTGTCCTCGTCGATGTACTCGAAGTGGGGATTGAGCGAGTACTCGTCGAGGTCGATATCGGCCTGGGCGTCGGAAGCCTCCTGCCAGGCTTCGGAGACGGGAAGATCCGCGGTGTAGAGGACCTCGGGCTTGTGGTGCCTGCGGTCTTTGGGGTTGGGAATGGACATGGTCCAGTCGTAGCCGTAATTGCCGATGCCACAGATGAGCTTCTGCCTGGGCACGATCTTCAACACGCGCATGAGGTTGGAGACGAACCAATCCTGGCTGGCGATGGGGCCGGGATTGCTGTCCACCTCGTGCTGGTCGTAGTCCATGAGAATGATGCCGTCGGAGTTGGCGGCGATGGCTTTCAAATCGCCGGCGCTGGTGGCCACAGGCACATTGACGTAGAGGCGCAGGTTGCGGGGATGCATCTGGGCGTAGAGCGCCGCAATGAAATTCAGGTAAGCCTGGCCGGAGTTGCCGGGCAGGCTCTCGAAGTCCAGGGAAATGCCGCGATAGACCGGATCGGCCGAAAGGAAGCGCATGATCTGGGCGACCAGCGCGGCGCTCTTTGCGTCATTCTGCAGCACGGCGCCGAGGCCGGTATCCCAGTTTTGTGTCTGCGGATTGTAGTTGTTGATCAGGGGAAAGATTTCGGTGTCTACCCGCGCCGCTACAACAACATTCTTGACCTTGTTGAGATAGTCGGGATCGTGTACCTTGCCGCCTTCGATCACCGGGTACTCGTGCAGGTTGTTGTAGCCCATTTCCATAAGCGTTGCGTTGGGCGAGTCCACATGAAGCCACACCGGAAAGACCATGTCGAGCTGATGGATGTGCTCTTTGAGCGACGAGTAGCTGGCGGCGTCATCGGGCGCGTAGAATGCGGCGCGCAAGCCTTCACCGGTGTTCAAGGTAATGTCGGAAGGCATGCGGGAGGTCTTGCGATGATCCAGACGCCTGCTCCGGATGCGCAGCAACGGAGAGCGATCAGGCAGCGCCTTGTAGTTATGTTTGGGAACAGGCAGCAGAAGCTCGGGCAGGCGCTGGTTGTGGAGCACATTGAAGATGAATCCAACCATGACCAGTGTGAAGAGCACGGCCGCAATGTCAATAACGCGGCGCAGACGCCTCCAGCGCTTGCGATGGGGATCGAAGAAAATCTGTCGGTCGGGCATCCGTTGCTATTGCCGCATGTATCCCTGAATTCACCGGGCCTAACTAACGTACAAAGGGGGTGTTACTTTCATCTTATCCTGTAACGACCAAGACCTGAAGCCTGGAATTGCGGCAGAATCCGCCCCAAGGCGAAAAATCTCCCGCCCCGCCCCGCTCCGGCGCCGGGGACCTGGCGCGTCTTATGGCTCGTCCATCCTGTTACCACGCAAACAAAAACCCGTGTAGACTTACTGGCAACTTAACGCAGGTTATGAAAAACACTCCGGAAGGCCGGGCGAGCTTGATTTTTGCGCGGGACGTACGTGTGTCCCAAGGTGCGCGCACGGTGCTCCGGTATGCGCCGGCGTTGGCCGCCGGGCTGGCGCTGCGCCTTTGGATGCTCAAGGAGATCTTCTATTCCAGCGGAGACACGCTGGTCTATGGCGGGCTGGCCAGAAACATGCTGCGGCACGGGGTCTATGCCTTTGCCACTGTGCATGGCGTCTTGCGCCCCACGCTGATTCGGCTGCCCGGCTACCCGCTGTTTCTGGCGCTTTGCTTCCGCCTGTTCGGCATGGAAAACGACGCGGCGGTGGTCTATGTGCAGATTGTGCTGGAGTTACTGGGGTGCGTGCTGCTGGCGGAGTTTGCGCGGCGGGTTGCGCCCCCGGCACTGAGCCGGGCCGCGGCGCTGGGCACGCTTTGGCTGGCCGCCCTTTGTCCCTTCACGGCCTCCTACAGCATTGCGCTATTGACCGAGACTCCTACGCTGTTTGCGCTGGCGCTGGCCATGTGGGCGATGGCCCGGTTCCGGGATTTGCCTGGGACCTCGCCGGCAGGTTCCGGCCTGCAGGGCGGCGGGCCTGGCTGGGCCAATGCGCTCTGGTTCACCTTCGCGGTTGTCTTTGCCGCCCTGCTGCGGCCGGACGGAGCGCTGATTGCGGTGGCGTTTGCGCCCGCGCTGGTGATGGGATGGCCGGCAAAGGCGGTTCCGCGCAGAAGACTGGCCCGCATGGTGCTGGCCGGTGTGTTGCTGGCGCTCGCGCCCTTCGCTGCCTGGACATGGCGCAACTGGCGCGTTTTCCACGTCTTGCAGCCGCTGGCGCCGCGCTACGCCAACGATCCGGACGAGTCCAGTTATCCGGGCTGGCAGCGTTGGTACAAGACCTGGAGCCTGGATTTTGCTTCGACCTACCAGATTTATTGGAACGTTCCCGGAGAGCCGTTCGACGTCAATGATTTGCCCAGCCGGGCCTTCGATTCGCCCGCCCAGAGGGCGGAGACCATTGCACTGGCCGCTGACTACAGAAGAGACCATAATGACCTTTCCCCGGCGGTGGACGCGCGCTTTGCCCGGCTGGCCCAGGAGCGCATCCGCGCCCATCCGCTGCGCTACTATCTTTGGCTGCCGCTGGGGCGGCTGATGGATATGGTGTTTCGCCCGAGGGTGGAGAACCTGCCTGTCGCCACGCGCTGGTGGGCATACTCGCGCCATCCCTTCGATACCTGCTTCAGTTGGGCCTATGCGGCGCTGAACGTGTTCTATCTGCTGCTGGGGATCGCCGGGCTTTGCCTGCGGCCGCGCGTGTGGGCGCCGTTGCTGGCTTATGTTGTGCTGCGCTGCGCCCTGCTGCTCACCATTGGCGCACCGGAAACCCGTTATACGCTGGAGTTTTTTCCCATTCTCTTTGTGTGGGGCGGGATTGCAGCCGCTGCGGCGGTGGGCAAGTTGCGCGCTGCCGTGACGCGGAGATGAAGCCGGCCGGGCCGCATCCGCCGGCGTGGTATTCTTGAGCCGCGTTGCGGTCTGGTGGCCGGTGCCTGCATGCCTGGCACTTGTTCGGCGGGATGGAACCACCCCGCTTTTCAGCACCTGCTTCTTAAAATTGAGGGCGCATTGATGAAGGACATCTATATCTCCGACCTGGCTTCTTTCGACGAGGGCAGGGTCTTCGACGGCTATTTTCTGGTTCTGAGCAAGCAGCAGCGCATGACGAAGACAAACAAGCCCTATCTGAACCTGATTCTGGGCGATAAAACCGGCCAGGTGGAAGGGCGCATATGGGATCCTGGCGATGCGCGCATCGCGAAGGACTTTGAGCGCGGCGACATGGTGAAGGTGCGGGGCTGCATCTCGCGGTTCGACGACCGGCTGCAGGTGAAGATCGACCAACTGCGCAAGACGCAGGGCGGCGAGGCGGACAGGGCGGACATGCTGCCCGCAACCGCGTACGACGTGGACGAGCTTTGGAGCCGGTTGCAGGCGAGCATGGAGAGCATGACGAACGCCGACCTGAAGCGGTTGCTGGTGGCGCTGCTGTCCGATCCGGAACTGGCGCAGGCTTACCGCGAAGCGCCCGCGGCGCGGCAGCTTCATCACGCCTGGCTGGGCGGGCTGCTGGAGCACGTGGTGAGTCTGCTGGGGCTGGCGGACAAAGTGGCTGCGCATTACCCGCTGCTGGACCGCGACCTGCTGGTGACGGGCGTAATCCTGCATGACATTGGCAAAGTGCGCGAGCTGATGTGGACGACAGGCTTCGACTACACCGTGGAGGGCGTGCTGCTGGGCCACATCCAGATGGGCGTGGACCTGGTGGAAAAGACCATCGCCGGGCTGCCCGGGTTTCCGGACCGGCTGCGGACGCTGGTGCTGCACATGATCCTTTCGCACCACGGCAAGCTGGAGTTCGGCTCTCCCAAGCTGCCCATGACCGCCGAGGCGCTGGCGCTGAACTTCATCGATGACCTGGACGCCAAGATGCAGGCGGTGACCAGCGAGTTCGAGCGGTCGGCGCGGGAGGGCAAAGGCGCCGGCGAACTCACCAACAAGGTGTGGTCGCTGGATAACCGGCAGCTGCTGAATACGAAGCGGTGGCTGGGAGAGAGCGAGTAAAAAAATCTCGCGTCTACTTAGGACCTCATAGGGTTGATGAATTTCAAACCCTGAAAGTGCTTTTCGTTGCCTGTGACAAGGATGCAGTCATTGGCTTCAGCGATGGCGGCCAGGATCATATCGAGCGCACTGCGGGGGCGTCCGGCGATTTTTCCTTCGGCCATCAAACGTCCCCAGATGACCCCGGCTAATTCATCGAAAGCAAGAATTCGCCCGGCAAAGAGCGATTGCGGTCCAGTTGGCCCCGCGAACCAACGTTCCAATTCGGTGCGCCTTTTGCCCGCTGGTGTTTCCCGTATCCCGCACCAGATTTCAGCTACGGTGAGCGAGGCAATAAACAGATCTTCATCGGCCTGTTCCGCAAGCCACGCCGTCAAGGTAGCCGAGGGCTCAGGTTTGGTGGGATTGCTGAGGATGTTGGTATCGAGCAGGTAATGGCTCACAGGTCGATCTTTCGTCCTTCAGTGTAAGGCCGCGTCAGGTTCAGTTCGGCAAGAGGCCATTGACGGAGCGCCGCAAGAACGCCGCCCTTCCTGCTGGTGGCAGGGGTGATTTTGTTGCGGACGGATACCCGGATCTCCGCTGCCTCAGGGTCGTTTTCAGCCAGCCTGCGCGCGAATGCGCGGATCAGCTCGCGATCTGCCTCCAGACCCATTACCTCGAACCGCGCCATACCCCGTTTGCTGAGGCGTTTGCGGTAATTCTTCACTGCACGCGCCTGCGAAGTAGTATGCATAACGCCTCCTTATATCCTGTAATATATCCTGAAATAAGGGTGTAAGGCAAGGAGAATTAGCTCAAAAACCAGTCCCATTGCTCCTCAGTCAGCGGAACGACCGAGAGGCGGCCGATTTTGACCAGGGGCGAGTCGGCAAAGAGCTTCTGGGCCTTGATGGCGGCCAGGGTCTTGGGGTTCTTGAGGCGTTTGCCCACCTTCACCTTGACGATGGGGACTTTGGGATCGGCGGCGTCGACGCTGACCACCGTTCCGGTGCCGACGGCGGTGCGCTCGTCGCCGGTATGGTAGAAGATCCACTTCGCGCCAGGTTTCATCTCGCGCAAGTGCTTGACGGCGGATGGGTTGGTTACGCCATCCCAGATGGTCTCCTGGTCGCGGAGGAAATCGTCGAAGGAGTAAACGCCGGGCTCGGTTTTGAAGAGGAAGCAGGGCATGACGTTCATCCTATGCGAGGGGCCGGAAGCATGGGAATAGCGCGTTGGCGGGTCAGCAAGTTAGCGGGTTGGCTGCCAGCCCGCTGACTTGCAGACTTGCCGCTCCGTTACAATGGAATCAATATGATCCGCTTCTCCACGGCCGGCGAATCTCATGGCGAGAGCCTGATTGCGCTCGTCTCGGGCATGCCTGCCGGCGTTCCCGTCGATCTGGATTTTGTGAACCGCGAGCTTTGGCGGCGGCAGCAGGGCTATGGCCGCGGTGGCCGCATGAAGATTGAAACGGACAAGGCGCATGTGCTCAGCGGCGTGCGGCACGGCAAGACCATCGGTTCACCCATTGCCATTGAGATTGTGAACCGCGACTGGAAGAACTGGGAGGAAAGACTGCCGGTTGAGGCGGGTGATCCGGCCAAGCATCAGGCAGTTGCCTCGCCGCGGCCGGGCCATGCCGATCTGGCCGGTGCTCTCAAGTACAACTTTGCCGATGCGCGGTATGTGCTGGAGCGGGCTTCGGCGCGGGAGTCGACGGCGCGCGTGGCCGCCGGAGCCTTTGCCAAGCTGCTGCTGCGCGCGGTGGGCATCGAGGTGCTGAGCCACGTGATCCGCGTGGGGCGCGTGGAGCTGGCGCGGACGGCTGAGTGGGATGAGATTGTGGCGCTGGCCGGCAAAGACGAGGTGGTGTTGGCCTGTGTCGACGCGGAAACCGAAGCGCGCATGAAGGAAGAAGTGGAAGAGGCGTCGCGCACCGGGGATACGGTGAACGGCGTCTTCGAGGTGGTGGCGCACCATGTGCCCGCCGGCCTGGGCACCTATGCCAACTGGGATGAGCGGCTGGATGGGCTGCTGGCCTGGGCGGTGATGAGCCTGCAGGCGGTCAAGGCGGTGGAAATTGGCCGCGGAGTGACGGCGGCGGAATCGTTTGGGTCCAGGGTGCACGATCCGATCCATTACGCCGCGCAGGACGAGGGCAAGCCGACGCGCTTTACCCGGCCGCACAACAACGCCGGCGGCCTGGAAGGCGGCACCTCGAACGGCGAAGACGTGGTGGTGCGCGGCTATTTGAAGCCGATCTCGACGCTGCGGCGGCCGCTGGAGTCGGTGCGTTTCGACACGCGGGAGCCCACCAGCGCAAGTTACGAGCGCAGCGACATTTGCGTGGTTCCGGCCGCGGGCGTGGCCGCCGAGGCGATGGTGGCGCTGGTCATGGCGCGGGTGGTGGCGGAGAAGTTCGGTGGAGATTCGCTGTTGGAATTGAAGCGGAATTTCGACGGTTACATCGAACAGATACGGAGATATTGACCAACCAAGATGATCCTGAAGATTGTGAAATATCCGGAGCCGGTGCTGCAGCAACCGGGCGAGCCGGTAACCGAATTCAACGATGAGCTGCGCCAGTTTGTGGCGGACCTGTTCGAGACCATGTATGCCTCGAAGGGCATCGGGCTGGCGGCGCAGCAGGTGGGCGTGGCCAAGCGCGTGACCGTGGTCGACCTGAGCCTGGGCCAGGATCCGGCGCAGAAGATCGCGCTCATCAACCCGGAGGTCATTCACCGCGAGGGCAAGCAGTATGAAGAAGAGGGCTGCCTGAGCTTCCCCGAGATTCGGGAAAGGATTTCGCGGGCGGCCAAGGTGCGCGTGCGCGCGCAGGACCAGGACGGCAAATGGTTCGAGATGGATGGGGAAGAGTTGCTCTCGCGCGCCTTCCAGCACGAAATCGACCACCTGGACGGGATCCTGTTCATCTTCCGCATGAGCGCCCTGAAGCGTAATCTGAACCTGCGCAAAATTCGCAAACTGCAGAGCGAAGGCAAGTGGTAAGGCGGGCATGACAAGCGCGGGGCGACGGTTGCGGCTGGCATTCTGCGGAACCCCGCAGTTTGCGGTGCCCACGCTGGAAGCGCTGCTGGCGGCTGGCCATGATGTGGCGCTGGTTGTCTCACAACCCGACAGGCCGGCGGGACGCGGAAAGCAGATGACAGCGCCACCGGTGAAGCTGGCCGCACTGGCCGCCGGATTGCCGGTTATGCAGCCGGAAATAGTTCGCAACAATGCCGAATTGCGCGCCCAGCTTGAGGCGATTGCGCCAGACGCGATTGTGGTGGTGGCTTACGGACGCCTGATTCCGCCATGGATGCTGGCGCTGCCGCGGCTGGGCTGCATCAATCTGCACGCTTCGCTGCTGCCCAGGTACCGCGGCGCGGCGCCGATTCAGTGGGCTGTGGCGATGGGCGATGCGGTGACCGGAAATACGACGATGCTGCTGGAGGAGGGCCTGGACACCGGGCCGATTCTGATGCAGCACACGCAGGAGATTGCCCCCGATCAGACGGCTGCCGATCTGTTTCCGGTTCTTGCCGCGGCTGGAGCGCCGATGGTCGTGGAGACACTGGAGGGGCTTGCCGGTGGAACCCTCCACCCGCGGCCGCAACAGCACGCGGATGCAACATTTGCCCCGATGCTGAAGCGCGAAGATGGACACATGGATTTTGCCGCGCGCGCTGCCTCCGAACTGTACAACCGGTGGCGCGGCTTTCAGCCCTGGCCCGGCGCATTCGCGGAACTGGACGGCAAGAAGTTCATCGCGCATCGCATGGCGGTTGCGCATGAGCCCAGCCTGTATGAAGCGGGCAGCGCAGCGCCCGGCGAGATGCGGATTGCGGGCGAGCGGCTTTTCGTGGCCTGCGCGGAAGATACGTGGCTGGAGCTGATCGAAGTGCAGCTCGAAGGCAAGAAGCGGCTGGCGGCCGGCGAGTTTCTGCGCGGAATGCCGAAGCCCTCCGGCGCGCGGCTGGGGTGACGCCGCGGGTCAGCGGGCAGGCGATGCAGCTCGAATTGCGATTGGGGAAATCTGGAATGGCGACTGTTTCGCCGGCGCGGAAAGCAGCCTTTGACGTGCTGATGGCCGTGGAGCGCGGCCATGCGCACTCCGACAACCTGCTGCGCGGCAAGAGCGTCGAGGCGCTCTCATCCGCCGACCGCAATCTGGCCACGGCGCTGGTGCTGGGCGTGCTTCGCTGGCAGATTCGGCTGGACTGGCAGCTCAAGAGCTTTCTCAAGCGGCCGGGCGCGCGGCTGGATGCGGAGATTCTTGTCGCGCTGCGCCTGGGCGCGTTCCAGCTTTTGTTCCTCGATCGCATTCCGGCCCATGCCGCCATCGATGAAAGCGTGGAACTGGCCAAGCGCGCCGGCCATTCTTACGCGGCGCGGATGGTGAACGCCGTGTTGCGCAAGCTGGCTGCGTGGGCCGCGGAAAATCGCGCGCTGGTCACGGCGTTGCATCAGGACGCGGCTGCCGTTGCGCCAAGGCTGCAGGCGGACGATGCGCGAGCGTTATCTCCAGCGACGGAGCTGGCCCTCGCCGAAGCTCATCCGGCCTGGATGGTGGAGCGATGGGCTGGATTCTATGGCCTTGAGGCTGCGCGCATGATCTGCCGCCACGGGCAAGGCCAGCCCGCCGAGACGGTACGCCTGGAAAGCCCGGCGGTTGAGGCGGAGCTGACGAGCGCCGGCGTCAAGCTAGCGCCGGGCGAACTGCTCAGCGCCGCGCGCAGCGTGATCTCTGGCGATGTGGCGTCGGCCGCGGCATTTCATGCGGGGCGCGTGCGGCTGCAGGACGAGGGCTCGCAACTGATCGGAGAGATTGCCGCAGCCGGAAGCGCCGGCCGGGGAGCCGGAAACTTGATGGATCTATGCGCCGCGCCGGGCGGCAAGACGCTGATTCTGGCCGAGCGCAATCCGCAGGCACGCATCGTGGCCTGCGAGGCAAATGCGCAGCGGCTGGCGCAACTGCGCCAGCGGCTGGCTCGATACGAAGGGCGCATTGAATGCCGGCTGGCGGATGCGGCGGCGATCGAGGACGATGCCTGTTTTGATGCGGCGCTGGCGGATGCGCCGTGCAGCGGCACCGGCACGCTGGGGCGCAACCCGGAGATTCGCCACCGCGTGCATGCCGAGGACCTGCCGCGGCAGGCCGAGCGGCAGCGCGCCATTCTGCGCTCCGCATTGCGCGCCGTGCGCCCCGGCGGATGCGTGGTGTATTCCACGTGCTCACTGGAGCCGGAAGAGAATGAGCAAGTGGTCGATGCGGTGCTCAAAGACAGCCCGCAGGCGCGCACGATTCCGCTGGGATCGCTCATTGAGGCGCTGGAGAATTGCGGAGCTTTGACGCCGTCGGGCGCGGAGCGTCTGCGGAGCTGCGTCACGCACGGGGGCGCGCTGCGGTTGCTGCCGGGCGTATTTCGGACGGATGGTTTTTTCGCAGCGCTGATTGAGCGCACGGCGTGAGATTGAATCCCGGCCGCGAAGCAGCAGAGGCTGGCGTCAGACGGGCCATGCTCTGGCAGAAACAGGCGATCCACGAGACAGACAGACCAGCTTCGTCGCGCTGGCAGAACTCCTGAATGACCTCCTGTTCGAGCAGCGTAGAAAGCTGCTCAGCTTCCCTGGCGTCCGCGGCCGGCTCCTTGACACGCTCTTGCGCCTCTGGTCTACTCATTGCACGACGTCATGTCTCTCATCTGCTCCAACACGATCTCCCACCCGGCCGTTCCGGGGGCAATGCGCATAACTGCCATGCGAATTAGCCGTCACAACGTGCCTGCGGGAATTGGAGCCTGATCGAGCGCACCCGAAAGTTCAGCATCATCCAGGCCACCACCCCGCAAATGCGGCTGGTGGCTTTTCGCATTTCATGCACCCTGTGATCAAGGAGAATCTCTTGAAATCCGTTACTCCGGAGACGATTCGAGCGGCGCGCGCCCGCATCGGCAATGCTGTTCTGTTGTCGCCCTGCCATCTCTCGCATTACCTCTCCGCGCTGACCGGCCAGCCGCTCTATTTGAAGCTTGAAAATCTGCAGCGCACGGGATCCTTCAAGGAACGGGGCGCGCTTAACAAGCTGCTGACGCTCAGCGAAGCGGAGCGCGAGCGCGGCGTGATTGCGGCCAGCGCGGGCAACCATGCGCAAGGCGTCGCCTTTCACGCCACGGCGCGCGGGATCGGCGCCCAGATTGTGATGCCGCTGGCCACGCCCCTGGTCAAAGCCGCCGCCACCCGTTCCTATGGCGCTGAAGTCATCCTCCACGGCGCCAACTACGATGAAGCGTGCGACGAAGCATTGCGCCGCTGTACAGAAGAAGGCCGCACCTTTATTCATCCCTTTGATGATTGCGACGTAATCTCGGGCCAGGGCACCATCGGCCTGGAACTGCTGGACCAGGTGCCCGAGATCGAGGCGGTGGTTGTGCCCATGGGCGGTGGCGGGCTCATCGGCGGTGTGGCCTGCGCCCTCAAGGAGTCGAATCCGAAGATCCGGATCGTAGGCGTCGAACCGGAGAAGCTGCCCTCCATGCTGCGTGCCCGTGAGGCCGGCGCGCCGGTCACGCTGGCGCCAGAGGCCACCATCGCTGACGGCATTGCTGTGCGCCGCGCCGGCGACCTGACCCTTCCGCTGGTCACGCGCTACGTCGACGAAATTGTGACCGTGGATGACGAGGAGATCGCCAGCGCCATTCTTATGCTGCTGGAGCATGAGAAAACCTTGGCCGAGGGAGCCGGCGCCGCTGCCCTGGCCGCCGTGGTGCAATCCAAAGCCGCTCTGCGCCATCGCCGCACCGCCGTGCTGGTTTCGGGCGGCAACATCGACGTCACCTTGTTGGCCAAGATCATTGAGCGCGGCCTGGTCAAGGATGGCCGCCTGCTGCGCATCCGCGTCTACCTCCAGGATCGGCCCGGAGCGCTGCACGCGCTCACACAGATTCTGGCGCGCGAACGAGCCAACATCGTCGAAACCATCCACAACCGCGCCTACTACGGCGTAAGCCTTGGCGAAACCGTCATTGACGTTACCCTGGAAACGCGCGGCGCCTCGCATATCATGGCAATCAGCCACGCCCTGCGCGAAGCCAGCTTCCGTTTTGAGCGGATTCAATAGGAACCGGCAGAGCGGCCCTCGCGAGAGAACGAAATGGCGCGCTTGTGGGTGACGGGGGCTTGGAAATCGGCCAGAGGCTCACGGCCCTGCTCCATCTGGCGGGCAGACGACAGAGGCAGCTCACCGCCGGATGCTGCGCAGAATGTGGGCCATCGATTCCAGCAGGCGCTCCGGCGACACGTCCGCAGGCATTTCCATGCCCAGCTTGGCCGTCATCTGCTGTGCCAACTGCGCAGACAGTTGCGCCCTGCGCTCAAGATCGATGTCGATGGCGCGGGCAAAGAAGCGGTCGATGACGTTCAGGTCGTCGGCCGAGAGGCGCGCCACCGCATCGGCGGGCAGATCGACAAGCGGCGGACCGATCGCCGGCTGCACGGGCTCGGGAGCAAATACAGAAGCCGTGATGGTGCGTTCGGCGATACCGCTCCACATGGGGCTTTCCATCGCGCGCTCGTGGATGACCAGGGTGCCTGCGGCCAGGTCGCCGAGCCGCTTGTTCTGCCGGTTGCACAGCATGGTGATGACGCCGACGGCATACATCCCCGGCATCCAGTCGACGCCACGGAGAAAATTCCGCGTCATCGACTCGAAGAACGTTATCTGCCGCCCGCAATCGCGGATGACGCGCAGCTTGCACAGCTTCTTGCCGGGCGTCTGGCCGTTCCAGAAGGCCTCAAACAGCGTGAAGTAACCCCAGTACAACAGGAAGTACAGGAAGATGATGGCCGCGATCAGCCACTTGTCGCCAAGCTTATGAATTACAGCGTCAGCCGTTCTGGGCGCGGAAGCATAGATGAGGAACAGCAGGAGGCCCAGCACAATCGCGCCCGCTGTCTGGATCAGACTGTCGGCCAGCACCGCGAGAAAGCGGCTGCCGATTCCCGCCACCGGGAAGCGAATGGCAACCTGTTCCGGCGTTTCGATGGTAAGCTGGTCGGGAGCT
This sequence comes from Acidobacteriota bacterium, assembly GCA_021803035.1. Taxonomy (GTDB): domain Bacteria; phylum Acidobacteriota; class Terriglobia; order Terriglobales; family Acidobacteriaceae; genus Telmatobacter. The sequence continues at coordinate 21,341 of JAJZME010000058.1, read as the reverse complement.
TCCTCCATTCCGCCGTAGAATGCGCCGCTCATTGCCATCATCGTAGGTCCCGATACTGCCATGATTTCGAACCGCTGGATTGAACAACGCCGAGGCCTGTGGCAGCGGCTGGAAGTGCTGCTGTACCAGGTCGAGTCCTCCGGCCTGAAGTCGCTTTCCGGTGAGGAGCTGCGAGAGCTGGGTCTGCTCTATCGCCAGACCGCCCAGGATCTTTCCGCAGTGCGTGCCGACCGCGGCTCCCGCACGCAGGAAGAATACCTGAATCAGTTGCTGGCGCGGGCACATAATCGCATTTATTCCGGCAAGAAACTGGAACCGTTGAGAATTCTGCATTTCCTGGCCGTCGAATATCCCCGCATCTTTCGCAGGCTCTTTCCCTGGGTGGCGGCTTCGTTTTTCATCTTCCTGTTCGGGGGCGTGCTGGGAGCGCTGATCACTTTCAGCCGTCCGGCGTTCATGCGTCTGTTCCTGAGCCCCACGATTATTGCATCCATCGAGCACCACAAGATGTGGACGCAGAGCCTGGTCAGTGTGAAGCCGCAGGCTTCCAGCTCGATCATGACCAACAACATCAGCGTGTGCTTCACCGCCTTTGCCGGCGGCATTGTGGCTGGACTGGGCACCATCTGGCTGCTCTTTTTCAACGGGCTGATGCTGGGCGTGGTGGGCATGGCTTGTGCCCAGGCGCGCATGTCGCTGCAGCTTTGGAGCTTCGCCGTCGCGCACGGATCGCTGGAGTTGCCCAGCATCTTCATCTCCGGTGGCGCCGGCCTGCGGCTGGCAGCGGGACTGCTGTTTCCGGGCATTTATTCGCGGGGCGATTCCCTGAAGCGTGCCGCAGTCGAATCGATCCGCCTGCTAGCGGGCGTGGTGCCGCTGCTGATGATCGCGGGCACGCTGGAAGCATTTCTCTCGCCCTCGCACGTGCCCATCGCCATCAAATTTCTTACCGGATCGGTGCTGTTTCTTGCGCTCGCGCTGTGGCTGACACATGAGCCGCGTGCAAAGCATGCGGCTGCCGCGCCTAGAGCATCCCTCGCGCCTTTACTTCCAGATATTCGCTGATGGCATCGGCACGCAGCGCGCCGGGCGAGGTCTGCACCACCAGCACGCCTTTGGAACGTAGTGCCGCCAGCGTCTGGCGGTGGCGTTCCAGCAGTTCCTGCGCGGCAGCGGACTCATACATCTGGGCGGGCGTGCACGGCTCGCGCGCAGCCGTAGCCGCGATCTCCGGATGGCCGAGCACCACCAGCAGCACCAGGTGACGCCGCGCCAGGTCCGCCGCGGCATCGGCTACTTCCGGCCGCCGGGCGCTGTCGGCCATCTCGGTAATCCACAGCACCAGGCCGCGCCGCCGTTGCAGTTGCCCCAGCCGCGCCGCGGCGCGCAGGTGATCCGCCTCCGACGCTTCCGGGCGCACGGCGGAGAGCGCGTCGACGAACATGCGCAGGTGGCCCGCGCCGCTGGCCGGCAAAAGCTGCTGCTGGATGCCGCGCCCGTAAACCATCAGCCCGGCTTTGTCTCCGGTCTGCATCACGGTTTGCGCCAGTGCAATGGCCGCGCCGCAGGCCTGGTCGAGCTGCGTCAGGCTGAGGCGAAATTCTTCGTCCGCGGCGGCATTCTGAAAAGAGGCCGAGGACGATGCCGGCACGCCGCCCCGGCGCAATTCGCAGGCTGTTCCGGAAAGCCGCCCAGCGTCCACAACGATCCACACCTGCTGGCTGCGTTCCGTGGTGAACTCGCGCGTAACGATGCGGCTGCGCCGCGCCGTGGCGGGCCAGGAAATGTTGCGCATCTCGTCGCCGGTCCGGTAGTCGCGCAAATGATCGAACTCGCGGCCCATCCCGGTCAGCCGCAGGCGGCGGCGCTGGATTGCAATGTGGCGGATGCGCAGCAGATACATGGCCGAGTCATCGGCGGTGTGCTCCAGGGGCGGATACACGCGCACGCGCTGTTCCGGCCGGCTTACGGCGCGCTGCTCCACCAGGCCCAGCACGCCGCGCCAGCGCAGCCACACTCCGCCCAATGCGCAGTCGCCGCGGCGAACCGGCGTGATTACGCAGGCCAGCCGTGCCGGTTCGCGCGGATACACGGCGAGCCAGCCTGAAGGCGGAAGCTGGGCCAGCGCGGGATGCAGATCGTCGAAGACATGCACGCGCAGAAGCCGCTTGGCCGTTTGCTCCAGCTCCAGCTCCAGGCGTGTTGCGCGGCCCAGGACGGGCGAGTCGATAAACATGCGCGTGACGCGCAGAGCGGATGGCGCGGGCAGCGAAAACATATCCGCGCATGCAACGGCGATCACCGCGGAATCCCAAACAAGCATGGGAGCGAGCCAGCGCAAGCCGAAGAATCCCAAGACGGCAAAGAGCACGCCCGCGGCGAGCAACAGCAGACAGCGCGCGGTAAGCGTAATGCCCAGCACTCTGCCCCAGCGGCTGGCGGCCTGAGCCTCCGCCGAGGCCGGTGCGGGAATCAGCGTCTGGATCATTTCGGTAGCGGCGTAGCAGCGAGCACGTCGGCGAGCACGCGGTCCGGATCGAAGCCTTCCAGCTCCGCCTCCGCTTTCAGAATGATGCGATGGCGCAGGCAGGGCAGCGCCGCCTGCTTGACGTCGTCGGGAATCATGAAATCGCGGCCATCCCTGGCGGCGTGGGCCTTGGCCACGATCAGCAGATTCGCAGCTGCGCGCGGACTGGCTCCCAGGGTGATGGCGGGCCACTCGCGCGTGCGGCGCACCACGGCGAGCATATAGTCAAACAGCGCCGGCTCGACGCGCACAGCGCGCAGCTCGCGGCGGGCGGCGGCGAGATCCGCCGCCTCCACGGGCGCAATCTGCGCGGATTCGAGCTGCTGCGCGTCGCCCAGCGCGTGGTGACGCTCGAGCACAACGCGCTCTTCGGCAGCGTTCGGATATGCAACGCGCATCTTCATGAGGAAGCGGTCGAGCTGTGCCTCCGGCAGCGGATACGTGCCCTCGAACTCCAGCGGATTTTGCGTGGCGAAGACGGTGAAGAAATCGTCGAGCGCGTGCGTTTCGCCGTCGATGGTTACCTGCCGCTCTTCCATGCTCTCCAGCAGCGCCGACTGCGTACGCGGCGGCATGCGGTTGATTTCGTCGGCCAACAGGAATTGCGTAAATACCGGACCGCGATGGAAGGTGAACTCGCTGGTCTTCAGGGAGAAGACATTGGTGCCTAGAATGTCGGCCGGCATCAGATCGGGCGTGCCCTGGATGCGCCGGAAGCCGAGCGACAGAAAGCGCGCCAGGGCCTTTACGGTCATGGTTTTGGCCACGCCGGGCACGCCTTCCACCAGCGCGTGACCGCCGCACAGGAATGTAAGCAACGCCTGCTCGATCAGCTCCGTCTGGCCGGAGATGATCCTGCCCAGTTCCGCCTTGCCCCGTTCGAAGATCGAGACGACGGCGCGGACTTCGCCCTCAGTTTCCAACGTTTCGCTCATGCTTTACCTTTATACCGCCGTGGATTGCGCAGTGTTTCCGTTAGCCGAACCCTGTGCGCGTTGAGGCGGCGAACCAGCGCCAGGGCCTCACGCGGCCGCAGTTGATCGTACTCCGCCTGTTGTGCCGCTTCCAAATCTTCGGCTATCGCCGTTGCGTCGATACCGAAGCGCGCGCGCACGGCGGCGGCCGTTGCCTGGGGGCCGGAACGCAGTGTTTCGCGGGGCACTCCGCCTTCGTGCATCAGAAAGTCCGTCAGTCCGCGCCGGGCCGCGCCTACTGCAACGCTGCTGGCCCGCGCGCCGGAGTACAGCGAGCCCATCGATTCCACAAATTCCAGCGGTGAAGTGCGTGGCGGCTGCACCAGCGCACGCCGCGGCCCGCTTGGACGGCTGAAGCTGAACAACAGCAGCACGGCCACGCAGCCTAACTGCGCCAGAATTCCCTTCAGCGGCGTGCCGCGCGCCGCCGTCCACGGATTGCCGCTGAAGCCGTGCAGATACTCGTCGAAATAGATGGTGCGATTGCGTCCGCCCACGCTGGCCAGCAGCAGCCGCAGGTTTCCGTCCTGCCGCAGTCCGCTGTTGGTGAGCGGCGTGGCCGACGCCCACCAGATCACTTCCCCCTTTGCCACCGGATAGACGACCACCGCGGCCGCGCTACCGCAGCGCTGCGCTACGCGCACCGCGGGATCATGGCCCGACCAGCGCACCGGCACCTGCATGCGGAGCGATCCGGCACGCGCCAGCGGACTCGGCCCCTCGGGCGTGGTGTTGCACAACACGTCGTCAAACGGCTCTGAAATGGCTACCTTCGCATCCGGCAGCAGCAGCGCCGCAACCTCACCCGTAGCCACGATGCGCCCGCCGCGGCGCAGAAATGATTCAAATGGCCGTTGCCGCTGCTTTTGCATCAGCGCGGCAATGGAAGGCGATGGCTCGGCAAGCACCAGCGTTGCATGCGCGGCATCGACGCCGGTCAGTTGCGCATCCGGATACTCCCAGCGCACCTCCTTATATCCCAGATCGCCAAGCAGCAGCCACGCGGCTTTTGCGCCGGCCTCGCCGGCGTTCCAGGTGGTCGGCACGGGATCGCTATTTAGACGCGCGGGCGCAATCACACCCAAGATTACGATCAGGCCCAGAACGGATCCCGTAAAGATCAGCAGATACTTCCACTCGCTGCTCAGCTTCTTCATGCCGACCTCAGTTGCCGGTGTAAGGTCAGCGCCTGTTCGTAGTCGGACTGCTGCGCGGGGCGCAGCCCATACCAGATGCTCTCAAAGCTCAGTGTTTGCCGGCGCAGCAGCACGGCTGTGGCCGATGCCGGATCCAGCAGGCGGAGGTACTCGCGCGGAGTGCGCGCCCGGTCCGGAAGCCAGAGCCGCCGTCCTTCGAGCGTGACAATGCTGGCCCAGTACAGACAATGCACAGCGTCCCGAAATGCGCCCCGAGCCGCGTGTTGTTCGGCTTCGTGCATCCAGTTCAAGACTCGCTCATCGGTGACTTCGATCTGCCGTTTCGCCTCCAGCCGCAAGTGCAGGCGTTGCTGCCGCGCGCTGCGCATGACCCACAGCAACAACAGCACGCAGGCAAGACAGACCAGTCCATACTCGATTACTGGCCCGATCCACGGCGCATGGCTTCCGAAGGCGGCCATGCGCATCAGCGCGCGGTCCATCCACATTGCCAGCCACGCGAAAATCGGCTCCGTCAGGGACTGACGATCCGCCGTTACAAATTCCTTTTCCGCCAGAATGGCATTCGCGCGTTGGCGCGCGACGGCGAAATTCGCCGCCGAAACCGGAGGCGTCGCCGCATCGGCCAGGTCGGCACTTAACCGCCGTCCCACTGCCTGCATCTCCGCGGCGCGCGCTTTGTCCCTCCGCGTTTTGGCCGAGGCCAGCGCAGCGTGGAACCACTCATAGCGCGCATTGAATGAGGCGCCCGCGCCCAGGCGCACCTTCTGGCTGGCAATATGCGCAGGGCTCTGGCATGCCGCGGCTTTCTGCGCGCAGGCGGCCGCGACCGCTTGCAGCCGGTGGATCTGGTTTGCATAATCGGCCAGCGTTGCCGGCTGAAGAGACGATTTCACCGCCGGTAATTGCCCTTTGACGGGAGGCTGCGCATGCAGCCATGACGAACCGGCCAGTGTCATCGCAGTGAGCGCTGCGAAGATCAGGGCCCGCCCGATCATATCCGTTATATCTCCTCGGGAGATGCGTTACCCTCCACGGCGGGCTGCTCTGGATTTGCAGGCAGTCCGCCACCGGCCCGCCGCATCAGAAACTCGATGTCGAAGCCCTCGTGGCGCACGCGCTCGTCGAAATAGAAAAGGCACAACGCGATGGCGCCGATCGGTCCCACCAGGAGGCCGGAAAGGAATGTGCCAGTAAGATCCAGAATCTGGAGGACGAGGCGCTCGATTCCGTGCGAAAGCACTGTGAGAAACTGCAGTGGCGAGATAACGACAGCGATGACCATGCTGATTGCCATCAGCAGCAGGAACATCAGAAAGATCCTGAATTTGCGCTCCGGGAGCAGCGCCCTGCTTCTGCGCACCGCGGCATTGGCCTTCAGCGACTCAATGACCGCCGCGGGCACGGCCAGCGAGACGCGGATGGCCGCATAAACCGCATAAAAGAAGCAGCCGGCCAGCAACACCCCCGCCACGATCATCATGGCGACTTTGAAACCCTTTCCGGGAATGGCGATGGCTGGGACAAGCAAAAGCGTGAATGCCAGTCCGGCCGGCCAAAGGATGCTCCAATACTGCCGCAAGACCACGCGGATATAGCGGAACCAGCTCATCATGGCCGTTCGCCACGCGGTGCGCACTGAAGCCATCTTGCCCAGATAGATCTCCGCGACTGCCCAGGTGGTGGCCGCCTGCGTAATGCCGTAGACCATGAAGAAGATCAGGGTCGTGACGAGCGTGATGATCGCCGGCAGCAGGGGATGTGCGGCTACGGTTATCGTCCGTCCGTTTCGGACCACCTGCTCGGTGCGCATGGTCAGCACCTGGACCGCGCCGCCAGCAAATTGCACTACGGCCGGCAGCGCCGCCAGGCTCGCAAACAAAACGAACCGCGAACGGTAAAGCTGAAAGGTGCGGTCGAGAACTTCGCCGGTGGAAAGGGGCCTGAGATCGTAACCTCCCGGGAGCGGTGCGGGACTTTCTGCTGCTGTCCAGCCTGACTCGCTTGACATCGGGGAATCTCCAAGTGCACGCATTCTAGCACACCGAAGAATCCGGCCGTCAAACCGAATCTGTCAGCGCTTTCATGGGCGATGCACTTGAGCAGCGAACGGTCGCTATACGCTGGAAGGCGCTCGCAAAATTCCCGCTTCGGTGCTTTCAGTTGAAGAATTCGGGCCGCAGCATTCGTCGCCTCGAACGGCATAAGCTCATTTGCTTTCTTTATGGTGCGGAAGGCGGGACTTGAACCCGCAAGCCTTGTGGGCGCTAGCTCCTAAGGCTAGTGTGTTTGCCATTTCACCACTTCCGCACGTGCTGCCGGCCAGGCTCTCATGAGCCGGGCAATTTGCCCCGGCGCAACCTGTTGCCCCGAACGACGCCTAGAAGCCCTTTCGCCTGGTCAATGAGCTCTCTCGCACATCCCTTGGCAGGCATCCTAAGTCTAGAGGTATACGCAGATTGATTGCAACAGCGGGCCGAATGTACATTCAGCCCCGCGCCGTGACGCAGGCGTGAACTCCGATCCACAGTCTCGCGCAGAGCGATGCACCGCCCACAGGCAAAAAGGCATGCATGGCCGGCAATCTGCAACCTGACCTTCGAGCCAATGCTTGACAACGCCGCGGGTTGAGGCATTCAAGCGCTCGATAAGTCGTTCTAACTCATGTACCGCATAACTCTGCCGCTCGCGCAGTCAAACTTATGGTTTAGCTTTCATCGGTCTAAGCTGCCAGTCGATCATCGCGCGCTCGGCCCAGTCCCGCCCCGTCCCAGTGTTTTGCGTGGCGGGCTCATCAATTCCTAACTGACGCGCTGGTCCAGGCCTGAAGTATTGCACGAAGAGCCCCTATGCTCTACGCCGCCTTGCGGCGTTAGCGGTTGAAAACACATCAGCTTGCAGGTATACTTGCGGTTGATTCCGGTCGCTGGAATTGCATAGGTCTACACCCTAGAGCCTCTGCGGGCATAGTGATTGCTATCATATCGTTTAAAACCGCAGCGGCTTTTGCACCGGAAGGTATTGCCATTTAAAGGAGCGTCGCAAGATGGGGCGAACTCTTAAACCCGTCACTCCTGTTGTGCGCACCAAGCTGACCGCCTCGGCATTCGAACAACTTCTATCTTATGTAGTGAGGGGAAGCTGGAAGCCGGGAGATCGCATTCCTCCCGAACGGGAGTTGTGCCAGCAGCTCGGCATCGCGCGCACATCTCTGCGCGAAGCCCTCAAGGCCATGGAACTGGTCGGCATGCTCGACAGTCGCGTGGGCGATGGAACCTTCGTATGTCCGCGCTCCGAATTCCTGAGCCGTCCTTTGCTGTGGGCCTTTACCGGCGCCGATCATGAAGAGCTCCAGGAAATCATGGAAGCTCGAACCATCATCGAAGAGAACCTGGCCGGTCTGGCTGCCACGCGCGGGACGCCGGAACAGATTGAGGAGATCGGCCGCACCGTGCAGCTCATGCGCGACAGCATCGCCCGCGGCGATTCCATCCTGGAAGCCGATATGGCCTTCCACATGGCCATCTCGGCGGCGGCGCAAAACGGAGTTCTGCGCAATGCGGTCCTCCTGTTGCGCAATCTCATGCGGCAATGGATTTACTACAAGCTCCTCATTCCCGATGTTCCCGAAGTGGTTCTGAAGCGGCACGTGGCGATTTATCGGGCCATTGCGGCGCGAAAGCCAAACGCCGCGCGCAGCGCGATGCGCTCTCATTTGGAAGAAACCGTCGAGCTAGTCACGCACGTCGTCAAGCAGCGCAAAGCTGAAAAGTAACTGCGATCTTTCCCCACGCGGATTGGCTTTGGCTCATCGCGCTGCGGCCGGCGCACGTAGCCAGCCCAAGCCATCCACCGTCTTGCCTGCGGGGCGATACTCGCAGCCGATCCATCCCTGATAGCCAATCTCATCCAGCAGGCGGAAGAGATATTCATAGCGGATTTCTCCGGTATCCGGCTCGTTCCTCTCCGGGCATCCTGCAATTTGAATGTGGCCGCAACGATGCGCGTAGCGTTTGAGCTTGGTGGCCAGATCGCCTTCCATAACCTGCATGTGATAGAGATCCATCTGCATCATCAAATGAGGCGCGCCCACCTCTTCGCAGATGACGTGGCAGTCATCCTGCCTGGAAACGATAAATCCCGGTATATCCCGCGTGTTAATTGCCTCCAGCAACAGAGTGATTCCGCGTCCATCCACCTTTTCTGCCGCATATTTCAGGTTTTCAATCAGCGTCCTGCGGCAGACCACCGGGTCTGCTCCCTGCGGCGCAATGCCCGCCATGGCATGCAGCCGCCTGGTGCCCAACGCCGCCGCATAGACAAGTGCCTTTTCCACGCCGGCGCGAAACTCCGCCTCGCGTCCCGGGATGCAGGCAATACCCCGCTCGCCGGCGTTCCAGTCGCCAGAGGGCGTGTTGAACAATACGACCTCCACGGCGGCCGCTCTGGCCCTCCGTTCCACCTCTTGGGGCGAGTGCGCATACGGAAGCAAAAACTCAACCGCGGAAAATCCAGCGTCGGCCGCGGCAGCAAACCGGTCTAAAAAAGCTGACTCCGTGAACATCATGGTGAGATTTGCCGCAAATTTAGGCATCCAACCATTCCCCTTTCCTGTTGAGCTTTGTCTCCATCTCGCCCCTTCCGGGCTCACTTCGATTTGGGTATCAAGTTATGCCGTCGCGCAAGCCTTCTGTGAGACCTGTCCGTCCCTGCGAGCCAAAGCCCGCTCGGTCGCACTCACAATTGCTTCGACACTCATGCCGTATTTGTCCAGCAGCTCGGGATAAGGCCCGGATTCGGCAAACATATCCTCGACGCCCACGCGCTCCAGCGGCACGGGATGGTGCTGCGTCAGACACTCGGCGACCGCGCCGCCCAGCCCGCCCAGAACCGAATGTTCCTCCGCAGTGATGATGGCTCCCGTTTCCTGTGCGCAGCGCAACACAATTCCGGTGTCGAGAGGCTTGATCGTATGCATTTCCACGACGCGCGCGTGAATCCCCCGTTCGGCCAGCCGCCGCGCGGCCTCGAGGGCACGCGCCACCATCACACCACAAGCGATGAGCGTAGCGTCGTCGCCGGCGATGAGCGTCATCGCTTTGCCGATTTCCGGCGCATAACTCTGGTTGAAAATCTCCGGCACCTCATTGCGGCAAAGCCGAAAATAGACGGGACCGCCCCAGGCCGCCACCTGCGGCAGCAGTTTCCGCACCGCCACCGGATCGCCCGGCACCACGACCGTCATATGGGGCAGACTGCGCATGATGGCCAGGTCGGAAACGGTCTGATGCGTGGGGCCGTCGAAGGAGTCGGAGAGACCCGCGTAGGCCGCCGCCAATTTGACGTTGGCGCCGCCAAAGCACAGATGTGTGCGCACCATCTCCAGCGCGCGCGAGGCAAAAAGGAACGCGAAGGTGTTGGCGATCGGCACGAATCCGCTGTTGGCCAGCCCCGCGGCAACATCCACAAGAGCCGGCTCGGCGATGCCGACATTGATGAACCGCTGCGGAAATGCGGCCTCGAACATGTAGCTGAAATCCGAACTTTGCACGTCCGCGCTCAGCACCACGATGTCTTCCCGGTCCCGGCCCAGTTGCACCAGCGCTTCGCCATACGCCTGGCGCATGGAAGCTGGCTCGCCCAGCGGATTCCGGATCATGCTCTCCATCTTGCCGCTTCTCCCTCCAACTCGGCGAGCGCACTTGCATATTGCTCCGCATTCGGCACGCCGCCATGCCAGGCGGGCGAGTTCTCCATAAAGCTGACGCCTTTGCCCTTTGTCGTGCGGGCGATGATCGCCACCGGCTTTGCATGGATCTCATTTGCCTCGTCGAGCGCGGTCAGAATCTCCGCCACATTATGCCCGTGGATTTCAATCACATGCCAATTGAACGAGGACCACTTATCCGCAATGGGTTCGGTGGGCATCACCTGCTGCGTCGTCCCCGTCTGTTGAACGCCGTTGTAATCGACGATCACCGTCAGCTTGTCCAGACCAAACTTGGCCCCGACCAGCGCGCCTTCCCAGATCACGCCACTGTTCAACTCGCCGTCGCCCACCATCACATACGTCCTGCGCTGCGAGCCTTCCGCGCGCGCCGCAAGCGCCATGCCCGCGCCCAGCGCAACACCGTGTCCCAATGGGCCGGCGGCGGCATCTATGCCCGGTGTTCTGTGCGGTTCCGGATGTCCCTGCAAGCGGCTGTTCAGCGCGCGAAAGGTGCCCAGCTCCGCCACGGGAAAATAGCCGCGATAGGCGAGCACCGTGTACAGCATGGCGCAGGCATGTCCCTTTGACAGAATCATGCGGTCCCGGTCGCGCCATCCCGGGTTGGCTGGCTCCACGCGCAGATGATGGAAGTACAGGCAGGCGAGAATTTCCGCTGCGGAAAAAGCGCCGCCGATGTGCCCGGATTTCCGGCCGTACACCATGTCGAGAACCTGAGCCCGGTATGCGTAAGCGCGGCTAGCTAAGTCGTCGATCATTGCGGCAGTGTGCCTAGTGCCGTACGGATAGACATACGACAACCCAGCCTCCTCTACCCAATGCAATGACATGCTGTGATCCTCGCTGCGGCAAATTGCGTGCGTAAGCCGGATGTAAAAAACCGGCACGGCCCAGGGTGTCCGTCCAGATCCGGCCGCAGACAGCCGCCCAGACGGCGCTCTCATCTTCGTTGCTGCCTCGCCACCTCCGCAACCCCTCATCTGAGGCTGGAAACGGCAGCGCCATCAAAGGCCTGTGAATCGAAGGGTAGATTGGTCTTACCAAACCTGTCAAGCGCCGCGCGGCGGTGCGCGGCCGCCGGCCGGGCACCAAGGCGGTCCCTCCCAAGCCAAATTGCAGCAACCGCTCTTGACATCAGAGGTCATACCACACTACCATCCACTTCGCCCATTTGTTTAAGTCCCGGCTGCAGCGGTCTTCAGTGCGCACGAGAGCCGGCGGGTGGCGGCTGGAGCGGCGCCGGGGTGGCCTTCGAAGCATCTTCGCCCTCCATCGCGACGGCTTTCTTCGAAACTAACGCCGCCCAGCCGATCTGAGAGGGGCAGAACCTTGCATGCCAGAGCACTATCGCATCGCGGGGTTCATTGCAGGATTCAACGTATCGTTAAGAAACTGATTCATAAGGAGATCGAATGAAATCTCAGACTTTCATCATCTGGGTCGCGCTCTCTCTCATGGTGGTTCCGTCTGTAATGGCGGCGACCAGCGTGGAAAAGGTCCGCAACCCCAAAGTGCTGGTTACGGAGGAGACTCTGGCGCCCGGCCAAGCAGAATCGCTGGCCAATCACCGGCCGGATATCATCGTCTACCTCGCCGGCAATGAGGCGGCCATCGTAAATGCGCAGGGCGTGATGCGCAAGCAGTCAGTGAAGCGCGGCACCACGGTCTTTGAGCCGGCCGGCACCAGGTCCATCCGGAATGCGGGAAGCACCGCGCTGCGCTTTGTTCGCGTCCAATTCCTGACCGCGGGCCAGGACGTGACCTGGGGCATGAGCGGCTTGCCGGCCAGCTACAAAATTCTGGTCGAAAACCGCTACACGCGCACCTACGAAATCAAGATTCCCGCGCACAGCTACGGGCCGCGCCATACCCAGCACGCGCGCGTGGTCATTGTCCTTTCCGGCGCTCAGTTGCAGGAGATTAAGCCTGACGGGCAGAGAAAGCCTTCGACGCTCAAGACTGGCGAAATCGTATGGCACGCCGCCTCGACGCAGGTCGGCCGCAACATCGGCAATACGAATCTGTGGGACATCATTGTCGAGCCCAAATAGCTCCGTGTCTCTGGCAGACGCGCCCAATCCGTGCATGAGATGGGAGAGGAACAAAAGTGAACCCGCATTGCCGATCTTTGGCCAGCGCGCTTGCATCATGTGGAATTTTCTTCGCGTTGTACTTTGCCCCGGCGGCCAACGCCCAGGCGCCTGTCTCGGGCAGGCCGGTCTTCAACATCCTCGACTACGGAGCGCACAAGGATGGCTCCGCGCCATCGACTGAAGCGTTCCGCAAAGCCATTGAGGCGGCAAAGATGGCCGGCGGTGGAACCATCTATGCGCCTGCGGGAAGATATGTTTCCGGGCCCATCGAGCTTTACAGCAATATGACTCTCGATGTGGGCGCGGGAGCCAGAATCGTGTTCCCGGTCGCTCCGCTTCCATTCGTGAAGGGGCGATATCTCGGCGTCGACGCGCTGGTTCCCATGCCGCTCATTGGCGGTCATGATGTGACGAACGTTACGGTCACCGGGCGCGGCATTCTTCAAACCGGCGATTTTCAGGCGTGGGCGGATGCGTACGGGCCACCGGTTCGCAATCAATCAGGAAACGCAAACGGCCCCGCCTGGGAGCATCTGCTCAAGGCGCTGAACGCCAACCAGCCCGTCACGCAGGCGGAGTATCTGGCCGCAGCGAAGGAACTTCGCCCCGATGTTCTGTGCTTCATGAATGCGAAGAATATCCTGATCCAGAACATCCGCATCATCGGCGGGCCGGCGTTTGTCGTGCATCTGCTCTACTCGCAAAACGCCACGGTCAACAATGTCATCGAGCAGTCGTATCCCGGAGCGCACGCCAATGGAATTGTGGTCGATTCCAGCCGCTTTGTGCGCATCTCAAACGATTACATCGATACCGGCGACGACGGCATCGTCATCAAATCCGGCAAAGGCGCCGACGGCTTGCGCGTGAATCGCCCCAGCGAGGATGTCGCCATTACCAACTGCACGGTGCACCACGCTCACGGCGCGGTGGTCATCGGCAGCGAGACCGCCGGCGGCATCCGTAACGTGGTGGCGAGCAACATTACCGCGGTCGGCACGGAGCGCGGCATTCGCGTCAAGAGCCGCCGGGGCCGCGGCGGCGTCATTGAAGATCTCCGCTTCGATAACTGGACCATGGAGCACGTCGGCACCGGCATCGTTGTAACCTGCTACTACATTATGGGCGGCGAGGCGCCTACAAAAGAAGAGCCGGTGTCGATCCGCACGCCCGTCTTTCGCAATATCGCCATCAGCAACGTAACCATAAGCCATGCCACCAGGGCCGTGGTCAACATTGAAGGGCTTCCGGAGATGCCCATCACCGGCCTGCACTTGATGGACATTCTCGGCTCCGGCAAGCGCGGCCTTATCGCCGCCCACACCAATGCGATGGAACTGCGCCACCTGCAGATCAATCCGGAAACCGGCCCGGCCTTTGCCATCGCCACCGCCTCCAACCTGCTTCTGGACGGCATCTCATCCAGAGATCCCGCAGCGGGATCGCCCGTCCTCCGGCTTACGGCAAGCCCGGGAGCGATTCTCGAAGACAGTCATGCATTTCCGGGAACGGACGTCTTTCTGTCCACCACTCCGAATGAAAAACGCACTCTCCAGCTTTCCGGTGACATACTGAAGAACGCCAAAGTCCCGATGCAAAGCAACTAAGCACAGCACGCCGCCGCTCGTCAGCGCAACGCAGAGTCCCGTAAGGGCGAGGAAATGGAAGCTACTCATCCCATCCCGATGAAGATGTCGCGGCGGCAATGGACGATCGTTGTACTTCTCGTCATCTCGGTCATTATCAACTACGTCGATCGCAGCAACCTTTCCATCGCGGCGTCTGTAGTTCAGCATCAGCTGTCGCTCTCCTCAGTGCAAATCGGGACGTTGCTGTCAGCCTTCTTCTGGACGTATTCCCTCTTTCAGTTATTCGGTATAGCGGGCTGGTTTGCCGATCGATTTCCCGTGGGCCTGGTCATGGCAGGCGGCTACGTTCTCTGGTGCGGGGCTACCGTCCTCACCGGATTGATGTCGAGTTTTGTCACTCTGTTTTTGGCGCTGCTTCTTTTGGGCGCCGGCGAGTCGGTGGCCTATCCATGCTACTCGCGCGTCTTCGTGGAGCTGCCTCAGGAGCAGCGCGGCAAGGCCAACGCTCTCATTGATGCCGGAACCAAAATCGGCCCCGCGGCCGGTGCTCTGGTGGGCGGCCTGCTGCTGGTGCATGTCGGCTGGCGCATGCTGTTCATCGCGCTGGGCGCGGGCGGCTTGCTCTGGCTCGTTCCCTGGCTGAAAGTCATGCCGCGCTACGAGCGCAAGATGCCGGCTCCGGGCGCTGCGCCGCTGCCTTCTTTCCGCAAGCTCCTTCGCATGCGCCGCGCCTGGGGAACATTCCTTGGCCACTTCTGCGGCAATTACTTCTTCTACTACCTTCTGTCGTGGCTGCCGATTTATCTGGTCCGCGAGCAGGGCCTGTCCATCGGCTCCATGGCACGGCTGACGTCGGCAATCTTCCTGCTGATTGCCATCACGACTACAGTCACAGGATGGATCTCGGACCGGCTGATCGCCCGCGGCGCTTCGCCAACCCGGGTTCGCCTGTCCATCGTGGTGGGCGGCCTCACCGTCGCCTCAAGCCTGATCGGACTCGCCTTCGTGCACCACAACCTGCCCCTTTCGCTCGGCGTCATGGCCGTGGCCAGCGTCGGCTATGGAGCCTTTGCCTCCAATCACTGGGCCATCAGCCAGACGCTCGCCGGCCCCGTCATCGCCGGCAGATGGACCAGCCTGCAAAACGGAATTGCCAATCTGTCGGGTATTGCCGCTCCGTGGGCCGCGGGACTCATTGTTCAGATTGATGGCAGTTCGCGGCTGGCCTTCGTGGTGACCGGCGCCGTTGCTCTTGCGGGCGCGTTTTTCTGGGCGCTGCTGGTGCGCCGCGTGGAGCCTGTGCAATGGAACCTGGCGGGTTACAGCATCGCTTCCTGATCCATGCTGCTCCCTGCAAGGCCGCATGTTGTCGCGGCATTGGCGAGGCGCTCATGGGTGCGAACGCCACTCAGAAGGGAGCAAGGATCCGCTTGACAGCATTGGTCTGATCTTTTTACCATTCCCTACGTTCGAAGATCTACATATCCTTTTGCGCCGGCGGCTTTCGCTGACTTTCAGGCCGGATGACCGGCAGACTCGAGGATCGGCTGATGCGCCGAAGGCCGGGAGCCGGGCCGGCACAAAGCCTCAACTGGAGATCGCTCACCTATGCGCTTGAGATTGCGTTTCACCTTATTGCCAACGGCCCTTCTCGCCTTTTCGATGTCAGCGCACGGCGCGGCCTATCCGCCCGCAGGCGGCAAGGGACCTGTCTTTAATGTGCTTGACTACGGGGCGCGTAACGACGGCTCGGCCATGGCGACGGCGGCCTTCCGCGCTGCCATTGCCGCGGCGGCCAAGGCGGGCGGCGGCACGGTCTACGTGCCGGCGGGCAACTACGTCTCCGGACCGATCCAGATGGTCAGCAATCTCACGCTCTATATCGGCGCGGGCGCCACCATCCGCTTTCCGGCCATGAAGCTGCCCTTCACGCCGGGCCGGCAGCAGGGCATCGCGACGCCGACGCCGATGCCGCTGATCGGTGGACACAATCTCGAGAACGTGGCTGTCGAAGGCCGGGGCACGCTCATCAGCAGCAACGCGGCGTGGATGAAGCTGCATCCGCGCATCATGCCCACGGCCGCCAATCCGGGCAGCGCCAACGGCATGGCCTGGGAGAAGCTGCTGCATATACTGAACGCCAATGGGCGCCCCACGCGCGCCGAGTATCTGGCCGCCGCGGCCGAGCTGCGTCCTTCATTCATCCGCTTCATGAACTGCAAGAACGTGCTGATCGAAGGTCTTCGCATCATGGGCTCGCCCATGTGGACCGTGCACCTGCTCTACACGGAAAACGCGGACGTGGAGAACATGGTGATCGAGACCTACCCCGGCGTCAACACCGACGGTATCGTGGTGGACTCCAGCCGCTTCATCCGCATCGCCAACGACTACATCGACACCGGCGACGACGGCATTGTGATCAAGTCGGGCAAAGGTCCCGACGGCCGGCGTGTCGGCCGGCCCAGCGAAGACATCACCATCACCAACTGCACCGTGCATCACGCGCACGGCGCGGTGACCATCGGCAGCGAGATGTCGGGCGACGTCCGCAACCTTGTGGCCAGCAACATCACGGCGGTTGATACCGAGAACGGAATCCGCATCAAGAGCCGGCGCGGCCGCGGCGGCGTGGTCGAAGACGTGCGCTTCGACAACTGGACCATGCGCAACGTCGGCACGGCCATTGTGGTGACCGACTACTATGTCATGGAAGGCGAGTCGCCTACCCAGCCCCAGCCGGTCACGGTCGGCACGCCAATCTTGCGCAACATCGCCGTCAGCAACGTCACCATCGACGGAGCTAAAAAGCTGATTGACATCTACGGGCTGCCGGAGATGCCCATCAAAGGGCTCCATGTCCACAATGTGATGGGCAGCGGACAGGTCGGCTTGCGGGCCAACTTTACCGACGATCTGGAGTTGCGCAACATCCAGCTTGAGCCGGCGTCCGGCCCGGCCTTTCAAATCCAGCACTCCACCAACCTGGAGCTGGACAATCTGAGCACGCGCAAGCCGCTGGCCGGCACGCCGGTGATTCATCTGCAGAGCTCGCCCGGCGCAATCGTGCGCAACTGCAGGGCATTTCCAGGCACGGGCGTCTTTCTCAGTGCCAGCCCGGCGGAGTTGAAGACCCTGCTCAAGAGCGGCAACCTGCTGGCTAACGCGCGCGAGCCGTTCGCGGCCGCGCCCGCGGCGCAGTCCCCGGTCACAAGATGACCCGGCACATGCTGCTACCATCTCTGCAGGAATCGCCAACTTTGCCAAGCTCGCCAACACGCAACAGGAGGATGATGATGAAACTCCGCACCGCATTGGTTCTTGGATTACTGCTTGCGGCGACCGTCGCTGCCGCCCAGGAGACGCAGTGGACGATCGTCAACCGGTCAAAGAACCCCAAGGACGATTCCAAGCCGAACAGCCCTCTGGTTCCCGATGTCTACACGCTGACCGGCCACTTTGACCGGATTGCGATTCTTCGCATGAAGTACAAGACGGACCTGCTCAAATGCATTCAAGAGGAAGTCAAGAAGGACGATATCCGCAACGGCGTCATCCTTGCCGGCATCGGCTCGGTGCGCGGTTACGAAGTGCATCAGGTTTCCAACCGCACCTTTCCTTCATACAACACCTTTGAGAAGGATCCCACCCAGCCCGCCGACATCGTGAGCATGAACGGCTATGTCATCGATGGACGAGTGCACGCCCACATCACGCTGGCCACGCCGAAACGAGTGATCGCAGGCCACCTGGAGCCGGGAACGCAGGTATTTACCTTCGCCATCGTCACCATCGGCGTCATGAACGGAACCAACCTGGCCGGGGTCGACGATAAGGCTTACCGCTAAGCCAAGCGGCTAAATTCCGCTTCGTTTGTGCAAGTCATGGCTTTTCGAGCGGCGTATTCGCGCCGGCAAGAACCGTCTCCTTCGTGCGCCGGCGAAAGCAGGCTTTCTGCCATCAAGCTGAGAGCTGGCAGACCAGCGCGGCGTCGGCGGTCAGGCTGGCGGCGTGCACGCGGACCAGCCGATTGGCCGGCAGAAGGCCCTCCAGCTCGACCGGCAGAAAGTTCTCCGTCAGCGCGGCGGTGCGTCCGCGGGCGGCCAGCGGCGCGGGCGTGTGCAGCGTGATGGCGTCCAGCGTGCGGCCCAGGAAGCGCCGGCGGTGCGCGAGGGTTTTTTCGGCCGCCAGTGCGCGCAGCGCGGCCATGCGCGCTTCCACTGCTTCAGCCGCAACCGGCGCCGCGGCCTGCAGCGCCCAGCCCGGCGTTCCGGGCCGCGGCGAAAACGGAAACAGATGCAAATAGCCGAAGGGCAGCGCGCGGACAAATTCCAAAGTCTCTTCAAACTCCGCGCCGGTTTCGCCGGGAAAGCCAACCATCACGTCCGCGCCGAGCGTCAGGTCCGCGCCCGCCGCGTTGGCCAGCGCCGCAACTTTGTCCGCGTAGTGCCAGGGCCGGTAGCGGCGGTGCATTCTCCGCAGCACGGCATCGGATCCGGATTGCAGCGGCAAGTGTGCATGCCGCGCCAGCCGCCCGCCGCCGAACTCCCGCACCAGGCCAATCAGCTCCGCGTCCCAGTCCATGGGCTCAATCGAGCTCAGCCTTAACCGCGGCAGGCTCGTCCCGGTCAAAATCTGGCCAACCAGTCCGGCCAGCGTCGTCCGCGGCGCGCCGGCTTGCGCGGGCAACTCCCGGCCCCAGCGGCCCAGGTTGATTCCGGAAAGCACCAGCTCATTGCCTCCGGCTGCAACGAACTCTTCCACCCGCCCGATAACCGCCGCATGAGGCAGGCTCCTCGACGGTCCGCGCGTCTGGGGGATCACGCAGAAGGTGCAGCGGTTGCCGCATCCCTCCTGAATCTTGAGGTTGGGGCGCGTCTGCTCGCCCGGCGCCAGATGCGCCTCTTCGATGAAGGAGTGCGCGAACTGCTCATCCACCCACGCTGGCGCCTTGCCTGCGCCGGCAAGAAGCGATGCAACCGGAACCAGCCCCGGCGTTGCAGCCAGCTCACGTAAATCTTCGCCGCCGGCCAGTGCGAGAGCGATCTCCGGCGCCAGGGCCTTATGGCTGTTGCCCACCACGGCCGCCACGCCGGCCAGCCCCGCCAACTCGTCCGGAGCGCGTTGCGCGTAGCAGCCGGTGATCACGATGTGCGCCTTTGGGTTCAGCCGATGCGCGCGGCGAATGTAGGCGCGCGCGGCGCGATCGGCCTCCGCCGTCACGCTGCACGTATTCACCACGATCACATCGGCCTCCGCGGCCCGCAACGCGCGGTGGCCCGCGGCGCGCAGACGGCTGCCCACCGCCTCGCCGTCGGCGCGCGCAGCCCGGCAGCCGAAGTGCTCGATGTGAAATCCCGGCATGGATCCAGTGTAGAACCTGCCTTGCTGCCGCGGCCTCCAGCCACCTGCCCGCGCCTGAATCCGCTGGCGGGCGGAAGGCAAATGTACTAGCCTCATTACGTGCTCCTCAACAACCCTGCCGCGACCGCTTTCTCCGAGCTGAGCCAGGCGCCCATCGTGCGCTTCTCGGTGCTGGCGCTCAGTTCGATCTTCTTCCTGGTCGATCCCCTGGCGGCCATCCCCTCATTTCTGGCCATCACGCAACACGCCGACGCGGCGCGGCGCCGGCGCATGGCGCGCAAGGGCGCCATCACCTGTTACATCGTGCTCACCAGCTTCGCCGTGGCCGGCCAGCTCATCTTCCGCATGTTCGGTATCACGCTGCCAGCCTTTGAAGTCGCCGGCGGCCTGATCCTGCTGCTCATCGGCCTGGACATGTTGGAGGCGCGCCGCTCGCCCACGCAGGAGACCACCGGCGACACCGAAGAGGCCACGGCCAAGGAAGATGCCGGCATCGTGCCGCTGGGCATTCCCATGCTCGCCGGCCCCGGCGCCATCTCCTCGGTGATGGTGCTGGTGGGCCAGGTGCCCAAGCTCTGGGACTGGGAGATGGGCGCCATCCTGGGCTCCATCACCATTACGGCGCTGGTCAGTTACTGGGTGCTGGCCGGCGCGGGCCGCGTCCGCGGCGTCCTGGGTGAGACCGGCATCCGTATCCTGGTCAGAATCATGGGTTTACTGCTCGTAGCCCTGGCCATGCAGTACTTCGTGAATGGCTTTACCGATCTCGGTCTGATTCCCCGGCACTAAAAAAGTGGACTTTCCCACAGAAATCAACGCTTTCCACAGGCTTCCACAGCCCGCAGGCGCTTGCTTTCGTCGCCGCGCATTGCTATTCTCATCAAGTTGCAAGTGGGCAAGTACGGCGCAGCCGTTTCCCTGTTGCGCCGAAGGGTGGCGTATGCTACTCTTTGAAAGTTGTGAATGAGCAGTGGAGCCTCCCGGTGGCCGTGTGGCCTGCCCGAAGAGGGAAGTGGGAAGCTGGTTCGCTGGGTCTGGCCAGGTAAGAAAAGCGCCGTGGACCCCTGTCGGGAATCCCACAGAGAACAAACCATTGCAGGACCCGGGAGTTGATCTCCCGCGAGCCGTATCGGCTCGGGCGAAAGTGACTCTTCGCTGGCCGATCTTTGAATTTGGCGCTGCGTGAAACGGATCGACTCCCGCGATGCTTGACAAAGGGGCAGGAGTTCGGTAATATTAAAAGGTTCGCGCAAAAATGCTGGCGAGCGCGCAAGTAGCGCGGAAAGCCAGTCAGCGCATTAAGTTCGAGGACACCCTGACGAAGAAGTCGGGGCCTCGATCCCAACGGGTCCCGCCCAGGCGGATCACCCGTAAGGATCTTTGACAACAGGTTGAACGTGCCAGTCGTGAGAGGCGGTCGAGTTTGGCTCGATCGATCTCACAAGGTAAGGTGTCCCGACCCGCGAGGGTCCGGACACGGCCCCGCGCACCGACCTCCGTCGGGTCGCGCGAGGCAATCAGGCTTCAAACGAGAGTTTGATCCTGGCTCAGAATCAACGCTGGCGGCGTGCCTAACACATGCAAGTCGCACGAGAAAGGGTAGCAATACCTGAGTAAAGTGGCGTACGGGTGAGTAACACGTGACTAACCTACCCTCGAGTGGGGAATAACTTCGGGAAACCGAGGCTAATACCGCATAACACCTACGGGTCAAAGGAGCAATTCGCTTGAGGAGGGGGTCGCGGCCGATTAGTTAGTTGGCGGGGTAATGGCCCACCAAGACGATGATCGGTATCCGGCCTGAGAGGGCGCACGGACACACTGGAACTGAAACACGGTCCAGACTCCTACGGGAGGCAGCAGTGGGGAATTTTGCGCAATGGGGGAAACCCTGACGCAGCAACGCCGC
>JAJZME010000037.1 GCA_021803035.1 Acidobacteriota bacterium | reverse complement strand
GTACTTGAGTCAACCGGCTGTGCTAGCCGGTGCCGTAACAAGAGGTATATGCCGAACACGATAAAAATAATAGCCATTCCTGCGTCTACGAGAACACCATGAACTGTTACGGAAGCGGCAGGGCTTGGTAGTCCCGTAAAATCGGTTAAGAAGTGCGCCACGACAAGCGGCCATATCAACCCTTTTGTCGCTACCAACGCTGCGGCGACGAACCCAATTGCCAACGCATACGAAATCTGTATGGTTGTAACAACAACGCTTTGCCCATGCAGTAAGTTTGCGCTGTGGGTAAGTCCGAACAACAGTGAAGTAATGATGACGGCCTTCCAGACGCCACGCGGCAGGATTGCCTGGAACATTAACCCCCGGAAAATTCCTTCCTCAGCGAAACCCACCAGCAAGGTCGCAACCAGAGCGAGCAACAGGTAACGAGGATTGCCGTAGGCGTTAGCCAACGTCCGCAGCAAATCATCAGGGTTGCCGACGATACGGCTCGGAATGACGTTGAGCGCAACCGGAATCAGCAAGATGAGGTAGTAGAGGAGATCGCGTCTATGCCGTGGAGCCTCAAATCCAGCACGTCGCCACCAAGTCCACTTTGTCAGAAGCGTGACAATAAGGATCGCAAGTAACCCGTTGGCAACAATGAGCACAAGCAGGTCAAGCTTGCCGCTGCGAACGATTATTCCAGCAATGGTGTAGGCAACAAAAACGGCTACTTCCATCAGCGCTGTAAAGATGTACGGATGGTGTTCCGCAAACGTAATTCGCATATGGAATGCCCTCAGACCGACAGCGCCGCGATGGTACGAAGTATCGCTGCACGTAGTAAAGTTACAATTGTCATGGTTCGCTCGAACGCGAGTGAGTCTCGTGGGATGAAAAGGGCAAGAGTAGACGCAGCCCCGCGCGAGTCGGCGCGCTATCTCCCGCTTGAACCGCGCCCGCTGTGACTGCGCCTGCCGCTGCGCCTCGGCATCCCGCTCTCTGGTGCTTCACCGCCCCTGCCGCCGCCGTACCGGAGGTCACGGACCGGGTCGAAGCAACATACGCAAGAGGCGTACCGCGATCTCTGGTTGTGGCGTGGTGCAACGCGGGCACCATTGACTATGGCCGGGAATGTTGAGCCAGTACCCGGAGACGATTCCCCGGGTCTCTTCCACATCCTGATATAATGTGCCGGCGTTCGTCGTCTTCCCCGATGGGCCGGTGCTGAGTCCCGCTAGAATCCTTGCTTGTGGATGGGATGATCGCACCTGCCGGGCAATGGCCCGGACCAGGGACAGGTAACGTCGTGGATCATTCTCGATCCCTTGCACTTGTATCTCGTAGACATTGGCATAGGGCGCGATTCGAGCCGCCAGCCGCAGTTCCAAGAAGCGCCTAAAGCGCCTATAGAGTGGGCCTCGCGACGAGGGATCCACGGCACGCACCAAGTCCACAGCGGGTGTCGCGATCAGCATTTTGTGATGCGCGGCGGCGATCCGGGCCGCCTTGGCGTAAGTAGCCACGGGGTGTTTTTTCTCCGCAGGTGGCGTCATGGGCCAGTTTTCCACATCCAGAACGATGGCGGGGACGGGCGACTCCACCGCGCGGCGGAAGCTTTTCAGATTGGCGGCGCCCCCCAGCCGCGTCGCAAGTGGCGGCATGTCGGGAGACTTGCCGATAACCCAAGTATCCGGCTGATTCAGCGCGCTGTGCAGCAAGGTTTTGCCTCCAGGGGCTTCGGCCAGATGAGAAATGCCGCTACCGGCGAAGAGCCAGATGAGGGGAGATTGAATGGGAGCGGACCCCGCCGAGGCGGAAAGTGGTGGTTGAGACCTAACGCGAGAAATTCGACGCAAAAGAGCGACGGCAACCTCTGGGTGGGGCTTGCCGCAGTCGCCACAGTAAACGCCCTGCTGAGGGATGCCCAGCCATTCTCCTTGGACAGCGTGACGGGTACTCTCAATATCCCGGAACAAAAGAGAGACGGGAACCGCGTGGCCGGCGTGGTTGGTCTCCACCTCGCCGAGGACTACGGTGTCGGGCCGCGCGGCGTGCACCTGCCTGCTGATGGCCTGCACGTACGCGCGATAACGAGAAGGGGCGCCTTCGGCTCGCTCCGCCTGGATGACGTACCAGTCCGCGACGCGGGCGATGCGGCGGGCAAGTCCCGAGCGGACGAAAGCCGCGAATTGACCTTCGCGCCGTGCGTCGGCAGGCTCAAGCCCCCAGATCAGGTCCGTGGCCGGCGCGGCAATAAGGAGCAGGCCGTGATCGTGCGCGAGCTGGGCGGCCTTGCGTACGGCCTGGACGGGGTGTGTCTGCTCCCCGGCAGGCGTGAGTGGCCAGCGTTCGATGTCGAAAACGACGAAGTGAACGCCGGGCGGGACGCCCCCCGCGAGGGTGCGCTCCAGGCCGGCGATACTGGTCACGCTAATCGCGCGCCCGACTCGCCAAGAACGTATCGAGGGCGGTGGATGTCGCCATGGCGAGATCACGACGGTCGAGGAACGATTGAACTCCCGCGTGACGAACGCCTTGTCCGGGGTGAGGGACAGCAATTGGAGCAGCGCGCCTGCGGTGATCAACCAATGCATGGTTATATCCTCTTGAGTCTTCGACGCCCTGCTGAATGACTGGCCCCGTCCACACGGATCCGCAACGCCGCAGCCGTGCCACGCGTGAAACCCTCGGTCATGGCGCTCGACCCAATTACCGGAAAGCCCAGATGGCCCCGGTGATCACGGCCGCCGCGCGGGGATGTCGTCCCACAGCCCATTTGCCTTGTGGCTCATCCCAGGAGTGGATGATGAGCCCGATATGGTGCGCGGGAAGGTAGTCCTCCACCAGTTGCTTGGCCAAGAGCGTCTTGCGGCGAGCCGCCGCCGGATGGAAGCGGTCAAAGTAAGGATGCGACTTTGCGAATCCCCAGGAGGTCTCGTTCCATTCCGTGGCGACGATGGCGTGACTCTGGTTCTGGAAGTCGCCAAAGCGGCGATCCCAGTCCGCGGAACCCTCCGTATAGCCGTACGGATGTATGGCATAGGCGGTATTGGCCGGAATCCCCGCGGGCGGTTCAAATCCGGCAAAAGTTTCGGCGTACTTGTCGCCATCGAGGAGCAGAACATTGTCCGGCGCCAATTTCCTCACAAATCGGGCGAGCGGAACCATGCCCACCTCACCATCACCGCAACCATACGCCCAAGCAGTCCAGCTTCTTCTGCCGCAGGCCCCTGGCGTGTTCGGCTCATTGAATATTTCCAACATCACCCCCCTTCGCTGGCCCAGTGAGGGGGCCAATTGCGCCCATGCCTCTTCGGTTTGTCGATCGGGCAGACTTTGCAACTGACCGTCGCCGCGCAGCGGCGTACAACTATAGAGTTGCGTTTGCATCGATACGATGACGACCAAACCCGCAGCCCGGGCTTGACGAATCACGGACAGCACCTTATCTGTATAGGCAGAAAGGTGGTGCTCATGTTCGTAGGCCAGCGCGCCCTGGCTGACCTGGAAACGCACCGTGTTGGCCCCCCACCGCTCTTTCATGGCCAGCAACTGCTGTTCCGTCTTTCGGGTCATGGCGGCTTCGGCCGTCGCCAGTTTCCGCTTAAAAAGCGACGACAGACGGCTGCACATCGCAGCGGCATATGGCATGGGATAGAGCACGCCCACGGAGTTGAAGCCTCGCGGGACGAAGGGTGTGTGAGTACCCGCCACCCAGAGCGAACCCTCGCCAACCGACACGCCACTCGTTCCGTAGCCTGAAGCTGCGGCAAACGCCGGCAAGCTGATGGCCGCCGCGGTCACAAGGATGGCGCGAATGAATCGTCTTATCGATGAATCCGTGCAAAATCTCATGGTGCCCCAAAGCAGCTCCCGAGGTTGCATCCGGTTTGTGGTGGAAATTCTGGAAGGTGGGTCACCGGCGGTTCGATCATCGTGAAGCTCAGGCCGCGAGGTCAAGTGCGCGGGGTGGTTCGTGCAGGCTTTGCCAGCCATCGACCTTGCGCAGCACGATCTGACCGCTCGCCAGCAGCGCCCAGAACAGCATGCACGCCGTTTCGGCACAGGGCAGTACGCACTGGGTCTTGATCCGACGCCGGAACTCCTCGTGCAGCCGCTCGATCGCGTTCGTCGTCCGCAGCGAGCGCCATTGCGCCTCGGGGTAGCCCAGGAACGTGAACAGGCGGTCGCCGGCTTCCTCCAGGCTGTCGGCCACGGCGCGACATTTCAGCTTCCACTTGCGCAGGAACGCTCTGCGCTTGGTCTCCGCCGCCGTCCTGGCGTAGGTCAGATTAGGATCGGTGTAGTCGGCGCTCCGCTCGGCGTCGCCCAGGACCTGAACCGCCCCACAACTCATCTCGAAGAAACGGAGCAATGACATGAACTTTCGACACAGGGGATGGCGCTGGCCGTGGGCAGCCATAGTGGCATTCGGCCTGTTCCTCGGCGTCTACCTGCCCAGCTTCGGCCTGCCGTATCTGCTGCACCTGTTGATGGGTAAAATTTCATATAT
>JAJZME010000078.1 GCA_021803035.1 Acidobacteriota bacterium | reverse complement strand
GGGCTGGGAAAATGCATGGGAGATCACGCAAAAGACCTTCGGTTACACCAACCATACGCTCTCGGCGGAGGCGCTTGAGAAGTGGCCGATCTCGCTCTTGAACCGGGTTCTGCCGCGCCATCTGCAGATCATTCAGGAAATCAATCGCAGATTCCTTGAACAACTAAGCGTGACCTATCCCAGCGATCCTGCCCGCAAGGCGCGCATGTCCATTGTCGAGGACGCGGCGCCGAGTCAAGTGCGCATGGTCAATCTGGCGATCATGGGAAGCCACTCTGTCAATGGAGTATCGCCCATTCACAGCGAGCTGTTGAAGACCATTCTTCTTCCCGATTTTTTCGAGCTGTGGCCGGAAAGATTCAATAACAAAACCAACGGCATCAGTCCCAGGCGCTGGCTTCTTCACGCCAATCCCGCATTGGCGCGCCTGATTAGCGAGTCCATTGGCGACGGATGGATTACCGACCTGAGCGAGCTGCGCAACCTGGAGCCATATGTCGAGGATGCATCCTTCAGGAAGGCCTTCGCACAGATCAAGCGATTCAACAAAGAGAAGCTTGGGGCGCTGATCGAATATGATCTGCGCGAAAGGATCGATCCCGACTCTCTTTTCGATGTACACGTCAAGCGCATCCACGCCTATAAGAGACAGCTACTCAAGATATTGCACATAGTTCACGAGTACCTGGAACTGGTTGAGGACGGCATAACTCCACGGCTGCCCCGTACCTATATTTTTGCGGGAAAGGCGGCTCCCGGTTACTGGCTGGCGAAGCAGATCATTAAGCTGATCCACAATGTCAGTGAAGTAGTGAATAGCGATCCGAGAAGCAAGGATGCGATGAAGGTCGTCTTTATTCCGGATTACCGGGTGTCGCTGGCGGAGAAGATCATACCGGCTACCGACCTGAGCGAGCAGATTTCGACAGCAGGCAAAGAGGCTTCCGGGACCGGCAACATGAAGATGGCCCTGAATGGGGCAGTCATGATCGGCACTTACGACGGCACGAATCTTGATATCAGCCGGCAGGCCGGTGAGGAGAATATATTTCTCTTCGGATTGAAGGCAGCCGAAATTCAAGCCATGCGCGAGGGAAAAGCCTATCATCCGCGCGAGCTGTGTGAGCGTGATCCGCGGCTGAAGCGGGTCGTTGACGTGTTTCGCTCCGGTTTGCTTTGCCGGCATGAGCCGGAATTCTGTGCCTGGGTTGAGCGGATTCTTCTGGACGAAGAAGATGAGCACGTCCACCTTGCCGATTTGCCGGCATACTTGTCCGCGCAGGAGTTGGTGGAGACGGCGTTTGCCGATCGCCAGCGCTGGACGCGCATGTCGATCCTCAACACAGCGCGGGTTGGCGAGTTTTCAAGCGATCGGGCCATCGCAGACTATGCCGAGGAAATCTGGCACCTCAAAGGGCGGTAAGTCTCTGACCGGATGATTTTGAGGCTGCCGCTTGTAGATCCCAGGTCACCGGAGCGGGAGCTGCGGCACCCCATCCGGGATAACTTCGAGATTGAAGCCGAGGAAGCGGAAGATTCTTTGTGGGTTAGCGAGAAAATAACGCGCAAGAAATCTGTGGAAAAGAAAAATATTTTTAGGGGGCTGCCAGCAGAGCGTTTGGCGTGCTGGCGGGTGGCAGAGTTGGTGGGTTCGCATGGCCATGAGTTCCTCTTGGGCGAGTTAGCGAGTTAGCAAGTCAGCGAGTTAGCAAGTTCGCAGGGTACTGCTGCGCATGGTGTGCGATTTCGCTTTTATTTTGCGGGAAAGGGGCGGAATTATCTGCAGTCGCAAGTTGTTGCGAGAGTGGGGGTTCTGGATGCGGGTGCTTGACTTTTTCGAAGGAGGAGGCGTGAGGCGGCGATCGCGGGCCTGCGACAGCGCCGGGAAGCCGCTCAGGACGAGCGCTTCACGTAGCGGCGCCCGCGAATCTGATATGCGCCGCTGGCTACGAGGCGAATCGCATCGGTGTAGGCCAGGTGCTCCTCGGCGAGAATGCGGTGGGCCAGCGACTCGGCGTCGTCGTCATCGAGCACCGGGATGGCGCGCTGGACGACGATGGGGCCGTGATCCAGCTCCTCGTCGACAAAGTGGACCGTGCAGCCGGCCACTTTGACGCCGTAGGCAAAGGCCTGCTCCTGCGCTTCGAGGCCGGGAAAAGCGGGCAGGAGCGAAGGATGAATGTTGAGGATGCGATGCGGAAACGCGGCGATAAAGCCCGGCGAAAGCAGGCGCATGTAGCCGGCCAGGCAGACCAGATCGACGCGATGCGCCTGGAGGCAGGCGATCACGTCGGCGTCATGGTCGGCGCGCTTGCGGCCTTTGGAGACAAACAAGGCCGTGGGCAGGTCCAGTTTTTGCGCTGCGTCCAGGCCGGGAGCTTCGGCCACGTTGGAGATGACGACGGCGATTTCGACGCCGTGCAGGCGGCCAGCGCGAATGGAGTCCGCGATGGCGAGGAAGTTGGAGCCGCGGCCGGAAAGCAGGATGCCCAGGCGCAGGGGGGATGCGGCGGCGCTCATGTGTACTGCACCCGGCGCTCGCCTTTGACCACGCGGCCGATGACGTAGAATTTTTCTTCAGCGCGGTCCAGCAGGTTTTTGGCGCGCGTGAATTTGGCGGCGGGAATGGCCGCGATGAGTCCAATGCCCATGTTGAAGGTGCGCATCATCTCGTCCTGCGGCACATTGCCGAGCTCGCGCAGATGCTCAAAGATGGGCAGGACCGGCCAGGAGCCAATCTCGATCTGAGCGGTGACGTTTTTGGGCAGGATGCGGGGCAGGTTTTCCGTAATGCCGCCGCCGGTGATATGCGCCATGCCGATGGTGACGCCGGCCGTGACCAGCTTCTGGATGACGGAGAGGTAGCTGCGGTGAGTTTTCAACAGCGCCGCGCCGGCTTTTTCCTTGATGGCCGTAACGTATTGCGTGGGCTTGTAGCCGGCCACCTCAAAAAACAGCTTGCGGGCCAGCGAATAGCCGTTGGTATGCAGGCCGGTGGAGGGCAGGCCGATGAGCACGTCGCCCGGCTTAATGTCCGCGCCGGTGACCATCTTGTCGCGGTCCACGGCACCCACGATGAAGCCGGCCAGGTCGTATTCGCCATCGGCGTAGAAGCCTGGCATCTGGGCTGTTTCGCCGCCGATCAGCGCGCAGCCGTTGGCCTTGCAGGCGTCGGCGAGGCCGGTGACGACGCTTTCCGTCACGGACGGGTCAAGGCGTCCGCTGGCCAGGTAGTCGAGGAAAAACAGAGGCGTGGCGCCCTGGACGGCGATGTCGTTGACGCAATGGTTGACCAGGTCGGCGCCCACGGTGTGGTGCAGGCCCATCTCAAAAGCTACTTTCAGCTTGGTACCCACGCCATCGGCAGAGCTGACCAGGATGGGGCTCTTCCAGCGCTGCAGATCGAGGCGAAAGAGCGCGCCGAAGCCGCCGATGCCTCCCAGCACGTTGCGGTTGAAGGTCTTCTGCGCCAGGAACTTGATGCGCTCCTTGGCGCGGTCGCCGGCGCCGATGTCGACGCCCGCGTCAGCATAGCTCACGGATTTGGGTGTTTTTGAGTCGGGCACAATGCGGGCTTTCTTTGAGATAAAGTCGGCCGCGATGCAGTGGGCCGGAAAGCAAAATTCTAGCAGGGTTTGGAGTTCGGAGTTGTGCATCGCGGAAGGGGATGGAGCTGCCGGCTTCTATACTGGAGCCACCATGACCCCGGAATCCGTAGCTTCTGTCCGCTCCCGCTCCCAGGCTCTTCAAAAGCGCGCCGAGAGGTTTTTCCCCGGTGGCGTCAACTCGCCCGTGCGGGCGTTTCGCGCGGTGGGCGGCGAGCCGCCCTTCATTGAGCGCGCCGAGGGGGCCTGGTTGATAGACGCCGACGGCAACCGCTATATCGACTACTTCGGCTCCTGGGGTCCGATGATTCTGGGCCACGCATTCCCGCCGGTGGTGGAAGCCATTGAGCGCGCGGCGCGCTATTCGGCGAGCTTTGGCGCGTCCACGGCTGCCGAGGCCGACCTGGCCGAGCGGATCGCGGTTTGCTATCCGGCGGTTGAAAAGATGCGATTTGTCAGCTCCGGAACCGAGGCCACGATGTCGGCCATCCGGCTGGCGCGCGCGGCAACGGGGCGCAAGATCGTGATCAAGTTCGAGGGCTGCTATCACGGGCACGCCGACGGGCTGCTGGTGAAAGCCGGTTCGGGCGTGGCGACCTTCGGAATTCCGGGCTCGGCGGGGGTGCCCGAGGAGATTGCGCACCTTACGCTGGCTCTGCCCTACAACGACCTGAGCGCCGTGGAGGCTGCATTTGACGCGCATCGGGATGAGATCGCGGCGGTGATTCTGGAGCCGGTGGTGGGCAACGCAGGGTGCATTCCGCCGGCTCCCGGCTATCTGGCCGGCTTGCGCGCGTTGACGGCGAACCGCGGCGCGCTGCTCATTGTGGATGAGGTGATGACGGGCTTTCGCGTGGCGCTGGGCGGCGCGTGCGAGCTGTATGGGCTCGTCCCCGACCTGGTGACACTGGGCAAGATTGTCGGCGGAGGGCTGCCGGTGGGTGTCTTCGGCGGCAAGCGTCAGTTGATGGACCTGGTCTCGCCTGCCGGGCCGATGTACCAGGCCGGAACGCTGAGCGGGAATCCGCTGGCCATGGCGGCCGGGCTGGCGACGGTGGGCCATCTGCAGGAACATGCCGCCGAGGTGTATGCACGGCTGGAGGCGGCGGCCAAAGCGGTGACGGAAGGCGTGGCGCAGGAGGCGGCTCGGGCGGGCGTGGCCGTCACGCTCAACCGCGTGGGCTCGATGTGGACATGGTTCTTTACGCCCGGCCCGGTGACGAACTACGAGCAGGCGGTGAAGTCGGATACGGCGGCCTTCGGGCGATTTCATCGCGCTATGCTGCACCGCGGCGTGTGGCTGCCGCCTTCGCAGTTTGAGGCGGCATTTATTAGTGCGGCACACGGGGATGCGGAAGTGCAAGCCACCGTCGCGGCTGCGCGCGCGGCCTTCCGCACAGCGTAACGGCGCCCTCCGGACTTTACGGATCGGAAACAAATGAAGGTGGCGGAGCTTGCTGCTTGGCGCCGGAGGCCTGCATGCCGCTGACGAATGCGGCTACGATTCGCTGTCCTGCGCTTCGCCCAGGATCAGCTTGTAGGTCATCTTCTGCTTGCCGCGGAAGACGGTGACGCTGACGATGTCGCCGGGCTTGTGATGCTCCATGAAGTCGCTGATGTCCTGATTGCTGGTGACCGGATGGCCATCGATGGCGACAATGAGGTCGCCGCCGAGCATGATGGGCGTGTTGCCGATGTAGGCCAACTGGCTGCCGCCGCGCAGGCCGGCTTTCTGGGCTGCGCCCCCGGGAATGACGCGCTCGATGAGCACGCCGTGGCTGGCGGCCAGGCCGATCTGCCGCGCCAGGTCAGGGTCGATGCCGAAGGAGACGATGCCGAGCGAAGGCCGGACAACGCGGCCGAACTTGATGAGGTCGGCGAGTACCGATTTGGCTGTGTTGATGGGAATGGCGAAGCCGATGCCGGCGTTCTGGTCGGCGCCGTTGGAGGCAATCATAGTGTTGATGCCGATGACCTGACCGGCGGAGTTCAGGAGCGGTCCGCCGGAGTTGCCGGGGTTGATGGCCGCATCGGTCTGGATGGCGTTATGAATGAGCGCGCCGTTGGCGTTGCGAATGGGACGGATGGCGCTGATGATGCCCTGGGTCATGGTACCGCTGAGGCCGAAGGGATTGCCGATGGCGAAGACGCGCTGACCCACCTGGAGCGAGGAGGAGTTGGCAAGCGTGACGGGTTGCAGATCGGGCGCGTCGATCTTGAGCAGGGCCAGGTCATGGAGTTTATCCGCGCCGATCACAGTGGCCTGATACTGCTTGCCATTGCTGAGCTTGACCTGGATGCCGCGGTTTGGGTTGGCACCGCGGATGACGTGATAGTTGGTGAGGATGTGGCCGGCCTTGTCGAGGATAAAGCCCGAGCCCTGGCCCTGCTGGGGTACGACGCCATAAAAGAAGTCGAAGACCAGCGAGGTGGAGGTGATGTTGACCACCGATGGCAGGACCCTCTTGTAAACCTCAATTCCGTCCTGTTCCTCGGTATTGCACACTGGTGCGGTCTTGGCCTCAACCAGTTCGAGCGGCGCGGCCGATCCGCGCGGACCCACAAACGAAAGATCGCGTAGGCTGCGGTGCGTAAGATGGCTGGTGACGAACCAGAATCCACCCACCAGCAGAAGGACCATGACGACGTAACGTGGTTTCATGGCTTTGAAGACCTGTATACCTTCCTGCAACAAATAAAGCCATCATGCCGGAAAAGCAAGCGGATGGCACGGCTTATCCTTCTCTTTTCTATTTTAAAGACGGGAATGCTGGCGATTGGGCGCTTTCGGCCTCGAGGCGCGGCCAGAGGGCCTGGACCTGGGCACGAAGGCTGGCCAGATCGCCCGCATTGTCAAGGACATAATCGGCCTGGGCTGCCTTTTCGGCATCGGGAATCTGATGGGAGAGACGCATGCGGGCGTCGGCTTCGGCGGCCTGGCGCGCAGGGCCAGTTGGCGCGATGCGGGCGGCGTAGCGGGCAATCTTGATCTCATCGGGCGCGGTGACGACGATGACGCGGTCGATGCGGCGGCGCCAGTCGGCCAGCACGCTCTCCTTTTCGCCGCGGGCGCGGGCGTCGCGAACGACTTCGAAGATGAGCGCCGTCTCGACGACGGCCACGGCCAAGGGATCGCGGGCGAAGACCTGGTCCATCCAGACGCGCTGGGCGTCGATGACCGCCGGGTGGATGATGGCGTTCAGCTCCTGCAGGCGGCCTTCGCCGAAGGCAAGCTGCGCCAGGCGCGGGCGGTCGAGGCGGCCGTCGTCGGCGGCGACTTCAGGGCCGAAGCGGCGGACGATTTCGGCGTAGACGGCCTGGCCCGGCTCCATCATCTCGCGGCCCAGCTCGTCGGCCTCGATGAGATGAGCGCCGAACTCGCGCAGGATGGCGGCAACGGTGCTCTTGCCGCTGCCGAGACCGCCGGTGAGGCCTACGCGCAGCATGCGGCGAGGGGCCTCGGGCGGGATTTTGCGGCGGATTGGAAGCGGCGTACCAGAATGTGGAATGGGCGGCGGTCGAGAATGCCGTATTTCGCTGAAAACGAAATTGCCTGCAAAAAATCCGTGGGAAAGAAAAATATTTCAGGGGGGGTGGGTGTGCGGCTAGCTGGCGGCAGAATCCGGCGGGTTGGCAGCCCGCGAAGCTGATTCTGATTCCGGATTCCGATGGTCATGAGGGCGGTTTTCATTTCTATTTGCATTATGCGTCATCGGGTGAAAATTATCTGCAAATGGGTTGGCGGTGAGGTTGGCGCTGGGTGAAGTGATGGGGCGGTTGGCTGGGGTTTGAGAGGCAAGTGAAGGATTCCTCAATGCGCGCCAAGTTTGTGGAGGCGAATGGGAATGTACTGCCATGACGTTGCACCGCGAAGGCTCTTGAGCATCCGGTCCTGCGATGCAGTGATTTGCGCCAACCGCTGAGGAGTCTTTTGAGCTTGGTATAAGAACGGGCCTGGCCAGATTTTCGACAAGGTGTAGACGCCATTACTGAAATTTCATCGGTCCCGGGCTGAGCTCGCCCACCTCGCCACGCTCAATGCGCTCCAGGAATGCGCGCGCCAGCCTGCGCTCCCCCGGATGGCTTTCGCCGTGAATCGAACACAGGTCGAGGAACTCGTCAACGAGCGCGTTCCGCCGGCCGGTCCGCGCCGAGGCCGATTGCAGGGCGAGGGCCAGTTCGCGCAGGCGCGCTGCCTCGGGCCAGCCACCCGTTTCCGTATCGCCGCCGGCTCCTTCGTAATCTGAAAACAATCCCCTGCGCCCCCGGGCGCACTCGTCCAGGCAGTGGAGCAATTGCTCGGCGAAGGCATTCGCCGCCGCGTCAATGGGATCGGAGTCCGCGCCGAAATCGATTGTGCCGCCGGAGTCCATGGGCTACTCTTTGCTCCATTTCAAGGGTTTCACTTTACTATAGCCGTTTCCTGGCGCCAGCCGGGCGAGAGCGTAAATCAGGCAAACGGCAGCCGGCTTTCGCCAATCCAGAACCGGTTGCTCCACTGCGTAAGCAGGCCAACGGGCCGCAGCGCCAGCCGCGCCTGCGCTTCCTGCCATGGCCCGGAAAACCGCACCGCGGCGGGCAGCCGCCGGTAGATATGGGGCAGGACGCGCAGAGCGCGCCGGGCTGAGCTGGGGTCTTCTTCGAGGGCGAATTCTTCGCGGAAGCGCGGCGGCATCCATGCGGCGGTGAGGGCGCGATACCAGTGCGGCGGATGGAGCCAGGAACCGGCTCCGGTCATCAGGCTGTGCGCAATGGCGCGCGCGCCGGCGCTCACGCCCAGCGCGTCCGAAGCGTGCATGGCCTGGTTGTAGGCAACAAAATTATCCCAGCTCTGCGGCAAGGCGTGGGGAGGAATGCCGAAGAGTCCGGAGAGCGTGCGGCTTTCCGCGTAGTACTGTTCGCGCTCGGCGGCGGTGAGCGGCGGCAGGACGGCTTCATAGGCGATCACGGCGCTTTCAACCAGCGTGGCGTAGACCCAGCGCAGGGCGGCCACCTCGTTGGCCCGGTAATGCGAGCCGCGAGCATAGGCGGCCACGGCTTGCGGCAACTGGCCGCGAATGCGCGCGTGCAGCGCGTAGAGATGGCGCGCGGAGTTGGTGGCCTGGGCAAGCGTTCCGAAGACCATGGTGAAGACGATGCGGAAGGTGTTGTGGAAGCGGGCGATGGGGCGGTCAAGCACGGTGGAGTGTTCGGCCAGGGCCGCCGCCACCCAGGGATGGGCCAGTTGCAGCAACGCGGCGCGGCCGGCACCCAAAAACAGCGCCGACTCGCGGTTGATCCTCCAGGTGATCGATAGCGGGCCGAAGAGACCGGCTTCCGCGCCGGCCGCCTGGCGCGCAACCGCTTCCAGCAGGAGCGTGCTGTCCTGCGCGGAGACGAAAGCGTCCGGATTGCGGCTGGGCGAAGGCTCCATGTTCACATCTACCAGTGTGCACCGGCCGCGGCTGTGGCGCGCGATGGCTACAATCGAAACAGGCAATGATTTCCTACCTCTATCTCGGGCGCATGGGCTACGGCGAGGCACTGCGGCTGCAGGACGAGCTGGTGGAACTGCGCCAGCGGAACCGCATCGGGAATGTTCTGCTGCTGCTGGAACACCCGCCAGTGCTGACGCTGGGCCGCAACGCGCAGCGCGCCAACGTGCTGGCCTCGGCGGAGCTACTGGCCCGGCGAGGCGTCAGCGTCCACGAGATCAACCGCGGCGGCGACGTAACCTATCATGGCCCCGGGCAGCTTATCGGCTACCCGATCTTCGACCTGCGCAGCCTGCGCAATGCGCAGGGAGGCCGATTGGGTCCGGTGGACTTTGTGCGCCAGATGGAAGAGGCGCTGATGCGGCTTTGCGGCGTTTACGGCGTACGCGCCGGGCGCATCTGCGGCCTGACCGGCGTCTGGTGCGGCGCCGCAGCCGAAAATGTCTGTACGCCAGCGGCTTCCAGGGAACAGCTTTCCGCGGAGTCGCGGAAGATCGCCTCGATTGGCATTCACGTGGCGCGGGGGGTTACATCGCATGGCTTTGCCTTCAATGTGACGACCGATCTGCGCGATTTCGAGCTGATCACTCCATGCGGCATTGCGGGCTGCCGGATGACGAGCCTGGAGCGCGAGGTGGACGCGCAGGCAAAGCCGCTGCCGGCTCTTGAGGCCGTGGCCAATGAAGCGGCGCGGCAGTTCGGTTTCGTCTTTGGGGCGCAGGTGCTTGCCGTTGAAAGCCTGGCCGCGTTGCGTGCCCAGGCGGAAGAGGCGCCCGCCGCGGAACCGGTCTTTCCCGCCGCGGACACGCCGCTCCAATATCCGCCGGAACTGGAACGTCTGCTCAAAAAGAAGGAGCGGCCGGTGCGCGCCTGAGCGGCTGGCGGCCGCCAACCGCCCTATGCGGCGGGATTTATAATCCGGCAGGAAGCGGCCGCGAGGCTGCTATGTGTCTGTAGCGCAAGCCATTGAGAGGAATACATGCCAACCGACGTTGTGATGCCGCAGATGGGCGAGTCCATTACCGAGGGCACCATTACCAAGTGGCTCAAGAAGGTGGGCGACACGGTCGCGCAGGACGAGCCGCTGCTGGAGATTTCGACGGACAAGGTGGATGCGGAGATTCCCGCGCCGGTGGCCGGCGTGCTCAGCGAGATCCGGTTTGCGGCGGGCGACACGGTTGGGGTGAATACCGTGATTGCGGTCATCGGCGGCGCGATTGCCGCGGAAGCGCCTGCGCCAGCCAGGGTGGAAGCCGTTGCCCCGGCAACCGCTGGCGGGCCGGCGCCCGCGCATCGCGAGCAGCCGGCAGTGGCGCAGGAGCCGGGCGGGCGCGTTCGCTCGTCGCCGCTGGTGCGCCGCATGGCGCGGGAAAACCAGATTGAGCTGAACGGGATTCCAGGCTCAGGCGCGGCCGGGCGCATTACCAAGGAAGATATTCTCGGCTATCTGAAGGCGCGCGGGGCCGGCGGCGCCGCAGCCGCTGCACCGGTGCCGGTTCCCGCTCCGCCGCCGCTGGCTGGCGAGCTGGTTCCCATGACCCGGATGCGGGCCGTCATCGCCGAGCGCATGGTGGAGAGCAAGAGGATCGCGCCGCATGTTCACTCGGTGTACCGGATCGACCTGACGCGCATTGCGCGGCTGCGCGAGCGGGCGAGGGAGCGCTTTGAGCAGCGCCACGGCGTAAAGCTCACGTACATGCCGTTTATCGCGGCGGCGGCCATCCAGGCGCTGCGCCGGTTTCCCATCGTTAACGCCTCGCTGGAGGGCACATCGATCCGCTACCACGCCAATATCAACCTGGGCATTGCGGTGGCGCTGGAGTGGGGGCTGATCGTGCCGGTGATCCGGCAGGCCGAGCAGCGCAGCTTTGTGGACCTGGCGCGCACGATTGCCGACCTGGCGGGGCGCGCGCGCGCCAAGAAACTGCAACCGGAGGAGACTGGCGGCTCGACCTTCACGCTGACCAATTCCGGCGTGTTTGGCGACGAGTTCGGCACCCCCATCATCAACCAGCCGGAGTCGGCGATTCTGGCGATTGGCGCGCTGAAGAAAGAGCCGGTGGTGCTGACCGACGCCGAGGGCAATGACACCATCGCCATCCGGTCGATGCAGCACTACTGCCTGGGCTTCGATCACCGGCTGATCGACGGCGCGGACGCGGGGAAGTTCATGACGGAGTTCAAAAAGGGGCTGGAGAGCTGGGAGCAGGAGCTTGGCTGAAAAGATGCCGGGCGTGGCAAGACGGAACCACTGGCTTTCTCCATTGTCGCCGCGCCGGTTCCTGAGCGGGCTTGATTCGCGCCGGGCCATCGCGCACCGATGCCGTAAACTGGCACTTGGAAAGCCCCATGTCAACACGTCCCTGCCGGGTTGAAATTCGCACCCAAGCCGTTGAGCATAATTATCGTTTTCTCCAGCGACTGGCCGCTCCGGATGCGGATCTTCTGGCCATCGTCAAGGCCGATGCCTATGGTCATTCGCTGGCGCTTTGCGCGCCGGCCGCGGTGCGCGCGGGAGCCCGTTGGCTGGGTGTTACCAGCGTGGAAGAGGGAATTGCCGCCCGCGCAGTCTGTCCGGGCGCCGATACCCGGGTGCTGGTGATCGGCGGCGTCTTTCCCGGCCAGGGCGGGGCTGTGATGCAGCACCATCTGACGGTCGTGGCCTGGGAGCCGTGGCAACTGGACGAACTGCGGGCCGCGGCAAGCGCCGCCGGAGCGCTGCCCGGGTCGGTGCCTGTGCACCTGGAGATTGACACCGGCATGAGCCGCCAGGGAGCGAGTCCCGAGGCGCTGGCGGCGCTTTTTACATGGTTTGCGCCGGCTTCTCCGCTGCGGCTGGAAGGCGTGATGACGCACCTTTTCGCCCCGGACGAGGCCGGTGGGCAGGTGACGGCCGAGCAGCTTGCGCTTCTCAACCAGATACTCGGCCGCATCGCCTCCGCCGGCCTGTTTGCGGAGTGGCTCAGCGTGGGCAATTCGGCCGCGCTGCTGGCGGGGCAGGCGCGCACCATTGGGGATCTTGCCGCCACCCACGGCATGAAGGCCATGCTGCGGCCGGGCCTGGCGCTCTATGGACTTGTTCCGCGCTTCAATCCGGACTTCGACCAGGAGCCGGCCGCGTTGGTTGCGGCGCGCGCCGCCCTTCAGCCCGTGCTCAGTTGGAAGTCCGCGGTTGTTGGCGTGCGCGCGGTTCCGGCAGGCGCCGTGGTGGGGTATAACGGCACCTTTGTGGCCACCGAGCCGATGCGCCTGGCGCTGGTGGCGCTGGGCTATGCCGACGGCCTCGATCGCAAGTTGGGCAACCGCTTCAGCCTGCTGGTGCGCGGCGAGCGCGCACCCGTGGTGGGCCGCATCAGCATGGACCAGAGCGTGCTGGATGTGACGGAGATTTCCGGCGTGGAGGCGGGCGATGAGGTGGTGATCCTGGGGACGCAGGGCAGCGGATGCATTACCGCTTTCGATCATGCCGACGCCACGGGGACGATTCCGTGGGAGGTTTTTACGCGCATCGGGCAGCGGGTGCGGCGCGTTGCCGTATAAGGGGCCTGGGCGGGAAGATTATCTTGAAGATTGAGCGTGCGCTATCTCCGGCGCCGGAGCGCAAATGCCGGCCGCGCATTCCACCGCTGCGATCATGGCCTCGGTGCCGATGCACGAGTTCAGGAGCATGTGGTAAAGACTGCGGGCGCACCAATCCTGCTGGTAAAACTTGCGGATGACGGCGGCGCGGCGGCGATCGTGGGCGGCCAGTTCCTGTTCGGCGCGGTTCGCCTGCTGCGGATAGTTGCGCATGAACCATTCCTTTTTGGCGCTGGCGGTGGCGTAGACGAAGATGTGGAAGCAGCCCGGATGGCCAGCCAGCGCGCAGGCTGCCCCGCGGCCCACCAGCACGCAGTTGCCCGCTTTCGCGGCCTCCCGTATCTCCTGATGGATGAGCGTGAACATGCGCTGGGAGTCGAATAGCCGTTCGTCAAACGGACCGACGGTGGAATATGACGTGTCCTGCCAGAAGATCTTGCCGTACCGGTAATACCAGGGGTCGAGCCGCTCGTCAAAGCGGGCAGCTACCTCCGGGTCGACGCCGGCCCTATGGGCGATTCTGGCCACCAGCTCCGAGTCAAGCAACTGCCAGCCCAGGTGCGCGGCCAGATCGTGGGCAAACATGCCTCCCGCAGAGCCGTACTCCCGCTCGACGGTAATGACATTAATTGGTGCACGAGCCATCCTGCGTATTCCCTCCGCGACAGGAGCATACAACGGCAGCGCAAGGGTTGTTAAGGGTTCTGTTGAAGGGTGTACCGCTTTTTGGGCCGGCGGCAAAAAATTGAAGGCTGCGCCGGCGCGGCGCCTCCAGAAAGATGCCGGCCGGCTGAAGGCTTATTGCGTAACTGGCTGTACCGTTTCGCCTTTAGGCGTTTTCAGGTGCAGGACCTGTGCGGCGGCGCCGGGCGCTGGCGGCTGGGCGGGGAAGGCCGGACCTTTCCTGATGCGCAGGTCGCCGTCAATGGAGCTGAGAACGATTTTGGGACCGCCCGCGCCGATCTGCCCGGTGACGGTCTTGTCTGCGTCGCCGCTCACTTTCAGCGCAAAATCGGTGACTACATTGCCATTGTGCGTGCGGCCATCCACGGTGCCTGCGGCGTTGGGCGGCAACGTGATGTTCACGGCGCCTTTGCCATTCATGGCCTCAATGGCGTAGGGGCCTGCCGGGGCCACGGAGATGCGGCCCACCCTGTCCTTGACATAGGTGTCGCCGTAGATCTGGCTGAGATCCACGTCCTTATCGTGCGTCACCACGCGCACCGCGCCCTTGGCCGCGACCACGCGCAGGGTATTGGAATCGAGGGTCATCTGGCCGGGCAGGCTGGCGATCTGCAGGTCGGTGACGGAAGTGCGCAGATTGATGGGCTGCGACACGTTCTCGATGTATACCTCGCCGAGAATCTCGCCGGTGGTCGTGATCCCGCCTTTGATGGCGGAGAAGGTGAGGTCGTTGCAGTTGCCGTCCAGAGTGATGTTGCCGTTAATCTGATGGGCGGAAAAGTTGTGCCGGCCGCCCGCCAGGTGCACCTGCACGGGCCCGGTGATGGCGCTCAGGCGCGTGTTGCCGCGCGGCGCGGTGATGTCGATGCCCGCATTCAGCCCCGTGGCGCTGACGTCACCCCGGCCCGCCTTCACCGTTACATGCGCGGTTTTGGGCAGGATGACGGTCAGGTTGACCTGACCGTGATCGTTGTCCTGCGAGCTGATGGCGACATTGCTTCCGCTCACGGCAGCATTGGGGGCTTCGGCGTCGAATATCTTCTTTGCGTCCGAGTCGGAATTCGCGTAAGCGACCAGGTGCGCCTCTATCTGGGCGTTGGGCCCGTCGCCGGAGGCGATGCTGACGTCGCCACGGGGGATGTTGATTGTGACAGTGGCGTTGACCGGAATGGGGGTGTTCAGCACCTGGCGGTCAAGGTTATGTTCGGGCAAGCCAAAGTGCCCCCAGAATCCGTTGTTGCCAAAGTTCTCGCCCATCCACTTCCATGAGCCGGTTACTCCAGCCGCGCAGATGCCCACGAAGGCAAGGAGGATGAGCAGGCCCACGAAGCCGCCGCCGCGCCGCACCGGTGTTTTGCGGCGCAAATCCACCGTCCACTCAACCAGCATGGCCAATCCCGCGGCAATCAGCAGCAGCGGCCACCAGTGGCCGTACCATGTCCAGAATTCGCGGGCCGGGATGTGCCCGGTGATCACTAGCAGGGCCACGACGCCGATGAGGATGAGGAGGATCGGACCGACAAGCGAGGGAACGCGAGACGCGTACATCCCCCGATAGGCGTGCTTCCAGGCGTGCTGCTGTGCGCGCCAGGCATCGCGCTGGGCGCGCCATGCGGCGTGCTGCTGCTCGCGATAGATCCGCCACTGCGTTTTGGGATCGTAAGGAGGCGGTGCGCCGCCTCCCGGCGGCACGTTGGGAGGTGTGGCGCTCATGACTGCCCTCCACTGTGGTGTTCCTCGAAGTCGTGTAGGGGCGCGGAGGCTGGATTTTCACCCGCCGCCGTGTGCGCGGCGTTTTCGGGCGCCGGAGGATTCGGCGCACCGGGATAGGCGCCCCAGGGATGCGGTGGCAGCGGGATGTCGTCCGCGGCGGCCAGCGCGGCGCGCTCGGCGAGCTTCAGCACGCCGATGAGAATCAGCAGGAGAGGAACGAACAGCGCCCAATGGACGACGTGCGCCTGGTGGAGCAGTGCAACCACGCCGAGCAACAGCAGAATGGACGGGCCCATCAGCCGCCGAATGAAAAGATAGCGGTTCATTTCGACCCTCCCTGCGAACCTTCGCGACGGCGAAGGATCAGCCAGACACCGAGGCCGATCAGCACGAGCGGCCACAGGTATCCAAATATGCGAGCGGAGAAGATGCCCATCTGCGCCAGCAGGAACAGCACGCCCAAAGCGATCAGGACAATGGCGCCGACAGGC
This sequence comes from Acidobacteriota bacterium, assembly GCA_021803035.1. Classification (GTDB taxonomy): domain Bacteria; phylum Acidobacteriota; class Terriglobia; order Terriglobales; family Acidobacteriaceae; genus Telmatobacter. The sequence continues at coordinate 71,019 of JAJZME010000078.1, read as the reverse complement.
TCCTTGCGCCGCCATTGAGGCGGCGGAACAGGCGGAGCGCCGGTCTCGGCCGGTCCCGCCGCCGGAGGTGCGTAAGGCGCCTGATAGGGCTGCTGATACGGCGCCTGATATGGGCCCTGCGCATAAGGCGCTTGCTGCTGTTGTTCCGTGGGAGCCGCAGTGGCCGGCGCCGCTGGCGGCTGCCCGGCCATGTGCGGGTGCATACCGGCGTTGAACCATTTGCCCACATCGTTCAGCCCCAGCGGATCGGGCAGGGGCTCGCCATCGCGCCGCGCTTTGGCGGTATGGTAGGCATCGAACATCTGGTAGACGATCCAGCCGGCGATGAGAATGCCAAAGATAGCAAAGATGTGGGCGGCGCTGACCAGTGCGGCGAAGATGACCACGTGCATCAGGCCCTTCATAAACTGGCCGTTATACATGGCGCCCACGCCGGGAATCGCTCCAAGCACGGCCGCGGCCACGGGGCTCGGCGTTCCCGGAGGAGGCACGGGGACAAACGGCGCCTGCGCCTGAAAGCTTTGCCACGCGGTCAGACACGGCTCGCAGAGGATCTGCCCGCCGGCCGCGTTGCGCACGCATTGCGCGCAGAGCGCTTTGCCGCAGTTCTGGCAATAGGCGGTTGCACTCACGCCATTGTGATTTACGCAGTCCATACTGTGCTCCTTTCCCCGGTTCTCGTCGCGGAGCCGCCGGAATGCGCAGCCCGGTCCATCGATCTCTCCAGGGAAGATTCCAAATAATCGCCGGGCGCGGTGGTCGAAGATCCGCCGTCATGGTTGCCCGACTGTTGCGGAGGGTTTGCGCGCGATCCTCCATCGCCACTGCTGCCCTGCTTGGAGCGGCCCGGCGCGGAGGGCTGCGCCTGCGGCTGATTTTCACTTTCGCCCACCGGGTTGCCGCGCGTCTGCCGCATCGACGACTCGACATCGTACATGAAGCGCAGGTGGTCATAGTAGCGGATGATGGGAATCGAGGCCGTCACGATGCGCCGGGTCATGAACGCTTTGATCGCGCTGGGGCGCAGTTCGGAGAGCCGCAGGTGATTAAGCTGCACGCCGGTCAAATTCAGGGTGAGCGCGATGGAGAAGAACGCCATGGCGATGGTCATCAGCAGCCGGGGCTCGGCATAGCGCCGTACCTGGCCGGTGAAGCCGGAACGCTGCCAGGGCGGCGGCATTGCCGCGGCTCCCGCGCCGGCGGTTGCCAGGCCGGAGTGCGGCTCATGTCCGGGACCGGTGTGCGCCAGAATGCGGTCCATCAGTCCTTCCGGGATCTCAGGCTCAGGGGCGAGGAACGCCAGCCACTCGCGGCCCTGGCGCGCATCCTCAAACAGCGCCGCGCAGGACGGGCAGAGTGCCATGTGGCCCGTGAACTCCGCCTCGTCTTCGGGCGGGAGTTGCCCGTCGAGCGCCTCAGCCAGGAGCATTTCCCACTGGCCGCAGGCTGGAGAGCTCGGAATGTATCCGCGATCCGCCATGACTACATCACCTGCCGCTTATTACGTTGCAGCAGCCGCGCCAGTTCCGCGCGTCCCCTGCTGATGCGGGACTTGACGGTGCCTTCGGGAATGGCCAGCACCTGGGCAATCTCTTTGTAATCGAGGTCTTGCAGGTCGCGCAGGATCACGGCCTCGCGCAGATCCGCGCTGACGCGCGCCAGGGCCTGCTGCACCATTTTAGCCAGCTCGCTTCTGGCTGCCGCCTCGTGCGGCGAAATCTCGTTGGCCACCAGCCGGTCCAGGGGCTTCAGCTCCTCGGCCGAGTCCCAGCCGTCGTCGAGCGAGGAGGTGGCGCGCAGGTTGCGGTTGCGGCGGAAGTTATCAACCAGATGGTTGCGGGTCATGGTGGTGATCCACACCAGCAGGCTGCCACGCGAGACGTCGAAGCTGGCCAGATTGGAATAGATTTTGAGGAAGATGTCCTGGGTCAGGTCCTCGGCGTCGGCGGCGTTGCCGGTAAAGCGGTAGCACAGGCTGTAGACGCGGCGATGGTGGGCGCGCACCATTTCGGTCCACGCTCCGGAATCCCCGTCCAGGCAGCGGCGTACGATTTGGGACCAGTCGATCTCCAGCGGACCCTCCACGCGCGCCGGCCGGGGTGCCGTCGCGCTGATTCCGCCTCCCGTGCTCACCGGCTGGAACCAGCTCCCGCTCTGCCGGGCGGGCGTTCCAGTCTCTGGAGCATCATACCGCTGCCTGGTCCGCCTGAAAGCCGGCCCCGGAATTATTTCGCTCCAGCTTAATGTAGACGCGCAGTGCATGGAGCGTTGATACGAAAGAATTTTGTAGTTTGTTCCACTGGGGTGATCTGGCGCACGCCGGATCGCCGCACGTGGCTGGCATATTGCATCGCAGACTGGCCGGCGCGCGGAATTGCGTCTGCGGCTGCTAGAGCGGCGATTGCCAGCGCTGGAAGGTGCGCAGCGATGCGCGCATGAAAAGCGTTGTGAGCAGAAGCATGAGGCCGCCGATCAGGCAGAGCAGGAGTGCGCTCGCCATGCCTGTCCAGAGTGATGCCGGCGGATGCAGGGCACGATGCGTCAGAATCCAGACGGGCACAATCAAGCCAAAGAGCACGAGGCCGACGCCCAGGAAATACCCGGCCAGCCCGACCACAAACGCAAGAATTCCAAAGAGGCCGCCAGCCGACCACCGCAGCGACCCGCGCAAAAGGACCAGAGGCGAGAGTCTGCGGCTGGCTTTGCCGACGAGGAAGCCTTCCCTGTACTGGTCAGCCAATTCCTGGGGCGACCCGAGGCGCTCGAGCACCGCGCCCACGCTCAAAACCGAATTCTCAACCGAGTCGCGAATATGCGTTTCGATTTCCCGGGCAATTTCGTCCTGCTCCGCGACGCCGTGAGAGGCCAGATGAACGCGAAGCGCGGTGAGATAGCTGGCAATCTGCTCGTTGTCGGTCATGGTGCAATCTCCTGTCTTTCCAGCACGGGCCCAAGAAGGCGGCTGAGGCCGCCGGAAAAGCTCATCCATGCGTCCGCCATCCTACGAAGACGGTGGCGGCCGGATTCGGTCAGGGAGTAGTACTTGCGCGGATGCCCGGTTTCGACCTCGACCCACTCCGCGGCCAGCAGGTCCTCCGCCTTAAGCCGGTTCAGGATGGGATAGATGGTGCCTTCCGCCAGAACCAGGCTGGACTGGCTCTCTAAAAAGCGAATGATTTCAAGGCCATAGAGAGGGCCTTGCCAAAGCGAGGCAAGAGCGGCCATCTCCAGGGCGCCTTTGCGCAACTGCGCTTCCCAGCGGTCGGGCGAGTCGCCATTTGCGGGCGGGATTCGTGGCTTTGCCATAGCAACATACCTAGCTTAGCAAAGTATTATGCTATGGAAGTATTTTGTCAACTCTCTTTTGCGCAATGCTTCAATTTGCCCATTCAGGGCGGGCTTCAGATGCCTTCGCCCATCGACACGAACTGCCGCATCTGGTCAAGCTGTGCGCGATAGGCGGTGCGCTCGGCTTCTTCGGTAACGAATGGCGCTATGGCGTGGACATGCTCGCCGAGGCGGGCCTCCATCTCGTCCACGCGCGCGGCAAGCGCGATGAGCGCGTCGGAGAGCGGATCCTTGATCTCGTGCGGATCGGTGATGAGCACCCGCTCGCCGTTGCGGTAGACGATGTGCGCGGGGACGCCCACGACGGTGGAGTTGGGCGGCACGTCGGCCAGCACCACCGATCCCGCGCCCACGCGCGAGTTTTCGCCCACGGTGATGTTGCCCAGCACATTGGCGTTGTTGCCGATAAAGACGTTGTCGCAGATGGTGGGATGGCGCTTGCCGTGTTCCTTGCCAGTGCCGCCCAGGGTCACGCCCTGGTACATGGTGACGTCGTCGCCCACGATGGCGGTTTCGCCGATGACCACGCCGGTGGCGTGGTCGATGAACAGGCGCCGGCCAAGATGGGCGCCGGGGTGGATATCGACGCCGGTGAGAAAGCGGCCCAACTGCGAAAGCATCCGCGCGGCCAGGCGCAGGCGCGCGCCCCACAGCGCATGGGAGACGCGGTGAATCCACACCGCCCAGAGGCCGGGGTAGCAGAGCATGATCTCCAGCGCGGATCGCGCAGCCGGATCGCGCTCCATGACGGAGGCGATGTCTTCGCGAATTCGGTCGAACAGGGACATATGGATTCAGGGCCCCAGGGACATGGTAAAGCCGCCGCGACGCAGCCGGGATGCAGCTTTTCAATCAGGCCAAGTGCGCGTTCCCGCGCTTCCTGGGCGATTCCGTCCGCTGCTGATTCCTATGCCCCTGCGTCCCGGGCTTTACGCCGTTACCGCGATCGGCTCGGGCTGAAGGGCGAGCGCCTGCTGGCGGAGCGTGTCGAAGAGCACGCTGGACAGATAGCGTTCGCCGAAGTCGGGCAGCACGGCAACGATCAGCTTGCCGGCGTTCTGAGGCCGCGCGGCCACCTTCAGCGCCGCCGCCACCGCCGCGCCGGAGCTGATGCCCACAAAGATCCCTTCTTCACGCGCCAGCCGCCGCGCCATCTCAATGGATTCGTCGTTGGTTACCTGCACAACTTCGTCGACCAGCTTGGTGTCCAGCACGGTGGGCACAAAGCCGGCGCCCAGGCCCTGAATCTTGTGCGGGCCGGGCTTGCCGCCGGAAAGCACCGCGCTATCGGTGGGCTCCACGGCGATGGCCTGGAACTCAGGCTTCTTCGGCTTGATGTATTTTGCCACGCCGGTAATGGTGCCGCCGGTGCCGACGCCGGAGATGAGAAAATCGACCTTGCCGTCGGTGTCTTCCCAGATCTCGGGTCCCGTGGTCTTGAAGTGAATGGCGGGATTGGCCGGGTTGTCGAACTGCTGCAGGATGTAACCGTTCGGTGTCTTCGACCGGATCTCCTCGGCTTTGGCAATGGCGCCTTTCATGCCACTGGGCCCTGGCGTGAGCACAATCTCTGCCCCAAAGGCGAGCAGGTTCACGCGCCGCTCAATGCTCATCGTCTCGGGCATGGTGAGGATGATTCGATAGCCCTTGACCGCGGCCACAAAGGCCAGTGCGATGCCGGTGTTGCCGCTGGTCGCCTCAATCAGCACGGTCTTTCCCGGCGAGATTTTGCCGGCTTTCTCCGCCGCATCAATCATGGCGAAGCCGATGCGGTCTTTTACGCTCGAAACAGGGTTCTGGCTTTCCAGCTTGGCGAGGACGGTGGCGGGCAGGCCGGCCGCTACACGGTTCAGCCGCACCAGCGGGGTCCGTCCAATGATCTCAGTCACGTTCGCGGCAATGCGCGCCATAATGATCTCCTTTTCCGGGGCCGTTCGCCCCGCTCTTTCCTGGTTGTTGGGGAAATAGTGGTGTCAAGCGGGGAAATGCGCGCATACAGGCGCGCTCCTGCGTCGGAGCTTGCACCAGGACGGTGTTAGCGACATCGACGCATGACAACAGCGTAGCCCGAAGCTGCCGGATATGGCAAGCGAAAGGCGAAGAAAATTCACGGTTAATTCCAGCCTTGCGGCAGGAATACCCAGTTACTGAATGGCGGCGAGGCTTCGGGATGGATCTTGTTCGAGCCGTTTTCAGCCCGTATTTCTCAGTCCCGCCGCGATTCCGTTGATGGTGGCCGCAATGGCGCGATTCACCTCGGGGGTGTCTTGGCCGGCGCGCTTGCGGCGCAGCATGTCCACCTGGATGAGGTGCATGGGGTCGACATACGGGTTGCGCAGCTTGATTGACTGCGCCAGAACGCGGTTCGATTCCAGCAGTTCGCTCTGCCGCGTAATCGCCAGCACGGCGCGCACGCTGCGATGGAACTCGGCCTCGAACATGTCGTAGACCCGTTCGCGCAGCTTGTCGTCGGTGACCAGCGTTGCATAGAGCCGCGCCGTGGCCAGGTCCACTTTGCCCAGCGCCATTTCCACGTTGCGCAGCAGATCGATGAAGAGCGGAAACTCGCTGGCCATCGTCTGCAGCAGATCCAGTGCGCCGGGCCGGGCCAGATAGCGGTCGATTGCGAATCCCACGCCAAACCAGGCGGGAACCAGAAGCCGCGATTGCGTCCAGCCGAAGACCCAGGGGATGGCACGCAGATCGCTGAGCTTTGGCGAGGCGTTGCGCCGCGCCGGCCGTGAGCCGATCTTGGCGTTTTCAAGCTCGCCCACCGGTGTGGACTGCTCGAAGTAGGTGACCACGTCCGGGTCGTCGAGGATTTGTTCGCGGTAAAAGGCGAAGGCGAGTTCGGACAGTTCGTCGAGGGCCGCTTCCCACTCAGGCTTGAGCACGCCGGTGAAGTGTCCTTCGGGATCGCGGGTGTTGGGCCGCGCCAGCGCATCGAGCGAAGCGGCGATCATCAGCTCCAGATTGCGCTCGGCCAGAACCTCATCGGAGTATTTGAAGTTGAGCACTTCGCCTTGTTCGGTGATGCGCAACTGGCCGTCGAAGGCATCAATGGGCTGCGCGAAGATGGCGCGATGCGTAGGCCCGCCGCCGCGGCCGACGGTGCCGCCGCGGCCGTGAAAGAGCCGCAGCCGGATGCCGCATTCGCGCGCCACCACGTGCAGAGCGCGATGGGCGCGAAAGATCTCCCACGTGGAGGTCAACATACCGCCGTCTTTGTTTGAATCAGAGTACCCCAGCATGACTTCCTGCCAGTTGTTCCAGGAGGCGAGCAGCTTGCGGTAGTCCGGCCTGCTCCAGAGCTCGCGGCAGACGGAGGGCGCATTGCGCAGGTCATCAATGGACTCGAAGAGCGGCACCGGCATCAGCCCGGGATCGCCCTTGGGCCCGTAGGCCGGCGCCGCGCCCGATCCTTCGACGCGCACGCCACCCAGCCGGGCCAGCCGCACCACGGCCAGCACATCTTCCACTGACGAGGCGCCGCTGATGACATACTGGCGAATCGCCTCGGGTGAGCAACTGTTCTTGACCTCGGCCACGACACGAAAGGTCTCAAGCAGTGAGGCGGTCTGCGGGGAAAGCTCGCCGGGCAGCGCCGGCGCCATGGTGTCGCTGATGGTTTCCTTGAGCGCGGTGGCGAGCACCCGCGCGTGCTGGCGGATGTCGAGCGTGTGCAGGTGGAGGCCGAAGGTGCGCACTTGCAGGATGAGCGGATCGACGAGGGTGCGCGCGATGCGCAGCCCGCGATTGGCGGCCAGCGAGGCGCGCAGAGTCTCCAGATCGTCGAGGAACTCCTGGGCGGAGCAGTAGGGCGGCAACACCTGCGCCAGCTCGTCCTGGCCTTGCGCCAGGGTGTAAGGCATCACCGGCAGCTCGGCGCCGCGCGGGCCGGGATGCAGCATGGTCCGCTGGATGCGCGCCTTGAGGCAGATCACGTAGCGGCGGTAGTACTCGAACTCGTACTGTTCGCCGAAGACCTGCGCTTCCGTGGTGTGCACTTTGGCCAGATAAGCGTTGAGCCGGTCGAGCAGCTCCGGGCTCACGGGCCGTTGCTGGGCGCTGGTGGTGAGCAGGTCGATGATTTCCTGCAGCCGTCCCTGGTAGTAGACGAACAGGTGGCCGCGCGCAAGCTGAATGGCGTCGCGCGTCACTTGCGGCGTGACGAAGGGATTGCCGTCGCGGTCGCCGCCGATCCAGGAGCCGAAGCGCAACACCTGCGGCAGCTGGTGCGGCTCAATGTGCACGCCGTAGGTGGCGCGCAGCGCGTTGGAGATCTCGCGGTAAAGCACGGGCAGCGTTTCAAAGATGGAGACGTCATAGTAGTCCAGCCCCATCTTGATCTCGTCATAAACCGTGGGCCGGCGCGAGCGCACCTCGTCGGTCTGCCACAGGCTGGTGATCTCGGCCAGCATCAGCTCTTCGAGGCGCATCATCTCCTGTGCCGGGACAGGAATTTGGTTGAGCATGGCCAGAAAATCGCCGACGCGGCGGCGTTTGAACATGACCGAACGCCGCGCCGCTTCAGTGGGGTGCGCGGTGAAGACGGGCACGATGAGCACGCGGCGCAGATCGTCGAGAGCTTCTTCCGCGCTGATGCCGACGCGGCGCATCTCGGCCAGCGTGCCGGCGAGCGAGCCGCGCTGCCGGTCCGCCTCGCCGCTGAGCCGCAGCGCCATGCGGCGGCGCTTGCGGTGATTGGTTTCGGCCAGGTTGATCAGCTCGAAGTAAAAGGCAAAGGCGCGGGTGAGAAAAGTGGCGCGCTCGGGCGAGAGCGAACGCACCAGCTCCAGTGCGGCGGCGGCATTGGCCGCGGCTTCGTCGTTCTGGCCGCAGGCCTCGGCGTCACGCCGGCGGATGGTGCCCTGGCGCAACGCCTCGACCTGCGAAAACAATTCTTCGCCCGCCTGTTCGCGCAGCACTTCGCCTAGCAGCATGCCCAGGGAGCGCACGTCGCGGCGCAGGGGAGCTTCCTTCAACTCGCCGGATTGCGCCTGGAGTTCGGCCAGCCGTTGCGCCCAGCTTTTGGGGTTCCAAAGTGGTGCCATCTTGTCTTGATTATGCACGAGCCAATGCAGGGAGCGCGAAATCGCGTAGTGCATCGAGCTGTCAAGGCCGGGTTACAGTCCGATGATTGTTTGTCGGATCAGCACGATTCCAACTGCATCATCAACTCTTCCCACTCCGTGGTCAGCGCAGCTAACTGCGCGCGCAGATGCTCGGCTAACTCGGTAAGTCTTTGTGTCTCGGCTGCCGATACATACACGCCCAGTTGCTCTTCGGTGTGCGCCAGCGAAGATTCAACGCGCGGGACCTCTTCTTCCAAGAATGCGCAGCGGTCTTCCATCTGCTTTTGCCTGATGGGATTGAGGCGGCGCGGACGGACGCCGGCGGAAGGTGTTCCGTTTGAGCCGGCCGCGGGTTCGGGTGCGCAATCGGCTTGCGGCGCGGCTTCCTGGAGGCGCTCGAAATCTCTGCCGGGCGGGGATTCCGGACTCCGTTCCGGCTGAGGAGCGGCGGCAGCGGACAGCGCCTCTTTGCGCCGCATGTAATCCTCGTAGCCGCCTTCGTACATGGTCACCGCGCCGTTTTCCACTTCCAGCACGCGCGTGGCGAGGCCGTCGATGAAGTAACGGTCGTGGGAGACGAAGATTACCGTGCCGGTGAAGGCCTCCAGCGCTTCCAGCAGCACATCCTTCGCGCGCATGTCCAGGTGGTTGGTCGGCTCGTCGAGCAGTAGGAAGTTCGACGGTGAGACAAGAATGCGCGCCAGCGCGTAGCGGTTTCGCTCGCCGCCCGAGAGCACGCCCAGCGGCTTGAATGCATCATCGCCGGAGAAGAGAAAACAGCCGAGCAGCGAGCGCAGCTCCGCCTCGGGAACCTTGCGCGCCACGCGGCCGATGTCGTCCAGCATGCGCGCTTCGGGATCGAGCACCTTGTACTGGTCCTGCGCGAAGTACTCGCACGCCACGTTGTGGCCCAGCTTCACCGTGCCGGCGGTGGGCGCTTCGGTCGCGGTGAGCAGCCGGATCATCGTGGATTTGCCGGCGCCGTTTACGCCCACCAGCGCCACGCGGTCGCCGCGCATGATGGAAAAGCGCGCGCCGGCAAAGACCGGCTTCGTTCCATAGCTTTTGCCGAGTTCTTCGGCTTCCACAACGATGCGGCCCGAGGGCGGCGGCTGAGGAAACCTGAAGTGAATCACCGGCTCTTCTTCGGGGACCTCAATGCGCTCGATCTTTTCCAGTTCCTTGATGCGGCTCTGCACCTGTTTGGCTTTTGTGGCCTGATAGCGGAAGCGGCTGATGAATGCCTCCAGATGCTCGATCTGGTCGCGCTGGTTGCGATAAGCCGCCTGTAACTGCGCGCGGCGTTCGTCTTTCTCCTTGAGATACCTGGTGAAGTTACCCTGATAAATGGTGAGCCGCTTATTCCATATCTCCACCGTGCGGTCGATGGTTACATCGAGGAAATACCGGTCATGCGAGGTGAGAATGTAGCCGAAGGGATAAGTCCGGAGATAGTCCTCCAGCCAGTTACGGGACTCAAGGTCCAGATGGTTGGTGGGCTCATCGAGCAGAAGGAGATTGGGTTTGGCCAGCAGCAGCCTGGCCAGCGCAATGCGCATTTGCCAGCCGCCGGAAAACTCGCCGGTCGGGCGCTTCCAGTCTTCCTTGCCGAAGCCCAGCCCGGTGAGCACGCTGCCCACCTGCGCGTCGAGGGCGTAGCCGTCGAGCGCGTGAAAGCGATCCTGCACAAGCGAGAATCGTTCGGCTGCGGCCTCGTATCCGGCGCTTCCGTGATCGAGTTCGGATAGCTGCCCGGCAAGCTGTTCGATCTCGCGTTCCATGTCGCGGATGCCGTCGAAAACCGTGAGGCACTCGTCGAAGACGGTACGCCCGGTCAGACGCAAGCCCTCCTGCGGCAGATAGCCGATGGTCATGCCGCGCGTCTGCTGCATGGCGCCGTAGTCGAGCGTTTCCAACCCGGCGAGCACTTTCATCAGCGTGGTTTTGCCGGTGCCGTTGGCTCCTACCAGCGCGGTCTTCTCATTGCTTCGGATGAGCCAGTTTGCTTCGAGAAACAGAGTTCGCGGCCCGAACCGCTTGCCGGCATTTTGCAGCGATAGCATTGCTTCCATTTTCGCAGAGGGGCCCGCAGGTAGTAAGATGGCTTTGTGTTCGTCATGCACCGGCTCCGTGTGCAAGGCCGCGGGATTTGTTGACGTTCCCCAAACACTCAAGTCCAACCCAAAGTCAGAAGATGATCAGAGTAAAGGACCTTACCCGCAAATACGCTCGCACGACAGCAGTCAATCACATTTCCTTCTCCGTGGACAAAGGTCAGATTGTAGGTTTCCTCGGTCCCAACGGAGCGGGAAAGACAACCACGATGCGTATGCTGACGTGCTTTCTGCCACCTACGTCGGGCACGGCCACGGTGGCCGGGTTTGATGTGCTGGACCAGTCGCTGGATGTGCGGAAGCACATCGGCTATCTGCCTGAAACGCCGCCGATTTATCCCGAAATGGAGACGGTCGAGTATCTCCGCTTCGTGGGCCGGCTGAAGGGGCTGCGCGGCGCGGAGCTGGACAAGCGTGTGGAATACGTTGTTGGCCGCTGCGCCGTGGCGGACGTCAGAACGAAGCTGCTGGGCAAGCTCTCCAAGGGTTACAGGCAGCGCGTGGGGCTGGCGCAGGCCATCATTCACAATCCCGACGTGCTGATTCTTGACGAGCCGACGGCCGGCCTCGATCCCAAGCAGATCAACGAGACACGCGACCTGATCAAGGATCTGGCCGGCGAGCACACCATCATTCTCAGCACGCACATTCTGCCTGAAGTGGAGCAGACCTGCGAGCAGGTGATCATCATCAACAAGGGCCGCGTGGTGGCCACTGACTCGGTGAGCAATCTGCAGGCGCGCGCGCGCAATGCCGAAGTGATGCTGATTGAAGTTGCGCCGCGCGGGGGCACGCTCGAAGCCGAGCCGGTGCAGCGCAAGCTGCAGAGCGTGGCGGGCGTCGATCGCGTGCAGGTGAAGGATCGCCGCGAAGGCGCATTGCTCTTCGAGACCGAAAGCCGCAAGGGTGAACTGGTGCGCGGCGACCTGGCGCGCGCGATCATCGCAGGCGGCTGGGACCTGAACGAGTTGCGCCCCGCATCCATGAGCCTGGAAGAGATCTTCCTGCAGCTTACCGGAACCGATCCGGCGCAGCCGGCGGAAGACAAAGCTGCGCCCGCGGCGGAGCAGGCGGAAGCCGCGCCGGGAGCAGACACTACGGAGCCGGCCGAAAGCGAAGAGCCACAAGCCGAGGAGCCGCAGGCATGAGAAATATCTGGATCATTTGCCGCAAGGAGTTGAAAAGCTACTTTGCATCCCCGGTCGCCTATCTTCTGCTGACCATGTTTGCCGTGATCTTCGGGTTCTTTTTCTGGAACGCGCTGGCGGTCTTTCTGGTGGAAAGCGCAGAAATGCAGATGAGCGGCCAGAACATTCCCATGAATATCAACCAGCAGGTCATCGGGCCGCTGTTGTCGAACGTCAGTGTGCTGGGCTTGTTCTTCATTCCCATGATCACCATGCGCCTGTTCGCTGAAGAAAAGCGCGCGGGCACCATTGAGCTGCTGGCCACATCGCCGGTGCGCGATGTGGAGATCATCCTCGGAAAATGGCTGGCTGCCATGGGCCTGTACGCATGCCTGCTGCTGTTCACGGCGGTCAACTTCGCGTTCCTGTTCCGCTACGGCAATCCGGACTGGCCGCCGGTGGCGGTCGGTTACCTGGGGCTGCTGCTGCAGGCCGGCGCGCTGCTGGCGGTGGGCACATTTATTTCCACGCTGACGCGCAACCAGATTATTGCCGGCGCGGCCACGTTCGGAGTCTGTCTGCTGCTTTGGGTCTTTGCCTGGGTCAGCGGCTATAACTCGGCGCTCTGGGCCAAGGTGCTTGCTTATCTTTCGATCGTGACTCACTTCAACTCGTTCGGCAAGGGAGTAATCGAATCGAAGGATGCGATTTACTATCTCACCGTCATCTTTGTGGGGCTGTTCTTCACGGCGCGCTCCCTGGAATCCATGCGAGGGAGGTCATAAGGCGAGAGCATGGCAGGTCAATGGTTAAAGGCACGGCAGACCCGGTATGCGGCTTACTCGGGCATCTACATCCTGGTGGTACTGGTGGCCGTCGTGGTGGCGAATGTGCTCGCCGACCGGTACGACAAGTCCTGGGACATGACGAAGAACAAGCAGTACAGCCTTTCGCAGGAAACGAAGAAGATTGTCAGGGAGCAGAAACAGCCGGTCACCATCACCTATTTCAACCAGAGCACGCGCTTTGGACAGGGCAAGAGCCTCCTCGACGAGTACAAGAACCTCTCGCCCAGGGTGCGCATCAAGTACGTCGATCCGGATAAAGACCCGCAACTGGCGCGCGAAGACGGCGTGCATAATCTGAACACCGCGGTTGTGCAGGTGGGCACCAGGAAGGAAGTCGCCAGCAGTTTTAACGAACTCGGCATCACCGGCGCCATTATCCGCGATATCAAGACCAGCACGCGTACGGTGTGCTTTGTGAGCGGCAGCGGCGAGCACCAGATCGACGACAGCGGCCGCAACGGCATGTCCGATTTCAAGAGCCGGCTGGAGCAGGATACCTATCAGACCGAGACCGTCGATCTGATTACCCAGGCGGTTGTGCCGCCCAGTTGCACGGTGCTGGTAGTCGCCGGCCCCACGCACAGCTACGATCAGCCTGAAGTGAATGCGATCCAGAAGTACGTGGAGAACGGCGGACGCGCGATGTTCATGATGGATCCGCCGCTGCAGCTTGGGAATGACGACATCTCCACGAACACGGCGCTGGCCGCGATGCTGGCGGGCTGGGGCGTGACGCTCCAGAAGGATCTGATTCTCGATCTGAATCCCATTGGGGAGCTTACCGGCCTGGGAGCTTCTGTCGCATTGGTTACGAGCTACAAGACGCAGCCCATCGTGGCCGGAATGAGTGGTTCGTTAACCGGGTTTCCGCTGACGCGTTCCCTCACGGTCAGCGATACCGCCAAGACCAGGGTGCATGCGCTGTTTGACTCATCGAACACAAGTCTGGCCACGACGGACCTGAGTTCGCCCAAGATCAAAGTCAACAGCCCAGGTAACAAGAAGGGCCCGATGGCGCTGGCGGCTGCCGGCACTTACAATACCGGCAAGCCAAATTCCCAGGGACGCTTTGTTGTGGTGGGCAGCTCCACATGGGCATCCAACAGCTTCATCAACTTCAACGGTAACAGCGACCTGGCCCTGAATTCGATCAACTGGCTTGCGTCCGACGAAGATCTGATCTCGATTCGTCCCAAACCGCCGCTCGATCAGCACATCACCATGACCAAGGCGCAGTTGAACCTGGTGCGTCTTACCAGCCAGTTCCTCCTGCCGCTGCTGGTGGTGATCTGTGGCGTGTTCATTTGGTGGAAGAGGCGTTAACCGGGCTTATAGCCTGCCTATGGGGAGTTGAAAAGCGTAATGAAATTTCGCGGTCTGGCGATCGCATGCGCGGTGCTGCTGGTGCTTTCCGGAGTCCTTTACTGGTCCGGACATCATAAAGCGTCGAAGAAGAGTTCCGCGAACTCCTTGCCGGTTATCTTCAACGTGAACCCGGCAACGATCACCTCGATTACCATTCATAAGACAGGCGCGGCGCCGGTAACCCTGGAGAAGCAATCGACGGGCGTCTGGCGCATCACCGCGCCCAAGTCTCTGCCCGCCGACCAGCCGACGGTAAAGCAGATGATCTCGGAGCTGTCGCCGCTCAAAGCCCAGCGGGTGATTGAGAAGCAAGCATCGGACTTGGCGCCGTTCGGCCTCGACCATCCGCCGGTCGTCATTGACATCGCCGAAGATAACCACGCGAAGCAAAAGCTGCTGTTCGGCGACAACACGCCCACAGGCGATTCGGCGTACGCGATGGTGGCCGGCGATCCCCGCATCTTTACCACATACGGTTTCAACAAGACTGATCTGGGCATGAGCCTGAATTCGCTCCGGGATACACGGCTGATCTACGCCACACCTGGAAAGATGACGCAGATCGAGCTGTCTACCGGCGGCCAGGCGATTCAGTTTGCCCGCAGAAATGGGAACTGGGAGATCCAGAAGCCGGGCCCCTATCGCGCCAATGCAATGGCCGTAGACGCCGTAGCGGACGCGCTGTCGGAGGCGCGCATGGATCTGACAGGCCCAGGCAGCCAGGATGCCGATGCGGCCTTTGCCCGCGGCACTCCGGTGGCCACGGCAAAGGTAAAAGCCCCCGTCGGAACCGAGACTCTCGTGTTGCGCGAAGACAACGGCAATTACTATGCGCAATCGAGCGTGACGAAGGGCGCGTACCTGGTGGATCCTTCGCTTGCCTCTGCACTGCAGAAGACGCTGATCAGCTTCCGCAACAAGGTGGTCTTCGACTTTGGCTTCAACGAGCCCAATGAGGTTAACCTGCACATCGCGGGCGGCAAGAACGGCGCCACGCAGTCCTGGTACCTGAAGCGGAGCGGCGGCAACTGGTGGCTGGATGGGAAGAAGATGAACGGCAGCAGCGTGGAGGGCATGATTTCGAGTCTTCGCGCCCTGAAAGCCACGAAGTTCGCCACCACCGGCTTTACAAAGCCGGAGATTCACGTCACCGTAATCTCCAACGGCGGTAGCCGCGTAGAGCGGGTGGCGATTGCCAAGTCGGGCAGCGAGTATCTGGCCAAGCGCGCCGGCGAGCCCACACTCTATGTGCTCGATCCCGGAGCGGTGGAAGGCTTGCGCAGCGCGGCGACGGCGATGCACACGGCCAAGAAATAAGGGAAGCGCACGGCGATTGAGCCGAAGCAGGACTCGATGTTGCCGGGCGCCGGCATTTATCGCTGGCTGGCTTCTCCGGAGGCCACGCTGCGGTTGAAGGCTACCGATTGGTTGCGCGGCACGCTCAACGGCTGCCAATGGCCGCTGGCAAAATGCTTGGCCAGCAGCACAATCTGCCCAACGTGGTGTGTGTAGTGGGCCAACTGCCGGTTGATTGCCTGCATGACCGAGTGAGCTTCGCCGCGAATGGTGACAGTGCGCGTCAGATCGGCGTCGGTGAGGGGCTCGATCGCGCCGAAGAGCAACGCCCAGCCACTTTCCCATGCATCCATGAGCGCTGCGCGCGTTTCTGGCGGGTCGATGAACTCGCGGTCGCGGTCGCGGCTGGGCTTCTCTCCGTCCGTGGTCAGGAAGTCGGTCCAGCGCGACCGCATGTTGCCCGCCATGTGCTTGACGATCACGGCGATGGAATTGGCTTCCTTGTCGAGGGTTGTGAAGAGATCCTGATCAGATACCTGCTCCATGGCGCGCTCGGCCAGTGTTTTGTAGTAGCGGAAGAGCGACAGCGAATCTTCGAGATAGGAAGTGGTGAAATTCAGCGTCATGAATTCAGTTTACGTCTGCCGGATCTGGAGACGGGCCGCACAGTGAAGCGGTAGCGCTAGCGTGGCGGCACGTAGGGTTCGACGCGCAGCAGGTTGGTGAGGATGCGGCGCTCTTCCGGCGTGAAGATGCGCCGGTAGCGCGCCGAGTCAAGCACCGTCTGGCGCTGGTCAAGAGGGACAGAGCGCAGTTCCTGGAAGGCCTGTTTGACCTGCGCCTTGCGGGCCGGGGGTAGTTGGCGCAACTGCATCGCAGAGCGGTTGATGCGCATCTGCTCCTCGGGCGACAGGCGCTCCAGCATCGCATTGCGCGCCAGGCGGAGCCGGCGCTGCGCCGGAGGCATGCGGTCGACTTGGCGTAACTGCTGCATCAGGCGCTTCTGGTCGCCCGGTGGCAGCGCTTTGAAGCTTGGATCTCTTCGCAGCACGCGTTCCTGCTGCTGGATGGAAAGGCCCTGATGCTTGTTGAGCCACTGTTCAAGGTGTCCCGGACGGCCGCCCCCCGGATAGTTGTAGGGTTGGCGCAAGGCTGGTGCATGAGCGCCGGGCTTGCCTCTGCCCGGGTAAGAATCCCGGTACGCGGGGCGATAAGACGGCCGCCGGCCGGTTCCGGGATAACCCCGAGGGCGCTGCGGACCGGCGCTGGGAAACCCGCGCCGCGGCGTGCCGAATCGCCGCTCATTACGCAGCCGCTGTTCCTTTGCCGCCTGGCGGCGCTGCTGGTTCCTGAAGTTCCGGTTTTCCGGTCCACGATTCTGGAATCGTCGGCGGTTTTCGAAACCCCGATTTCCGGGACCGCGGTTTTCAACACGGCGTGGCGCGGCGTAGTGCCGGGCGGGCGCATGCCCGCGGCCGCCCCGCTGGCCATAAGCCAGGGCCCCGGTCAGACACACGGCAAGGATGGCTGCGGCCAAAGCCGCAACGCGCGCTCGTCCCGCATTGGCTATGCAGGTCACAGGCTTTGCTCACACGGCATTCAGCCGAAGGTGTACGTACCGCTAGTTGCCGCTGTTATTGGTGTCATTGGTCGAAAGTGCTTCCAACTGGTCCAGGAGCTGCGCGTTGTTCGCCAGCGTTTGCAAATCCTGCACAACTGCGGTCTCCCTTGCCGGGGCGGGCACCTGATCCCAGTTGGTCAGCCCCAGATATGCTCCTCCCCCCAGGAAAAGCAAAGTCGTTAAAGCCATAGCCGCCAGCGGACGCACCCGAGCATGAGACCCGTAGACAAAGGCAGCGAACCATCCGGACAGTCTCCTCTTGAGCCACCCGGCAGGCGCGGCCTCGCGCTCTTCCTTCATGCGCGCCTCGAGCCGCGACAGAAAATAAGGACTCGGCTCCGGACCCTCCCAGGAGTCCAGCAACGCCATCGTGGCCTTCAACTCCTCCAGTTCGGACTTGCAGTTACCGCACTGCTCAACATGCCCTTGAACCTTGGCAGGCGCGGCGTTCGGATCGAGCAGCAGGCCAGCCAGCTTCGATTCCATTCCAGCGCAATTTATGCGTCTCGCTCTCATCGCTTCCCCCGATCCTCGCCGGTGTAATCCGGCTTTAGTCCCTTTCCACAAAGCCCTTTAGCTTATCGCGCAGCGTTTGGTAGGCGCGGAAGAGCAGCGACTTGGTCGCCGATTCGCTCAACTTCAGCACCTCCCCGATCTGGCGATAATCCAACCCCTGGTACTTGTGCATCAGCACCGCCGCCCGTTGCCGCTCGGGCAAGGCCATCACCTGGGCGCGGATGGCTTCCATTCGCTCATTGCGCAGCAACTGCTGCTCCACGCCTGGCCTGTCGTCGGCAACGTCGGGCATGGCGCCCGTCTCTCCGTCCGCTGCGTCCAGGTAAACTGTCTGCGCTCCTCGTTCCTTTCGCGTGTCGCGCGCATAGTTCACCGCCAGATTGGTGGCTATCCGGTAAAGCCACGTCGTGAACTTGGCTTCCGCCCGATAGCTCTCCCTGGACCGGTAGACACGCAGGAACACTTCCTGCGCCAGCTCCTCGGCAACCGCCTGGTTGCGGACCATCCGGAACAGGAAGTGAATCATGGCCCGATGGTATTTTCCCACCAGGTAGCTGAAACACGCCTCATCGCCTGCGGCCAGACGCAGCATCATGGCTGCGTCGCTGGCGGGATCCAATTCCGCTTGCGCTCCCATTCCTCTGTTGGACTTCACTTCGGGCCGTTGCGCCAACGTCGCGCCCAGGGCCGGGTTGTCCAGGACCATGGTCGCCATATCTTCTGGAACACCGGCCGGGTCGGAAGGTTGCGCCGCCGGCGCGGTTTCCGGGCTGGATTTTCGCCGCGCGCCCTTGCGTCCCGCGCCGGCTCCGGCACCAGGGATCCTGCCGAAGGCAAGCGTGTAACCCGGCCGCCCGACGGGCGGAATGCCGCCCAGGTCCGGCGCCAGAGCGAAGCTTCCCGGCGCACGGCGGAGACACCATTCCTCCACCCCATCGGGGAGAAAGTTGCCAGCGCAACCGCCCGGTTTGATGCTCCAGCCCATGGCAAATCGATGCGGGAAAGGCTTGCAAGGCGCCGCCACCGCAGGTTTGGCCCTAAAGCCCCGCTGGTGTTACTCTAACCGACGGGACGTTCCCGTCCATCTCCATTCCTGCAAGGGCGCTTAACTCAGCGGTAGAGTGCCACCTTCACACGGTGGAAGTCGTAGGTTCGAATCCTACAGCGCCCACCATATCAACAATTTACGGTCTGGATCTGAAGGCATGGGAGTCGGGAGGTGCGCTCCGTGGAGTCTGCGCTCATCATGGCAGGCGATCAGGCCTTTCGGCGTATTGCTACGCTCGCCGTGGTCAGTGGTCTCATCTCCGGACGGCCTGCAGAGATCCTCCGCATGGCGCTCATGCGCGCATGCTTTCGCGAACTCGCCGCCAGCCTCACCCCGGAAGATCCCTCCGAACATTATCTACTCGGCCTGTTCAGCCCTCTCCGAGACGGGATCACTAAAGAGACCGCAAAATTTGCCGATAGAAAGGCTGGCGTGCGCTTTGCAAGTACGCTCGCCTGGATCGCCCATGATCTCGCTGAAAAGATATCTTGACGGGCAACTCGTTCTGCCGGCTTGTGAAGAAGGGCAGCCGCGGATGGGGACGCTGGCGGCGGCGCTGGCAGCCTACGGTTCGGCGCTGGTGGAGATCGGCAACTGCAGCCTGGAAGCTTGTCCCGCTCTGGGCGGCGAGCTGAGCTGCGTCTGCGCAAGCTCGAAGAAGGCCTCAGCGCGACGATAAGCAGCGAGGCCGTCCAAGCCACTGACCTGGAGGCGCCGGAGCAACTGCGGGGCCGGCGCACAGCACTACCGTGAGAAAGCCGATGAGGTGAGGAAACGGTTGCTCACCGTAGCGCACACCGCCGAGAGTGTGGGTGTGCGCGATCAGCGCAGCGCGGTCCAGATGCACGCTGTCACCGCCTGCGGGCCATCGCCAGCCTTGAGGACCTCACCGAAATTCGCGTCTCGATCGAGAAGAGCACGGCGGAGTTGAAGATCTCGATCCAGCGCATGACTGAAGAGGGCAAGGCGGCCATGGAAGAGCTCCGCAAGCAGGTTTCGGATTACGAGGCCAGGCTCGAGGCGGCCGAAGAGCTGGCTTCGCGTGACACGCTCACCCGATTGCGCAGCCGGCTCTACGTCGAACGCCAGATCGAAAAGCGCATCGCCCAATCGAGCCCTTTTTGCATTGCCGTTCTCGATATTGACGGGTTCAAGAAGGTGAACGATGAACTCGGGCACGTCGTCGGCGACGAAGCGCTGAAGCAATTTGCAGGCGAGCTCAAGTCGGCGTGCCGCTCGACGGACATCATCGGCCGCTGGGGTGGCGATGAGCTCCTTATCCTGCTCGACTGCGGCCTTGCCGAGGCCAGCGCGCAAACTGAGCGGGTGCGCAAATGGGTCTGCGGCAGCTACACCGTTTCCTCGTCTTCGGGACCGAAAAATCTCGAACTGAATGCGGCGATCGGGCTGGCCGAGCACGCCGCGGATGAGAATTATGACGGTATTGCTGGCGCGCGCCGACGCGGCGATGTATGCACACAAGAAGGCTTCGCGCAGTGGTGGGATTCAGATGACTGCTTTGATCTCGGCAAGCGCCCGGTAGTCGGTCAGGCATTCCCCGGGAGTGTTGAAAGACGGAGATTGCCTTCTATTCAGCAGCATTTTTCCCGTCGCAATCGGAATGGATCTTCGAGAATGAACAAGTGATTGCTCTTCTCTCATTGCTCGCCATCGCCGCCTGGGTTTACCTGATTGGGTTCCACGGCCGGTTCTGGCATTCTTCGCCGGAGCTTGGCGCCGGGGCGCCCTCCGGGGCCGCCAGGGTCGTCGCAATTGTCCCCGCGCGCGACGAAGCCGCGCACATCGCTACGAGCATCGGCTCCCTGCTTGCACAGGACTATCGCGGTGAATTCTCAGTGGTCCTGGTCGACGACAACAGCACGGACGGCACCGCTGCCCTTGCCGCCTCACTCGGTCCGGCTCCGCGGCTCGACATCGTTGCCGGCCAGCCGCTGCCACCCGGCTGGAGCGGCAAGCTCTGGGCCATCCAGCAGGGACTTGCGCGGCCCGCGGCGCAGGCCGCCGATTATATTTTGCTGACTGACGCCGACATCGAGCATGCGTCCGGCCATCTCTCCTCTCTGGTTGCCAAGGCCGAATCCGGCCATCTCGATCTCGTCTCCGAGATGGTCCACCTCCACTGCGAGACCCCGGCGGAACGCGCCCTGATCCCCGCCTTCGTCTTCTTCTTCCAGATGCTGTATCCCTTCGCCTGGGCGGCCGATCCTGGCCGGGGTCTTGCCGCAGCCGCGGGTGGAACCATTCTGGTGGCGCGCACGGCGATGAACCGCATCGATGGCGTCTCCCGCATCCGCGGCGAATTGATTGATGATTGTGCCCTGGCCCGCGCAGTGAAGTCCACGGGCGGCCGCATCTGGCTCGGCCACGCCTCCCACGCCCGGTCCATTCGCGTCTACCGCAACTGGAGCGAGATCTGGAACATGATTGCCCGCACCGCCTACGTGCAGCTTGGTCATTCGCCGCTGGTGCTGCTGGGCTGCCTGGCCGGCATGGGGCTGCTCTACGCTGTGCCGCCGCTGCTCGCCGTCTGCGCCCACGGGCTGGCGCGCCTGCTCGGGTTGCTTGCCTGGGCGGCCATGACTCTCGCTTTTCAACCCACCCTGCGCCGCTACCGCATTACGCCCATCTGGGGAATCGCCCTGCCTCTGATCGCCTTGTTCTACCTTGGCGCCACGCTTGCCTCTGCGTTCCGCCACCACGCCGGCCGCGGCGGTGGCTGGAAGAACCGCGTCTATCCCGTTCCTTAGCCGCCGCAATCCCTGGGCAAGGCGCACACCACAGGGTCGCATGGAATACTGAAAACGATCCTATGTTGAGCGATCGCACCGGCTCCATCACCGATTTCATCCGCCGCCTGCCCAAAGCCGAGCTGCATCTGCACCTCGAAGGAACGATTCTGCCGGCGACACTGGTGGAGCTGAGCGCGCGGCACGACGCGCAGCCCATTCCCCTGGCCGCAGCCGAAGCCCTCTACCAATTCACCGACTTCACTGGTTTCATTCAGGCCTTCCGGGAAGTGACCAGGCTGCTGACCAAGCCCGAGGACTACGAACTGGCCGCCTGGCGTATGATGCAGCAACTGGCCGCGCAGGGCGTGGTCCATGCCGAGGTCTACATCTCCGTTGGCGTCATCTATATGTGGCGCAACCACGATCCCGGGGCATTCGAGCCGGTTTTCGCGGGCCTGGAGCGCGCGCGCGAACGTGCCCGGCGCGAACTGGGGTTGTCGCTTTACTGGATCTTCGACGCCGTGCGCCACTTTTCCGTACCGGAGGCCGAGCGCGTCTTCTTCAAAGCGGCCCAGATGCGCGCCGAAAAACCCGCAGTCGTCGGCATCGGCCTGGGCGGCGACGAGCGCCGCTGCGGCTCCGAGCCCTTCCGCGCGCTGTATGCGCAGGCTCGCCAGGCGGGCCTGCGGCTCACCAACCATGCCGGCGAAACCACCGGGCCGGAGGCGATCCGGGAGGCGCTTTCGATCGGTTCGGAGCGCATCGGACATGCGCTTTCGGCCGTCGAAGACGAGAGGCTCATGGATGAACTGAAGCTGCGCGGTATCGCGCTGGAACTGAATCCCTCCTCCAACGTGCGCACCGGGATTTGTCCTTCGTTTGCCGCGCACCCGCTGCGCCGCTACTTCGACAGGGGGCTGCTGGTGACGCTCAATTCCGACGATCCCGCCTTTTTCGGCTCCGATGTGGCCCACGAATACCTGCTTGCGCACACGCACCAGAATTTCACCCGCGACGAGCTGCGGGAACTGGCGCGCAACTCATTCCGTGCCAGTTTTCTTCCCGAAACAGAGAAAGCAGCGTGGCTTGCGCGAATTGACTCAATCCGGTAAACACTCGTCCGCTTCCGTTTATCCGTGTTTCACCCCGCGAAAACAAAACTGGGTTATCATGCCAATAGGAGGCTTTTGCTGATGTCCACCGATCCAGTTCCACTCTTGCCCGAGTTGGATAATGTCGTCAGCGCGAAGAAGTCTTCCAGCGCCCTGCAGGTGGTCGGCTGGTTCTCCATGGGCATGGTGGTGGCCGTGTTGAGCGTCTACCTGGGCGTCGAGTTGCGCAGCCGCTATCGCTTCAAGAAGCGCACCCCCTACGATTTCTACTCCAACGCCGGTGAAAAGCCCGTCAGCGAATTTGGCGTGGGCATCTAACCGGCCTGCCGCAAAAAAATCGAAATTGTGAGGCGGAGACCGGACTGTCGATGTTCGGTAGCGTGTGCAGCCGTGCGCATACAACACCAGATGTTGCCGATTGCCGTGAGACCCGGCTGATGACCGAAGCTTCAAGCAAAAACAAGGCCCACCCCGTGGGGTGGGCCTTGTCGCGTTGGAGTTGCCGTTGGCGCGCTGGATCAGAAGTGATACGCGACCGTGCCGTAGATCGACAAAGGGGCCCCGGGGTAGGCATTGGTGTAACCGCTGGGCGGATTGTTTGGATTCGGTGCGAGCGAAGCGAAATAACCGCCGCTGGAGATGTACGCATATTGGTTGTACTTCGAGTTCGCAAGGTTCAGCATATCGACCTGCAAATTGAACGACTGCTTTTCCAGGCGCACAGGGGCGGTCAAGCCGAGGTTCACCGTTGTGTAGGACGGGATGGCCTGATTCGAGGGCTCGCCGGTGTTGTTGTTCCAGATGTTCTGCGAACCGGTTGAATCAATCCAGAAGCGCGGCTCGATTATTTCGTGATTGTGCTTCTCGAAGCCGTAGTAAATGCCCGTATTCAGGGTGTAGTTTGGAACGTACGTGACGGGCAGGTTGTTGAGGAACGTGCAACTGGAGGGGTTCGCCTCGCACGCGGCCAGGGAGTTGCCCAGGACGTAGGTGGTGAAGTTCGCCGCTTCTCCCGCGTAGTCCAGGAAGATGTGGATGTTACTCGCCGGATCGGCGTCAAAGAAGAGATCCGCGCCGTGGTAGGCGGAATTGCCACCGGAGGTGCCCTCTATGCCGGTCGCCGTCTCGAAATCAAGCTCCTGGTTGGTGTAGCTGAGATGGAAGTAATCCAGCCCGGCGATGAAGTTTCCCAGGCCCGGCGCATGGGTGAAGTGAACTTTGCCGCCGAACTGCGTGTAGGCGCCTTTGGCTAGCATGTAGTAGATCGGGTCCACTTTCTGGAACATGCCGCCGCCGCCGCCGAGCGCGGGCGAGTGGTAGATGGTGTCATAGCCGCCATAGATGGTCAGCCAGTTGGTGGGCATCACGGAGGCGTCGATCGAGGGTTCGACCGCCGAGGTGCTTCTGTGCTCGCCGCATATCGATCCCTGGTCGGTCGCGTTGGGAGTGCCAAAGATGTCGTAGAAAGGATCGATCTTCCGGCCGGCGGCTAGCGATGTCCCGCTCGGCACCACCGGATACAACGAGCAGTGGGTGGATGGGATTACGCCCGGGGCGAGCTTGAAATCACGAAATGCCTGGTCTCCATAGCTGGTGGAGAATCCCACCACGCGCACACCGGGAATAATGTGAACGCGCGGCACGGGGTGAATATCGTCCTGGGCGTAGAAGGCCACATTATCGTAATGGAAGTAGCCCGAGCGGAACTTCGAATGGAGGCCGATGAGTTGTTCGGCGCCACTGCCTCCATCCGCGGCGTTAAAGAAGATGTTGCGCGTGTTATAGAGCTCATGCAGCAGGAAACCGCCGAAGTTGATCGTATTGAAGGGAAGGTCTTCGGCCATGTTGACCTGGTCGCCAAAGATGTTGCTGTGCGGGTTGTTCCACTCGTCCAGCGTGGGACCTCCGGCAAGAGCATCGGTGGTGCGGCGGTGAAAACGGCGGATGTGGTTGTACCAGGTCAAATTCTGCAGCGTGCTGTTCCTGCCCAGGAAGAGAGTCTCGCGCCCGTAGGCCAGGAACATTTCATTGGTGTCGTACTTGTTGTAGTCGGCATAGGGCAGGACGTTATAGAACCCGCTCGTCGCCTGGCTGAACTGTATGCCGCTCGGTTCGTTCAGGCCCACGTACGTGGTGGGAATCGTGGTGGGACGATAGCCTCCCGCCTTGGCGTAGAAGAGCCCCAGCTCGATGCTTCCCGCGGAGAAGGTCTTCAGCGTCTTGCCGAATACGGAGCCGTTCTTGGAGTGGTTTCCGAAGCCGTCGGGACCTTGCAGGTAGTTGTCTCCGCGGCCCACGCCGCCGCCGACCACGGTGGACCAGCCGAAGAGGTTGCCCGTATTGGCCACTAGAGCGAAATTCTGCTGGCCGAAGGGGCCCTCGGTGGCGGCGACGCTCAGGTGGTGGCCTTCTGTCGGCTGCACCGGAGTGAACTCGATCGATCCGCCCACGCTGTTGTACCACCGGTTCATTGGCTGGCCGGGGCCATAAGTAACCGCCAGGTTCTGCATGACCAGGTTCTGCGGCATGGTTGCCGACTGCCACAGCCCGGTTGCCGGGTCACTGATCGGAACTCCGTCGAAGGTCACGCCCAGCGAGCCGGGAGCCGTGAAGCCCGACGCTTCACCTGCATAGCCCTGCTGGATTCCGTTCAGCATGATCGTATATTTCGTACTGCCGGTCTCTCCGTAGCCCATGACGTTCGCGCCCGGCGTGGACGAAACCATCTGTGCCCCGCCGGCCACCGGGCCAGCGGTTTCCAACTGTTTCCGGTCGAGGACGACAAGCGTTTCCGGTTTCAGCATGACATCCTCGCGGCTGGGCACGGGCCGGGCCGCGGGGTTTACCGTGCCAAGCACGGTGACATTCTGGGCTAAATTCGCCACGTTCATCGTGGCTTTGACGGTGGCCGGGGCTTTTACCGTCGGCAAAACCCGCTTCGTGAATGACTGAAACCCCGGCTTCTTGATGTTGATGAGCTGTGGTTCGGGGGCCACATCCTTGAAGGCAAACTGGCCTTTAGCGCTTGTCGTCGTATGAATCACTTGGTTGGTTGACAGATCCGTTAATGAAACGGTGGCCCCCGGTATTGCGGCTCCGGAGGAGTCTACAACCGTTCCTTGCACCTGCGTACCGGCGGCGAAGGCAATGCTGCAACCGAGCAGCGTCATGCAAAGACAGACAATCCACTTGCGGAACATGCGGCACTCTCCTTTTTGAACTTGGCGGGCTATATCCATCTCGTGCTTGGGGAAAAAGGCTACTTTTGCTAGTGAAGGATGGCCCCGATTCCGTGGGGCAAGGGGAAGTTCGGCACGATCGCACAGACGACCGTCAACACCTACGTTCGGCGGCTGCCGTTAACGGCAAGTCAAGACGCTGTGAACAAGCGATGAATCTTCATGTGCGCTCGCGCGCGGGAGCGCCAGGATGAAAGATCCGTGAAAGACCGCCGCGCGCCGCATCCGGCGTTGAGCGTTGTGCAGTTGTCTGACACGGGACAGGGAGGCTGTTGCGCGTTTGCCGCGCGTTCGGAAAACCGGCAACCTTTCGACTGTGAATTCACAGGCCCCGCCGGTGCGTTACCCTTATCGCTGATGGGGCGCATTCGCATACTTTCTGACCAGGTGGCCAACCAGATTGCCGCGGGCGAGGTTGTGGACCGGCCTGCCTCGGTGGTGAAGGAGTTGCTGGAAAACGCGCTCGATGCCGGCGCCACGCGCATTCGCGTGGAGGTGGAGGCGGGCGGACGGCGGCTGATCCGCATTGCTGACGACGGCTGCGGGATGAGCCGCGACGATGCGCTGCTGGCCTTCGAGCGCCACGCCACCTCGAAGCTGCGCACGGCCAACGATCTGCTCGCCATCGCCACGCTCGGCTTTCGCGGCGAGGCGCTGCCCTCCATCGCCTCGGTGGCGCGGGTCACGCTGGAAACGGCGACAGGCGAAGACTCTGCCGGGACGCGCGTCGAGATCGCCGGCGGCAAGATGCTGCGCGTGGAAGACGCCGCCTTGCCCCGCGGAACCACGATCACCGTGGCCGATCTGTTCTTCAATACCCCGGCGCGGCGCAAGTTTCTGCGCGCTGAATCGACCGAGTTGGCCCACGTTACAGCGCTGGTGACCCACTACGCGCTCGTGCATCCGGAGAAACACTTCGAGCTGCTCTCGGCGACGCACTCGATCGTTGCGGCTCCGCCCGTGACTCGCACCGCCGAGCGGATTTACCAGATCTTCGGCAAGGAGACGCTGGGGCAACTGCTGCCGGTAGCCGCCGAAACGCGCCTGGAACGGGCCGGACTGCCGGAGCCGCCGCCGTGGAAGAAAGATCCCGACGAGCCAGCCCGCGATCCGGGCTCGCTGCGGCTGAGCGGCTTCTATTCCAAGCCGGAGCTGCAAAAGCTGAACCGAAATTCTATCTACATATTTGTAAATAAACGCCTTATACGCGACCGCCTGCTGATGCACGCCATCACCGAGGCGTACCGGAACGTGATTCCGCCCACCAGCTTTCCGGTGGTGCTGCTCTTCCTGGAGATGCCGCCGGAAGAGGTGGACGTAAACGTGCATCCGGCCAAGACGGAAGTGCGCTTCCGCCAGCAGTCGCTGGCGCACGATTTTGTGCGTGACAGCCTGCGCACGGCGTTGGTCCAGGCGCGTCCGGCGGCTGGGTTTCTGGCGGCGCTCGACGCACAGCCCACGGCCAGCTCTTCGCTGATGCCGCCGGCAGCCTCGCCGCTGCCGGGCGCGCCGGATGGCGCCCTGCCGGACTCGGACCCGGAAGCCTTCAAGAGCGCGCAAGGCGAGGCAGAGCCATTCCGGCTGGCCCCGCGTTCATCCACGCCGGTTCCGGGCCGGTTGCCTTTCGACGCCCGGGGGCGGGAACAGACGCGAGATGTGGGGAGTTTCGATCTGAAGGCATGGGGTGAAGCCGCCGCCGCCATCTTCCGGCCCGCGGAGTCGACGGGCCCGGAGGAATCTGCGTCAAATCCATGCAATGGAGCTAGTAGTGCACACAACCCGACGGCGGGAACTGCGCAGGTGGAAGCCGGACAGGCGGCCACGACCCTGAACCACCTGGGCTCGCTCAAGCCTCTGGGCCAGTTGCGCGAGTCCTTTATCCTGGCCACCGGCGAAGACGGCTTATGGATCATCGACCAGCACGTTGCACACGAACGGGTGCTTTTTGAGAAGATCCTGCGCGACCGGCAGGTGGAGCGCGTGCAGCGGCAAAGGCTGCTGATGCCATTGCTGGTGGAGCTGCGGCCGGACCATATGGTGGTATTCGCGCGCATTGCCGAGGAGCTGGAGCGGAACGGCTTTGAAGTAGAGCCCTTTGGGCCGCAGACTCTGGCGGTGAAGGCGGCGCCGGTGGGGCTGGAGGGTGCAGGCCTGGAACGGATGCTCGGCGAGGTCATCGACCAGTCCAGCGCCGATGATGAGAATCCCATTGGGAATGAGGATCTTACGACTCTGCGCACGCGGATTGCCGCTTCCATCGCCTGCCATTCCGCCATCAAGGTGAACACCCCACTTGACCCGGCACGTATGGAATGGCTATTGTTAGAACTTGCAAGAACCAGTCACCCAACCAGTTGCCCGCATGGACGTCCAATAGCTTTGCTGTATTCTTGGAATGAGATCCAGCGGGCCTTCCATCGTATGTAAGCAAGTCTGGAAGGCGGCAGCCGTCCTCTCAGGAGACGAGGGTTGCCCGGCGATATTGGCAAAATCGGGGACGACGCATTCCGAAGCTGCGACAGTTGATTCGAAAAGAGTTGTCGTAGTGTGAAGGGCGAATTTTGAGGGGACGGCCGTAGGGACAGCCCTGATTTTGCTTCAAACGCCAGCCTGGAAGCGAGGTTTTTCTTTGACAGCCGAGCAATTGGAAGCATCGCGCGCCGAAAGGATGCGCCAAGACGGAAATGGTGCCCTGACCTTGGAGGACGCCCGCACGTGGATGGAAGAGACGGGCCTGTGTCCGTTCGCTCCGCGCAAGCAGTTTTCTACCTTTACCGCACCTTCGTTCGTTGAAGCCGTGGCGGGCCGCCATGATCAGGCGCCCGACGCCAGACACATCGCACTGGCCGAGGAACTGCTGGTGCGTCTGGAGCGCGACGACGTTGCGGTGCGGCTCAATCTGCTGGGCCAGCCGGGTGAGCAGGCCGATTATGTGGTGGCGAGCTGGGTACTGCCCTACGTCTACGCGCTGCGCGGTGACCGCGACTGGCGCCGCAGCCCGCAACTGACCGGTTCGCGGCAGGTTTCGCCCCTGGCCGTTGAGGCGTACAAGCTGCTTGAAGCGGGCGACGCCACCATTCCCAGATTGAAGCACGCCCTGGGCAGGGAAGTGAGCGAAGCCGCCGTTGTGCGCGCCATTACCGAGCTTTGGCAGCAGCTTCGCATTATTCCGGTGGTTTCGGCGCCGGGTGAGCCGATGCACTGGCAGCTATTGCGGAATCGTTTTCAAAAGGCAATTGCCGAAGGCGCTTCCACCTCGCAGGTGACGGCAATCTCGGTGCTGGCTTCCATCTATCTGCAGGCTGTCATTGCGGCCAGCATGGAAGAAGTGGAACTGTTCCTTGCGCCGCTGACGGCGCGCAGCAAGGTGCGGGAAGTGTTGCGCGGGCTGCTGGCGACGCGGCAGGTTCACACCATCCAGCTCGGCCATGCGCCGCACTTCTATGTTGCCGGCACGCTGCCGGAGTTTGCTCCGCCGGCTCTAGGCTATGCGAGCGCCGCGATGGCGTCCTCGTCCTACTTCTCCGACTCGTATGACCACGACTCGTATGAGCACCCCCACTTTGACCATCACGTGGAAGAAACGCCGGAACCGGCTGCGGAGCATGCGCCTGTGCCGGCAGACGAGCCGCACTCTTTCCGTGCTGCCGCTCCGCGCAAGCCAGCCGCCAACGGAAAGCCGGCGGCGCGTTCTCATTTCAGCCGCAGCGCTGCTCATCCCCGCGATCGCAAGCCGGCGCAAGGCGCCTCCGGCAATCGCTCTGCCAGACGTTCCGGTCCTGATATGCACAAGGCGGCATCCCGCGCAAGCTCTGCAACAGGCTCGGCCAGCCGGCATCACGGCAACGGCAACGGCAACGGCGCTCGTGCAGGCCGGCCTGCCAGCGGCGCTCTGAGCCGGGACAGAAATTCGTCCCACACGGCGTGGGCCAATCACAATGGCCACGGGGGAAAGCCGGCGAACGGCGCCAGCTCCGTCTCAAGGAACGGCGGCAGCGCCCGGACAACTGCGAAGCCGGATGCGCGCGGCCGGAAGCCGGTTTTGGCAGCCACTGCCAAAGCCGGAAACAGCAAACGCTACAACTTTACGGCCCCCTCGAAGCAGCGGCCCAAGAAACACGGATGAGCCCGGACGGCAGCCCTGTACGCGCAGGTCTTTTGCCCGAAAGGGCGATCATCGCGATTGACGGCCCGGCTGGGGCGGGCAAGAGCACTATTGCGCGCCATCTGGCGCGGCACTTCGGACTGCTCAATCTTGAAACAGGCGCCATGTACCGGGCATTTGCCCTCAAAGTGCTCCGCAAGGGGCTGCCTTTGGATGAGTGCGGCGTGTTGGAAGCCCTGGCCGCCGAAACCACCATTCGCCTGGAGCCGGGAGACGACGAGAACCGGGTCTTGCTGGACGGCGAGGACGTCACCGGGCAAATCCGCAATCCCACCGTCACCGATGCCGCTTCCCGGGTGAGTGTTTTCCCGGCGATTCGCGCCTGGATGGTGCGTATGCAGCAGCAAATGGGCGCCAACGGCGGCGTGGTGATGGAGGGCCGGGATATCGGTACCGTGGTCTTTCCTCACGCGGATGTAAAGATCTTTCTGGATGCGGCGCCGGAGGTGCGCGGCCAGCGCCGTTTCGATCAGCTTGGCCCCAAAGCCGCCGCGCAGCCGGAAGAGGTCATCCGCGAACTGCACAAGCGCGACGAGCGCGACCGCAACCGTGCCGATTCCCCGCTGCGGCCGGCGCCCGACGCCGTGCTGCTGGATTCGACCTGCATGACGCTGGACGAAGTTGTGAAGGCAGCCGAGAATATCGTCGAGAAGAGGCTGGGACTGGCCGAATCGATGCCCTGAGCCGCGCCTGGGCTTTCCAATGCATTTGCATTCAAATACCGAAAACCGGCCAATCCTGGCAACGCTTCCTCTTGACATTGGCCCGGTTTCGGGCTTTTCTATTGGTGGCAAATCGAAAGATTCACGGACCTCCGTGTATCCAGGCCCAGGGTGAGTTTGAGCGCAAGACCGGTCCCGGAAACACATGTGCCGCGCTTTTTCCCTCCGGCAGTTATTCGTGAGGGAATTTCTTCGAAGGCGGGTGGGTTCTGCTGAATTGCAGTTTTTCTGACTTTGGGCCCGCTCTTGCGTTGATTCGCATCCCAGGGCTTGCTTCCCCAGGCTGGCAGTGGGGGCGGTCGGTCCGGATATCGCAAGGAGGGGTTATGTCAGACCCGATGCATCCGCAAGCTCCATACCAGCCACCCCCATACCACCCCGCCGCATCCCATCCCGGGCTTTCCGACAGCGCCGCTGGAGGACTCGCCTATGTCACCATCATTCCGGCGATCATCTTCCTGATCGTCGATCCGTATAGCCGGAATCCGTTTGTGCGTTTCCACGCATGGCAGTGTATTTTCCTTTCCATTGCCGGCTTCATCGCCTGGGCGGCAGTTGTGGTGATCGGATTCATCCCGTTCATCAGGGTGATCGACCTTGTCCTTAGCCCGCTGGTTGGCCTCGGCTTTTTCGTGATCTGGCTGATCGCGCTGGTCAACGCATTCAGCGGCAAGATGTTCAAGCTGCCGGTGCTGGGCGATCTGGCGGAAAAGCAGGCCAACTCACAGGGCTTTCACCAGGGTTGACAACGGCGCGCCTCTTGGCGCAGCTCGACGGGCACAGCCTGCCGCCGCCACCACGCTGCGCGCCGGGGGCTGTGCCTGGAGCGCCAACAATCAGCGCCGCTTGCGCCTGCCCGCATTGCGCTTCTTCGGTTGCGCAGAGGAGGAGTGTTTTTCGTCTTTCTGCTTCTTTCTTGCTTTGGCCGACGGCTTGGGTGGCTTCTTGCCGGCAAGACGAATTTCTTTCTCGACGATGGAGAATTGCAGCTTTCGCTCCTGGGCCAGAATGCGGTCGAGAACGACCTGCACGTGGTCGCCGGCGCGGAAGCGGCGACCCCACCGCTCGCCCACAATCTCATGCGTGTTTTCCCGCCAGGTATAGCGGTCGCCGGTTAGCGTGTCGATGGGCACCAGTCCCTCGACGAAGAGATCAGTCAGCTCCACGAAGAGGCCGAACTTGGTGGGATTCAGCACCAGCGCGGCAAATTCCTCGCCCAGACGTTCCTGCATGAAACGCACTTTCTTCCACTCCACCAGTTCGCGCTCGGCCTCGGCGGCGCGGCGTTCGGTCTGGCTGCACTCATCGGCGATCTGCGCCAGTTCAGCTTCGGGAATCGGCGGGTTGCCATCGAATTTGCCGCCGCCCGCAAGCGTGCGCGTAAGCGCCCCGGGGCCCGATTTTGCGACATGGGAGGCCGCTAAGGCGGAGGAACGGCCCTCATTCGGATGCGTCCACGGCGAATCCAGGCGGCCTTTGCCCACCACGCCCCTGCCGGGCACGCCGGCGCGGAGCAGCGTTTTGGCGATGCGGTGCACGATCAGGTCAGGATAGCGGCGAATGGGCGAAGTGAAGTGGGTGTAGGTGGGCGCGGCCAGGGCAAAGTGGCCCTCATTGATCTCCGAGTAGCGCGCCTGCCTAAGCGAGCGCAGCATCAGGTAGCTGAGGATGCGCTCTTCCGGCTTGCCTTCGATGCGCGAGGCCAGCTTCTGATACATGCGCGGCGTGACGGCGATGTCTTCCGGCACCTCATGCACGCGGGCTGGACGGCCCATGCCCCGTACTTCGCGCCGCTCGGCTCGTGTCTGAATGCGCTTGACCGGCAGCGCGCCCAGGCCCAGCGTGTAGCCGAAGCTTGCGGCCAGCTCTTCAAACTGAACGACGCGGCGCGGCTCGGGCTTCTCGTGGATGCGGTAGAGCGAAGGCACTTGCAGGTCTTCGAGCCATGTGGCCACGCACTCGTTGGCCGCCAGCATGAACTCCTCGATGAGACGGTTGGCCCAGGTGCGCTCGGCGCGCGTCACGCCGCGCATCTGTCCCTGCTCGTCAAACTCGATCACCGGCTCGGGCAGGTCGAAGTCGATGCTGCCGCGCTCTTCGCGACGCTTGTTCATCAGTACCGCCAGCTTGTGCATGAGTTCGAAATTCGCGACCAGCTCCGCGTAGAACGCGCGGCTTGCGGCGTCGCCATCAAGGATGGCGTGGACCGCGGTGTAAGTCATGCGCGCGGCCGAGCGGATGACGCCTTCGATAATCTCGTAGCTCTGGATGTTGCCAGCGGGGTCAAGCTGCATGATGCAGCTCAGCACCAGGCGGTCTTCGGCCGGGCGCAGGCTGCAGATGCCGGTCGACAACTCCTGCGGCAGCATGGGAATGGCGCGATCGGGAAAATAGACGCTGGTGCCGCGCAAACGCGCCTCGATGTCCAGAGCCGTGCCCCCGCGCACGTACTCGGACACATCGGCGATGTGCACCTGCAGTTCGTAGCCGCCGGCCACCTCGGTCACCAGCACGGCATCGTCAAAGTCGCGCGCGGTTTCGCCGTCGATGGTGACGATGGGCAGCGCGCGGAAGTCGCGGCGGCGGGCGGCTTCGGCCTTATCCAGGTGAGCCACGCGGCGCGCCTCGGCCAGCACGCCTTCAGGAAAGACGCGCGGCAACCGGTGCTTGCGGATCATCATCTCCACGTCCACGCCGAAATCGTCCGGCGAGCCGAGCACTTCCATGACGCGGCCCACCGGCGCCCGCGTGGGCGTGGGCCAGCTCGTGATCTCCACATCGACGACCAGGCCCTCCAGATCGGCGTGCGCCGCAGCGGCCGCAGCTTCTTTGCCCAGCACGCGATGAGGCGTTGCAGCGGCCCCTGCCGCAGGCATCTCCTGCCCGAATGGGATCACGATAGGCTGGGTCATGCGCTCGTCAAACGGCACAACCGTATTTCCCTGGGCTCGTTCGGCCTGGGCGTAATGAAAGATGCCGACAACAGTGGGGTTGCGCCGCTCCAGCACGCGCACGATGCGGCCCAGACGGCGGCCATCGGCGCGCGGCGGATCGAGCTCGACCAGTACGTGGTCTCCCTGCATGGCGCCGCCGGTCTCGTTGGGCGGAATGAAGATGTCTTCGCTCTCGGCGCGCGTTGCGCCCGCGCGCCGGCTGGGCCGCACAAAACCGTAACCGTCGCGGTGCAGGTCAAGATCTCCGGCGACCAGATCGCCCGCCGCGGTCGCGGGCCGCGGAATGCCCCACTGCTCGCGGTCGAGCTTGACCAGCGCTCCGCGCGCGGTGAGCCGCGCCAGTTGTTCCAGCAGCAGACGGCGCTCGCGTCCGCCGCCCAGGCCCAGTTCGCGCACAAGCTGCTTGTACCCAGCCTTGCCGCCGGGCGAGCGTGCGATGCGGGACACCAGTTCGCGGTCTGTCATACGCTAAGAGTAGGCTATCTGCACAAATATGGACACTTCGGCGGCTGCAGCGTTATTTGCCCGGGCCGCGCGTTTAGAAGATCGATTCCGCCACTCGTTCAATCGCGGTTCTTCGGCTTAGAATAGTCGGGACGGAGCATTTTAGCGGACCGCGAAAGACGAGCAGCAAAATGGCCGCCGGCAGAGCCTGGGAAAAAATCGGGCGCGCCGCGGTCGAATGATTGGTTCGGGTCCAGGCAAGTGCCCTCGCCTTGGCAACCCCCCGTCCTTGAAAGGACAGAAAAGGAATAGACTCTTGAGCGCAATGTGGAAGCCCAGCCAGACTGGAACGACGACCCCAAATCTTACCCCGGAACCCCCCCGTCCCACACCGGCCAGCCCGGTCATGGAGACGCC
The DNA here is from genome assembly GCA_021803035.1 of Acidobacteriota bacterium. GTDB lineage: Bacteria > Acidobacteriota > Terriglobia > Terriglobales > Acidobacteriaceae > Telmatobacter. The sequence continues at coordinate 36,858 of JAJZME010000078.1, read as the reverse complement.
CAGCCGTACGCCGGTTGCATCTGCATCCACCTCCGATCAGGCCACCATCGGCAAGGGCCTGTTTATCAAGGGCGAAATCACCGGCTCCGAATCTCTATTTATCGACGGCAAGGTCGACGGCGCCATCAATCTTCCCGGCAACCGCGTCACCGTGGGCCGCAACGGTCAGGTCGCGGCCAACGTCACCGCGCGCGAGGTTGTCATTCTCGGCAAGATTCGCGGCAATGTCTCGGCCTCTGACCGCGTGGATATCCGTGCCGAGGGATCACTGGCCGGCGACGTGGCGGCGGCGCGCATCAGCATCGAAGATGGCGCGTACTTCAAGGGCGGCATCGACATCCGCAAACCCGAAGCGGCCAAGCCGGCATCTGCCAACTCGGCAGCTGCGCCTGAAGCAGCGAAGACTGCTCAGGCGAAGGCGGTTCAGGCGTAGTACGGTAAAAGATTGCTCTCTTCACAAGCGCCTCTGCGTCGGCAGGGGCGTTTGTGTGCTTTCGAGGCAGACCGGCCTCTAAAGGCTGGGAAATTCAAGATTCTTTGCGCGATAATGACGAAACAATGCGCGCGATTTTCACCCCAGCCGCAGCCGCTTCCTGGCAACGCGGGGCAGCGCGGAGCCGGTCTTCTCCAGCACCCACTTGGCCGCAAAGAGCCAGATGGTCGAACCTGCGGCCACGATCACAAGGTCGATCAGGCGCAGATTTCTCGTAAACGGTGTAGCGGGCAGATGAGCCAGCATGTTGCGCAGCGCCACGATGCCCACCCACACGGCTCCGCCGCCGGCTAACCCGGCCAGCAGGCAGCGGCCCATTTCCGCGTAATCCAGGCTCGCAATCGAGACCATGCGCCGCTGGTGCAGCAGCACGGCAATCGTTCCCGCCTGCAGCGTAATCCCAATATCCGACGCCACTGCCAGTCCCATCACTCCCAGCCAGGCGTGCAGCGAAGCATAGATGAAGATCGAAACCGCGGTAACAATCGTGCTCGCGATCATGGGGACAAAAGTATTGCCGGCCGCATAAAATGCCCGCGCGTAGATGGCCTGCGCCGACCAGAGAAACAGCGCGATGGAGAAGACCGCGAAGTACGCCGCGCATTGGCTCGCATCGGCGGAATTGAATCGCCCTCCGACAAAGATCAGTTCGATCACCGGCCTGCCCAAAGCAATCATGGCCGAGGCAGCCAGCAAGCCCAGAGAAGCCACGCGCGAGACCGAGTCCGCCACGTTGGTGGCGAATTCGTAGCGCCGCTCCTGCGTCCACAGACTGGCGAAGAAAGGCATGGAGGCCGCGCCGGCGGCCTGGGCCAACAGGCCCACGGGCGCGTTAAAGAGTTGCTTGGCATAGGTCATCAGTGAGACCGCGCCGCTGGTGGTAGAGGCAAAGTAGTCGATGATCCAGCTATCGGCGCTCACCAGCGAGATTCCGGCCATCAGCGGCAGCGTGAGGCGCACCCACTCGCGCAGCCCCTCGTCATGCCAGTCGAGAATGAAGCGGTAGCGCATGCCGGCGCGGCGGGCGAAATACCAGTTCAACAGGAACATTCCGAAGAGCGCGCCGCCGACCGAACCCAAAGCCAGCGAAGAGACGCCGATGTATTTGAACAGCAGGAGGCCGCCCACGATGGGGCCTGAGCTATAAATGAGCGGCGCCACCGCCTGCACGCTGAACTGCTTGCGCACCAGCAGCACCGCGGCAAAGACGCCGCCGGCGAAAAAGAACACTTGCGCCGGCAGCAGAATGCGCGTGAGCATGACCGCAAGTGCGGCCTTTTGCGGACTGAAGCCGTGGAACCACCAATGGATGTACCAGGGCGCAATGATTTCGGCGATGACGACAGCACCGCCCAGCACCAGGTACATGGTGCTCAGGATGACCGAGAGCGAATGCTCGCCTTCGGCCTCGCGGCCCGTCTCGCGATAGCGCGTGAGGATAGTGACGAAGGTAATGGAGGCCGCACCGCCCACGAGAAAGTAGGAGATCTTGTCCGGCAGCACAAAAGCCGCATTCCACGCGTCGGCCTGAATGCCGCTGCCCAGGAGCCAGACAATGTACTTGAGGCGCACCAGCCCGATGATGCGCGACAGCAACGTGGACACCATCAGGATGACGGTGGCTGAAAAAACATTGTGCGCGTGCGAAGGCCGCAGCATTCCCAAGCCGCGTTCCCACCACGACTGCGGGCGCGCCGAAGGCTGAGTTGAGGACGATCCTTCCACTTGAGTCGATTCTATAAGGGGTTCTCGATGCGGATTCCCGCACTTTCCACAAAAAAGCGTGCCGAAGCCAGAGCCGCTGAGCGTGGTATGCTTCCGTGCATACTCTCATGGGAGGCATTCCATGCGGCGGCGTTGCGGTTGGGGCGTCTTGATTTGCGTGCTTGCTTCGGCGTTTGCGTCCGCGCAGACGATTCACGGACGCGATGGCATCAAGTTGCCGCCACCACCGGCAGTCAGCAAGATTCCGGTCACGAACGACTACTTCGGGACCAAAATCACCGACGACTACCGCTGGCTTGAAGACGCCAACAGCCCCGCATCCAGGACCTTCATCAGCCAGGAAAACGCCTACACGCAGCTCTACCTGCAACAGGCGCGCATCCGGCCGCAGATTGCCGGCGCTCTGGTGGGGCTGGTGCAGACCTCCAGTTGGAGCCTGCCCATCCAGCGCGGGGACGACTATTTCTTTATGCAGCGGCTGGCCGGCGAAGAGCAGGCGTCGATCTGGGTGCGCCACGGCTGGACGGGCAAGGATCAGCGGCTGGTCGATCCGGCACAGTTCAGCCGCAACCCCAACACCTCCGTCGAGTTGATGGATGTCTCGCGCGATGGGTCGCTGGTGGCCTATGCCGTGCGCCAGGGCGGCCAGGACCAGACCACCATCCACGTCTACGACGTCAAGACCGGCAAGACGCTCATGGATACGCTGCCGCTGGGGCTTTATTGGTCGGTGAGCTTCGCGCCGGACGGAAAAGGCCTGTATTACACGCGCACCACCAGCCAGGGATCGCTCGTTTTTCTGCACACGTTTGGGACATTCAACGAGCAGCCTGACAAGCTGATCTTCGGCTACAAGTTTCGCGGAGAGACGCTGGGCCCCAATGACATCATTCTGTCCAGCGTGACCGACGACGGGCGCTACCTGGAGCTGGAGATCGACCATGGCGTGCCGGCCAAGCGCGTCGATATCGTCTACCGCGACCTCACCAAGCCCCATGCCTACTTCGAGATTCTGACCTGGGGCGTCGATTCGCGCTTCTCGGCCATCGAGGACCAGGGCCAGTGGTATGTCTGGACCGATTACAAGGCGCCAGACGGCTGCATCCTGCGGGCTTATCCCGGCATCATGCCGGACGTTTGGAAGCAGATCGTGCCGCAGGGCCCTGATCCCATCCAGAACTTTTCGATCGTCGGCGGAAAGCTCTATGTGCAGCGGCTGGATAACGTGAAACCGGAGATCTCCATCTTCTCGCTCGACGGCAAGCAGCTTGGCACGGTTCCCGTCGACGGCTTCGGAACGGTGTCCGCAATCGCGGGCCGGACGATCGACCGCTACGCCTTTTACAGATTCCAATCGTCCATCGTGCCGCCGGTCATCTACCGGCTCGACACGGCAACCGGCAAGCGCGAAGTCTTTGCTCGAACCAGAACTTCTTTTGACTCCAGCCAGTACGAGCTGAAGCAGGTTTTCTTCACGTCGAAAGACGGCACGAGGGTTCCCATGTTCATCGCCGGCAAAAAAGGCCTGAAGCAGGACGGCACGGAACGGCTGCTGATGACCGGCTACGGCGGCTTCGACATCAGCATGACGCCGGAATGGAATCCCTTGTTTGCCTGGTGGATGCAGCAGGGCGGCTGGTTCGCGCTGCCCAACCTGCGCGGCGGCGGCGAATACGGCGAAAAGTGGCACGAAGCAGGCATGTTCGCCAACAAGCAAAACGTCTTCAACGACTTCTACGCCGCGGCTGAGTACCTGATCGCTCAAAAATACACTTCATCAGAGCACTTTGCCATCTACGGCCGCTCCAACGGCGGCCTGCTCATGGGCGCGGCCATGACCCAGGAGCCGCACCTGTTTTCGGCCGTCGTTTGCGGCTATCCGCTGCTCGACATGCTGCGCTACCAGAAGTTCGAGCAGGGCCAGCACTGGATCACCGAGTACGGCTCATCGGCCAACGAAAAGCAATTCAAGTACCTGCTCAAGTACTCGCCCTACCAGAACGTGAAGCCCGGCACGGCCTACCCGGCGGTCATGTTCTTCACCGGCGCCGACGACACGCGTGTGGACCCCATGAACGCGCGCAAGATGACCGCCCTGATGCAGGCTGATTCCTCCAGCGGGCGGCCCATTCTGCTCCACTACGGCCTCGACAACGGGCACTCCTCCGGGGTGGATGTGAACCAGCAGATCCGCGACGACACCGACATGCTGACCTTCCTCTGGACCGAAACCGGACAGCCCGCCGCGAAAAAGTGACGCATTTCCAGACACCGGCCGGAAAAACTCATCAACGACGACGCTCCCTGCGTAATGTGTTGGGTTCCGTAAACCTTTCCGATAAGGAAAATGGAACCCTTGCGACAGGCGAAAAGCCTGGCTTTCCTTGTGTAATCGCTGGACGGCCAGGGAGTTGCCGCAGGATTCCGCCGGGCCGGGAGTTGAAATGCCGCACGCAGAACTGGAAACCGATCAGGGCAATTCGGATCGAGAGAATGCCCGGTTGAGGGCGCTGGCCTCGACGGGCATCCTCGACACGGAGCCGGAGCCAATCTTCGATGCCATTACAAGGCTGGCCGCGCAATATTTCCGCGCCGACACCGTCCTGCTAGGCTTTGCGGACGAGAGCCGCGTGTGGATCAAGTCCTATTGGGGCGAACCGGTGCGCGAATTGCCCCGCAAAGGCTCCATCTTTGAGATGGTGCTTGCCCAGGGCGGCCCCGTGGTTGTGCCGGATCTCTCGCTGCGCCCCGAAATCAGGGAGCGCGATCTGCCTCTGCGGCGGCTCAATCCGGCTTCGTTTGCCAGTGTGCCGGTGTGCTCTCCCGATCGCAGGATCCTGGGCATGCTGACGGTCTTTGCGCGCCAGCCCCGCCGCACCATGACGCTTGACGAACTGCGCATGCTGGAAAGCCTAGCCGACATGGCGGCCGAGCAGGTGGAACTGCACCGCTTGCGCCGGCACTGCCGGTGCCATGCATCGCGCTCTCAACGTCCCCGCAAAAACCCTCCGGGCGGCTGGCTGCGCGAGCCGGAGCTGCGCCGCGCCCTCGATCAGGGCCAGTTTGTGCTCTACTACCAGCCCGAGATCGATCTCGTCACCCGCCGCATCGCCGGACTGGAAGCGCTGATCCGCTGGGTGCATCCCGAGCGGGGAGTCATTGCTCCCATGGACTTCATTCCATTGGCTGAACAGAGCGGTTTGATCCTGCCCATCGGCGACTGGGGCCTGGCAGAGGCTTGCGCGCAGATTCAGAGATGGCGCGCCGAGGATCCGCGCCATGGCTCCTTGCGCGTGTGCGTGAATCTCTCCGCCCTGCAGTTCTCGCGCGAGGGGCTTACGGACCACATCGGCGCGCTGCTGCGCCAGACCGGCATTTCCAGCCGGCAACTCGGCCTGGAAATGACCGAATCCAGCCTGACGCCCGATCCAGACACAGCAAGCGAGGTGCTGGGTGCACTGCGCCGCCTGGGCGTCTCGCTGCTGATGGACGACTTCGGCACCGGCTATAGCTCACTCCACCACCTCCACGCGTTTCCCTTTGACATTCTCAAGATCGACCGCTCGTTTGTGGGACGAATGGCGCAGGGAGATCAACCCCTGCAGATCGTCCGCACCATTATCGAGCTGGCGCGGGTGCTGGGCATGGACGTGGTCGCCGAGGGCATCGAAACACGCGAGCAGTACGCGCTGCTGCGCAAGCTCGGCTGCCGGTTGGGCCAGGGCTTTCTCTTCGCGCCGCCCTTGCCCGCCGAGCGCATGACTGAACTGCTGCGGCTTCCAGGGCGGGTGCTGCCCGATCCGGCGCCGTCGGAACTACCCTGCGACTGAGCCGGATGCGCGGATCGCCAGCCTGGCGTCCCGATCCATTTCGGGCGCCGCGCCATGTCTCTCCCTGTTCGGGAAGCAGATGATTGACGCTGCGAAAAATCCCTCAAGTTGGCCGCCTCCGCAGCAGTATGCTCCGAATCATGCCGCAAATCGCTGAAGCCGTACCCGCGCCCAAAAGCTTTGCCAGCCTGTTGGCCTCGCTGGCCGCACAGGAAAAGCCTGAAGAAAACACATTGCCCGCGTGGAACGACGATGGTCTGGCCGACGATGTGGCCACTCTCAGCTATGAGCGCGCGCTGCGCGCCCACGCCCGCTATCGGCCGGCCGCGCCGGACAGTCGGCCATTGGCGACGAGAGCGAGCCAGCCGGGAGAAGAATCTTCGCGCTTTGAGCCGGCAGCCGGCCAGAAGGCGCCGGGGCGCACAACTGCTACCGATGGAGGCGGGAATGACATGCGCCGGCAGAAGCGCGAGCCGCCGTCTGAGGAGCGCAATCTGAAGCTGGCCAGCGTGACGATTCGTATAAGCCAGGCCGAATGCGAACAGTTGCGCATGCGTGCTGCTGAAGCCGGGCTCACCGTCTCTGCGTATTTGCGCTCCTGCGTGTTTGAAGTGGAAGCCCTGCGGGCGCAAGTCAAAGAGGCGCTGGCGCAAATGCGTCCGCCAGCGTATGCGGAAATGCCGTCGGAACCAGCGCGCTCGTGGTGGACGCGGGTTTGGCCGCACGCCGGCCGGCAGCCGGCTCCGGCGTGACGCCGGCCTTCTACTCCGCTTCCAGCACTAGGCATTTCAGATATTCGGTTTCGGGCAAGGTGAGCACCACGGGGTGGTCGGGAGCCGCGCCTCGACGTTCGAGCAGGCGCACGCGGCGTGGCGCGTCGGCCGCGGCTGACGCTACGGCCGCTTCCAGATCGGCCCAGCCGACATGGTGCGAGCAGGAACAGGTGACCAGCAATCCGCCCGGGCGCAGCATGCGCAGCGCGCGCAGGTTTAGTTCCTTGTAGCCGCGCAGGGCGCCTTCGACAGCGCGTTTCGTCTTGGCGAAAGCGGGCGGGTCCAGGATGATCGCATCGAAGCGCTCGCCCGCATCCGACCAGCCACGCAACAGCTCAAAGGCGTCGGCCTCAATCCAGTCCACCTGCGCGGAGATCCGGCTGCGATTGGCTCCGAGGTTCTGGTCCGCCACTTCCAGCGAGGCGCGCGATGCGTCCACGCCCGTTACGGTGCGGCAAACCTCGGCCAGGTGCAGCGCAAAGCCGCCCTGGTAGCAGAACATATCCAGCGCCCGTCCATCTGCGGCGAGCTGGCGCGCCCACTCGCGGGCGGCCGCATAGTTTGTCCGCTGGTCGAGGAATGCGCCTGTCTTCTGGCCGGCGTTGGCGTCGTAGTGGAAGATGAGCCCGTTGAGCCGGAACTGCGTTGTCGCGGCTGCCGCGCCGGCGCCGGGCGGCCACAGAGGCTCTGGACTGGGCGCCGGCAGGCCCTCCAGCTCGCGTATGCGCGGATCGGGCCGCTCCAGAATGGCCGCGGGCGCGATGCCGGCCAGTCCCAGCTCTTCACGCAACACGCTTACGCAGGCCTCGCGCACCGCAGTGGAGTCCAGCCCTTTGGCCAGCAGTTGCAGAATCACCAGGCTGCCGTACTTGTCGATGACAAGCCCGGGAATCTCGTCCGCTTCGCTGAAGCAAAGGCGGCAGGCGTCATTTTCCGCGTCCAGCAGCGGCTTGCGGCGGGCAATGGCCCGCCGAAGGCGTTCGGCGAGCAGTTCCAGCCACTGCGCCTCGCCGAGGGCCTCCGATGAAACCATGCGCAGCGCAATCTGCGAAGACGGGCTGTAAAGCGCCGTTCCCAGCAGGATCCCGCGCGTGTCGATCACCTGCCGCAAGGCAGGCGCCGCGGCCGTGCCGCTTTCCGGCCAGGCAGCCGAATCGATATCGGAGGCGTAGACCCACAGATGGCCGTGCCGCAGCCGGTCAGAGGCGCGGCGATTGACAACAACCGATGCTGCAGGGGCTGATGGGGGCGCAACAGGCGCTGGGGGCCGGGATGTTTCATGCGCCTCCCGCCCCCGATTTCGTTGCGGCTTGTGCGGCTTTGTCATTCTCTCCCTGAACGCCCGCAGCGCGGGCCGGGGCAGACGTTGCCGCCTGCCTCCCTATCTGGCTTGAATGCTCTCCAGGTAGCGGTTCAAATTGCTGATTCTCATCGTCCTGGCCGCGGAATCGATCCCGTCTATCTTAGCAAAGACCGAGCTCCGTTCAGGCATGGCCGAATTCGGAGAGGAGCCGTTCTCCAGCACTTTGATCACAGGGTCCGTAGGATACTTGCCATGGTTGTTCTTGCTGACCACGGTTAAATCCACCGCATGTGACTCGAATACAAGGGGCCTATAATAAAGCATGGCGACTGTCCGGAATCCGGTGCCGGCGGAGCTGAACGGCACGTCTGTCTCTTTCCCCGCCAAGACACAGACCGCTCCGCGCGAAGCCGATGAGCGCTCGATCAAAGAGCGCTTTGACGCGCTGCTTATACGCGTGAAGGCCAATCGCTCCAACGACGACATCTCGCTCATTCGCAAGGCTTGGGATTTCTGCGTCAAGCATCACGAGGGGCAGATGCGGGCTTCCGGCGAGCCTTACATTATTCACCCCCTTGAAGTAGCTGAAGTGCTGGCCGAGATGAAGCTGGATTCGACGGCCATCGCGGCCGGCCTGCTGCATGACGCCGTTGAAGACACATCGGCGACCAACGAAGAGGTGGAAGCGCAATTTGGCGAACAGGTGGCCCACATCGTCGATGGCGTCACCAAGATCGACAAGATCCAGTTCGCCAATCGCGAGGACCGCCAGGCCGAGAACGTGCGCAAGATGCTGCTGGCCATGGTGTCGGACGTGCGCGTGGTGCTGATCAAGCTGGCCGACCGGCTGAACAACATGCGCACCCTGGAGCACCTCAAGCCCGACCGGCAGGAGGCGATTGCCCGCGAAACCCTCGACATCTATGCGCCGCTCGCCCATCGCCTGGGCATGGGCAAGGTACGCGGCGAGCTGGAGGACCTGGCCTTCCGCTACACCGATCCGGTGAGCTATGAGCGCGTGTCTGCGGCGGTCGAAGCCCGGCGCATGGAGGGCGAGCAGTTTTTGCGCGGCGTCGAAGACATTCTTGTCGAGCAACTCCGCGAAAACGGCATTCAGGCGCGCGTCGAATGGCGCATCAAGCGCCTCTATTCCATCTTCCAGAAGATCGAGCGCCAGAAGATCTCCTTCGACCAGGTGTATGACCTCCTTGCCGTCCGCGTCATCACGCAGGACGTAACCTCCTGCTATGCAGTCTTCGGCCTGATCCATACGCTGTGGCGTCCGGTGCCAGGCCGCATCAAGGACTTCATCGCCATGCCGCGCGCCAACCGCTACCAGTCGCTGCACACCACCGTCATTGGCGAAGGCGGCCATCAGTTCGAAGTGCAGATTCGCACCGAAGAGATGCACCGCATCGCTGAAGAAGGCATTGCGGCGCACTGGAAGTACAAGGCGGGCGAAAGCACCGTTACCGCACGCGACGAGGAGCGGCTGAACTGGATCCGGCAACTGGTCGAGTGGCAGAAGGAGATGACCGACCCCAACGAGTTCCTCTCCAGCCTGAAGATGGACCTTTATCCCGATGAGGTCTACACCTTCACGCCCAAGGGGAAGGTTGTGGTGATTCCTGCCGAAGGCACGCCCGTCGACTTCGCCTACACCATTCACACCGAAGTCGGCCACACCTGCGTAGGCGCCAAAGTGAACGGCCGCATGGTGCCCTTGCGTACCAAGCTGCGCACCGGAGACATTGTCGAGATCGTTACCCAGAAAGATCACAAGCCCAGCCGTGACTGGCTCACCTTTGCCAAAAGCCCGCGCGCGCGCAACAAGATCAAGCACTGGCTCAACGAGGATCAGCGCCGTCGCGCGGTCGAGATCGGCCGCAAGCTGCTGGAAAAAGAGGCGCGCCGGTTCAAGGTGCCGATGGCCCAAATCGGTGATCAGGATCTGGGGCGCATCGCCGGAGAATACGGCGTGGCCACGGCTGCAGACCTTCTGGCGACCCTCGGCCAGGGCAAGCACTCGGCCCATCAGGTGTTGAACAAGCTGGCTCCTGGCTTACCGAATCAGCCCGGCGCAGAGGCGGGTGTGGAAGCCAAACCCGGCGCCGAAGCCGCCATGTCCGACGCGGTGCGCAAGCTGCACCTCACCGGCTCGGATTCGCTCCAGGTGGAGGGCCAAAACGACCTGCTTGTCTATCGCGCGCGCTGCTGTAATCCCATCCGCGGCGAAGAGATCGTTGGCTATGTCACTCGCGGCAAGGGCGTGGCCGTGCATGCGCGCAGTTGTCCCAACGTGCAGAACCTGCTCTATGAGAGCGACCGCCGCATCGCCGTTGAGTGGTCGCGCACCGGCGGACAGGCCGGAGTCACGCAGCGCTATCCGGTCAAGATCACGATCTTTTGCGCCGATCGTCCGGGCATGTTGAAGGAGCTGACCGCCATCATCTCCGACGAGAACGCCAACATCCGCGGTGTCGAGATCAACCACGACGAAGACGGAGAAGCCATCATTGAATTTGTGGTTGAAGCCGAAGACCTGGCCCACCTGAACCGCATGGTGCTGGGCTTGCGGCGCGTTCCCGGCGTCCGCACGGTGCAGAGAGCGCAAAAGATATAAGAGCCGTGATGCGCCCGCTTTGATTGTTGCCGGTTCCGGTCCGGCACAACCTTTCAATGGAATGAATTGGAGCCCGGCGCTGTTGCGGCCAAGGCGCCTGCCGGAACCTTGGGAGCCAGCGGCAGGGTAATGGCGATTCGCGCCCCGCCGCTTTCCCGATTGGATGCCGCGACCGTGCCGCCATGAGCGCGCGCAACGGCATCGACAAACGCCAGGCCAAGCCCGTGACCGTTCGATTTGCGCCCCTTTACGCGCCGCTCGAACAGGTGGGGAAGCACCTCGGAGTCGAAACCCGGTCCATCGTCCTCCAGAATCAACGAGGCCGCATCTTCTCCGCTCAGCAACTCAATATCGATTGTGCATGTGGATGGCAGGTGTTTCAGTTCGTTGTCCAGAAGATTGGCAGCCATGCGATGCAGCAGCGCGGCATCCGCAAAAACTTTGACCGCGCCGGCGCTGCGCATTCTGACCTTTAACCCTTTCTCCGACATGGAAGGCTCGTACAGATCGATCATCGCCCGTAGCAGTTCATCCAAATCCACTTCGCTCCGTGTCAGCCGCAGCGCGTCGGCCTTGGCTTCGGCAACGTCCAGGGACTTGTTGAGAAACTCCGTCAGCCGGTCCAGTTCTTCGATGGCGGAGACAATCGGCTCCGCCTGGTCTCCATCCGCCGTCGACAGTGATGATTCAAGCTTTCCGCGGATGGCCGTCAGTGGGCTGCGCAGATCGTGAGCCAGCGCGTCCGTGATGGTGTGCAACTGGTGCATCGATCGCTCGATGCGGTCGAGCATGTTGTTGAGTGTCAGCGCGAGGTGGCTGACTTCGTCGTTGCGGCGGATGATCGGCACCCGGGCGGTGAGATCGGAGTGGCCGATCCTCGAAGCTGCCTCCGTAATCTTGCGAACGTGGCCCAACATGCGCCGGGTGGAGAAGAACACCATACCGAATCCGAGCATGACCAGCAGCAGCCACAGAATGAAAAAGCGCAGGCGGAGATTGCTCAGCAAGCGAAGATCGTCGCGCTCGGAAAGGCCCAGATAGACATGGTTGCCGTCCTTGAGGCGTAGAGATGCAACGCGAAAAGGAATCGCAAAGCCGGGCAGGCGCAGATCGGTGGGGCGGTCGGAAACTATCCGTATCGCCTTGATGGCGCTCAAGTCAGCGGTGCCACTGCCTACGCCTACCCAGAGTTTGAGTGCGCCGTCGCTTCCAATCTGGGCGAAGAACACTGAGTCGTTGGCATTGCCTGTCGGCTTGAATCGGTGCGGCACCTCCCGGGTCGCCAACTCCGCCACCTCTCCAACCACGCGTTCATAGAATGCATTCCTGGGTGTCTCCTCAGCCACGTGGCCGAGGGTCTCGATCTCGCCCGAGAGCCAGGCATCGCTGCGGCGCTGAATATTGCTGGCGATGAAGTGCTGAAGATAGACGAAAAGAATCAGGGTTCCGCAGGCAAAGGCAAAAGTTGCCCGCAGCGAAATGCGCCAAGCGGCGCTATGGATGCGTCGCTTACCGGTCTCTGAGGACATAGCCTACCCCGCGCATGGTACGAATCAGGGGCTGTTGTCCGGCGCCGTCCACCTTGCCGCGCAGGCGGTAAATATGGACGTCCACCACGTTGGTGTCGGGCTGAATGCGCATGCCCCAGACTTCGTCGAGAATCATCGAACGGGTGACCACGCGCCCTGCATTCCGGCACAAATACTCAAGCAGGACAAACTCCTGCTGCGTAAGTTGCAGCACGCGCCCGCCCCGCATTGCTTCCCGCCGCAGAAGATCCAACTCCAAATCCTGCACATGCAGCCGGGTGGGCTCTTTGGTCGCCGGGCTGTTGCGCTTGAGCAGGTTGCGCAGCCGCGCCAGCAGTTCGGCCAGCGCAAAGGGCTTGGTCAGATAGTCGTCTCCACCTTGTTCGAGCCCGCGTACCCGGTCGTCCACTGACCTGCGCGCCGATAAAATCAGCACCGGTGCGCTCAGACCCAACTGGCGCAGGCGCAGAATCAAACTGATTCCATCCTGATCGGGGAGCCCAAGATCAACGATCAGAATGTCGAAGGGTGTGTCGATAGCGAGCCGCTCGGCGGTTTTGCCATCCCCCGCGACTTCAACTTCATATCCTGTTTCCTCGAGCGAGCGCCGCAGGAAACTCTGGATATCAATTTCGTCTTCCACCAGAAGGAGGCGCATAACTGGATATTAGTGCATTTGATGGTCTCTTTGCAGAACTGCTCCGGCCGTGCAATCGCGCAAAGTAGAGCAGCTTGGGATTAAGCCCCGTTCCATTGCAGTGCCCGGCTTCCTGCGTGCCACAATTTCGGAACGCCAAGATGAATGAATCTTCATCGAGCCGGCATTCGTAAACTCTTCCCGGATAACCCAGCTATCTGTCCCGTGGATAATTGAAGATCGGCAGGTTCGCGCCGGTCCGCGATTCTCTGTTCTTTCGGCAGAGAAAATGGGCAATTGACCAGGCTCCAAAAAAATGGCGCGCAGCGAGCGTGCGGCTTAGAATCGAACTACCGTAAATCTTGATCCAGCGAAATCGCAGCGTGTTGCAACAAGCCTGCAAGATATGTCTTGTGTGCTTCCCGAAGGCCACGAATGCCCAGTGTATTTGCCGCCGAGATGGACTTCACCCGCTTGCGTAAGGAGCAGGTCGAATGATGCTGAAGGCTGCAAGGCGCGCTCTCGGAGCCGGGATGCCCCTGGTCGCATCTCTGATTTCGCAACTCTCACCGGCGCAGACCCCTGTTCCCCAAAAGCAACGGGCCCTGGCCTCGCAACAACCTCCCGCCAAACCAAAGCCCGCTCAATCTCCCTCCTCGTCCAACTCGTCGAGCTTGCCCAACGCGACCGCACCGGTTCCTGCCGTCCACCTGTTCTGACTTCAAAATCACCCGCCCCGCGTTCTTGGGTATTCCCATCAGCAACCAGATCCCGGTCCATGTCGATGCGCTCTGGTGCTCCATGTAACTCAGGCAGGTGCCTGAACCCTGCGCATGGATAAGTCGCCATAGAATTTTTGCGGCTCGCAATGCCTCTTCAACTAATCTTCTTCTCGCCTAAGTTTCCCCGCGATGCTACTTGCCGAAGATGAACAAAAAGTCATGCAGCGCGGCGACGCACTGTTTTTTAACCTGCATCGCCAGCGTATTAGGCATCGAATTGACCCTTGTGGGTCGGGTTTCCGCATCCAAATAATAAAGACCGGGCTGGAAGCTTGAATAGAGGGAAAATCTCACGATACGGCGAAAACAACGCGCGCCGCGTCGGAACATTGTTATCATTCAACCCAGACATCCCCGGCGCAAAGCGCAGTGCGTTAGGTCAATCTGTTGAAAATGCTTTCGTTTGACTGGCGCCTGCGTCTCAAGCTATGGGCCCATCTGGCAGGAGTCTTCCCCATGCGCTCCACAAGCCGTATCTCCTCCGTGCTTGTCGCCATAGCGTTGTGCGCTGCCACGCTGGCCTCCGCGCAGACGCTTCTTCTTCGTCCTCCGGCCAGTCATAGTGCGCCGGCCGCAACCGTTGCACGGGCCCAAAGAGCTGTAAAGCGGGCGCCATCGCGGAGTGTTCTGCCTAAAGGCACCAGCCTGCAGGTGGCGGTTACACGGCAGTACCCCATGAAAGATGGTGAATCCATCGAGGGGCAGTTGCTCCATCCCATCTATGTCGGCGGGCGGCTGGCTGTTCCCGATCGCACGCTCGTGCTGGGCAGGGTTGTAGCCCTGGTGCCGGACAAGAAAGCCCGCTGGCGCGCTCGCATGTACGGGGATTTCACGCCCTACCATAAGGCAAAAGTGCAATTCGATAAGCTGATGTTGCCCGGCGGGCCGCTGCCCATTTCTTCCGCCACTGCCGATGAAGGCGCTCCGTTGTTGCAATTAACAGCGGGCACCATACGCAAGCGCTCTTTTATCGGTCGCCAGTGGGGCCAGTTCACGCACCAGATACACCAGCGGATTGCCTGGTTTATCAAGCCGGGCCTGGGGGGCCGCGCGTTGCAGATGCTTTATGACCAGCTCCCTTATCATCCGCAGCGGATTCCCGCGCATACAGCCTGGTCGTTTGAGCTGACCTCTCCGGCTGTCCTCCCTGAACTCGCTGAGGCTAAAGCTGTGCCGCCTCCGCCGGCGCCCGCATTCGCTCACGACAAGCAGGGAACCTGGACGGTCGATGCACTGCTCACCCACGGCTTGACTTCGGCCACCGCGCGCGCGGGCGATCCGGTCAAAGCTCTGGTCGTGGAACCGGTATACAACAAGGACAAGCAACTCGTGGTTCCGCAGGGTGCCACTCTCATCGGAAAGGTGACCGAGGCCAAAGCCGCCCGTTCGTTTGGCCGCAACGGAAAGCTGCGCTTCAGCTTTCAGCAGATCCGCTTCCCTCAGGGCTACGGCAAGCCCATTCAGGGGTCGCTGTCCGGTGCATCGACACAAAAGACGCAGGACCTGCAACTGGACGCTGAAGGCACCGTCACGCCGCGCAACAAGTCGAGCGTGATTGGGCCCATACTGCTGACCCTGCTGGCCGGCAAAGGTCTGGACCAGGATGGCAGCCCAGCCGCCAACGCCGCCCACTCTGGTGTCGCCGCCAATGGCCTCGGTCTGGTCGGCCGCATCGTCGGCGTAGCGTCAGGCGCTCCCAATCTTGCGACTGGAATAGGCTTTTACGCTGCCGGCCTATCCGTCTATGACAACTTCCTGCGCACCGGCCGCGACGTGGTCTTCCCCAAAGACACGCGGATTGAAATTGTAACCACCCCACTGCGAGTGCCGGTACTGAGGCCCGTGGGTCAGTAAAGGCGAAGCGCCGAGCCTCCACATTCCCCGTGAGAATGCTCCCGCGCGCCGGCCTGCGCGATTGTGCGCTCGGGCTTTCTGAAGTCCGCCTTTTCGTTCGCCGCGTTGCTCCAACTCCGCGGCGGCTCCAACTCATTCCGCAGGCGCACACCCACTGTCCGCACCGTCAGCGCAAAAATTGAGACCGTCCTCAGTCATCGAAGGATGCTTGCGCGCCATGCGATGGCATAAGATGTTCTCTGCCTCAGTTTCAGGCGCAATGGTGTCTGCGTAAATCGATTTGGAGATCGAATTTCAAGCCACCAGGCTTAAAGCCTTTCATTGCCCGGCGTCGCGCCGGCACGCGTTGAATTGATTTTCAGGGAGATCGCTTGATGAAATATGCACCCTCTACTTGCTCATGGGTGATCGCGGCTTTGGTGGGAATGACCACCTTTGCGATTCGCGCGCACGCGCAGAATGCCAAACAGTACGCCGCAAAGAATGAGGCATTGCGCGCAGTCATCCGCGCCAATGGCACCTACGAGCTGGATTTTCCGGCCAGTGGGTGGAAGCTGGATGGCAAGCTGCCCGGAGACGCAGGCGATCTGCACTCCACCGCGGGCAACGACAAAATCGGCGCCTACCATCAGATCAGCGCCTCCTTTGACAATGGAATGCGGATAGCCGAGATCCGCGTCTACGATGTCCGGCCTCTGGTCCTCTTCCGGGATGTGTGGAAGAGCGCGGGTCAAAACGCTCTGCCATTCCCAGCCTTCCAAAGCCTGCCGCAGGGAGCGTTCCGCTTTTCCTACCAGAAAAGGGCCTTTGGCTACTATGAATTTGGAAAGCTTGGACCGGAGGGCCCGTGGTGTCTCTTCGATAGGCAGGGCCACGCGATGGTGATCTCGCCGGCCGATCACTTCCTTGTCTCCGACATGGAAGACCAGCCGGACGGCGTGGCTACCAGCGGCATCGATCCCGCCATCAAACAGATGCCGGCTGGTTTCGTGCATAGCACGCTTATCGCTGCCGGAACCGGCATCAACAGCGTTTTTGGCAAATGGGGATCGGCTCTGCTGGCGCTGGGCGCAAAGCAGAGACCTGCGAACAATGCCGATGTAACTCTGGCCAGGCTTGGCTATTGGACTGACAACAAGACGACTTACTACTACAGGTTTGAACCGCAACTTGGCTATCGCGGAACTCTGCTGGCCGTGCGTGGTGCATATAGGAAGCTTGGAGTAGCCCTCGGCTACATGCAGTTGGATAGCTGGTTCTATCCCAAGGGCCCGCAGTCACGCTGGAATGCGGGCGGTTCCACAATCGCATGGGGCGAAGACGAATATCGCGCCGACAAGAAGCTCTTCCCGCAAGGACTTGCCAACTTTCATCTCGATCTCGGGTTGCCCCTGGTGACGCATGCCCGCTGGGTGGCGCCGGCCAGCCCCTATCGTCACGAGTTCAAAATGTCGGGCAATGTCGTGATCGACCCCCGCTTCTGGCAGCAGACCGCGCATTATCTGCACCAGGCAGGCGTGGTGACCTATGAGCAGGACTGGCTCAACCGCAATGCGCAAACCGCCGCCAATCTGACCGATCCCGCATTGTTTCTTGGCAACATGTCGAAGGCCATGGCCGCCGAAGGCATCAGCATTATGTACTGCATGCCGCTGCCCGGCGACTACATGGCAAGCACGCACTATCCCAATGTGCAGATGATTCGCCCCAGTGACGATGGTTTTGCGCGCAGCAGGTGGGATTCATTCCTCTACGACTCGCGCCTGGCCAGCGCGGTGGGCCTGTGGCCGTGGACCGACGCGTCCTTTAGCCATGACCTGGGCAATCTGGTGATTGCAACCTTGTCGGCCGGGCCGGTCGGCGTCGGAGACGCCATCGGCAACATCGATGTGAAGAACCTGCTGGCCGTCGAGCGAACGGACGGCGTAATCGTCAAGCCCGATACCTCGCTGCTGCCCATCGACGCGGTTTACCGGAGCGACGCCGAGGGCGAACAGGCGCCCATGGTGGCATCGGCAACAACCCGCTTCGGCAAGCTGCAGGTCCACTACGTCTTCTCCTATCCGCGGCAAAGCTCCGGCGCGCAAACAAGCGTTCCGCTGCGTGAGCTGGGCATCTCCGGCCCGGTCTTCGCCTATAACTGGGTCACGCATCAGGGACAACCCATTCCAGTGGGTGGCAATGTGCACATGGAGTTCAAAGACGGCTGGGCCTATGAGGTGCTTTCACCCATCACCAGCGGTGGCATTGCGCTCTTGGGCGATACGGCGCAGATTACCCCGCTGGGCAGGGCGCGCGTCAGTTCCCTGCGGCAAAACGGCCAGTCGCTCACCGCTTCCATCCGCTTCGCAAGCCGGAAGTCGGCGCTGACGATTTCCGGATATGCGTCCCGGCGTCCGGTCGTGAAGGCTCTCTCCGGCACGCTGGCAGGCGTGAGCTATGACCAGGCCACGCACATGTTCAATGCGCAGGTGTCGCCCGCAAAATCGCGCGAGGCTATCGTCCAGATCAGCGCTCAATGATTGCGCGATGACGTGGGCGGAGCAATGAAGTGGTGCGCGACATCTTGCCAGTCCTGCTCATAGACTGGCTCCAGAAGCTTCGATGCGCTCAAGTTCACGAGGCCGGGGGTACGCCTTCATGACCATCTTCGATTCAACACGCCGCGAATTCCTGATCGAGGGCGCTGCCGCGGCGGCGCTCTCGACGGTGCGGTTGCCGCGCCTCATGGCTCAGGAGCACCCCGCACTGCCCCAGTCCAGGCGCGCCGCGCCCAAAGTCATCACCGGCAAAGTTCACCCGCTGCTTGTTTCCAACACCGCCCGCCCGCTGCGCTACACGCCGGAACCGGACAGCTTCCTCATCCGCAATGGCAAGCAGTATTTCAATCGGCCCATCTACGGTCCCAACAATGCCTTTCGCGTCGATGCTGGCGATCTGCCGGAGTTCTCGCTTTATCTTCCCGGACACGGCGGCAATCTTCGTCTCGGGCTTGCCAGTCCTGCGGAATCGAAATGGCTCTCGCAGACCGCTGAAGTCGTCGCCCGCTACCGGCCGGGCCGGATGCTCTATGAAATCCGCGATCCACTGCTCGGCGACGGCGCGCTTCACCTGGAGCTGCTGACGAGAGGCGAAGGCTCAGGCATTCTGGTCCGGGCCGAAGCCCGCGGCGTGCCTGCATCGGTCATGCTTGTCTGCGCGTTCGGCGGCGTGAGCGGACGCAAGGGCCAGCGCAACGGCGATATTGGCTGCGAAGTGGAACCGGTGTCCGAGTTCTTCCAGGTTCGCCCCGAAGAGTGCGCCCACAACCATTACGAAATCAACGGCGCCACGGCTCGCCTGCGCAGCCCCGCCGCGGATCTTTTCTTGAACTTTCCGGCCGGCTCCACGCTGCGTACCGCCGACGGACGCGCCTGGTACAAGACGCCTGCCGAACTGCGCCGCACCACCGCCGGCAGCTTGCCTGTCCTTACCGGCGCTTTGCCGCTCGATCGCAGCGAGCCGTTCTTCATTACCCTGGATCGACTTGCATCGCCCGATGCGCAACCTCCCGCCTTTAATGCCGCAACGGCCTTTGCCGCGCGCAGCAGGCAGGTGGCCGCCATTGCGTCGTCCGTGCGGTTTGATACGCCCGATCCTTACGTGAATCTCTCCGCGCCCGCGCTTGCAATCGCCGCCGATGCGCTCTGGGACGACCGGCTGGGCTGCCTGATGCATGGTGCCGTCGCGTGGCGCGTGCCGCTTGTCGGCTGGCGCGGTCCCTACGCGCTTGATGACTTCGGCGATCATGCGCGCATGCGCCAGAACCTTCGCCACTGGATCGCGCGCCAGAACACCTCGCCGGTTGACACCGAAAGCCCCGCTACCGGCCCCGCCGATCCCGGCACGCATCTCACGCGGCACGAGCACCTGCTGCACAGCTCCGGCGACCTGTCGAATAACCACTACGACATGAACTTGGTGTTCTTCGACGGTTTTCTGCGCCATCTGCGCTGGACGGGTGATCTCGAATTTGCCCGCCAGGTGTGGCCCGCGTTTGTCCTGCATCTGGCGTGGGAGCGCCGCCTCTTCCGCCGCACGTTCACCGCCGCCGATGGCCGGCAGCTTCCGCTCTACGAGGCCTATGCGTGCATCTGGGCCAGCGACAACCTGCAATACAACGGCGGCGGCGCGGCGCACTCCAGCGCCTATAACTACTATTCCCATCGGGCCGCCGCTCAGCTTGCGCGGATGCTTGGCGAAGACCCCACGCCGTTCGAAGATGAAGCCCAATTGATTCTCGAAGCGATGAACCAGCTCCTCTGGCAACAGCAACAAGGAGCCTTCGCCGAAGCAAAAGATATTCTCACGCGGCAAACCGTCTACACCGCGCCTGCTGTCTGGACCGTCTATCAGAGCATCGATTCCGCGGTCCCGAACCGCCGCCAGGCCTGGCAGATGGCCACTGAGCGGCTTCATGCGCTGCGCCCTGTGCCTATCCACGGCCCGGGCGTTCCGCAAGGCGGCTGGTATCTGCTCTCCTGCTCCAACTGGCTTCCTTATGAGTGGTCGCTGAATCTGCTGGTGCTGGCTGAAAATACGGCCACTGCGCTCGCCTTGTGGCAGGCTGGCCTGGCCGATGAGGCATTCTGTCTGCTCAAAGGCAATCTGCTTGACTCCATGTATCAGGGACTCTGTCCCGGCAACTTCCACATGTCCTCGCAACTCGACGATCATCGCCAGGAGGCACAGCGCGACTTTGGCGACCCCATCGGCATCACTTCGCGGGCATTGATTGAGGGCCTCTACGGCATACAGCCAGACGTGTTGCACGGCGTGCTCACCGTTCGGCCCGGCTTCCCGTCGGAGTGGGACCATGCCTCACTCGATCATCCCGATCTCTCGCTGCAATGGCAGCGTGAGCAGACTGCCGAAGGCGTGCACGAGCAGCTCAAGGTTATCTCGCGCTTACCCAGGCCGGTCGCTCTGCATCTGGTTCTGCCTGCGCGCACCACCACGCTGCCCACCGTGCGCGCCGGTGGCTCCGTTGTGCCTGTCGCCTTCGATGCGGAGGCCGTAGGCAATCCGGCTGTTCTCATTCATCTTCCCGTTGCTGCCGCCTGGGACGTACAGCTCGACTGGCGTGGCGCTGTTCCAACCGCAGTGCCGGAGTACCGTACTTACCTGCTCGAAGAAGCCATCGAATGGCCCGCGGGGGTGACTCTCAGCAATATCGATGATCCGCAAGGCTGCCTCCGCCACGGCCGCGCGGTCACTGCCGGCCATCACACCGTCTTTGCCCGCGTGCATGAACACGATTGCCGTTGGACTCTGCCCATTTCCTTCGCAGCCAAAGGGCAAGTGCAGCCTGCGAGCATCGTCACCCGCGTTCCGCAGGACCTGCATCCAGAGCCGCTCAACCTGCAGCCATGGCTCAACGAAAACATCACCGCAATCTTTCGCCGTTCCTATGTTGCGCCGCGTTCGCCCTACTGTTCGCTCGCCATTCCGGAGCAGGGAATCGGCGGATGGGCCAACTTTAATACGCTGCCCACGATCGACGACGCGGGCCTGCGCGCTGCCGGCGGCATGCTGCGCACTCCCTTTGGTGTGCCGTTCCGCACGCCCGCGGAAGCCACCGCGCCGAACTGCCGCTTTATATCCTGCTGGGAACAGGACCAGTCCAGAATGGAAATCCCGCTCAATGGCCGCGCCCACTCCCTCTACCTGTTGATGGCGGGCAGCACGCTGCCTCAGGCCAGCCACATGAACCACGGAACCATCACCGTGCGCTACGCCGATGGCGGCGCTGCGGAGTTGGTGCTGCGCAATCCGGAAACGTGGTGGCCCATCGAGCGCGATTACCTGCTCGACGACTACCTCTTCCGCGATGCGGCTCCGCTTCCGCCGCGTGTGGACCTTCGCACCGGAGAGGTACGCGTGCTGACTGACGCCAACTTCATCGGGCGCGGCCGCGCCGTGCCAGGCGGCGCGGCCACAATCCTCGAACTGCCTCTCAACCCCGAGCGTAAGCTGCACTCTTTCGCAATTGAAGCCACGCTTTACGGAATCATTCTGGGCCTGCTCGGCGCAACCCTGGTGCGCCCTCAGCCGCGGCCACAGCATGTTTAGCAGTTATCTTGGTGGCAGCAAATATTGCAGCGACCGCTCAGGACAAATCCGGCCGCGAAGCCGCGCCCAATTCCTGCTTTTTGCCGGCGTTGTCTTTCTCAACCGGGAACTCAACCGTGATCTGCGTGCCGCGCCCCGGCTCGCTTTCAACGTGAATCGTCCCGCGATAAAAATCCACCAGCGACTTGGCGATGGCTAATCCCAGCCCGAACCCTCCCGTCGCTCGCGCGCGCGAGGAATCGGCCCGGTAAAAGCGCTTGAAAATATGCGGCAGATGGTCGGCATCGATGCCGCAGCCATGATCCTCAACCGACACCAGCACGGAACCGTTGTTGGCCGCCACCTTCATCGAAACCACCGAGTCGCGCGGGCTGTACTGCACGGCGTTTTCCAGCAGGTTCAGCCATATCAGCTCCAGGTCCGCGGGCTCGGCGCGCACCAGTGCCTCGCCGTCTGAGGCGAAATCGATTCCGATCTGCCGCTCTGCCGCGAACTGTGCCAGCCGCGCAATGGCTCCCTCGCAGGTTGAAGCCACATCCACCGGCTCCGGTTCGCTCTGATGTCCTTTCGCAATCCGCTGCTCCGCCCGCGCCGTCTGCAGCATCCGGTTCAGCAGCCGTTCCAGCCGGTCGCAGTCCCCGCTCATCATTGCCAGGCCGCGCTCGTAATCCTCCCGCCGGCGGGGCCTGTTGAGCAACGACTGCAAAGTCGATTTCAGAATGGCCAGCGACGTCTTCAACTCGTGCGCGGCATCGCCCAGAAACTCCCGCTGCCGCGTGAAGGCCGCTTCCAGCTCCGCCAGCACCGTCTGGATGGCTCCGATCAGCGGCTCCAGCTCTTCGGTGGATCGGGCTTCCTCGGACGGCTCGAACTTCCAGCTATCGACTGAAATTGCGCCCGCCGCGGAGGCCAGCGCAGTGAGTGGAACCAGTGCCCGCCGCAAGCTCCAGATTGCAAGCAGCAAAGTCGGAATCAGCACCAGCACGCCCATCAGCCCCATGGCTACCGCCAGCCCTTCAATCTGGTGTTCAATGTCCATGGTAGGCGCGGCGTAGATCACGGTGAGCTTGGGCAGCGGCCGCGGTTCGCCCTCTTCCGTATCCAGAATGACGACGTGGCGCAAAATGATCGCCCGGTACCCCGCGCCGTTCAGATGGAAGTCCCAGAACTTCGCGCCCGGCGGAATCGCGTCGAAGATGCGAGGATTGAAGCCGGGCGCGTACCACTTGTAATGGCCCTGGTTGCTCGTTACCAGGTAGAAATCCTTGTGAATGTGGTGCGGCGACGGGGGCGCTTTGGCCGCATTGAACAGCAGTCCCGGAATGCCGTCATCCCGGTAATAGACGAGCGCCGCAACACTGCGTGCGCGCCCGGTGAGATACACATCGAACGCCGAGTTGATATAGTGGCCTGAAAACGAAGCGCCTACAATCACCAGGATGGCTGCCAGCAGAAGCTGCGACACCACTACCGCGATGATCAAGCGTTTGTTGAGGGAGAATTTCTGCATCGGTCAACCTGTTCCCGGCTCGGTCATGTTGCAAATTCGAACGCCCGCTTAGCTCCGAAACAGCTTTTTCGCTGCCGCTTTGCCCGTGCGCCTGGCCCCGCTGAGCCGCATGCACTCTCCATCTACAATCGTACCGGGAAAGGCCCCATGTCCGCTTTCTGCCCTGGCCGGGGCCCCCGGTTCTTCTTACGTCGTCTGCAGCAGTGGACGCAGCGTCCGAATATCGCTCACATTCTCCAGGTGATAAATCGCGTCGATCAAATGCTCCGTCTGCGCAGAGCCCAGAAACGGAGTCATCAGGTCGCGCGCCTTATCCGCAATCTGCTCATGGGTCATCGGGTTCGCGGTCGTGCCGAGCACCGCGTTCACGCGGTGGCTGTATGTCGTCCCGTCGTTCAGCACCACCTCGACATTGGCCACCAGTTGCGGATAGAGCTTCTGCATGGCCGCGCTGCCGACCAGATCCACCTTGGCGCGCGCCGCAACAATGGCCGGATCGCTCATGAGGGCCCGGTCGTGAGAATCATGAAAGGAAACCGTTCCTTTGACCAGCATCAAAGCGACAAGGTATTGCAGGCAGATATCGGGCATTTCCCGGTTGTTCACCGTCATCGCTTCGTCGGTGGCCTCCGTTACAATCACCCTCTTCACGTCCGCCAGCTTGAAGGGATGCTTCTTCATGATGTACTCCAGCGCATTCAGCGGCGCCTGCACCGGCGAGCCGACCGACCACTTCTTGATGTTGGTGTTTGCGATTTCGTAGAACACGCCCAGCTTATGGATCAGGCCCTCCGGATCCGCTTGCGGATTGAACGCGTCGAAGAAGTTATTTGGGCCAAAGAAAATGTTGTTGACTCCACTGCCGCCGTGATAAATCAGCAGCGCGGTGGAGACTCCGTTGCGGGCAGGAAATCCGCCGAACGTCAGGGCTTTTTCAACGTGGTGCGTGTCCCGCTCCCACGCCGCAATGCCCGAATCCTGCTGCGCGGCGTAGTCGAGCACCCATCGCATCTGCTGTGTGCTGAGCGAAGCGGCTGAGGCGGCCGCGGCGCAGGCCGCGAATGTGCTGACCATGCTGTGACAATCGCGATGCGTGCGCATTTGATAATTGAGCCCACCCAGCGTGATCGTTACGCGCGTGCCCACATCGTAGCCGAGGGCCACGGCGCGAATGAAATGCGGCCCCGAGATCCCGAACTGCTCGCCCAGGGCAAGCGCTGCCGGCACCGTCGAGCAGCCGGGGTGAGAGTGCGAAGGCGCATTCGAGTCGTCGGTTTCGTCCGATTGTGCCCGCACGCCATTTGCCAGCGCCGCCTCAATCGGGCCAATCGCCATGTTGGTGCCCACGACTGTGGAAATGGGCTCTCCGCCATAAAACTTTGCGAATTTCTCGCCCAGTGCGCCGGGTGGCAGATGGGTGCCTGACACCATGGCAGCGATCGTATCCAGAATGTGCTCCTTTGCTTTCTCCTCGACCATTGCTGGCAGTGCGCGATCTTTAGCTTTACTCATGTAGCTGGCAAGTATGCCTGTTATATCCGGATTGGCCGCGGGCGGCGCTGTCTGTTCCGCCGCCTGCGCGGTCTTCCCGGCAAATACTGTTGAAGCCGCAATTGCTCCTGCACCTTTCAGCAAATTGCGGCGGGTGAAAATTTCTTCATAAGATTGATTCACGCTCCCTCCTTTGGGGAAGCGGGCTGATGGTGCGGCAGCCCGGAAATGTCCCGATTCTACATACATCAGCCCTTGAAGAGCCATTGCAGATTGGGAATCTGCGCGGACATTTCCTTGCGCACACTTTCCGCCAGCTTCACGGCGCCTGCTGAATCAGGCACCCCTGAGAATGGAATCTCCATAACCAGAATGCCGATCTTCCGGCCCGAAGCATCAATCATGGCAAGCTTCATGTTATAGATCGCTCTATCCGGCACAGGCTGACAATAGGGAGCCCCGCTGCGCACAGCGGCGAGGTCCCCAGGCGTTGAAGCCTTTCCGATCTTTCCCATGTTTCCGTTGGCAATAAGCAAGCTCCGTTTGCCGCCGGGCGGTATGGCCTGCAGGCCGAGCTTGTCCAGAACCGGATACCTGCCGAGTGTATTCATGACCAGTTGCTCTGCGTTCGGCGCCGAGACCGGCCAGTGGCGCGCCGCGGCCGCGGCATCCGCAGTCTGCTTCAATCCCTCAGTTTTGAACACCATAATGTGCGCAACTTTATTGCCGTCTTGCGGCACGGCCACGTACAGCCGGTTGGTCTGCGGAACCAGCACCGAGTTCTTGCCCATGTGTCCGGTAGGCACATTGCCCAGCAGCCTGTATTGATTGGGTGTGACTTCCTGGTAGACACTGACATAGCCGTCGCCCGAGGCATAAATGCGGTCGGTGGCGGGATTGAAACTGGTATCGTCGTTCACCTTCGGGATGGGGAATGACGCAACCTGCTTCCCGGTGTTGGTGTCCAGCACCACCATTCTTCCGCTTTCGCAGCCGACAAAGAGACGATGATGCAGTACATCCAGCTTCATCGTGACATTCGTCGTTGCTCCGCTAATCGGCCAATTGGCAACGATCCTCCGCGTGTACCGGTTGATGACAACAACCTTGTTCAAAACGCGGTCGTTGACATACAGGTAGGGGCGATTGGGATCGATGGCCATGGATTCCAGCGTCTTGCCCTGCACCTTGATGTCCGCAATTTTTTTGAAGGTGTTGGAGTTGATCACGCTGATCATCGAGTACGGCTCGTTCACGTCGCCTCCCCCGTTCACGACGTACAGATAATGCGTGGCCGGGTCGTACAGCATCGGATCCGAGTCTTTGAGCAGCGGAATGACGTGCTCCAGCTTATACGTAGTCGCGTTGTAAACCTTCACCGCGCCAGCAAGCCCATCAGTGATGTAAAGAAGATTGCGCTTGGGCCGGTAAAAGATGGAGTGAGGCTTTTCGATGCCGCGAATCTGGTGGATCACCTTGCCGGTCCGGGTGTCGATCACCAGCACCGCCTTGTACTGCTCAGCCGCTATGAAGAGACGATGTCCCTTGGCGTCCACATTAAGATGATCGAACAGGCCCGGAATGCCGGGAAAGAGCTGGTATGTGCGGACATACTTCAGAGGCGCCTGACTGCGGGGAGTTTGCGCATTGGCCGGAACCGCCAGGACAGCGCCAAGCAGCATCGCGGCGGACAGGGCTACAGCAAGATGAATGGGTCTCCTCATGATGGATATCTCCTTAATGAACTGCGTCTCTTTACCGCGCGCCGCGCGAAACGGCGGTTTCGGGCTTCTTGCGGGTTTGTTCGTCTTCGCATCGGAAATCAGTTTTCGGATGAACTGGATTTCCTGCGCCTGAGTCTGGCCGCTCTTGTCGGCTCCAGGTCCAGTGTTCCTTTCCTGATCTGATGAGCACTTGGTTGTCGATGGGAAAGCCTGCGTCCGCGTGAGCCGGAATTGCCGTAACATGACGGCCAGGCCACCGGCCCCGAGAGGATGCTGGCTTGCGCGATCACCTGGGCCCGCTAAGCATTTCCTTCCAAAAGCTGCGCATGACTAAGTACCGCCACTCTGAAGATCAGGAGGTTTACCACGGCTAAGACGGTAACAGTCTGGATGTTAAGCAAACCTTAATAGCGAAAATATTCCTCTGTCGGTTCTAACAACATCGACAGCCCTCAGAGTCGCCGCGTATTGCAGGCCGGCCGCGCCTTAGTGCGGAATTGGGCGAGCATTGAAAATCGGAGATTCGGGGCGCCGATGCAGGGGAAAATCCCGAAGTAGAGGCTTGGCGCACCCATAAGAAGATCGCGGTAACCTGCCCCGCGATCTTTGACGCGTGCGCGGAATGCACTTCTTGCGACCTTTTCGGGACCTTGTTGTCTATAGCATAGGCAAAAATACTTGCCCTCAGCTTAAGGAAATCCTAATCTTTTTGGAATACGGTTAAAGAGTAGTAAAGGCGAAACAGGCCATCCCCGCCTATGCCAACATTTTCCGCAGAGTCGCTTCCCAATAACAGCGAAACGCCCCGCTGGCAATTTGCCGTGAGTGCAGCCATTCTTGGCTGGATTCTGGATGCGTTCAATTTCTTTGTTGTCGTCTTTCTCTTCGTTCCTCTTTCGACGACGTTTCATGTCTCCAAAGCGGCCATCGTCTTCTCGCTGACCGTCACTCTTGCCCTGCGCCCGGTGGGCGCGTTCTTCTTCGGCGCCATGGCCGACCGCTACGGCCGCAAACTCCCGCTGATAGCCTGCGTGATCTTCTTCACCCTCTTCACCGTGCTGAGCGGATACGCGCCGAATTACTGGTTCTTCCTTCTGACGCGCGCGCTTTACGGCATCGGCATGGGCGGATATTGGGGAGTCGGCGCATCCTACGCCATGGAAAGCTGCCCGCAGAAGTCTCGCGGCATCGTCTCCGGATTCATGCAGGGCGGTTATCCCATCGGCTATCTGCTGGCGGCCCTGGCCATGCAGGTTCTGGTGACGCAGTTCGGCTGGCACATCATGTTCCTGGCCGGAGTCCCGGTCATGGCCATCATTATCGTCCTGACGCTGTTCGCTCCGGAGTCCGACTCGTGGAAGATGCAGCACTCGCCCGGCTATGGCGAGATCATGCGTACGCTGTTTGCCAACATGAAGCTGTTCATCTATACGCTGGTGCTGATGGCGGCCATGAATGCGCTCTCCCACGGCAGCCAGGATCTCTATCCCAACTTCCTGCGCACCATTCCCGCTCTCGTGGGCAAGACGGTGCTGGGCATGAAGATGGTGTACGGCATTCCTATCATCTACAACGTGGGCGCCATCCTGGGAACCTTGTTCTTCGGCCACCTCTCCGACAGAGTCGGCAGGCGCCGCTCCATGATTATCGCCATGGTCTTGTGCCTGCTGTCTGTTCCCGCATGGGCCTTCGGCGCCTCCCTGGGAGTCCTGGTGCTCGCGTCGTTCGCGATGCAGGCCGGTGTGCAGGGCGCATTTGGAGTCATCCCCGCGCACCTCACCGAGTTGTCTCCGGACTCCATCCGCAGCCTTTTCCCGGGATTTGTCTATCAGCTCGGGGTGCTGATCGCGGCGTCTTCGCCGACGGTGGAGTACGCGCTGCGTGACCACCTGGGATATCCCTGGGCGCTGACCCTTTTCGAAACCGTCGTGATTGTCACGCTCCTCCTGCTGTTCATCTTTGGTCCGGAAAAGCGAGGCAAGGACTTCCGTGGCTTAGCGGAGGGCGCGGAAGGCAAGCCTGTTCTTGCCTCTGAGCAGGCGGCTCATGAAGGCTAGCACCAGACTTGAAGATCAATAAGAGCAAGGACCGGCGGAGCGGGGAACTTCGCCTGCGCGGCTCTTCTCAGTCGCGATCCTTCGTGACAGGCTCGTCCTCCAGGCGAAGCGCGTAGCCAAGACCCCGCACCGTCTGGATCAGCTTTTCTCCGGCCACGCTCTCGATCTTGCGGCGCAGCCCGGAAATGTACACCTCGATCACGTTGCCGAACTTTTCCCAGTTGTAGTCGTAGAGGTGTTCCAGCAACTCCATCTTGGAAACCAGCGCCCCGCGCCGCAGCGCCAGATACTCCAGCACACGATGTTCCATCGCGGTGAGTACGATGCGCGTGCCATTCACCTGCACGCGGCGGGTGCTGGTGTTGATCTCCAGCGGTCCCACCTGGATAACCGGGGAAGGCTCGCCTTTGCCGCGCCGCATCAGCGCCTTGCAGCGGGCAACGAATTCTCCCAGGTCGAAGGGTTTGGTCAGGTAATCGTCCGCTCCGGCATTCAGCAGCCTGACCACGATCTCCTTTTCATCCCGCGCGGTCAGAATGAGCACCGGAGAGTTCTTTCCGCTGGCCCGGTAGCTTTTGAGCACCTGCAGGCCGGTCAGCTTGGGCAGCATCAGGTCCAGAACCAGCAGGTCATAGGGATTCGATCGGGCCAGAAACAGCCCCTCTTCGCCATCGGGCGCAATGTCCACGGCGCACAAGGCATTATCACGCAGAATGGTGGCGATATTCTGCGCCAGCCTTTCCTCGTCTTCCACCACAAGTACGCGCATGGATTCACCCTGAGCCCCCTTCCGTCATACTGCACGGCTGGCATCACTGGCAAGTTCCGCCTGTACCGGTCAGCTTGCCATGGCGATTCTCACGCGTCGTCGCGGAACATGGGGTGCGGAATCAGGCGGCGATAGTCTTCCTGGTGCGCGTCATCCAGACATGCCTCAATGATCCGCCTTCCCAGCGGATCAAGCTCAGGCACCAGAAACGCCTTCAGTTCGCGTGCGAAGAACTCGCGCCACTGCCGTGCGCCTTCCTCGTACACATCTATGCCTCCCTGGATCTGTTCCTCGACTTGCAGGAAAACCCGGGGCAGCATCGATCCTTCGATGCGCAACTGGTTGGGAATATAGCCAAGCAAGGGGCACAGCGCTTCGGTCACCTGCTCGCGGGCAAAGCGCGCGCTGCCGCGCCGGGCCAGGTACTCGCGCGCCAGCCACTCGCCCATGAATCCCACCTTCCACGCCCCGATGTGCTGGTTGGGCAGCAGCACGTAGCGCGTATCCGGCGTCTCCACCATCTGGCGCAGCAGCAGGTTGGCCTGGTCCACGCGCCGTCCCGTGGCGAACGCCCAATACGATCCCACGCCCTCCGACTGCATCTCCTTGCTCTTTTGCGTCTGGATGCTGGGATTGGCGTGCCCGCGCGGAGCCACCAGCCGCCACAACCATGCCAGCGCCGGGCTCAGCACGTGCAGCATGCCCAGGATGCCGTAGAGCTGGCTTTCGCGATGCGTCGGCGGGCAGCGCACGCCAAAGCTGCGCACATCCACGCGCTGCGGCCCATCCAGAACATCTTCCAGCAGCCGCCGTGGCAAAATAACGCGCGGATTGGGACACAGCTTTCCCGGCGCATCTTCCACGTGTTCCCATGTCAGGCAGGTGCCGCCGGGCACGGTGTAGTGGTTCAGGAAGATCAGCGGCTCTGGCGGCTCGATGCACAGCCGCTCCAGATTCGGCGCCGTGCCGTAAGCATGAATATGGTCCACGCGCACAAACCACCCATTCTCCGCATCGGCCACCATCAGCCGCTTGTAGTTTCCTTGGTAGCTGGGGTGCGCGCAGGCCATGTCGTCGGCGATGGGCCGCAGGTGGCAGGCCTCGGGAAGATTCAGCGTTCGCTCTTCCTGCGTCACCACATTGCGCCCGATCAGCAGCCGCCCATCCTCCATGCGGTGGATGTGCTCGGTCATCTCGCTCTTGCCGCCGCCGCTGGCGCCTTCGTGCATCAGGATCAGCTGGTTCTCATACGGCGTAACCACGGCCACGGCCGCGCAATGGTTGGTGGTCCAGCCCTCGCGCTCGCCCTTGTCCAGCAGCATGGAGTAGACGCCCTTTTTTGCGCTCGGTCCCGGATAGAGGTTGTACGCCCACACCTCCTGGTGCGTTCCCAGGCGCTCGTGCACCACGACCTGCCGTCCTCCAAAGTGTGTATGCCGGAATGGCGGAGCCACAAACAGTACGCCGCCCGTGATGCTGAACCCCTCCGGAACGCGGCTGCGCGGGATCATGCCTTGCAGGTCGGCCAGCGCCGCAGCAAAAAACGCCGCCTGCAGGGGCACAATCAGCAGGCTGCCGTACCCCAGCGTGTCGGTTCCCGCGTAAAACGGCATCGCTACCAGTTCCTGGTTCTTCAACCAGTCCAGCGTTTGCTGCCGCGTCTTCTCAAATCCCTCGCCAAAGCGTTGTTCGTAAGTGAGCTTGTCGGTCGGCAGTCTGTCGCCGATCACCATGGCATCCGGATCGCGCCGCCGCATCGCCGGGTCGGGAAAGTTGATGGCCAACCCGTTCCGCGCCTTGGTGATCACCGCCTCCATGATCCGCCCCACGCCCGGCGTCTGAAAGATCACCTCATGCTCGCCGTGGTCGTCGCGATTGCCCAGCAGCCAATTCGTCGCTCCAGACGGCCTTCCCAGCGCCCAGTCGAGCAATTCCAGCCGGGTCTCCGGCGTTTGCACCTTGGGCGCAGCGCTCAGGACCTCGTGCACGGCTTCGGGCAGCTCCAACTCCGGCCAGCGGGTTTGGAAGTCAACAAGAGTGGTGCCTCTGGAGGCCGTTGTCGTCACTCTGTTCTCGCTTTCTATGGGGAACGATATGCGCTCAAATCCCGCCTACGGCCAGGAACGGCACAGGTCTTTTATCGCATCCGCCATCACACCTGACAGTGCGCCCGGTCACATCCAGATGGTCAATGCAGCGGAAAGCGGCTTCGCACCAGTTCGAGCGCCTCTTCGGCCGTCCCGATCGCTCCCTCCAGTTGAGCATCCTCGACGGCCTGAAGCATCTCCCGGAAGCGCGCTCCCGGTTCATAGCCGGCCGCAATTAACTCCCTTCCCGTAATAAGCTTAGGCGGCCTTACATCCTCTTCCGGCGTCTCTTGCCAGCGCTGGCGCACATACTCCCAGTGTTCCAGGTTGCCGCTCGCGGCCAGGCAGTCCATGCGGTGTAGCGCCAGGTGCTCCTCAAAGCCCTCCAGCCGGAAAAACCGCTTCAGCGTCGAGGCCTTCATCTGCGCGGCGTGCATAAAGCGCATGTGGTTTTCGATCAGCGCCAGAATCTGCCGCGTTTCGTCGTTCGAGAAGCGCAGCCGCCGGCCGATCTCCGCCGCCACGGCCATGCCCACCTCCACATGCCCGTTGAAGCGGATCCGGTCCAGCGCCCGCCGGAAGGTGGCAGGCTTGCCCACATCGTGCAGCAGCGCGCCCCAGGCCAGCGTCATCGGGCAGCCCGGCTCCAGTTGCTCCAGCAGCATCAGCGTATGCACCCACACGTCGCCTTCCGGGTGGAACTGCGGCGGTTGTTCCACGCCCTTCATGCGCTCCACCTCGGGCAGAACCTGGGCCAGCAGCCCGGTTGCATCCAGCAGCTCGAAGGCCCGCCGGGCGCGTCCCTCGGTCAGCATCTTGGTCAGCTCCTCGCGTATGCGCTCCCTGCTCACGGCGTGAATGCGGCATGCAAACTGGCGGATCGCCGCCAGTGTCTCCGGCTCGATCTGGAAGTTGAAGCGCGCGGCAAAGCGCACCGCGCGCAGCATCCGCAGCCGGTCTTCCTCGAAGCGCAGCTCCGCCCGCCCGATGGCCCGCACCACCCCGGCGTCGAGGTCCGCTAGCCCACCCACATGATCGATAACCGCCTCGCGTGGAGGGGCCATTTCGCGCAGCGGATCGAGCAACAGCCCGTTGATGGTGAAGTCGCGCCGCCGCACGTCCGCTGCGGCGCTCGCCGTGTACTGCACCACATCCGGATGCCGTCCGTCCGAGTAGGCTCCATCCGAGCGGAAGGTGGCCACTTCGGTCACCAAGCCCGCGTCCTCAGCCGCCACCAGCACCACCCCGAAGTGCGCGCCCACGGCGAAGGTGCGCTCAAACAGCCCCAGCACGACATCCGGCGTGGCGCTGGTGGCCACGTCGTAATCGGCTGGCTCGCGGCCCAGCACCAGGTCGCGCACGCACCCTCCGGCAAAGTACGCTTCATACCCGGCCCGGCGCAGAACTCCCACAATCCGCAAAGCTTCTTCGAATTGGCGCGACACCGTTTGCATGGCTGCCTCCATTCTCGCCCAATCGGACCCAACCCGCTCAGCGGGGTAACCGCCGGGTCAGCCATCCGCTGGAATCGGCGCCGCCCGGCGGGATTCTCCGCAGTCGCTCCGCGCGCGTCAACTTTCGGCACACTGTCACGTCTAAAAATGCGGAAGTGTATGCCGTCGAAGCCTATGCAAAGCAAATCCTCTCGTCTTCTTTTCCTGGCTGCGGCAGCCGTGTCCTGCCTGGGCGCGGTGTGCGTGGCGCAGAACTCGTCGGCCGAAAAGCCCGTCCTGGCCAAAAAGCCCGCCACAGCCTCGAAATCGCTCACCAAAGACGTCATTTTGCCGGTGATCGTCCGTGACAGGCGTGGGGCGCCGGTGACCAATTTGACCGCCAGCAACTTCACGCTCACCGATAACGGCCACCCCCAGGTCATCAAGAGCCTGACTCTCGCCGGCAACATGCCGGTGCAGATTGGCCTGCTCGTCGACACCAGCGGCGGCATGGCCAGGGCCATGGATGCAGAGCGCGCGGCCGCCGAGAAGTTTGTCGATCTGATGCTGCCCGCCGATCCCGCCAGTGCAACCTCGGGCAACCAGATGTTTCTGATTCACTTCGACAGCGAAGTTGAGCTGCTTCAGGGCTTTACCGGCTCGCGCAATAAGTTGCAGTCGAATCTGCAGGAGATGGGGCCGACCTCGGCGGCGGCAAACGTCGAGGGTCCGGAAACCAACGACGGCGACAACGGAATCGGCGGACCCAGCCGGATGCGCAGGAGCAGCCCCCGCCTTTACGACGCCATCTATCTCGCTTCAGACGACATGATGAAATCCAAACACGGCCGCAAGGTGCTGGTGATCTTCTCCAACGGATTGGATAACGGCAGCAAGGAGACCTTCAACGAGGCAGTCGATGCCGCGGAGCGGACCCACACGGTGGTCTACACCATCTACTTTCGGGGCGATGAGCGCTTCTCCAGGCGCAACATCTTGGGCAACCGCGGGCAGGGCCCTGTGATGGGAGGTCCTTTCCCTGGCGGCGGCTATCCCGGCGGCGGCTATCCCGGCGGCGGCTATCCCGGCGGTGGCTATCCCGGCCGCTATCCTGGCGGCGGCTACCCTGGCGGCGGCAACGGCCCGCGCGGACGGATGCCTGCGGCCCCCATTGACGGCAGAAGAAACCTCGGTCAGATTGCTACGCGCACCGGCGGGCTGGCCTTTGCTGCCGGACGGGACACAGAGCTTGCCAAAATTTATAGCCAGATTGCCAGCGACCTGCAAGATCAGTACCTGCTGACCTATGCGCCTGATCAGTTGAAAGACGACGGCATCTTCCACACCATCGATCTGAAGGTCGACAAGAAGGGGCTTACGGTGAATACGCCGGAAGGCTACTTCGCCCCGGGCAGCGGCGCCAAATAGCTGCCCGGATCTCGCTTCGTCCTTCCTCCGACGTTGGCCGCACACGGTGAAACTCCGGTATCGCTGTGTCATTCCCGCCGCCGAACCCTGCAGCCTGCAACCCATAGCTGTGCTGTTGCGCTATGAGCGGCTGGAGGGGTACGAGGTACTCCGAGGTTCGCAGGACCTTGTGTGTTGGATTGTTCTGCCTTCTGGTCCTCGTTCCGGCGCTCTCCGCCCAGCAGCCCGGCTGCGGCACCGCACCGGTTCCGCCGCAGGTTCTCGATGCGCACAAGGTTGCCGTCTCCAACTCGAACGAGATGAGCCGATCGCAGTTGTAGTGCGCCGTGAAGCCTTTGTGCCCTTTCCATTTGTGCTGGAAGAAGCGCTTGCGCGGCGCATCGTGAACATGCAACGCGGAAGAACGCAACCCCAAATCCCGGGTAAACGAGCGCTGCCCCAACAATCGCGTGCGCCATTCCCCGTTCTCATCCCGATGATAGCTTTAAGAAGTAAGGCCGGAAGCGCACTCTTCCGGCGCTCCGCGCAACGTTACCTCATCCCACCGGAGAAACGGAGAAGACGAATGTCTGAGAAGGCAACCGGAGGTCGCTTCCACATTCCCCAGATCGCAGCCGAATTTCCCCCAACGGCTGAAACCCTGCTGCTCGACACCTACCTCACCGACGAGCCCTCGGCAAGCAGCCGTGTCTTCCGCGTCTACCGCGAAACCCCGCCGCACTACCACGCCAACTCCGATGAATACCTCTACGTGCTCTCTGGCCGAGGCACCTTCTGGATCGGCGACGCCGCGAACAGTGGTGAATTTGGCCCCGGCGACTTTCTCACCTTCAAGCGCCGCACCGTCCACGCCCTGCCTGCCATCCTCGAATCTCCCGTTATCTTTCTCGCCATCGATGCGCCGCGCCGCGATCCCAAAGACATCATTTTCGTGAACCCGCAAGACGGCACTCCCGAAACCTTCGTCCGCAACAGGGGATATTGATCCCCGGCGCCTCATCAAAACCAGCATCTTCCGTCCGCAAGCGGCCAACCCATTTGCAGATAATTTCCATCCGATGACGCATAATGCAAATAGAGATGAAAAACGTGCTCATGACCGCCGGAATGCGGAATCAAGCGCGCCTTCGCGGGCTGCCAACCCGCCGGATTCCACCACCGGCTAGCCGCATACCCACCCCCCCGAAATATTTTTCTTTTCCGCCGATTTTTTGCAGACAATTTCGTTTCCCGCCATAAGCGGCATTCTCAGCCTCCGCCAATCCCATATTCTGGTAAATTTCTCCACGAAAACCGGAAACGCTCAACCCTAATCCGATCTGTGCCGAGCCAGCGGAAAATCCCCTTCGAGGCCTCTCATCGCATGCTGCGCGTAGGCCTCACGGGCGGGCTCGGCAGCGGCAAGAGCACCGTCGCCGCCGTCCTGCGCGAACTCGTGACGAACTTGGGTTAGCCGCTGAAGGTCTGCAATTTCCAGATTTCGACTTTGGCCGCGCGCTGTTACGGCTGCGCGTGCGGCGGAATTAGCAGCGTCAGCGCCTCCGGCACGGCTTCGATCCTGACCGGCAGCGAACCCAGCACCTCGCCGTCGGCCTCCACAAAATGCGAGTAATGCGAGCCGTCCTGGGCGCGGCACTCCGCCGCGTGTGCGTCCACATGTTCGATATCGCGGGAAAAGGTATGCCGCCCGGCAATCACCGCCAGAAAGAACTGCAGCCATCGCATGCGGTCCCGCGTCTTGAAGGCCACCAGGTGCAGATTCCCGTTGTGCAGCGTCGCGCCCGGAGCCAATTCGCGCAGAATCCCTCCGAACGACCGCACCCGCACCGCCAGCAACTGCGACACCGCCTCCACGCGCTTCACGCCGCTGCCATTGACCGTGAAAGCCGCCTCGAACGGCGGAAACGGATCGGTGGCCAGGATGCGGAAGCCTTCGATCAGGTAGACGAGATAACCGAAACGCCGTTTCAGGCCGGCGTCCATTCGCGACATCAGCAGCGCGTCCGCCCCGATGCCTGCCGCCACCAGGAAATATCGTGAGGCATCTTTGCCGTCGCGGTCCCGAAAATAGATGCGTCCCACGGGAACCCTTGTTGGGATCGCGCTGATCAATTTGCGCGCCGCGCTCGCCGGCGGTCCAATCAGGCCCAGGTCGGCCGCCAGCGCATTTGCGGTCCCCAGCGGAACCACGCCCAGCGCCACTTCGGTTCCCGCCAGCGTCTGCAGAATCTCGTGCACCGTGCCATCGCCGCCGCAGGCGATCACGGCATCGCAACCCCGGCTCACAGCCTGCCGCGCATGCGCCGTCGCGCCGCCCGGGCCGTCGCTCACCAACGCCTCGGCTTCGATGCCAGCCTCGCGAAACTCATTGAGGGCTTTTTGAATGGCGGTCGCCCGTTTTGTGGAATATTGTCCAGAAGCTGGATTGTAGATCAGCGCGACTTTTCGCATCGTGAAGTTTACTCGGCCAGGCAACTCCACTTTTCTGCTTCTGCTGCCGGGCACATACCTATATTTTCGCAGATCGGACGTCCAGGGCCGGTACTCGCCCGAGCCCATCAGCCGTTGCTGCCGGGCCTGGCTGCAGCGAGCGCAGGGCAAACGCATCTTAATCGCTATATGCAGGTGGGGTATCCAAGCTGAGATGGGGCTCTGGAGAAACCCCTGAGGTATTTTGCGGAGTTGAAGGATTCGCGTGT
>JAJZME010000076.1 GCA_021803035.1 Acidobacteriota bacterium | reverse complement strand
ATCTCGGCCGGAGATCCCAGCCTCGATGGCACGCGAGAGATTGCGCTCGCCGCCATCGACGCCGGCGCCGACGTGATCGAACTGGGTGTGCCCTTCAGCGATCCGCTGGCCGACGGGCCGATTATTCAGCGCGCCAGCGAGCGCGCCCTTGCGCGCCACACGCGCCTCCGCGATGTGCTCGCCGTCGCGCGCGAGATTCGCAGCGCGCGCCCCCAGGCCGGCCTGGTCATCTTCAGCTATCTCAATCCCCTCCTGCGCCACGGCCTCGCCCGCTTTGCTGACGACGCCAAAGCCGCCGGTGCGGACGGCGTGCTGGCTACCGACCTGATTGTGGAAGAAGCCGCCGAGTACCTGGCCGAGATGAGCCGCGTGGGCCTGGCGCCCATCTTCCTGGCCGCGCCCACCAGCCCCGATGAGCGGCTGCAGGCCATCGCCACGCACTCCCGGGGCTTCGTATACGCCATCTCGCGCGTGGGCATCACCGGCACGCAGCAGAGCCTTGCCGCCGATGCGACCGCGCTCGTCGCGCGCATCCGGCGATGGACCACGCTGCCGGTGGCCGTAGGATTCGGCGTCTCCAATGCGACTCATTTTGCCCAGGTGGGCGAGTTCGCGGATGCTGCGGTTATCGGCAGCGCCATTGTCGAGTTGATTGAGCGCTCGGCTCCGGATGCGGCGCCTGCCGCGGTGGCCCGATTTATCAAGGGCCTGCGTCTTCCCCAGGAAGCGCCGGCCCGGTAAGAAGATCCGGAGCTTTTAGCTTTCAGCCTCCAGCCTTCAGCTCGTTTGCGGCCGGATTGAGAAGTGGCAATCCGCGCCGGCACGAGGACACTGAAAGCCGGTGCCCGAAAGCTAAGAAGCCAAGAGCCAACTCAATTGCCGACGCGTTTACGCGCCGTGGTCCTTTCCAGGACGAAGCGCGAAACGCAACACGAGGATGGAATGACGATCGAAGAATTGCGAAGCCGCATCGATGTTCTGGACCGCCAGCTTGTTGAATTGCTCAGCGAGCGGGCGCGGGCCGCCCTGATGATCGGGCACCTGAAAGCAACCACCTCTCTGCCGGTCTATGAGCCGAACCGCGAGAAGGTGATCTACCAGAACATTTGCGCGTTCAACAAGGGACCGCTGCCTGACAGCGAGCTTGTGCATATCTACGAGCGCATCATCGACGTGATGCGGTCCATCCAGAAGAACGAGTTGGCATCCGAAAGGAACGCCCAGCAGGGCCGCAGCGGCGACCTGCCGGGCCATGCCGCGGGCACTGAGACGCCCGAGACAGGGAAAAAGCAATGATCGTAGCCATGCAGGAGACCGCTACCGAAGAACAGATCGACGCGGTAATTGAAGCCATGATGGAAGCCGGGGTGGATGTTCACCGCACCACCGGCAAAATGCAAACCATCCTGGCCGGCGTGGGACCGACTGCCGGCCTGGATCTCAGCAAGTTTGAAGTCCTGCCCGGGGTGCTGCACGTACACCGCATCAGCTCACCCTACAAGCTTGCGGGCCGCGCGTTCCGGCCCGAAGGCACAGTGATCGAGTTCGCCAAAGGCACGCCCAGCGCCGTCACCCTCGGTGGCAGGCAGGTACACGTGATCGCCGGCCCCTGCGCCATTGAAAATCGCGAGCAGATCTTCGCCATCGCCCAATGCGTCAAGGCCGCGGGCGCGCACTTCCTGCGCGGAGGCGCATTCAAGCCGCGCAGCTCGCCTTACTCATTCCAGGGGCTCGGCATTCCCGGCCTCGAGCTGATGCGCGAAGCCGCCGAGGCGCATGGACTGCTGACCATCAGCGAAGTCATGGAGATTGCGCAGATCGAGCCCATGCTCCCCTACGTGGACTGCTTCCAGGTGGGCGCGCGCAACATGCAGAACTTCAACCTGCTGCGCGAGCTGGGCCAGGTGCGCAAGCCAGTGCTGCTCAAGCGCGGCATTGCGGCCACCGTCGAGGAGCTGCTGCTCTCAAGCGAATACATCATGTCGGGCGGCAACTACGACGTCATCGTTTGCGAGCGTGGCATCCGCACCTACGAGACCTCCACGCGTAACACCATGGACATCTCGGCCATCCCGGTGCTGAAAAAGCTCTCGCACCTGCCCGTGGTAGGCGACCCCTCGCACGGCACCGGCCGGCGCGACATGGTAGCTCCCATGGCCAGAGCAGCCGTAGCCGCGGGCGCGGACGCAATTCTGGTCGAGATTCATCCCAACGCCGACAAGGCCGTCAGCGACGCCGCACAAACGCTCTATCTCGAGCAGTTCGAAGAGATGATGGCCGAGCTGCGCCTCATCGCCACGGCCGTGGGACGCACGCTGTAAGATGGAGCGGTGCTAGCGCAGCTAGCTCCGCTTATGAAAGGCCCTCATGATCGAACGCATCGCCATTCTCGGCACCGGCCTGCTGGGCGCATCGGCGGGCCTGGCGCTTCGCGCCGCCGGTTTTGGCGGCCAACTTGCCGGCTGGAACCGTAGCCCCGAACAGGGTCGTCTGGCGCTCGAGATGGGTGCCATCGGCGAAGTTGCCGGCGATCCCATCGAGGCTGCCCGCGCCAGCCAGGTCGTGTTGCTGGCCATGCCCATCTTCGCCACGCTCGACTACATGGAAAAGCTGTCCGCCGTGCTCGGCCCCGAGCACCTCGTGACGGACGTGGGCAGCACCAAGCGCATGATCTCCGAGGCCGCGGCGCGCCTCTACAACACGCCGGAGCGCGCGGCGTTCTTGCCCGGCCACCCCATGGCCGGCAAGGAGCGCGGCGGTGCGGCGCTCGCAGATGCCGATCTGTTTCGCGGTGCGGTCTGGCTCTTTACCGACGATCCGGCGGCGCGCCGCTCGCCGCAAGGCGCGGCGCTGGTGGCGGAGTGGCGCAAGTGGGTTCAGGCCATCGGCTCCCGCATCCTCGACCTTGACCCAGCGCGCCACGACGAGCTTGTCGCCTGGGTGAGCCATCTGCCGCAGTTCACGGCGACGGCCCTGAGCGCCCTGCTCGAAGAAGAAGTGGGCGCCGCGCCCGAGCTGAAGGACGTAGGCGGCCGCGCCTTGCGCGAGATGACGCGTCTGGGCGCCAGCCCATTCTCCATGTGGCGCGACATCGCGCACACCAACACCGAGGCCGTGGAGCACGCCCTGCTGGCGCTGGAGCATCGCCTGGCCTACCTGCGCGAAAACCTGCGCACCCCCGCTCTGCGCGAAGAGTTCGAGCAGGCCAACCGCTTCCGGCGGGAATAATCGCAACTTGGTCTCAACACATTCTCCGCATCTCCTTCCAAAGGTTTGAATGGCAAAGCGGTCCCCGCTACCCGTGGGGCAAAGCCTGCCATGCCGGCGCCCCGTGACCAAACGCGCGCCCATCAGTCTCATGAAAAGCCTGCCGCGCGCGCAGCCGCCCAGCGAATTCGGGTAAACTGTGTGGCGCCGGGATGGACAGCGACGGAGACGGCTTCCGGCGTGCTCGAAGTCCCGGAACAAGGTCCAGGAATCGTGGCCGGCATTCCCATGGGCCGCCTGGCGGCGTGGGGGCTGGAAGGCTGAACGGGAGAAAGTCTATGCGCAAGATGTTGCCTTGGGCGCTGGCTGGTTTGATGCTCGCCGCGCCGGCGGTTACCAGAAGCCAAACGAATAGCACGACTGCCACCAAAAATACGGACCAGGCGCGTGCCGTGCTCAATGCCATGGTGCAGGCCCTGGGCGGGCAGGCTTGGCTGAACATCAGGAACATGGAGAGCATTGGGCATCTTGCCTCGTTTTACGAGGGCCGGCCCCAGCTGGGCACCACGGAGTACTTCCACTATCATCAATGGCCCGACTACGACCGCATCGAGTACACAAAGCACCGCGACGATGTGCTCTTCTTCATCGGAAACCAGGGATGGGAAGTGGACTATCAAGGCAAAAAGCAACTGCCCAAGGACCAGTTGGATGGCTTCCTGCGCCGCCGTGCCCATTCCATCGAAACCGTGGTGAAGCGGTGGATGAAAGACCCCAAGACGATCCTGATCTACGAGGGCCCGCGGCTGGTGCAGCGGAATCTGGGCGTGCAAGTCTCGCTGATCTCCGCCACAAATCAGGCCGTTACGATCGTGGTGAATGTGAACTCGCACCTGCCCCTGCGCTCTGAATTCAAGTGGCGCGATCCGGCCTTCCACACGATCGAAACAGAGGATGTCGAGTACGACGACTACCACACCATCGACGGTTTCCCTACGCCCCTCACCATCACGGTCTACAAAGACGGCGAGATGGTGCAGCAGCGCTTCCGCACTGCCGTGAAGTATAACCAGACGCTGCCGGCGGATTTCTGGAACCCGGACGTCGCGGCGCGCCACATCAAGAAATAGCCCTGGAGGCGTCCGGCCCGGCTCCGCGCATCTGGCCCTGATGCGCCCTTGGTTATAATCCAGAGGAGTGCGTGCGGTTACGTCCGCCGCCTCGCTGGAGTGCAGGAATGACTTTAGACATCCAGGAGGTCCTGGATTTTCTCCCTCATCGCTATCCGTTCCTGCTGATTGACCGGATAGTGGAGTTCGAGCGCGCCACGCGGCTGGTGGCCATCAAGAACGTCACCATCAACGAGCCGTTCTTCCAGGGCCACTTCCCGGGCTACCCCATCATGCCGGGCGTGCTGGTGGTGGAAGCCATGGCCCAGGCCGGCGGCATCATCATGACGCACGAGTTGCCCGACCGCGCCGCCAAGCTGGTGGTGTTCACAGGCATCGAGCGCGCCAAGTTTCGCCGTCCGGTCACGCCGGGCGATCAGTTGCGCATCGAGGTGGAAGTGCTCTCGTTCCGTCCGCGCGCCGGGCGCATTGCGGGCCGCGCGCTGGTGGACGGCAAGCTGGCCTGCGAAGCCACGCTGACCTGCCAGGTGGTGCCCCGCACGCGCGAGCGAAAGGCCGGCGGAGCCTCCGCGGCTGAAGATAATGAGCCGGCGACGGAGATGGTTGAGTGAGTGTGCACGCCAGCGCCGTGATCGCTCCCGGCGCCCAGATTCCAGCTTCATGCAACATCGGACCGTTTTGCACCATCGGGCCGGAGGTGGTGCTGGGCGAAGATTGCACCCTCATCTCCCATGTCGTGCTCGACGGCCGCACCCGCATCGGCGCACGAAACGTCTTTTATCCGTTCTGTT
This sequence comes from Acidobacteriota bacterium, assembly GCA_021803035.1. Lineage (GTDB taxonomy): Bacteria > Acidobacteriota > Terriglobia > Terriglobales > Acidobacteriaceae > Telmatobacter. The sequence goes on along the minus strand of JAJZME010000076.1, from coordinate 21,384 downwards.
CCATCGGGGTGACGCCCCAGGACCTGAAGTATCGCGGCGAACCGACGGGAACCATCATCGGCGACGACAACACCATCCGCGAAAGCGTTACCGTCAGCCGCGGCACCGTGGGCGGCGGCGGCGTAACCCGCATCGGCTCCCACTGCCTCCTGATGACCTGCGCGCACGTCGGCCATGACAGCCAGATCGGCAGCCACTGCATCCTTGCCAACGCGGCCACGCTTGCCGGTCACGTGATCATCGAAGACCATGTCACCCTGGGCGCCTTTTGCCCGGTGCACCAGCATTGCATCATCGGGCAATACGCCTTCATCGGCGGCGGCACCATCGTCACCCAGGACGTGCTGCCTTTTTCACTCACCTCTTCGCGCCGCGAAAACAAGGCATTCGGCATCAACAGAATCGGCCTGGAGCGCCGTGGCTTCACCCCGGAGCGGCTCAAAACCCTGCAAAGAGCCTTCCGCCTGCTGCTCTCCTCCCGGCTGAACACCACACAGGCCATCGAAAAACTGCGCGCCCTGGCCAGCGACGACGTGGCCGTCCTGATCGCCTTCCTGGAGCGCAGTGAGCGCGGGGTGATCAAGTAGCGATGCCCCTCGGCCTCATCGCCGGCAATGGCCGCTTCCCGTTCCTGCTCCTCGACGCGGCACGGGCGCAGGGCCTTTCCGTCGTCGTCGCCGCCATCCGCGAAGAAACCGACCCGGAAATCGACCGCCGCGCCGCCGCTGACTCCGGCATCACCGTGCACTGGCTCTCGCTCGGCGAGCTTTCGCGCCTCATCGAGACCTTCCGCAAACAGGGCGTTGAAAAGGCCGTCATGGCCGGCCAGGTCAAGCACAAGCAGATCTTTTCCAGCATCCGTCCCGACTGGCGCCTCGCCAAGCTCCTCCTGAATCTGCGCACCCGCTCCACCGATGCGTTGCTGGGCGCGGTCGCCAAAGTGCTGGCCGACGAGGGCATCGAACTGATCAGCTCGACCGCTTTTCTTGAGCCGTTGCTGGCGCAGCAAGGCGTGCTTACCGGGCGCGCGCCGGACGACGACGAGCGCAACAACATCGCCTATGGCCTGCAGGTGGCGGCAGCCTTGGCCGGCTTCGACATCGGCCAGACGGTCGTGGTGGCGGCGCAGGCCTGCGTAGCCGTCGAGGCCATGGAAGGCACCGACGCAACCATCGAGCGCGCCGGCTCACTGATGCGCTCGCTGGACGGCAGCGCTTCGACGCTCGAAAGAAAGCTGACCGTGGTCAAAGTAGCCAAGCCAAATCAGGACATGCGCTTCGATGTGCCGGTAATCGGCGCGGCCACCATCGAAGCCATGACCCGCGCCGGCGCCACTTGTCTCTCCGTGGAAGCTGATCGCACGCTGCTGTTTGATCGCGACGCGCTCTTGCAGCGCGCCACCCAGGCCGGCATCGCCATCGTCGCCTCTCCGCGCAAGCCGCACATGGAAGCGGAAATCCAGACGTCAGGCGCATAGACGCCTGCTTTGATGGCCGCGTTCTCCACGCGTTCCTTCATGAACCCGCAAGGCATGATCGCGAAGCTATGGACCAGGGTGAACCCGCATTATGCCGTGTCAAAGATACTGGCCGCCATTCCTGCGCCCAAGGGCTGCTTTACGTCGCCGGTGCAGGCCTTCGGCCCGATCAGGTAAACACTTGCCGTGAGCAATGCCCACTGACGCAAAAAAGCCCGGCGCTTAGCCGGGCTCTTTTGCTTGCCTTGTGTTGCCTTGGTTAGCTGAGTTACTTCTTCGCAGAAGCCTTCTTGGCGGCCTTCTTGACGGCCTTCTTCGCTGCCTTCTTGGCTACTGCCTTCTTCGCCGGAGCCTTCTTGGCTGCCTTCTTGGCGGCCTTCTTGGCCGGCGCCTTCTTTGCTGCTTTCTTAACTGCCAACGGTTTACCTCTTCTGGTTGGTTTGGTGGCGCGTTTTCCGGCCGCGGCCTTCTTCGCTGCGGTCTTTCCGCCCCTCGCGCCAGTAGTGCTCTTTTTGGCGGCGGACTTCTTTGCGGCCTTCTTGGCCACAATCTTTTTCGCGGCTGCCTTCTTGACCGCGGCTTTTTTCGCCGGAGCCTTTTTGGCAGCTTTCTTTGCGGGAGCTTTTCTTGCCAGAGCTTTTCTTGCAGCAGCCTTCTTGGTTGCAGGTTTCTCCACAACGGGAGTCTGCGTGATTCCTTCCACTATAACCACGGCTTCCTCGATTACGGCTTCGTCGTCATCGGAAGAAGTAAGGATGTCACCGACTTCAATTTCATCTTCGTCATCGAAGGCATCAACCTGATCCGGGTCTAACTCGTTCGGCTCCCCCTCCGGGATGCCGTCGCTCATTGCGTACATTTTGATCACGTCATCCATCCAATTGCCTCCAGCGACTCAACGCTGCGTTCATCGATTCGCTTCACGCACGGAAAAATACGAATCCGCTTGCGGAAGACATTGTAGCAATAGCTTGCACGCAAACACTAGCAAAACACAAGTATGTAATGAGGTGCGCGCAACTTTTTCTGCCTCGCTGTGCCACGATTGTCCGCTCCGCGCGCGCAATCGTGTCCGATGCCCACGCATTCGCGGTGCGCGTCAGGCGTTGCTTCGCCGCACGCGCCGCGCAGCTTGCGCCCGCCTATGGAGCGGCGACGCGCAGAAGATGGCCCGCCTCAATGTCGCTGCCGGAGAGATGATTCCATTGCTCCAGCTCGCCGACCGAAACGCCGAAGCGATCGGCAATGGCGATGAGCGTGTCCCCCGGTTGCACGCGGTAATATCCGCCATGCGCGGCGGGCGCGGCGTGGGAAGATCCGGGAGCGGCGACGCGCAGAAGATGACCCGCGTCAATGTCGCTGCCGGAGAGATGATTCCATTGCTCCAGCTCGCCGACCGAAACGCCGAAGCGATCGGCAATGGCGATGAGCGTGTCCCCCGGCTGCACGCGGTAATATCCGTCATGCGCGACACGCGTGTAGTGGTGGTAGGACTCGGGAGCACGCACGCGCAGAAGACGGCCCACATCGATGAGGCTGCCGCGAATGTGATTCCACTGGCGCAGTTCGCTGAGCGAATCCCCAAAGCGCCGGGCGATGCCACCCAGCGTATCGCCGCTCCGCACGCGGTACACCGAGTTGTATCCAAAAAACTCCGGATGATAGGGCACGGGCACCACCAGCGCATTCATGCCGCCGATGCTGTCGTTCACGCCCAGATCGTTCGCTGCCGCCAGGTCCGCGACCGAGACATGATATTCCTGCGCAACCGAAGCCAGCGTATCGCCCTCGTTGACCACATGGAATCGCCACGCATCGCGCTTGTCCACCGGAATCTCCGCAATGCGCCGCTCATACACACTGGCCGTGCCCGGAGGCAGGTGCAGATCGTATGTCATCTCCGGCGGCGTCACCATCCCCAGCAGACTGGGATTCAGCGCCCTCAATTCACTTACCGGCGCGTTCACAATATCCGACACGAGCTGCAGATTAACCGCGTAGTCAACCTTCACATCGTCGGTGACCAGCGGAGAATCGGGAACAATGTTGTCGAAGCCGTATTGCCTGGGGTGGTTGGCGATAATAATCGCAGCCAGGATCTCCGGCACATAGTTGGCCGTTTCGGTGGGCAGCACATGGCGTTTGTAGAGCTGCCAGAAACTGGCGTAGCCGGTTCTCGCAACCGCGCGCTGCACGTTGCCCGCGCCCCAGTCGTAGGCCGCCATGGCCAGGTACCAGTCGCCCAGCTGGTCGTAGAGGTACTTCATGTAGCGCGCGTACGCAAGCGTGGATTTCTCCGGACTGAAGCGCTGATCGACATACTGGTTGTGGATGAGACCGTAGTTGCCGTCGGGCATGAACTGCCACATGCCCCCGGCACCCGACCGCGGATTGACGGCGCGCGGCTGAAAGCCGGATTCGGCGACCGCCAGGTAGATCAGATCTTTCGGCACGCCTTCTTTCAACAGGATGCTATCGATCATCGGCTTGTACAATCCCGCGCGCTCGAATGCGTGCAGCAGCGTTTCGTGGCCGATTCTCGTGTTGGCAAAGAAATTGATGTAGCTGGCCACGTAGTCGTTCATCACCAGGGGCAAGTCGGATTTGGTGTTGGCCAGCTCCGCTCTGGCTTTGGCTTCGAACTGGGGATTGACCTTGAAGGTCACAGCGTTGGCCACGTCCGCCGGCGAGGGCTCGAGGCTGCCGCCAAAGCTGTTGCCCTGCTTTAGCGCTTCAATCTCCAGCGTGTTCACGTGGTCCACGATGGTTTCAAATTCATTGTCCAGCTGCGCATTCTTCCGGATGTCGATGCCGCTCATCAGCATCAACTCCACCGCGTGATCGAACTCCGTCTTGGCCGCGGGCAGGTTCCCGTTGCGATAGTCTGCTTCACCGGCCGCATAGGCGGCATTTACCTTCGCGATGAGTGCCGTTACCCGCTTCTCGAGTGCCGGTGAGGAATGCGGCGCGCTGGCCACGGCGGAGATGGCCTCGACGGGTGCCGCAAGCGGCGGCGCCGTGGCTTGCTTGCTTGAGCTCACCGCCGCCAGCTGCGATTTGCCGCATCCGGCAAGCGGGAGGGCTAGCAGAACGCAGCCCGACAAACAAATCCACTTCCACCTCATATCCATGTTCCGGATGCAATCACTCCCGCGAATATTGGGCCAGCTTCCCGCCCTGTCCGGCATGACACACAAGGCAATCCGCCCGCACGTGGCAACCGTTCCAATGAACAACAGGAGCGCGGGCAACGCTCATGCCGGCTCAGATCCAACACTATCCTCGATGATAAGCTATGCCATGGAGGCAATACGCGCCGGAGCGCGTTTCTCGCTCTCCTTCGCTACGCCCCGCATGGACGCTCGTTTCCTTCGTAATTTCGCGATCATCGCCCACATCGACCACGGCAAGTCGACATTAAGCGACCGTCTGCTGGAGCTGACCGGGGCGGTGACCGGCCGCGAGATGCAGGCGCAGATCCTTGATGACATGGATCTTGAGCGCGAACGCGGCATCACCATCAAGGCCCACGCCGTGCGCATGATGTACAAAGCGCACGACGGCAACACCTACCAGCTCAATCTCATTGACACGCCCGGACACGTGGACTTCAGCTACGAAGTCTCACGCTCGCTGGCTTCCTGCGAAGGCGCGCTCCTCGTGGTGGACGCAAGCCAGGGCGTTGAAGCCCAAACGCTTGCGAATGCGTATCTTGCCATCAATCATGGTCTGGAAATCATTCCCGTCATTAATAAAATCGACCTGCCCTCCGCGGACGTGACACGCACGCAGGAAGCCATCGAGCAGGCTGTGGGCTTGGACGCAACCGACGCCATCCCGGTTAGCGCCAAAACTGGCCAGGGCGTCGCCGAAGTGCTCGAAGCCATCGTGCACCGGCTGCCGCCGCCCAAAGGCGATCCCACTGCCCCGTTGCAGGCGCTCATCTTCGATTCCTGGTTCGACGCCTACCGGGGCGTAATCGTGCTGGTCCGCGTCATGCAGGGCACCATGCGCAAGGGCCAGCTCATTCGCCTGATGTCCAACGGGAAGTCGTATGAGATCGACTCCATGGGCGTGCTCTGCCCCAAGCCGGTCGAAATCGGCGAGCTTTCCGCCGGCGAAGTGGGTTTTTTCGCGGCCACCATTAAAAATGTCAGCGACACCAAGATCGGTGACACGGTCACCGGCGACGCCCATCCCGCCACGGTGCCGCTGCCCGGCTTTGAAGACATCAAGCCCATGGTCTTCAGCGGCCTTTACACCGTGGACGCCCACGAGCACACCCTGCTGCGCGATGCCCTCGAGAAGCTGCGGCTCAACGACTCCTCTTTCTTCTTCGAGCCGGAAAGCTCCGCCGCGCTGGGCTTCGGCTTTCGTTGTGGATTTCTCGGCCTCCTGCACATGGAGATCATCCAGGAGCGGCTGGAGCGCGAATACCAGCTTGACCTCATCACCACCGCGCCCAGTGTCCGCTATCACCTCGCGCTTACCGACGGCAGCGAAATCGAGGTCGACAACCCCTCCCGCTGGCCTGAGCCGACCAACATTGTCAGCATTCGCGAGCCGGTGATCCTGGCCAGCATCATCACCAACGAAGAATACGTCGGCGGCATCCTCAAGCTGGTGGAGGAGAAGCGCGGCAAGCAGATCAACTTCGAATATCTGACCCCCACTCGCGTGATGCTCACCTACGAGCTGCCGCTGAACGAGATCGTGCTGGACTTCTACGACCGTCTCAAGTCGGTCTCGCGCGGTTACGCCTCGCTCGACTACCAGCTTGCCGGCGAATGGGAATCGCCGATGGTGAAGCTCGACATCCTGGTCTCCGGCGAGCCCGTAGACGCGCTCTCGGTGATCGTGCACCGCGACCACGCCTACGAGCGCGGCCGGGCGCTGGTCTCCAAGATGCGCGAACTGATCCCGCGCCAGCAGTTTGAAGTCGCAATCCAGGCTGCCATCGGCGCAAAAGTGATCGCCCGCGAAACCGTAAGCGCGCTGCGCAAGAACGTGCTGGCAAAGTGCTACGGCGGCGACATTACGCGCAAGCGCAAGCTGCTGGAAAAGCAAAAAGAGGGCAAGAAGCGCATGAAGCGGATCGGCAAGGTTGACATTCCCCAGGAAGCGTTCCTGGCCGTGCTGCGTGTGGGCGAAGACCAGCAGAAATAGACCTCCGGTGTGCCATACCCGCGCAGATGTAATCAAATTTTTACTTGGAATTGTGGAAAGCTCGTCCAAGACGATCCTGACGCAAATCGGCTGCGCGCTCTCGCCCGGCCGTTCGTTGAGAAGCGCTTCTCGCTGAAAGATAAAGAGTTATTCTTTTTACCAGAACTCCGGACCCTTTGGCAAGCGCGAAATACAAAAATTTATCGCAGGCTTTCCGAGAGGAATCCACATTTTTTTCCACAGAAGATGCGTTTTGCAACCGGAACGTCCGCTGCGCAATGGGCAACCCGCTTACCCTGCTAAACCAACGATGGAGCGCAACAATGCACAAGCCCCGCGAATGCGAGGTCTGCGCAAGCATGTGACGGGAGGGAATGCATCCGGCAACGGATGCGGGTTTCCCATAGACCGTTAAGCGTCCTGGAATCAAGAAAGCCGCTGCGCAAACAGCAAATTTTCCCGAATCCAGCACGCCTCCTGGTGCTCAGTGGGCAGCCGTCGGCTTCTGGGCGGGCATGGGCGCATTCGGAACCCCGCCCGTCGTCGCAGCCGGAGCAGGCACGCCCGACTTGGCGTTATACGCCGCAATCACCGCATTGGTGATATCGGTGGACTTCCCCGCGTAAAGCACGGGAGACTGCTGCTGCGAGATGTCGAGCACGACCGTGTAGCCCTTCTCCTTCGCATACGACGCCATCACCTGATACACCTTCGCGGCGAGGGTGTTGAAGGCTTGGCTTACGTCTTGCGTGAAGTCGCTGCGGGCGTCCTGCGTGCTGCGGTCCAGTTGCTTTGTCTTGTCGTCGATGATCCGGGCGCGGGCGGTGCGCTGGGCTTCGGTCAGGGTCGGCGCGTCGGCCTTCAACTGCTTGGTCAACGTATCGATTTGATTCTTAAGGCCGATAATTGCCTGCTGCTTGGGCTCATACTTCTTTTCGATATCCGCGAAGTCCCTCTGGCCTTCGTTCGTCTTGGCCACGGCGGCCTGAAAGGCAATGACGGCAATCTTGGTAGGTTGAGCCGCAGCGGTGGCGGCCGGGGTTTGGGCTTGGACCATCGGGACAGCGCCCGAAGCCAGCACGACTACAAGTGTGAGCAAACGCTTCATTTGAATCCAAAACTCCTTATGCGTTCCCGAGCGGCTGTCCGTATAGACGCATCTGCGCGCCTTGGGTACGTCGGGCGGGTGGCGCCGTGCAGCCTGCGCTGGCCGGCTTCATCCCGTCCAGGCGCATGCAATGCCGAAATGCAGCTGTGCGCGAACGAGCCAATTTCCCTGGAGAAATCCCGCCATCCCAATGATTTCTGCTCTGCGGCATGACCGCGCGGGCCGGGACGGCTTATAACCAGCGACTTCAGCAGGAACTAGACGGATTATATGAATGCAGCATGGACGCGTCAATTCGCCCGGAAGCAGCTCCTGCCTCCTTCCGGGCAGGCAAGGCGCGCAAATGCCGCGGCCCCGCCGCGCAGGCGGGGCCGCGGCGGGATTGCCCTGGTACCTCAGTGCGCAGCCGGTGCAGGCGCGGCGGGCTTGGCCCCGGCGGGTGTGGGCGCCGGCGGCGGCGGAGCCGCTATGCCCGACTTGGCGTTGTAAGCGTCGATGATTGCCTGGGTAATGTCGGTCGTGGGGCTTGCATAGAGCACCACAGGCGCCTCCTGCTGCTGCGCGGAAGCATCCAGCACCACCGTGTAGCCATGATCGTGCGCGTAGGCCGTCAGCACGGCGCCCACTTTCTGGGCCAGGCCGGTGACGATTTGCTGCATGTCCGCTTGATAATCGTCCTGATCGTTCTGCGCCATCTCCTGCGCTTGCCGCTTCTTGTCGTTGATGGCTTCTACGCGCGACGCCCGCTCGCCGCTGGTCAGCGTGGCAGCCTGCGCCTGGTACTGCTTGGTCATGCTGCTGATCTGCGTGTTGATCGCCTGGAGCGCGGCCCGCTTGGGTGCGTACTTCTTCTGCAGGTTGGCATAATCGCGCTGAAATTCGTTGGTCTGGGTGACCGCCAGCTGAAACTGAATCACAGCAACTTTGGTGGGAGCGGGGGTAGATTTTGCCGGGGTCTGGGCACTAGCGGCTAGAACCGATCCCAAAGCCAATGTAACTGTGAGTGCAAGCGTGCGCTTCATATGAATAGAAAAACTCCTCCGGATCGCCTGTACGGCTGTCTCTGTTTCGGCGCTTAAGCTGGCCATTTTCTCTCGTCATAACCCGCGGCCATTCTGTTTACGCTCGACGCCGGATGATGCGAAACGTTATGCGGCGCGAACAAGAACATCACCAGAAACTACCCGGATTATATAAGGGCGTGGGGTAAGAGCGTCAAACGCCAATACGCTCTTCCGTCATACTCCGTGCAGACGTTTCAGGCTCCGCGGACGCTCACCGCCGCCCGCGAAGAGCCCCGCATGATGCGCCTGCGCACCACTGCCACCGGCCGATTCCGGATACTGCGGCGAACCGCATCCGGCGAACCGGCCACAGTTCGCCGAAGGGCTCCCGATTGGATGACCAAAAGCCAACCGGCCGCCCATCAGGAGCGGCCGGTTGGCTCTGCGAAGCAGGTCTGCGCTTAGAAGGTGGACGCGACAGCCAGGCGGAAGGTCTTGCGCGGCTCGTGGAAGTAATCGGCCGTACCGTAGTCCTGAATTGCCTGATTGTAGGTATACGTGCCTGCGCCACCCGGCGGGAACATGTCGCGGGTAATCAACTCAGCCGAGCAACTGCCCCGGTGTCCGGCGGCGATAACCTGGTTGCAATAGGGCGTCTCATACAGACGCAACGGGTTGTAAGCATAATAGATGCGGAGAGGCGCGTTGATGATCGGCACCATGACCGAGATTTGCCCGCCTACCGACATACGGGGAACGAGGTTGGTCCCGGCAACGGGCCGGATATTCTCGTGGAACCCTACCTTCCTGCCCGGGATGCCGCCCTCGCAGGAACCATTGTTGTACACGGGGCAGCCATAGAGCGGTGCTTCCAGTGAAGCAAAGCCCTGCGGGCTCTGGATCAATTGCTGGCTGCTCGCCGCCACATCGAGTCCGAAATCATCGAAGAACGTCCACGTAAACGGCCCCACCAGGGGAATACGGTATTCGAGGTTGGTAACCAGATTGGTGTCGCCTCCGATGGAAGCTACGCCATAGATCGGGATCGGCACCTCGATGCACTGGTTCTCCTCGGTCTGGGTCGGGTCGCGCGGTACACAACTGCCGTCGGGGTTGGTGAGCTGCACAAAGACGCGCGTGGGAACATACCCGTAAGGAGTTGCCCCGCGAATGTCAAAGCCGCGCAGATCGTTCTCACCGCCGTCATAGAAGCGGTCCTGCGGAGGCGCCACGTCGCCGCCATAGCCCCGCACAAGGCTCAACTGCACGCGCATGGCAAGCACGTTGCGCCCGGTCGGCGACACCTTCAGCATGTGCATCGGGAAGAACCGCTCGTAAGCGACTGACGGCTCCCAGTAGCGCACGTTACCCCAGATTCCCGACACCTGGAATTCCGCCGCAAACTGCGTACCGGTTCGCGGCGTGTACGGGTTGCTGATGGTGTTGTAGTCATAGCTGAACTCCGCCATGCTGCTCTTGATGCCGGACAGCGGATTGTTCTGCTCCACACCGGAGCGGAAAGCTATGGTCTGGAAGAACGACTGTGACGCCGGGCTGAAGGCCGAAATCGACGAGTCGGTCCAGGAATAGGTGAAGCCCACGCGCTGGAACGAATGCCGCCGCAGCGGGTAGCTGATCGAGAAATTCATGCCGTCTGATCCCTGGTTGTAGTTCTGGATCAGCGCCCGTTGGGAAGTGCTCAGGTTCAGCGATTGGCCGGTCGACGCCTGGTAGGTCTTGGAGGCGTTGTAGTCGGTCTTCTGGTTGAAGATCTGGAAGCCGATCTGGATCGGACGGTTCTTGATGTAGGGCTGTGTATAGCCAAACAGGAACTGGCGGCTCAGACTGCCCAGGTTCGCCTGCAGGCTCAATGTCTCGCCCAGCCCGAGGAAGTTGTTGGTCTGGTAGTTGACGCCCAGGAACGCGCCGCTGCCTCCGGCCACGCCGCCGTTCATGCCGATCGAGTTCTTGCCCTTTTCCTTCACCTTCAGCAGCAGTTGCACGGTGCCGTTGGCGGCATCCTGAATCGCCTCAGTGTCCTGACTCACCTTCAGTGGCTCGAAGTACTCCAGTTGGTTCAGGCGCATCAGGCTCAGTCTCCACAGCTCCGAGTTGTACACCTGCCCTTCCTGGAGCAGCAGCTCGCGCCGGATCACGCGGTCGCGGGTGATGGTGTTGCCCTGGAATTCAATGCGCGAAACGTAAAACTGCTTGCCCTCGTCGATGTTGATGTTCAGCGAAACAGTCTTCTTCTTGTCGTTGTAGGTGATGGTTGGGATGGCGCCGAAATTGATGTAGCCGTCCGCTCCGTAAGCCTTCTTCAGGTTGTCCAGGCCCTTGGCGATCTCGGTGGCGTCAAACCATGCCCCGTCCTTGATGGGAAATTCGGCGCGCAATGCCTTCACATTGAAGCGCGGATTGTTGCCGGTAAAGGTAATGTGGCCCAGGCGGTAACGGTTGCCCTCCTCGATGGGAAGGAGAATATCGATGCGCTTGCCCGTGCGCGGCCGGAAAGTAAACCAGTTCAACCCGCCCTGGTTGCGAATCACCGTCTTAGGCTGTTCCACCGCGGCCATGGCATAGCCCCTGTTGCGATAGACCTGGCGCACCAGCTCGGTGTCCATCTCCAGCTTCGAGGCGCTGTAGGTCTGCGGAAACAGATTCTCGAAGATCAGTGAATAAGGGATGCCGATGGGCTTCAACCCCCGCATGGCGCTCCGCAACCGCACCGCGCTGATGTGCTGGTTGCCCGTGAACCGGATCTTGCCTACCTTCACCACCGGGCCCTCCTTGATGGTGAAAGCGATCTGCACCGAGGCCGGCGGAATGTTCTTGACGTTGGCCTTGACGGTCGCAAACTGATGGCCATGCGCGGCCAGCATATCCTTGATGATCGTCTCCGCGCGCGCAACCTGGCCCGGATTGTACTGGCTTTCGGCCGTAAGCCCGAGATTGTCTTTCTTGTATCGCGCCAGCAGATCGGACTGCGTAATCGTGGTGAGACCCTTGTAGGTGATATCGCGAATTGTGGGATTTTCCTTCACATAGATGTTCAGGATGATCCCCTTCACCGTGTTCTCGCGCGTGAAATAGAGATTTTGAAAGTAGCCGGTATTCCACAGCGAGTTGAAGTCGCGCTGGATCTGGATCGGATCCCAGACGTCGCCCACGTGCGTGAACATCCGCGCCATGATCGTCTGGCGCGGAATGATGCGGTTGCCGATCACGCGAATCTCATAGATGGTCTGCGGCGTGGTCGCTGGGGTCGTAGTGGCTGCTGGCGTGGCCGCTTGCTGTGCCAGCGCCGGACGGCCCGCAAATACCGGCACAAACAGCAACGCGGCAAGCATCGCGCCGGCGATCCCCGCCAGACGGGCGATGGAAGTGTGCTTGATCTTCACCGGGCTGGAGCCCTGCGACGAGCACAAGTACTGGTGCGGTCCATAGTTCGGCTTCACGGGAAGAATATGCACACCCTCATCAACTGAAAATCTGGTCCTGCCACGAGGAAAGATGATTATATTGGACCGCACCCACCCTGCCCAAACCATGCGGTTGGGGTTCGGCCCGGAAACCGCATCTCTCCCAGCTTACCCGGGCCAAGTGGAATGTCCGGCCACTCATTCCACAGTCTATCGGAACGAGGCGGGGGGACCGTCCTTGCATCTGCCTTCCGTATTGCGGCATGCTTCTTAGACGCAGGCAGAGCGCGCAGGACATCGCTCTGCGGGAAGGTTTTATATCCATGGGCGACTCCCGCAGTATTTATGACTTCTCCGCCCCGCTGCTCGACAGTACCGAGGTCGCCCTGGGCCAATTCCGGGGCAGCGTGCTGTTGATTGTGAATACCGCCAGCCACTGCGGCTTTACGCCGCAGTACGCCGGGCTGGAAGCGCTCTATCGTGCCTACGCGAGCCGCGGCTTCGCGGTGCTCGGCTTCCCATCCAACCAGTTTGGCCGGCAGGAGCCGGGCTCGGCTGGAGAAATCCGCGCATTCTGCCGGCAAAACTACGGCATAAGCTTCCCGCTTTTCGCCAAAATCGACGTCAATGGCCCCGGCGCGCACCCTCTTTATCGCTTCCTCAAGAAACAACAGCCCGGATTATTTGGTTTTTTGGGGGTAAGCGGCATCAAGTGGAACTTCACCAAGTTCCTGATCGACCGCAAGGGCAGGGTCGTAGCCCGCTACGGATCTTCCACCAGGCCGCAGGCTCTGGCCCCGGCGATCGAGCGCCTGCTTGCCCAGGCCTGAACAGGGCCGGAGAGAATCGCATCCTGAATGGCGCGCGGCCTTGCGCCCCGGCCAGCAGATCGCGGCCGCGCCGGCAGCCCGTGTCCCGGGCAGCTACGGGATGCCCGCCATCTGATTCATGTCGCTGGCGTCGGTCTCGCCGGCGCTGGCCGCAGCCGCGCTCAGATTCACCACGTGGTAGCTGTCCTGCACCTCCGGCACAGAGCCATTGTTGAGCACCACCTGCGTGGGCCGGCCCATGATGAGGATGCGCTGGACGACCTGCTGCCGTGCCGGAATCATCACAAAGCGCGAGATGGAAGTGGAAGCCGAGCGCACCGTCAGAGGCACTTCGGCGCTGGCATAGCCGGAATTCGACATGTCCACCGCGACCAGCCATTCGCCCGTCTGGGTGGGGCTGGGATAGACATGGTCAATGCGCAGATCGGGCAGGCCGTCGTCCGCATCGACCCATTGCGCAAAGAGCCACGACAGATTTGCGTTGCTGTCGGCCTGCTCGAAGGACCTCTGGAAGGACGGCTCGATGGGCTTTCCGCCCAGATTCCTCGCATCCTCGGCGGCGCAATAGGCGCGCAGCGCGTTCGCCATCACCTGGTCGCTTGTCAGTTCCCGCAGCATCCACAACACATAAACCGCCTTGGTGCGGTAATAGGCGGGCGAATAGGCCTTCAGCAGCGGCTGGCCGGGGCTCATGCCGGGACTGGACGGCTCAATCAGCGCCAGCGCCTGGCGACCGGGCTCCAGCGATTCCAGCGCCTTGGCGCGCCCCTGCTGCTGCTCGATCCAGAGAGTGCTCATGAATTGCGCCACGCCGTCGTTGAGCCACGCCCGCGGCGACTCGATAAACGCATGCGTCAGCGAATGAACCAGAATGCCCTCGATTTCGCTGGTCGCCCCCGGCAGTACGCCGGTCGCCAAAAAGGCGCCATCCTCAAAGGGCGCGTCATTGGTGTCGGGCAGATCAAGAACCGTGAGCCGCCTCTGCAGCCGGTTGCCAAACCAGCTCATGAGGAACGGCGTCACCGCGGCATCCGCGGCCGACCAGGCCGAGGCCGCGGGATCGTCGGCGGGCACCGTCCACAAATCCATGTTCGACGTGGCGTAATGATGGCGGATGGCGACAAAGAGGCTGGGCGCCTGGAAACCCAATGCTGATTGGGCCAGGCTGGCCGTGGCAACCCCCGGCAGGTTCGCGCTGCCCGCATTGCTGACGGTCAGCGCAACCGGACGGCCGTCGATCACCGCCACATTCGGAGCCTTGCCCTGTGGAAATTCCACCGTAAGATGCACGCTGAAGCTCGCTCCGGTCAAATCCAGCTTCTGCCGCCCGATCTCGTCGAACAACTGCGCTCCGTTGCCCAGCAGCGCCGGCACGCTGGACACCGGATACCACACTACGTTGCCGAAACCGCGCAATCCCGTAAAATCCACGCCGATCCCGTCCCAGTCGGAGCTCAGAGCATCCTCTTTCGGGGCGCCCAGCGCCAGCAGACGCTCCGAGTTCGGCACAATATCGCCGGAGTAGGTCACATCGAGCTTGACCGTCTGCCCCGGAGCCAGCGGCGTCGCCAGCGGCACTGCGGCCTCGTGCAACTGGCCGGTATGGTCTGCGTCGGAGTCGAGCGTGGCGACGGGAAATTGCACGTCCCGGCCATCGACACGGATCCGATCCCACCGCAGCGACGAAGAGATCTGCAGCGGAATGCAGCGCAGCGGCGCCGCGCCGCCGTTTCGTACTGTCATGAAGGCGCGCACGCCGATATGCCGCTGCCCCGTCTCCAGATGGACATCCATCCGGTAGGCGGTGAAGCGGATGGCGCGGCGCTCGGCGTTCGTCGCCACGGGCTTGGTGATTGCCTGGCCGCTGGTTGCGGGCGCCGCTGGACCGATCGTCGCGGTGGCATTCCCGCTCAAGCCCGCCGAGCGCGAAAACACGAGCTGGCCCGCCATCTTCTGCGCGGGCTGCGGTTTCGGTGCGGATGGCACTGTCTGCTGCGCGGCGTGCGATGGACCGGGAGTTTGTGCCGCAGAGGGTAAAACAACGATGCCGGCGGCCAAAACCGCGACACCGGCAATGAAAAACTTCATGAACCGAGGCCTTTCTGCTTTGCTGGTTTTGACGCGCCAGCGTGCGCGGGGAAAGCGGCGCGCCTCTGCCGGAATGCCTCGTAGAGCACCACCGCCCCGGCCGCCGAGACGTTGAGCGAGCTGACGCCGCCAGCCATGGGAATGCGCACCAGGTGGTCGCAGGTCCGGCGTACCAGGTCGTGCAGACCCGCTCCCTCGCGGCCCAGCACCACCACGCAGTCGCCGGTCAGATCGAAGCGGTCGTAGTCCGTCTCCCCGCGCTCGTCCAGCCCTACGATCCATAGATTGTGCCGCTTGAGTTCTTCAAGAGCCCGCACCAGATTCACCACCCGGGCAATGCGCAGATGCTCGGCCGCTCCCGCACTGGCCTTCACCGCCGCCGGACTCAACGGTGCCGACCGCCGCTCGGTCAGGATCACGCCATCCACTCCCGCGCCGTCGGCCACGCGCAGCAGCGCGCCCAGGTTTTGCGGATCTTCAACCCCATCCAGGGCCAGAATCAGCCGCGCCGCGGCCGCTGCTCCCCGCTGGCCCGGCTCGAACAGATCCTCGATCCCCAGCATCTCCTGCCGGCGCACCATGGCCACAATCCCCTGATGCGCATCCGTCTTCGCCGCCAGCGTCAACTGTTCGCGCGGCTCCCGGCGCACGCGGATCCCAGCCTGCCGGCACTCGTCGGCGAGCCGTTCCAGCCGCGCGTCCTGACGCTCGCGTGCCACCAGCACCTGGTCGAAACGGCGCTTGCCGGCGCGCAAAGCCTCTTCCACCGGATGCAGGCCATAGAGGACTTCCATGACCCCTAGTTTAGAAGAACGCCTCCCCGAACCCCGCGAAGAAAAGACAAAAGTCAGCACCGTCCCGGCAACTATCCGCAGCCCGCCCGCTCTTTCCAGGAGTATTTTTTCGCTTGAAGAATATTTTCCTTCGTCCTGGCTCGCCGGTTTATCGTCTAATTGAACGAGATGAGGGCTATTTCTATCCAGCCGTTCTTCGGCAGGGGGTCTGTGACTGCCGCCGACGCGCAGGTGCGCGAGGAAAGCCTGGCTGTCGCCCATGGGCTCAAGCAACAGGAAGTTGGCTTGCTCGACGAGCTCATCGTCCGCTACCAGCACCGCCTGCTGCGCTACCTGCTGTTCTTGACCAGCAATCGCGAAATGGCTGAAGACCTGTTTCAGGATGTCTGGATGCGCGTGCTCGTGCGCGGCGCGCAATTCAACGGTCAAGCCCGCTTCGAAACCTGGCTCTTCACCATCGCCCGCAACCTGGTGATCGACCAGCGCCGTAAGCGCACGATGAGCAGTCTGGACGAAATGGTGGATTCCAGGGGCGACGACGACCGCTCAATCGGCTTTGAAGTCGCCGATGGACAGCCGACACCCTTCGACCGTTTTTCCAGCCTGGAAGATCGCGAGCAGGTTGCGGCTGCGCTTCTCGAGCTGGACACCCTGCACCGTGAAGTCCTGGTGCTCCGCTTCCATGAGGAACTCTCGCTCGAAGAAATCGCCAAGGTAACAAAAGCGCCGCTTTCCACCGTGAAGTCGAGACTCTACCGGGGCCTCGCCATGATCAAGCCCAAGCTTGAGCGTTCCCGGCCGCGCGTCGAGGAGGCGGTGTGAGGTCCATGGAATTGGCCGTGAATTCGGCCGGCAAAATCAAAAGCGGGACCGAAGGCGACCACGAACTCATCTCCTCGCTGGCTGGCAAGCAGGCCGATCGGGAAAGCGCCGTGGCTCATCGCACCCGCCGCGTGGTCATGGCTTCGCTCGGCGTCATGCAGGAGCAGAAAGCCGGGCGCAAGCGTTCCGCGGCCTTGGCCGTTGCGGGCGTCCTGATGGGAATTTTTCTGCTGGCCCCCACCGCTTGGCGTGTTGCCGAAGATCTCCGCGCAGGCGAGCACTTCTACGACATCACCACCCAGTTCAGCCTCTGGTTCGGCCTCTTCTGCCTGGCCTTGGTGGCGGCGGTTTTACTGGCCGGCTGGGCACGGCACAAATTCTGATCCCCGCTCAATTCATTAACAAATATTTATCTGAAAAATCCTTTGCCGGATTCCGTTTACACGGGTTCCCATGCAACTTCCGGCATTTTTCGCCCGTCCATTTTACATAGGCATTCAGCGAAGCTTAAGCTTTAAGCTTCCGTGCAACGCTCCGGGGAGGGAGACTTGCCTATGGATGATCCGCAGGCCATCACCGTAAACGACGACGAACGGATGATTCCGGTTTGGTCGATCGTGGCTGCCAGCCTGGCCTTCCTGCTGGTCGAAATTTACTTTTGGGTGATCTTGCCCGCCCATCGGCATCACCACCCCGCGCTCGGCTTTCGCATTTACTTCAATCTGTCCTGGGGCACGCTGGCCGCGCTCTACTTCCTGATGGTCGGCTATGTAAGCAAGGATGCTCCGCGCCGCGCCATGAGCACGCGCTTCTGGATGCTCATTTGTTTCGTCATGCCGGCCGGAATCGGCGCCGTGCTTTACTTTCTCCTGCGCCAGCCCATTGTCTCCCGCTGCCCGGCCTGCGGCACCCATGTATTAAGCGACTTCCATTTCTGCCCGCAGTGCAACTATCAGCTAACGGCCAGTTGCGGCAACTGTTTTCGCACCGTGCGCGCCACGGACCAGTACTGCACCCGCTGCGGCCATGAGCTCTCGGTCGATCACATGCCGGCGCGGCTGCGCCTGCTGGGCGAATGACTTCTTTCCCCACCTTGCCCCGTGACCGGCCGCCTAAGCTGCTGGCTGCGCCCGCATTGACCGCGCCGGGCGCGCTTCCTACAATCAACCCAGCCCCGGCTGTATGCCCATCTCTGCAATCATCATCGACGACGAACAACTAGCCCGCGAAGAGCTGAAGTATCTGCTTGATTCCGTGGGCGATGTCAACGTAGTCGCCCAGGGCGCCAACGGCATTGAAGCCGTCGACCTCATCGAGCGGCTCCATCCCGATCTCGTCTTCCTCGACGTGCAAATGCCCGGCCTCGATGGCTTTGCGGTCATCGAGCGCCTCATGGAGCGCAACCGTCTGACGAATGAAGCCGGCAAGGAGCATGCCGCCCTGCCGCAGATCGTCTTTGCCACGGCCTACGACCAGTACGCCGTGCGCGCCTTCGACGTCAACGCCGTCGACTACCTGCTCAAGCCCTTCGATCTCGCCCGCGTCGAGCAGGCCCTCGAGCGTGTCCGGAACCGCCTCGCGGGCAACGCCGGCGGCGCGCAAATGGAGTCCCAGTTGGACCAGGTGCTGCGCCTGCTCAACCGTCCGCGCGGCGCCGAGCGCCGCACCCATCCTCCCGCCAAGCTCGTGGTGCAGGCGCAGAGCCGGCTTCTGCTGGTCGATCAGACCGAAGTCTGCTTCGCCGCCATCGACGACGGCGTCATCCGCGTGGTCACGCAGCATTTCGAGGGGCAATCCAAATGCCGCACCCTCGAAGAACTGCAGGAGCTGCTCGACCCCGCCCACTTCTGGCGCGCCCATCGCGGCTTCCTCGTCAACATCGACCAGATCCGCGAAGTCGTGCCCTGGTTCAAGTCCAGCTATCAATTGCGCATGAACGACAAGCAGCGCACCGAAATCCCCGTCAGCCGCGCCCAAACCCGCCGCCTCCGCGAGCTCTTCAACCTCTAGCCCTGCATATCTCACACGCCGACTGTTAACGGGGAAAGTGTGAGGGCCGGCCCACGGATGTCTTCTTGTCGCCGGTCCAACCACCACCGAGGGCGTCCCTCGCGTTTCCCCCAGAGTCTGTTCCACCACAAAATGGGCTGCCCCATCCTTTCCGCGCCCTTTGCGGAAAGGATGGGACTCACCCACAGCCCGCACCACAAGCGCGGTATAGAATTCTCCCGAACGGCAGATAGCCCGGATCCCAATATCCCAATCCGGGTGCCACGATATCGAGCCGATTAAGGAACAACAACGTGTCCACGGGAACCATCACAACCTGGGGAAGCTGCGATCCGGCAAGCAACGGCTACCAGACGGCCAAGGACAGCATCACCGGCCCGTCGGGCGAGCAGCTCACGGAAGTGGAAAACGTCAGCGGCGTCATGACCTGGAAACGCACCAACGTGTGGATCGGCAACGATCTCATCGCCACCTACAACGCCACCGGGCTGCACTTTTTCTTCAACGACTGGCTGGGCACGCGCCGCGTGCAGACCGACTACGCGGGCGTGGTCCAGCAGACCTGCACCAACATGCCCTACGGCAATGGACTGACTTGCGGCAACTCGCTGGAGTTCCCCACCGAAAACCACTTCACCGGCAAACAGCGCGACTCCGAAACCGGCAACGACTACTTCGGGGCCAGATACTATTCCAGCGACACGGGCAGGTTCTTGACGCCGGATCCTTCAGGCTTGAGGTATGCCGATCTTGCGAACCCGCAGAGCTTGGATCTTTACAACTACGTTGGCAACAGGCCCCTGACACTCGTAGACCTTGAGGGGCTCTGCTGGAAGGGATTCAAGTGGGCCTGCAGCGCCGTGAACGCAATCAAGGACTTCGGTGTAAGCGTGAAGAACAAAATTCTTGGCAACAACATACGTGCCGCACCATGAACAGGCGGGTCGTGACCGCGCGAGGAACAATTGGAAGGCTATGAGGTGGCAACCGGCTGCGATAATCAAGCGCAAGAATCGGGAGCGCTATTTGTCGGGGGGAAAGAAGAAGTGAGGTTTCGGATGTTGTACAGTGGACGCCTGTTAGGGGCGTCCCGGGGTGACACGCGAGCGGCTCTTAAACATCAGATCCGCATGGAGTTTCATCCACAATTGAAACGCTTATGGGCTACTCATCGCGGCCTTCGAATGCTGGCGCAGGATTGGGCACACAAGTGGGCGCTGAATCACCCCGAGATTGGCCCGCGGCTCGTCTCAAGGGACCGTGCGTTCGATGTACGAGAGTTGGCAGATGACCCACAGCTTGAGGAATGGGGAATGCAGGCAATCGCGGACGATTGGCAGCGATGCGGGCGCCGGTTCGTGCCGCTAGTTACCGAAGAAATGTGCTTGAGTTGCTCTCTAGACGTGCTTTTTCTCCGGCCCGAGACGCCGGGGCGTCTAGTGCAGAGCGGGGATATCGACAATCGCCTTAAAACCCTTTTCGACGCAATGCGCATCCCCGCGAACATGGGGGAGGCAGGCGGACCGCCAGCGGAAGACGAAGAAAACCCTATCTTTTGCCTTTTAGAAGACGACAATCTCATATCTGAGATTCGCATCGCGACGGATAACCTGCTTCTCTTACCGAACGAAAGGGAGAGCAATAAACATGATGTTTTTCTTGTGATCGATGTAAAACTAGATGTGCCAGTTCACAGCCCCTGGGCGCTGACGTTCTCTTAATCCCGTGGGGCGTTAGAATAGCGCTATGAAGAAGCCACCCGACAGCCCGACATTCCAGCGTTTCACGGCTGCCATGCAGACCATCATGAAGGTACCGAAGACGGCAGTTCAGAAGCCCTCTGAGACGCATAAGCTGAAACCGAAGTAGGGCCAGGGCGACGGGTTCCTAATTAGCTTGTGCTCGCGCTCTCTTGACTACTTCTGTTTTCAGTTCTTTTCCGTTCGGAAGTTCGAGGTACATGTGGCCTTTTTCCAGACGAACCGGCACCATGTCTCCTACGATCCAATTGGCTGGCCGGCATTTGCGATTTCGTTCTTCGCAGCGGCCCGTGTAGATAATGTCTCCCAACTGGAAACTGAGGTCGTCTTCATGGCGGCGTTTAGAGATCGTCATTCCGTAGCTGTTGAGCGGAACGATTTTGCTGTAGGCATGCGTGCTGGAGCCAATAAACTTCGCTTGCTGATACTGCTTCGAGGAGGCAAAGCAAAGCGGGGTGAGAAGAACTAAAAGAGCACACGCCAAAGTGCGCATTGGGCTTCTCCTTAGAGGATTGATTTCGAGAACGACCAGCATACCGCAACTATGTCTGATTAAAAAGCGTCGTGGTATTGTCGGATAGTGGACACTAATCCGCAGTATCGTGTGGCTCAGTGGTGGAAAGAGGAGGAAATGGGTGGCCATTGGAGCAGCGGACCTCTTCCCCTAATACCCACGATTGAGCGACTTCTTGCAGATTCTCGGTGGGGCCGATTTGCGCTATCACGACTAGGGATCCTCCGCAGCCTGATTTTCCGCACGGGACTTTTATTCGGCCAGGCAGGTGGCCCGGTCAACAACTGTAAAGGGGATCGGTGAGAGGGCAGGTGGCCCGGTCAAGAGCCGTAAAGAACTGCGTTGAGCCAAACGAAGCTGTGCCCCGTACATCGCGCTCTTTGCGATGT
>JAJZME010000035.1:24369-26967 GCA_021803035.1 Acidobacteriota bacterium | reverse complement strand
GAAGCTGCAATCTTCATTGTCGGCGCCTGGCTGATGCTTCCGTCGATGGGGCTGACCGGGATACCGCTTGCAGGCGTACTTGCACTGGCTGCTGATCCGGTCATTTCGTTTTCATACTCTTTCTCCTATATGAAGCGCGAGGCGCGAAACTCTACCGCCGCTTGCCAAGCTGCATCTGCCGGCCCCGCTGTTCAATAGATAGCCCCTGAGTCGCCTTTGCGAAGGCGGCGCGAACGATACGCGACGGGGCTTTCAACTGAAAAGTTCATGATCATATCCGCTTTCATCCTGATGCTCGGATCCGCGGCGGTTTGTCTGGCGTCGTTGCGCAGCATGCGAGGAGACGCGATTGGCTTGCCTCTGGTTGCGATCGGAACATTCATTTTTCTCTATGCAGTGCAGCCGCTGATGCTGCTAGAAAGTGGGGATGCCGGCGCCTTCCTGACCAAAAGGCAATTTGCCTGGGCCATGATTGTTCCGGCGGTCATGCTGCCGTGTTTCGTCTGGGGATGGAACCGGGAACGGCCGCGCTTTCGATTGAAGCGCCGCGCCCCTTGGAATCCGGTGGCATTGTGGAATTTCGGATTTGTGACGGCCGTCATCGGCCTAAGTTTCTATATCGTTTTCCTTCATAGGTCCGGCGGTATTGTGCACGCCTTCAGCAAGGCTCATGGCGAAGCAATGGCGTGGCAAGGGAACTCAGCTTATCTCTATGGTGGTATGTGGTGGGTCGTAAGCGGAGAGGCGATGATGATGTTTGCGTCATCGCGTTTCAAGGTCGGCGGCTGGCGAAGGGCCGCCTTCATCCTGTTGATTGCAGCGTATCTTGCCGATGGGCTGCTGACCAGCTCCCGGGGTGCTCTTTTTTCAGGCTGCGCGGCGATCTTTGCCGGCCTTTCAATTTCGAGGCGAAAATTGCCATCGCTGAGGCAGGCGTTCGCTCTTCTTACCGTACTCGGATTCGGTGCTCTCATGATGGTCGGGTACCGCGGCGTGCTGCACCTGGGAAACAACGGGCAACAAGCCCCTTCGTTCTGGAAAGCACTGGATGCCTCCTCGGCCGTCGGCGCGACGAGCGTTGCGCACGACACAACAGGAATGGAGTTCGTGGTCAGTGGTGCGATTTTGAGCACCGTGGATCAAATGCAGAAGTATGATCTTGGTTTGAGGTGGATATACTTCCTTGCCCTCAACCCGATTCCCCGTCTGCTCTGGCCCGGCAAGCATTATCCCAAGTCCCCTGGCATTACGAACGTCGACATCCGTGAGCTCACCGGCCTGAGGACTGATTCAGGGTTTGCGCCGGGCATCGTTGGCAATGTTTACGTGGAGTTCGGACTTGGCGAGGCGATCTTCTTCTATTGGTTTGGGAGGCTTTCCAGGCGGCTGTTTGCTGCGGCGTGGCTGTTTCAATCCCTAATATCTTTCTGCGCATACGTCATGCTTTACGCCTTGAGCCTGAACATCTTTGCGCAGGGGTTCAACACTTTATTCGTCGGCTTCGGATACTCAATGATACCGGTGGTTTTGTACGCACTTGTTTCGCGCGTTGGCCGCCGCCAGGCCACCGCGTTTGCGGGGCGGCCCGAATTTCCCGGACTCCCCGAGAAGGGTCACGTCCAGTGTTCGTCGTAGCCCAGCTCGGCGCTCGCATGCACTACGCGGTCCCGCGCATTTTGGCGCAGGCGGATGCGTTGGAGTATCTTTACACGGATGTTTACGCTCCGAAGGTATTAAGAATGCTGTTGGCCAGCCCTGGCCTGAATGGTCCGTCTGCAGTCCGGCGCTGGCTGGGGCGGGTACCTCAGGAGATCCCTGAAGGGAAGATACGGTCCTTTCCCGTGATGGGGATCGAGTACTACTCCCGACGGAGGCGGATCGGGCAGGGTGGTTCAGCGAGCGCAGTCCATCTCTGGGCCGGCCGGGAGTTTTGCCGGCGTGTGATACACAGAGGCTTGGGTGCGGCGCAGGGGGTCTATACATTCAATTCGGCTGGACTGGAATTGCTTCGTTCTGCCCGACAAAAGGGGCTATTCACAGTGATGGAGCAGACAATTGCTCCCGCTGCGTTTGAAGATGAGCTATTGGAAGCGGAAGAGACCGAACATTTTGGCTGGGATCCGCCTCGCATCCGCGATCACCACCGCAGCGAATTCTGCGAACGCGAGAGGATGGAGTGGGAGTTGGCTGATCTGATCGTTTGCGGCTCCGAGTTCGTTCGCGATGGCATCCGCGCACAAGGAGGGCCGGCCAGCCGCTGCCGCGTTGTCCCGTATGGCGTGGATTCATCTCTTGCAGGGCGGCCACGCAGCCGCGCAAACGGGCCCCTCAGGGTTCTCACCGTTGGCGCAATCGGCCTCAGAAAAGGCTCGCCTTATGTTCTCGCTGCAGCGCGCCGCCTAAGGAACCTCGCCCAGTTCCGCATGGCCGGTGAATTGCCGTTAGAAAGCGCTCGCAGTCAACTCTCAGAACATGTCGAATTGACTGGTCCCGTTCCTCGTGCGGCTATCCACGAACACTATGCGTGGGCAGATGTCTTTCTCCTTCCTTCGATTTGCGAAGGCTCGGCTACGGTGTGTTACGAGGCGCTGGCGGCGG
>JAJZME010000035.1:0-24359 GCA_021803035.1 Acidobacteriota bacterium | reverse complement strand
ACCACTCCAAATTCCGGGAGTGTTGTGCGCGACGGCGTGGACGGATTCGTCGTGCCCATCCGGGATGCCGATGCCATCGTGGAACGCCTGGAGCGGCTCGCCAGTGTGCCGAACCTGCTGGAAGAGATGTCAACGAATGCACTGCAGCGGGCGGCTGAATTCACGGTTGAGAAATACGGCCAGCGGCTGCTAGCTACGCTCTCGGCCGGCCACAAAGGTGATTCATAGTGCCGCAACGCAAAAATTCTTCACATTATGCTACGCGCCAGTCTCAGTGTGACGAAAGCGACCATCTACCGCGAAATAAGGTGCGGGCCAGCCTTCGGCGATTGACAGCAACTTCTGTCCAAAACTCCAAAAGACAACGCTAAACATATATTTCCTCCTGTTGCCTGCTTAACATTCCATCGGCAGGAAGCGACAGCTTGGGTTGGGAGAAATTCATGCACCCGCCCAAGTGGTGTTTAATTCGAAGGAAATCTAAACAAGAGGATCGCCCGTATGCTCGACCAACCAATGGTATCCGTAATTATCCCGTCGTATGGCCGGCCAAAGATACTCGAAGACACTGTCTCGTCGTTGCTCAAGCAGACCGTTTCTCCACTAGAGATTCTCATTTCTGTCGTGTCGTCGGACGATATAACCCCGACCACGGCATCCATTCCGTCTGTGCGCATCCTGTACGGACATCGTGGGTCATGTGCGCAGCGAAATACGGGAATTCGGGCACTGGATCCACGATCCGCCTTCGTTCTCTTCCTCGACGATGATGTCGAACTCCCGACGACGTACATTGAAGCGGCCCTGCGCGCAATGAGCGAACGGGAGGATGCCGCAGTTGTTGCGGGTACCTTCCTAGCCGAGAGGGTCACAAGAGAAAGAGCCCGCGAGATTGCTTCTAAGTTCAAAATCACCTCAAATGGTACAGCGCTGGTTGAATCCAGATCTGCATTTGGCGGTAACATGCTCGTTAGGGCGTTTATCGCGAAGAAAATACCTTTCGATGAGAGCCTGCCCCTATATGGATGGCTGGAGGATTTCGACTGGTCTGCACAAGCGGCGAGACTGGGCAAAATTATCAAATCTTCTTCAGTTGCAATGGTGCATCTTGCGGCGGGCACCGCTCGAATATCGCCAAAACAATATGGATATGTGCAGATTGTGAACCCATGCTATTTATGGAAGAAGCGATCAATCAGGCACGTCGGGGAATTAATTTATGGACACTGGGGGCGGACTGTGCCGCGTAACATTGTTGGTTGCGTAATTGGCGCGAACCGCGCGGAGCGAATGGAGCGCCTGCGCGGGAACGCGCTGGCGTTCCGGGACCTTTTCCGTGGGAGATGTACCCCCATGCGTGCCACCGAACTCTGAGAGTCATCAAGTTCCATGTTGAAGAAGTCCAAGCCATCTGAACTCTTTGCCTCAACGCAGCAATTGATTACCGCCGTTTGGCTGGTTAACAACGTATCTCATTATCACCGAGTGAGGGCTGACGCCTTTGTCAAGGCGGGGTGTGGATCTTTCAGTCTCGTGGAACTGAGCAATACGAACGACCTGTCGGTCCTGCAATCCGGAGAACCTGGGGTTACACGTGTTCATACACTGTTTCCTGGCCAGGCAATTGGAACAATTTCACAAGCGGCCCTCAGAAGAGCCCTGATCACTTATCTTGAAGAGTCCCGGCCTGGTGTCTGCTGCCTCAACGGCTGGGCGCTGCCAGGAACTGCGGCCATGCTCGATTGGGCTGTCGCACACGGTGTACCCTGTGTGCTGATGTCCGAGAGCAACCAACACGACCACAGTAGAAATTGGCTGAAGGAGCAACTGAAGGCGCGGTTTGTCGCGCAGTGCAGCGCGGGGTTAGCGGGTGGGACGGAGAGCCGGCGCTACCTGGTCGAACTCGGCATGGCGCCCGAGAGCATTTTCGATGGCTATGATGTTGTGGACAACGAGCACTTCCGCGCCGGCGCGGAGGCCGCCAGACGGGACCGGTTGCGTTGCCGGGCACAACTGGCAGTACCGGAAGAGTACTTTTTCGCATGCGCGAGATTCGAGCCGAAGAAGAACTTCCACCGCCTGATTGAGGCCTTTGCTCTTTATGCGTCCGCAGCCGGGCCAAGTGCCTGGAAATTAGTGATTGCCGGAGACGGCCCGTCGCGCCCGGAGTTGGAGGCGCTCGCGCGGAGCCTGCACGTCGAAGACGGTGTGATATTTGCGGGTCTCAAGACCTACCAGGAACTTCCCGTGATCTACGGCCTGGCTAAAGCGTTCATCCATGCCAGCACAACCGAACAGTGGGGTCTTGTGGTTAACGAGGCGATGGCAGCGGGTCTGGCCGTTCTGGTTTCAAAACGGTGTGGATGTGCTCCTGATCTGGTCAAAGACGGCGTGAATGGATTCACGTTTGACCCGCGGGACGCCGGCGAGATTGCGGAGAAGATGCTCACGGTTCACAGAGACGCTTCCCTGCCAGAACGCATGGGACGGCGAAGCGCCGAGATGATTGCCGAGTGGGGGCCAGAGCGCTTCGGTCGAGGCCTGATGCACGCGGCGGAGTTCGCGCTTAACCGCGGGCCGGCGAAGGAAACACTCCTCTCAAGGGCGGTCGTACGTTTGATGGCCGCAACCAGTAATAGCTGACATGCGAATCGGATTGCTCATCGCATTTTTGGGCGACAATGGGGCAGGCGTGCAGGTGGCGGTTCGCCGTCTTGCGACGTCGTTCCCCGCGGTGGTTGATGCCCGCGTTTATGGCGGAGCCAGCGCCGGGGCCGGCACCGAGTTTCGAACCTTCCCCGTTGCAGGACCCGCTGCATTTGGATACTTGCCGGGATTGAGTCAAACACTGGAGGCGGAGCGTCTGGACCTGGTGCATACACATGGATTGTGGATGTATCCCTCAGTCGCCTGCCTTCGCTGGTCAGAGCGGCGACGGCCGTATGTGGTTTCGCCCCACGGAATGCTTGACCCTTGGGCGCTCCGGAATTCCCGATGGAAGAAGAAGGTGGCCGGATGGCTGTATGAAAACCGCCATCTGCGCGGCGCGGCATGCCTGCATGCGTTGAATGCTGCGGAAGCCGAGTCGATGCGCCGTTGCGGCCTTCGTAATCCGATCTGCGTCATTCCAAATGGGGTCGACCTGCCCACAGAGGTGCCCGCTCGGGAGGATGGGCGCCAAAACCGGACTCTGCTGTATCTGGGCAGATTGCATCCGAAGAAAGGTCTGCCGCAGCTCGTCGAAGCTTGGTCCCTGGTTCGCAAGGAAGCAAAGGAGTCAGGTTGGCAGCTTGTCATTGCGGGTTGGGATCAGATCGGGCACGAATCCGAATTGAAGGCAACGACCAGTCGCCTTGGCCTGACTTCCGCCATCCGCTTTGCCGGCCCGCAATTTGGAGCAGAAAAGGACGCCTGCTTCAAGGAAGCATCCGCGTTCATACTTCCCAGTTTGAGCGAAGGCCTTCCTATGACGATCCTCGAGGCTTGGGCATGGCGGTTACCTGTTGTGATGACACCTCAGTGCAACATCCCCGAAGGAAGCGAAACCGGGGCTGCGATCATGATCGAGCACAAAGCCGACAGCATTGCTGCTGGGCTTCGCCGACTGTTCGCAATGAATGACAGCGAACGTGCCGCGATAGGCGAAAGAGGCCGTCAACTGGTTGAATGCCGTTTCCAGTGGCCGTCGATCGCCCAAAAGATGGACAGTGTCTACAGGTGGATATTGGGCAGCTCAAGACCTGACACCGTGGAAATCTGGAATTGATGTCTACCTCGCTGAATATTCCTCCTCCTGTCGCGTATCGAAACCGGTTGACTCTGCGCAACAAGGTGGCACGCGTACTTTGGACAATTGCTTCGGCGATACTCTATCGGCCTTCACCCCTTCCGTTTTTCTGGTGGCGCAGGTTCTTACTGAGGTGCTTCGGGGCGCAAATCGGCCGTAAGGCTAATCCATATCCCCGTTGCCGGATCTGGGCCCCCTGGAATTTGACCATGATGGCTTATAGCTGTCTCGCCGATGATGTGGATTGTTACTCGGTTGCAAAGATTACAATAGGAGAATTTGCAACGGTATCTCAACAAGCAATGCTCTGTAGTGCGAGCCATGACTACAACGATCCGCAATTCACATTGCTGAAACGACCCATCGTAATCGGTTCGCGGGCGTGGGTCGGAGCGCGCGCATTCGTTGGCCCGGGGGTAAATGTCGGTGAGGGGGCAGTAATCGGCGCCGCATCTGCGGTATTTCGCGATGTAGACGCATGGTCCGTCGTCGGAGGAAATCCGGCTGTGGTGATTAAAAGACGAGCGGTCAAGTGTAAAGGGTGATTCCCAATCTGGTCCGCTGCCTTCCATCGAACTATTGTGTCTTTGGGCTGTCAAAGTCAGTCGGACGGCATCGCAGAACCGCATGGCGCCTATCGAGTTTCCATAGAACTTGACGCTCGGTGATCGCGCCCCTGTCGGCGAGTATTTCTGGGTGTACGCGCTTGATCGCATCGTTATCGAGGATTGTGCCTGTGTTAGCCAACACACGTTCCTTCTAGAGGCTATTTCATAAATAGGTTCGGCCTCAAGACAGGCACTTTTTGAGACGGGGCTGAGTTTGGCTCACTGGAAGGGTGAGTAAGCGTCGATTCGAACTGTTGACGGATGCGCAGTGGTCCCTGATTGAGCCGCTGTTGCCAGAGCCCAAGCGTCGCCGGGATAATCGCGGTCGTCCTTGGGCATCGAACCGCGACTGCGTGGAAGGCATTCTCTGGGTGCTTTGGACCGGGGCGGCCTGGCGGTTTCTGCCCGATAAGTATCCCTCACCGGCGACCTGCTGGCGGCGCTTGAAGCAGTGGGAAGAGCAAAATGTTTGGCTCGACGCCTGGCGGACGTTGCTGGGCGCTTTGGATGGAGAAGGACTGCTGCGGTGGGACGAGGCATTTCTGGATGGCAGTTTCGCGCCAGCCAAAAAGGGGGCGCTGCAGTCGGCAAAACCAAGCGCGGCAAGGGAACGAAGTGGATGGTACTGGTCGACGGTCAAAGTCTTCCGTTGGGAGTTCGGCTTGAAAGTGCCTCTCCGGGAGAAGCAACGCTTGCGGAGGCCACGCTCAAAGAAGTCCATGTCCCCAGGGCCAAAGGCCGCCCGCGGCAAAAGCCGAAACGGGTGATCGCAGACCGTGCCTACGACTCGGATCCACTGCGCGAGCGATTGAAGAAGCGAGGCATCGAACTGATCGCACCATATCGGAAGAACAACAAGCAGAGGCGTCACGAAGATGGACGGAAACTGCGTCGCTACAAGCGCCACTGGATCATCGAGCGGACCAACGCGTGGTTCGGTCAGTTCCGACGACTCTTGGTTAGACATGAGCATCTGCTTGCTACCTATCGCGCGTTCTTCTACCTCGCCTGCCTCTGGATTACACTCAGGCGGTGTTTATGAAACAGCCTCAACAGGCACCCACGACCCTAAGGATCCCACGTTCCCCCTCATCACCGAGCCAATTCGTGTTGGCCGCGGGGCCTGGCGGGCTGCTCGTGTGATTGTTTTACCCGGAGTTGAGATTCGCGAATATGCCGTAGTTGGCGCCAGCTCGGTGGTTTCTCACACGCTGCCTCCTTCCATGATTTGTAATGGAAATTCGTGTCGTCCCATTCGCGCCAGAAAATTGCCATAGTTCTATACAGGGTCAAACCATGAGCATTTCTGTCTTAATCCTCACCCTGAACGAGGAAATCAATCTCCCACGCTGCCTCGAAGCTGTGCGCTGGAGCGACGATGTCGTCATTTTTGATTCGTACAGCTCTGATCGTACCCTCGAAATCGCTGCGAGGGCCGGCGCGCGCATTTTTCAGCGCCGCTTCGATAACGAGCGGGACCAACGCGCCGCTTCGCTGGATTTGCCATTCAAATATGAATGGGTTTTTAATCCCGACGCCGATGAAGTCACTCCGCCGGCCTTGGCGGAGGAGATGCTGGCACAGATCGCCAAAAGTGAAACTCACGCCGCCTACCGCGTCCGCTTCCGGACTATGTTCATGGGCAGATGGATAAGATACAGCAGCTTATACCCTACTTGGGTTGTCCGGCTTTTTCGTCCCGGCGCGGTCTCGTTTGAGCGGGCGGTAAATCTTCGCTATATCATTGCTGGTTCAGAAGGCAGACTGCAAAATCACCTATTGCATTACACTTTCGAAAAAGGCTTGGATGCGTGGTTTGAGAAACATAACAAGTACTCATCCGTCGAAGCTATGGAAATGCTTCGAGCGCTCCAGCGCCGAGGCTTTTCCGTGCGTGATTTGTTTGCCGGCGATTCGGTCACGCGTCGTCGTGCTCTCAAGGATCTCTCTTTCCGGGTTCCTTTCCGGGGAGAATTGCGCTTTCTCTACTCTTACATCATGCGGGGTGGTTTCCTGGACGGCGTTCCAGGACTCGAGTACTGCCGAATGACGGCGATCTACGACTCCATGATTGCCATCAAGGCACGCGCACTCGCCGCCGATTCGGCGTTGTCCAACAGATTGCTTCGAGAATAGACATGGGCGCGGTGCTGACTTCACTGGCGGGCGGTGCCTCGTATATGACGGTACGTGCCGCACGGGATCACAGATGTGAACAGTTGCGCTTTCCCCCGCACAACTGAGATGAAGGAATCTATAAGTGTTGTCGAGCGAGAAGCCTGAGTCGATACAAATATCGGGACCTGGTCGCTTTTCTTTTCGAGCATATATGCTAAAGCCGCCGAAATTCGTTGCTTCGGGCCGGATCCTCAAAATCTCGCATTTCTCCACATGAACATGGAGAAGAACAATTTGTCTAACTGGGTCATCCGACCTCTTGCTGTTTCTAGTAGAGAAGGCGCTGCGACGTTCTTTGCGGATCCAGTCTGCGGAGCGACTGGGTCACTTGAGCGTAATCAGGACTTTATAGGCAGGTACTATCACGCCGAGAGGGTGGAAATGCAGGCAAGAACCACCACAGTGGACGCAGAGATTTCTTCCGGAGCCCCGCCTCCCCAGTTTATGAAAATCGATGTCGAGGGACATGAGCTTGAAGTCTTAGCGGGTGCAGAGAACACATTGCGCTATCATCGGCCGTCTCTGATCTTTGAAACAACCCGGAATCACAGGGAAATCTCAAGTCTCTTAGGTGCGCTAGAATATGAACTCTTTGATCTTGAGGGGAAACGGATCGAAGAGCCCCAGTACAACACTATTGCCGCTCCCCGAGAATCGGCGCTCTTCGATTGATCGTTTTAGAGATTCGAGTTTGGTTGCGGTCTACCGTTGTTTTGTCTCGCCGCTGCAGCAGGTTGATTCATGCGCATAATTCTCCTGAACCAATTCTTCTGGCCGGATACGGCTGCGACGGGACAGTTGCTGGCGGACCTCTGCCGAGCCATCGCGGCGCAGCAAGGTGAAGCCACAGCGATCTGCGGGGGCTCTGCTTATGGGGTCCAGGATGCATCAGCACGGCCGCCGGCGCGCATCCTCCGCGCCAGTGCTGTCCCATTCTCCAGAAGCCCCTTCCATCGCCTGCTCTCCTACGGCTCGTTCATCGCCGGAGCGGTCTGGAATAGCTACCGCGTCAAGCGCCCCGACATCGTCCTCACTCTGACTACGCCGCCCCTGATCTCGGTGCTGGGACGCATGATCAAAGTGATGCGCGGCTGCCGGCACTTCATCTGGGAGATGGATATCTACCCTGACATCGCCGTCGACCTGGACGTTCTGCACCGCCATTCGATGCTTTCAGGTATCATTGGTCTCCTCGCCGACTGGTCCCGCCGGAATGCCGACGGTATCATCGCTCTGGGCGACGACATGAAAGCCCGCCTGATCGCCCGCGGCATCCCCGAGAACCGGATCTTCGTCGCCGAAAACTGGGCCGATGGAAGCGAGATTACTCCGCAGCCCTTTCCTGAAGGACCGTTTGTCGTGCACTATTCGGGCACGCTCGGCCTCGCCCATGAAGTTGACACCATCGCCGGCGCGATGGATCGCCTGGGCAATGATTCCCGCTTCCGCTTCGTCTTTGCCGGCGGCGGCGCGCGCCAGACATACCTCAAGAACTACTGCCAGGAGCGCGGCATCGAAAACGTCGCGTTCCGTCCGTACTGCTCCCGGAGCGAACTCGGAGCAAGTCTCGCCGAGGGCCACGTCGGCCTGGTCACGCAGTTACCGCAGACAAGCGGCTCCGTCGTGCCGAGCAAGACCTACGGCATCATGGCAGCTGGCCGTCCCGTTCTGTACGTGGGCCCCTCGGACACTACACCAGCGCAAAACATCAGGCGCTACGGCTGCGGCTGGCGGATCGACCCCGGGGATATTGACGGGCTGGTTTGTCTGCTGGAACGTCTTGATGCCGACCGCAAGGCCGTGCGCGACGCGGGTCGAAGAAGCCGCGAGGCATTCGAACAACACTATGACCTCCCCATCGGAGTTCAACGCATTATCGATATTCTCGGTCTGAGCCATCCCCATGAACACTCTTATCCTTCTAGGCGCGACCACATTCCTGCTCTCGCTGATTCTGACGCCAGTCGTTAGGAGTGCGTGCCGCAGGAAGACAGCAAACACAGTTACGTGCATCGGCGGCATACCGATTATGTTGGCGTGTCTTTTCGGCTACGCCCTGGTGCTGGCCTCAGGTCTGCTGAAGATCAGCCATGCAACTTGGGCGTCAAGGGGCTTTCTATGGCAGTTGCTCGGCGCCGCACTGCTTGTTTTCGCCATTGGCCTGATTGACGACCTGAAGCGAATCGAGCCGTGGCATAAAGTCATCGGCGTAGTGGCCGCCGCCGGCATTGCCTGCCACGGTGGAGTGTTTACGCCGGCAACCGCCGGGTCCTCGACCAGTGGCTGGAGTCTGCCGCTTTCCGTCCTATGGATCTTACTCTGCGCGTTTGCGATCGATGTGATTAACGGGATTGAAGGTTTAGCGGTTGGAGTCGGCCTGATTGCCAGCTGTGCAATATTGGTCATTGCGCTGGTCCACAATGATCTCGTTCTAGCCGTCGCGACTATTCCTCTGGTTGGCGGCATTCTTGGATTCCTCCCGTATACCTTCAGGCCACCCACGATGCTGCTCGGTAAATCAGGCAGCTTGCTTATCGGCTTTATGCTCGGCTGCTACAGCATTCTCTGGGGCCAGAGAGCCGGGACGGTCCTTGGCATGACGGGACTGCAGCTGATCCTTTTGCTTCCGCTGTTCTACGCGATGCTCATAGTTCTGCGCCGGTTTCTCCAGCGCCGCCCTCTCGGGGCGACCGATACGTCCCACTCCTACCACCGCTCGCTGAACCGCGGCCTTGCGCCGCGCAAAACTGCGCTAGTTGTCTATCTGTGTTTGGCAATTGGCGCGATCGTTACCGTGCTTATCCTCAATCGTCAAAGCCCATGGCTGGCGATCGTTGTATTCTGCGGGGCCGCCTGGATCTGGGTCCGGCATCTCGGCTACGTCGAGTTTGACGTCGCGGGACAGATATTCAGGGAAGGAGCTTTTCTCCGCCAACTACGCGCAGAGATCACGCTTCGTTCCTATGAGGTCCGGCTCAAGGCCGCTTCCACCCCTGAGGAGTACTGGGCTGTTGTCGAACAGGGCTTGAAAGAATTCGGATTTCACGAGGCGCAACTCTTCATAGCTGGCTCGACGTTCGAGTGGCAGCGCGACACGCCATCATTCGGTTCCTGGGAGATCAGTGTCCCCATCGCTGACCGTGACGGTATCCGTCTCAGCCGTACCTTTGGCACGGGTGCGCACGCCCACGGCTCTGCGCCCTTTGTCGATCTTCTCCGTAAGAGCCTCACAGCGAAGCGCGGCATCTTCCTCTCGTATCGCCGCGCGTTAACGTAGGAGGGTCATTGTGTATTCTCTGGCATTCCTCGCCGCCGTTTCCTTCCTGTTGGTTTTGCTGATCACCCCTGTCGTGCGGAATGCGTCCCGCCGTCTCGGTTTGGTCGATCATCCAAATAATCGCAAGGTGCACCGGCACCCGATCCCCCGAGTTGGAGGCGTGGGAATCGTCATAGCCTATGCCGCGGCGTACGGTTTCGTGCTCCTGCTGCACTTGCGGGCTGGCGCAAAGATTGAGCATGGGCTTGAATTTGTGTTGCGGCTTGCGCCTGCCGCTCTCCTGATTTTTGCCACAGGCTTCATCGACGATATTCGGGGTGTCAAACCCTGGCAGAAGCTCATCGGCGAGGTGGGTGCAGCGCTGATGGCGTATTGGGCCGGGATCCGTGTGCGGGATTTTGCAGGATTTGATCTTGCCACCTGGCTCCAATTGCCTTTGACGGTCCTATGGCTGGTTGGCTGTACGAACGCCGTAAACCTGATCGATGGGATTGACGGGCTCGCGGCAGGTGTGGGTTTGTTTGCGACCTGCACCACCCTGTTTGCAGCCCTGCTGCAGCACAACCTCGCGCTCGCACTGGCGACCGCCCCGCTGGCCGGATGCCTGCTTGGATTCCTGCGCTACAACTTCAATCCGGCCACAATCTTTCTCGGCGATTGCGGCAGTTTGTTCATCGGATTCCTCCTGGGCTGTTACGGAGTTCTGTGGAGCGAGAAGGCCGCAACGATTCTGGGGATGACGGCGCCATTGATGGTTCTCGCCATCCCGCTGCTGGATACCTCCTTGGCCATCGCGAGACGGTTTCTGCGCGGGCAGCCGATTTTCAGCGCCGACCGTGGCCACATCCATCATCGCCTGCTGGACCGCGGGCTGACTCCGCGCAAGGTGGCGTTGGTCCTGTACGCGTTCAGCGCGCTCGGCGCCATATGCTCCTTATTGATGATGGATCGGCATGTATCCGGCGCCGTGATCATTATCTTCTGCGTCGTCACATGGATTGGCGTGCAGCACCTCGGGTATATCGAGTTCGGCACCGCCGGCCGGATGTTCCTGGACGGTGCGTTTCGCCGCATGTTGAACTCACAGATCTCATTGCAGACCTACCAGGAGCAACTGATCGCCGCCCCCACTCCGGAGGGCTGCTGGGAGGTCATTCTGGACGCATGCAAGGACGCGGGATTTCACCGGGTCGAAATGACGCTCGCCGGGCGGGCATTTGAATGGCAGGACGGCGTCAATCCGATGAATACCTGGGATGTCACGATACCGATCTCCGACTCCGATTACGTCCGGCTAACCCGATCCTTTGGCGGCGGACCGGAGCCGAATATCATTGCGCCATTCGCCGACCTGCTGCGGCACGCCCTTGCCCCGAAGCTGCCCGTCTTTGCCGCCATGTCCGGCCTGCGGCCCGAGGCTATGCGCTTCGAAGTTAATCTCTCGGAAGAAATCATGTTCCAGCCTTCTGGTCGCAATGACTGACGAATGCCTCTTTAAGCCCTCCCTGCCCCTCAGCCGCTGATCCAGGCGCCCACGGAACGAAAGATGCGAAGCCATGTTCCGTAATCAAGCAGGCGATGCAGCCCTCATGGTTGCATGAGTTTCACAGGCGGCATTTCTCTCCCCAATTCCCCTCGGTTGTTTCAGCGCGATGAACTTACGTCTTCACCATTCTTTGACGGCGGCGCTGCGGCTGCTGGTTGCCGCAGTTTGTTGCTTGGCGATCTGGTGCTCGTGGAATTTGGCACGTGCGGATTACCTTTTTCGGCAAAATACAGCAGCGTCAATCCGTGCGGCGATCTCCCTGGTTCCCGATGACTGGATGTACTATGCCCACCTCGCGCAATTTCCCGGGGAAAATGTTCAAGGGTTGTTGACCAAAGCGCTGCGTCTCAATCGTTACGACGCCGACGCGGACATCAATCTGGGGTTGCAGTATGAGGCCGAGGGCGACTATGCCAAAGCGGAACATAGGCTGCTGCGCGCCTTTGCCGTTGACGACACCTATCTGCCCCGCTGGAGCCTTGCCAATTTTTACCTTCGCCGCGGCAATATGCAGGCATTCTGGACCTGGGCGCGACGCGCGGCGCAGATGCCGTCTGACAACACAGAGGCTTTGTTCGATTTGTGTTGGCACATTTCGCCGGACCCGAACGAGATTTCCCGCAGGATTTTAAACAATAATCCCAAGCTGCTTCGGCAATATCTCGCCTTCCTGCTTTCCAAGGACCAACTGCCGGCCGCAGCCGGAATTGCCACTCGGCTCCTTCAGTTCGGCGATCCCCACAAGGATACGGCTCAGATGTTTTCCGTGATTGACCGGCTGATTGCGGCCGGCGATGGGGAGGCGGCAAAAGGTCTTTGGAGCACCATGATCGAAAAGCGCTGGGTCGTTGCCGACACGGTTTTTCCGAATAATCCGAACTTTGTGCGCGAGCCGTTGCCGGTCAGTTTCGACTGGAAGATCCCCTCGAGTCCCGGTTGTTACTCGGTGCCGGGACCGTACGGTTTGGAAACGGCGTTTTCCGGGCTGGAGCCAAGCCACTGCACCATTGCCAAGCAGGCCGTTGTTCTCAATCCTGGCCATTATGTGCTGGAGTATACCTACCGCACTAACGGAATTGCCCCGGAAACAGGTCTTCAGTGGCAGATCTTCGCTCCCGGCTCAAAGACCGCGCTGGCGGAATCTCCCGACCTTTCCAGCGCGACCCGGGTTCGGACGAAGGTGGCGTTTTCCATTCCCCCAGGAGTATCGGTCGCCCAGCTCCACCTCATCTACCAGCGAGCGCTCGGTACAACGCCGATTGCGGGCTCGCTGGATGTATCCTCCGTTCGGATCGAACCATCCGGACGAAGGCACCGGTAGCCGCCTGGGTCGAGGTGCCTGCTCAGCGCTTGAATTCCAACACGGTAGGAGGATGATGTGGAGAGGATGGAGCCAGAGATGGATCTTGGTGCCGCTCCCAGGTGCGCGCCATATACAAGAGGCCGAGCATCGCAAATAACCAGCCTGATACCGCAGGACGCGGAAACGGGTAGTCAACGCAGGCATGGAGCATCACCGATAACAGTCCAAGACCCCAGGGGTTCCGGATTGCCGTGGGAACCGCCACGGCAAAAGGAATGAGCACCAGGAGCAAAAAGGGGATTCCCCCGTTGTCGGCAAATTCCACCCAGTCGTTATGAACGTGGTTCACATAGAACGGGAAATCCTTGATGGCATAGCGCGGGTAAACTTCGGGAAATGTTCCCAGGCCATATCCCAGCAGCGGCCGATGCTCAGCCATCCTGAGGGCGGGAATGAGGAACTCCAGTCTGGTCTGGTATGGATCACGTTGCTGAAAACGCTGCCAGATTCGCCCCCAGCCCACAACAAAGGTGAAGGTGGCCGCCATCAGCGGCACCATTGCCAGAGCAAGCGTGATCGAGCGCATGCGCAACTTCGGGTCTTTTCGCCTGAGCACAAGAGGGCCGATTACCAGCATTGCCAGCAACTCGGCGGTGCAGAGAGCTACCCCGGCACGCGATGCGGCGCCGATTACTGACCCATAAAGGGTACCGGCAATGAGGAGATATCCCCATGACCGTAGACCATTCCGAAGCGAGAACCAAACGGCAATCGGCAGAGATATCTCGATAAACTGCGCATAATTGTCCCACGACGGAAAGGTCGCATACACATCGGGATATCCCGAGGGAAAGATCCAGAGCACGCGGCCATCTGAGGTGAAAAGCTGGGTGAGACAGAGCAGAGCCATGACGGTCGCAAAGAACATGATTGCGTGCAGCGCGATGTCGCGGGCTGTGGGCGTGCGGGACACAATCTGGGCCAGGAAAAACACTGCTGCCAGAGCGCCCCAGCGCAGAACCGCTTCGCGGCTTTCCAGGGTCGAGACCGTAGTGTGCGCGAGGATTTGAATCACGCCCCATACGGGGATGAGATACACCAGCCATGGCGCTATTCCATCCGCAACGTACTCCTTGCCCTGGCGAATCCTCGTGAGCAGGTACGCCGCAAGCAGGGCGTAGATGCCTATCTGAAAGGATTGAAGCGGCCAAGCAGCCTTTACAAAGATGGTGGCGGTGGCAAAGCCGAGCAGGATGAACAGGCACACACCCACCACCGCATCTCTGCGGTGCCCAATCTTGACCGCCAGATAACTCGCACCAGCGTCCACGGCAATAGACCTATCACCCAACTCCAGTATTGTAAATGAACGGCTCTCTATCTGGAGCTTGCGCCGACCATGAGGGATGGCCTTCCTCGCCGTCGGAATGTGAGCGCGACTTCTCCTGTCGCTGCCGTCGAGCGCGGAATCGAAATACGCTTACTGAAGACAGCATGCATGTTCCATTCGCTCATGTCAGTCACCTCGACTGCATGCGATGGCCAGGAATATATGGTTCCATTTATGGCGGACCATAGCAGGAGTGCTCATGGAGAATTATGATCGCGGGCTGATGGAAGCCTCTTTAACATCAAGCTCGTGGTTCGAATGCTTCACGATGCGTAGTTAATAGCTATACGCGCCGCAAGTTGCTAAAGACAAGTTACCCGCGGCGGGCATCGTCTTCGCCAGTTCGATATCCTCAAGATCCACTTCCAGCGAGAAGCTCTGTTGTACGGCGGCGAGAGTAATGATCACTTTGCACTGCTGGCGAAAGTCCGTAACTACGCCCTCTACTCCCTCGAAGACACCATGGCGCACCCGTACCCGTGTCCCAACTGATACGCCGGAATGTGGCCGCAGCAGGTAGCCACTGGCGAGACCTTCCCTGATCTTGTCCAATACGGCCGGGCTTACCAGGTCCCTTTCCTCATCGCCCAGTGAGCGTACCACTCCCGGCGTCCCAATGACAGTAAATTTCGTTTGAGGCAGAAATCGGGCAAACACGTACCCGGGGAAGAGCGGGCGTTCAGCAACGACAGTCCGATCGGTCCACTTCACTCGCTCCCGGTAAATCGGAAGATAGTTCTCTACGTCGCGTAGCGTAAGCTGCTGGGCCACTCTCTTTTCATAATTTGAGTAAACGTGCAGGACGTGCCAGAAGCTCTGTTGCACCGGTTGCTCCTTCGGCACCCGATCTGTGTCCGGGTGCGCATCCCTTCGCCACAAGATCCAAGGCACCGGGTCAGGCAGTGAACTATTGAACTAGAACGGCCACATTTTGGTGAGGATAATGCCGCGCAAGCGTGATTCATCCTGCGGACTCGTCTTGCTTGGAAGCTGTGGCGATGATGAGAAATATACGCAACCCATAAGCAGAAGCTTTGTTTACCATCTGCTATGCTTCTGCTCGGGGTCGGTATTTGTCAACGGTTGCTAGAAACAGTTGCACGGGGCCGCTTTACATCGAAGCTAGCGGCTCACCGGCGCTGGAGCTCGGTCTGCCTCGTAAGTTCCCACAGCTGCTCCTACTCCGCCGGCAAGAATTGCTGAGTAGACAAGCACTTTTGTACGAGCCGATGTCAATCCGACTGGACCGTTGGGGCCATTGATACCGATTCGGGATACATTGACAACGCCTGCGACACCGTTCGCGGAATGAGCAAGAGGGACTTCGGAACCTGCAATGACAACCTTGTCGCCTACGAACTTGTCGAGGTTATTGCCCATCAATTCAAATCGATTACCAGCGGCGTCGGTAAGGTAATAATGGCCGTTTATCTGGTTGACCATGCCCACATCCGAAAATGCCAGGGGCTTTGTTGGTTGCGTACTTGAACCTGCGCCCATGTTTCCCATCGATGTTCCACCAGCCTGCACAGCGAAGTTCAGAGGCGAACCCGGGTGAACGCTTGCCACCAGAACTCCTTGGCTATCCGTGACTTTGAAGCCGCCAGAACGCGCTGCGACTTGCACTGTATTGGCATTCATCAACGAGACCGTGCCGCGGGAGTTGGGCGCATCCGGAGTGATATGCAGTCCGTCTGCTTCCATCTCGAAGGGATTTGACGCGGTGAGTTCACTGGCTCCGTGCTGCAGCACAGCCCGATGGCGATACAGCGTGCTTTGCGAGTCGGTGGCCATTGTCATTTTGACGCCTTTGCCAAGAAGCAGGTTTGCGCTTGCCTGGCCGGTCTGAACCTCGGACCCACGAAAGAGCGTGGCATTGCCTTCGACGGCATAGTGGTCTACACGCACAGGACCTTCTGCGCTGACCGTGCCGATTGAATTGGTTGCTGCCGCTGCGTATGGGGCCATACACAGGAGAGCCACTACAACATACAGCTTTGTGAGCACTAGGCACCTCCTTGGTGATCAGGGGCCGGAGAAGAGGGCATTTCCCTGACTAAAACTATGATATACGCCGGAAGCACGATAGATGCAATAGGTATTCACTAAAGTAATCAATAATTGATGTATGTCACAAGTCATACACAGTCTAAGTGAGTCCTGCTGGAATGCTACGGTCTCACCGATTTTTGCCGTTTCGCTTGTAGAGGTTCCCTTCATTTACATTGCGCATCGGTGCTGAAGTCTCCTGTTATTTCGAAATCCGGCGTGCGCGGAAGGTCGCATTTGCGGATTATCTACGAAAGAGAGCGGCTTCTCCCAAAGGTTTTGCTGCTGGCCCAAGACGAAAAGATCAAAGACGCAACGATCCCGGAGCAGCTTCGCTGAGGGTACGCAGGTCGCAGTACCTGAGCACCGCTTCCCGCGATTTCTCGCAGGTTGCGAGGTCGCTAGAAGTATGCCTGCCCGGCCTGCGAGCAGAACGGCGACAATCCACGCATCGAAACCGCGGCCAGGCCGGAGACGGCCATCGACAAGGGGGTGGCGGGGCAGGGTTTGCTGAGTTACATCGTGACCAGCAAGTTCGCCGATTATTTACTGCTTTATCGGTTAGAAGACATCTTCCTGCGGCAAGGCTTCGAGATTTCGCGGGCCACGCAGTCGGTCTGGTGCGGCGACGTGGCCGATCTGGCCGAGCCCCTCTATGAGCTGATGGCCGATGAGGTGCGCGCCTCGCACGTGGTAGCCAGCGACGACACCATCATGCCGATGCTCAGGACCGGTCACTGTGCCAAAGCGCGCATGTGAGTCTACGTGGGCGACGCGGCGCATCCGTACCACGTGTTCGACTTCACTCTGAGCCGCGGGCGCGACGGGCCCAAGTATTTCCTCCAGGATTACAACCAGGTGCTTCTGGCTGACGCCTACGGCGGCTACGACGGCGTGGTGGCCGGCAACGCCATCGTGCGCGCTGGATGCTGGGCGCATCAGAGAAGGAAATTCGTTGACGCGGAAAAGGCGGCTCCCCAGATCGCACAGGAGGCCATCGCCCTGGTGCGCGCACTTTACGCCGTTGAGAAACAGGGTCGCAACGCTAACGTTGAAGAGCGCCTGGGACTGCGCCAGGAACAATCGGCGCCGGTGTTGGCCGAGTTGCACGAGAAGCTCTTCGACTGGAAGGAGCAGTTGTTCCCCAAGCACCCTATGGCCGAGGCCGTGAACTACGCTCTGGGCCACTGGGAGGAGCTGAACGTGTTTCTCTCCGACGGCGCGGTCGAAATCGACAACAACGTATCCGAGCGCGAAATGAAGCGCGTAGTGTTGAATAGGAAGAATTCGTTGTTCGTCGGCAACGTACGCGGCGGGCGCACGGCGGCCATCCTGGCCAGTCTGACCTCAACTTGCCGCCGTCACCATGTAGACCCGCAGCTCTATATCGCCTAACTGCTGGTCAACTTGCCCGTGATACGCATTGCGGAGCTGCCGGACTGGCTGCCCGACCGCTGGAAAGCCACCCAGAAAACACGGCTGGCAACCCTTCAAAACCAATCTCCCCAGGCTTGATCTGGCCTGTGGTTTACAGAACGCTCACGGATTGAATTGCAGAATGCGCCTCAAGCCAGGCGATTGCCAATGCGCTTCCGTCCCGCTGGTCAGGAATCGCCCGACAGGCACACTGCGGCGTGCACCGGCTCAATGTCGGTGAGCAATCTCGTGGTGATCAGCTTGAGTTTTCCAGCTCTAGAAAGTCATCCGGCGAATACTTAGGAGCGCTTGGCGGGACCTGCTCCGGCACATCATATATATGTGAAGCAGGCATTAAGCAGTACCCGCCGGATGTCTGGTGGGACTTTGCGTGCCTTATCGGCGAATCGGACTAGACCAGCCTGTATCCGTGGCGTTGACAGAACCTCTCGTGTTCTCCAGGATGCCGCGTCGGACCACCGCCCGCTGCCCAATGCGGTTCATGCGGCGCAGTGGGCCTTCTGTACCGCCTGACCCGTAATAGCCGGTCCTGCGGCGGATCCCCGGACCGGCCGCAGTGTGATCCTATTTATTTAAGTTAAGTTATAGATATTATTGCCCTTACACAAACGATGGGCGAGTGTATTATTATTTGAACTATCGAACGTAATGCGCAGTTGCCCCTAGCAGATTAAAGTGCGCTATACAGTGAACGCTTCATAATTGAACGCCTGAACCAAATTGGATCACTCCTGTTGCTTGGACATTTGCTGAGGTGAAGCAAATGGGTAAGGACTTGTGTCTTTCTCATAGGGGCCAAGCATTCGCAAGATGCTACGCATTCTTCTTCGAGAGTCCTTCGCGACTTGACCGACGCAGGGCGCACTGCCGCAGATACTCCTGCCGTCTTAACCCTCGGCATCTGAAATCGCTTCTTGCGATCTCATGCAGCCTCCTTGCCGTGGCCTTTTCTGGCTGCGGTTCCAGCTTTACCGTGAACGCAGCAGGCGCCGGGACTCTTCAAGCCACCCCAAGCAGCGTCAATTTTGGCACTGTGACGGTCGGGCAGACCGCGAACTCCACGATCACTCTGGTCAATCCGGGCGTGGCCGCCGTTCAAGTCTCCCAAATCAACGTTACTGGCGGAACCTTCTCCCTTGTCGGTCAGAACAATCTACCCCTTACGATTTCTCCCCATGGAGGCACCTATGCCGTCACGGTGCAATTTGCCCCCATCGCAACGGCAAATTCTTCAGGGCAATTGACCGTTGTGAGCAATGCCTCCTCCAACTCCAGTCTGACGGTCAATCTGCGCGGTGCCGGTCAAGCTGGATCCGGCTCCAGCAGTCCGGCGCTAAGTTCCCTGTCGTGCAGCCAGACTTCAATCACCGGCTCGGCCACTGACGCCTGCACCGTCGCGCTGGCATCGGCCGCAAGCGGCACCGGGAGCACCGTCACTCTGTCCAGCAACAGCAGCGCGGTAACCGTTCCCGCATCGGTGACCGTCCCGGCCGGCGCCAGCACCGCCAGCTTCTCGGCTACCGTCTCCTCGGTCGTCACTGCCCAATCCGCAGTCCTGACGGCTGCGGCAGGCGGCGCCACCAAAACCTTTACCATCAACCTGGCCGCCGCCCTGCCCGCGCTGACCCTGAGCACCACCAGCCTCAGCTTCGGCAACGTGACTCTGAACACGGCGTCTACCCGTTCGGTTACTCTGACCTCTTCGGGCACGGCTCCGCTCACCGTCAGCGCGGACGCGGTGACGGGAGCCGGCTTCACGTTGTCCGGACTCAGTCTTCCGGTCACGCTGAATCCGGGTCAGACGGCGAGCCTCACGGTCACCTTTGACCCAACCACTGCTGGAACCGTGACCGGAACCGCCACCCTGACGGACAATGCTTCGGGGGGCACGGCAACGATCAGCTTGAGCGGCGCCGGCCAAACCTCGGCCGGCGTGCTCACTTCGCTCTCTTGCGCCAGCAACTCCATCACTGGCACCGGCACCGACGCCTGCTCGGTTGTGCTCTCGGCGCCGGCCGGCACCGGCGGGTTCGCCGTCGCCCTGTCCAGCAGCAGCAGCGCCGTAGCCGTCCCAGCATCGGTAACGGTAGCGGCTGGCGCCAGCAGCGCAAGCTTTACCGCCACCGCCTCTTCGGTTACCACCACCCAGACCGCGACCCTGACTGCTTCAGCAGGCAGCATCACCAAGACCTTTGCCCTGCAGCTCAGCATCGGCACGCCAACGCTCACCCTGAGCACCAGCAGCATCGCCTTCGGCGATGTCACCGTGAATACGACGGCAACTCAGCCGCTGACCCTCTCGTCGACCGGAACCGCTGCGGTTACTCTCAGCGCGGCCAGCGTGACCGGCACCGGCTTCTCGCTTTCCGCCTCGGCGTTCCCAATCACTCTGAACCCCGGCCAAACCGCAA
Organism: Acidobacteriota bacterium; assembly: GCA_021803035.1. Lineage (GTDB taxonomy): Bacteria > Acidobacteriota > Terriglobia > Terriglobales > Acidobacteriaceae > Telmatobacter. The sequence goes on along the minus strand of JAJZME010000035.1, from coordinate 4,373 downwards.
CTCTCTACGCCCAGTTCGATCCAACCACCACCGGAACCTTCACCGGCCAATTGACCGTCACCAGCAACTCATCGTCCGGCTCCACTGCGCAGGTCAGCCTGAGCGGTACTGGCTCCACCTCCCATCAGGTCGACCTGAGCTGGAATGCGCCGGCCAGTTCTCCAGACCCTGTTGCGGGATACGACGTCTATCGTGCTCCCACGGGAACGTCGTCCTATCAACTGTTGAACTCCAGTGCCGATACCCAAACCACGTATGTCGATAGCACTGTCCAGAACGGCCAGGTCTACGATTACGAGGTGAAGAGTGTCGATTCCTCAGGGGTCGAAAGTGGCCCCTCGAATATCGTTACCCTCACCATCCCGTAACCCACACAAGTAACCGGGCCATCGCCAGCAGACAGCCAAAACGCGGGTCGAGGCGGCGCAAACACAGCCGCCCTCCACCCGCCGGAAGCCTGCACGAACCGAAAAACTGAATCCGGATGCCGGGGCTGAGCGTCAGCCCCGGACATACTGGAACTTGCGCTTCCTTTTCAACCGAGGCTGGCCCCGGCCCCGGCCGAGGCTCTTGCCAATACGGCTCCAGGTAAAAAAAATCACCCGGACTCATTGAAAGAGCAGCCGGGTGTAACAACTTCAATAGAACCAACCGAGCGCCAGTTAAGGGGGCAGATCCACCCCCTCACAGCCCGTTGTCAAACTCTGGTTTTGCAAGGGCGCCGCATCGGCCCTGCCGTTGGCGGCACAAAATGAGCCGGCGTTAGCCGCTGAGCATCCACATCTTTGCGATTTCGGCTCTTGCCCCAGGCTGCTATCCCGCAGGCCCGGTTACCCGTGAAATTCAACGAATCCGATGCTGCGCCGTGACCCGTTCAAGCCTTAATAAACGGGCTACGCAAAGAAACGCGCCGGCGCCGCCATGTCGGCCGCCTGTCTTTTGAGCTCAACTCCGGCAGCGCAATCTCTCCGGGCATCCGCGAACTCGTAGACCAGTTGGCCGTCGACATCTCTCGCGAACGCCAGTTGGGCGCGTTCTGCTCCTCTGCCCACGATACGCCATGAATGCCCCTCCCGCATGACCTTCATCTTGCTCCGCTGTCTCCACCAGCTATCCACCTCGCCGGGAAGCGCAAACCACAGCGATTCGCGGCCCCGCATCTCGTTCAACATCCCAAGCAGCTTCCTGTACACCAACTGCGCCTCAGGCTGAATGATGTAATCCGGGTGAACCAGAAAGCTCGCAAGACCATTTCTCGCCAGGATCAGTTCCAGTTGCAGCTTCCACACATCAATCGACCGCTCATTGAGCACGTGAAACAGCGTATGGTCCTGAATCGTCGTCAGCGGTAGTTCAAGAACCTGGCCAATAAAGTACGGCATCACCGTGCAGCACCCGCCCCGCTGCGGGTCGAGATGAGCAACGTTGGGCATCGACATATCAAAAGAGAAGCGCAAATATTCCAGCCACTCCGGCCTGCGATACAACACCGCTGAGCGGAATCCCTTCGCGCCATACTCCTCTGCGTAACAATTAATCAGCGCTGCGCGGCGGCGGAATTCATCGAAATCATCAAATAGTCGCCCATCGTGGTTGAAACCGTGTACACACAACTCATGCTTGCCATTTCGGAACTGTCCCAGCAATTTCTGCGAAACGGAATATCTCTCTTGCGGTACCACCTGGAACGAACTCTTGATTCCAAAGGAATCATCCAGATCTCTCAAAGCCGTGCAGTAGTCCCGCCCAGCCTCGGTCTCAACATCATGCGTCATCAGAACGCAACTCCGCGCACCGTCCGGCCAAAACCATATGAACGGAATGCGATCGATGCGATGCGCCCGCAGCATTTCCAGCAGCAGCGCGTCGCCGATGTCTTCTACCGTGGTATCTACAGGCCACTGCGGAAATTGCCTCTTCTTCCAGTTCGCCGCTCGAAACCTCTGGACGTAACTCCGCAACTTCGCGTTCGCCAGAGGGCGAATCCGGTAATACACATTCTTCAATGCCTTGTCGAGCCCCGTTAGCTGGCAGCCGGGGTATCGCTCCAGGCGAAAATTATCCACAACCTCATCGGGGTTAAACGGCAGCACAAGCCGCCCTCTTCCCAAGCTGGAACTGGCGCAGGAGTCCGGCGCGCAAGACGCTGGCTGCGTCCGACGAATGGCCCCTACCAGCCGCCCATAACAGACTGCGCCGTTGCTCAACTCAAAATATCCAGGGTCGGGAGACAATTCGCCGCTCAGGCGATATCTCAGGAATTCATCCGGGCAACGAAACCGGTCACGCACGGAAAGAAGATATGCGCTCTCAGTCTTCGTGAATGTCGATGGGTACACCACGAGCTCTCCATTCCTTGATCAAAGACCGCCCCCTCTTTGGGGCGTATCTCCATCGCAACTGCCGTGCTATGTTTGTCGTCAAGAGCTTTGCGGCCGAACCTCTCTGAATCCATCAGCTTACGTTTGCAGTTAATTTCCGCCCCGCCGCGTACCATCAAAACATGGCCGCTTCCATACACCACTGCATCGTCTCTCTTGCTTGCGGGCGCCATCGGTTCCAGGGAATCCTTGCTCCTCTGCGCCGCTCGGGCGGAGGAGAGTGTCCTCCGTGCGGCATACCACCGCACTTACACCCACCCCCCCCGAAATATTTTTCTTTTAAACAGATTTTTTGCAGTTATTTTTTTTTGGGCAAAAAACACAGATCCGGATGGCAGCACTTACTGCATTGTGACACGGCTTTTCTTCCTTGCTTATCAGCCTGAGGCGCAGGTCTGTGGCTTGGAGGGGCATCAATGGCCAGTCCGGCCCTCAGCCCTGACTGCCATAAATGACCTCCTAATAAATGACCTCCCAATATGAGTGCGCCTTTAACAGCCTGGGTCGAACGTCACGGCCTCGAGGCGACTGTAACGAGCTTTCGCGGGCCTCCGGCCCTTCTTGACTGTGGTAAAAGTCCTGTTTTGAAAGGGCGCGACTTTAGTCGTGCCATAAGTGCCGCAAACGCAACAAGTAAGACCTGGGCTACAGCCCTGGTGCGAACTCCGCATCGACATCCTGCTTTCATTGCTCTCTTTCCGCAGCCTGTTGCGCCGCTGAAGGTGCATCCTTTCGCAATTCCCGGCCCTCGCCGCAGGCTGCTAAGCCATATGCCGGTACACCAGCTTTCCCAAGCCGGATGAGATCCCGCTCGGAAGCGTAGAGAACACGCGCCGCACCGCCGCAACACGGGGTGAATCGAGATTGACCGTCTCTTCAAATCGCGGATGCCGTAAGTAGCTGATTGGGCACTTGGATGCGCCGAGCCGATCCTTGAACTCGATCAGGCCGCGATTTTCCGGCTCCGTGCGGCCCAAATCGATCTGCACTGCGCCTTCCGCTTTGCTCTCCTCAATCAGCTTCCAGAACAAAAACGGCATTCCCGCCAGCCGATGCAATCTTTCGTCCGAACATCCGTACTTGTAAACCACGCTGCCGCGATGGCGGAGCGTGAAGATGGCCGCTACCGCAACGCCGTCCTTGCGCGCCACCCGAATTTCAGGCCTGGGACAGAACTCCTTTATCAGGTTCTGGAACCAGGAATACGGCTGCGGCAGTAAGCGATGGCGCTTTCTGGTTATCACCAGCAACCGGTAGAACGCCTGAAGCAACGCATCCGAGCTGCCTCGTTCGTATTCAAGGCTCATCTGCTGAGCGTGTTGAATCCGGCGCCGGATGCAGTCCTTATGCATGTTGTGCGCCAGTTCCTGTAGCGGAGGCCTCAAGTCCAGCGTATGCAACCAAAAGGACGGGCCAATCACCAAAGGCGAATCGGCCCTTCTTCCCCACGCAATCGGCCGCAGCTCCACATACTTCCATCGCCCTTGCGAACCAAGCTCCCGTATCCAGTCCTCTGCCTCCGATTCATCATCGGCGCCACCCAGCAACGGCTCGGCATGATCTGCGAAAGGAAGGGAAACCAGGCGCGCGCCAGTGAGCCAGCTCGTGACCGCGCAGAAGGCTATCCCGCTCGACAGCGGCCCTTCGTCCGGTGTACTCGTCAACACGAAGGGCCGATACCCATAAGTCCTGGCCAGCGCCTTCAGCCAGCCCCTCGCGTGAAACACCGATGCCCGCGGGTGCGACGCAACCAAGTCATCCCAGCGCGAATCATGCAGCGGGTCCAGAGTGTAGAAAGACATCGTCTTGCAAGGAGCCTGAATTCGAGTTCCCGGATCAACCTGTGCTGTGCCTATCGGCTGCAATGGGGCGCCCGCCCCGTTTGCTGCGCCGCGATGAACCGCATCAGCCGCTCTCGGCCAAGGAGCTTGCCCTTTCCCTCGGCGTCAAAGATCTGCACAACGTCGCTTGGCGCGAGGGCAGGCGGGGCAT
>JAJZME010000057.1 GCA_021803035.1 Acidobacteriota bacterium | reverse complement strand
CGGTGAGCGGTTTGTGCCTGCGGGGGCAAAACTCCCGCTGCTGTAACCAGACTTGCCCATAGCCTGTTTCAAGGCTGCGCGCTCTGGAATCTGCAGCAACCGGGTCCGAAGCCCGTTGCCTCTCCAATCAGGCCGACAGTTAAAAGCTGTCTTTTCATTTCCCGCAAAATATGCGGATCTGAATCGCCTCACTTCCGGCATTGCTCTCCGTGGTCCCTACAATAGAAGCAATCGCATGGCGACTTCCGCCGGCAATTCGAGTACGGCTCCCAACGCTGCCGTTGACACCATCGCCGCGGTCTCCACGCCGCCCGGCCGTGGCGGCATCGGCATCGTGCGGCTCAGCGGCCCTCAGGCCGCCTCCATCGCCGCGCAGCTTGTACGTCTGCGCCAGCCGCTGGCGCACGCACGCGCGCGGCTGGCGGACGTGCTCGACGACGCCGAACCCGGCCACACCGTCCGCATCGACGAGGCCGTCCTGACCTACTTCGTCGCGCCACACTCCTACACCGCGGAAGATGTGGTTGAGATCGCCGCGCACGGCTCGCCCGTGGTGCTGGACTTTCTACTGCGCCGCGCCATCAGCCTGGGCGCGCGCCTGGCTGAGCCCGGCGAGTTCACCGAGCGCGCCTTCCTGTCCGGCCGGCTCGATCTGACTCAGGCCGAAGCTGTCCGCGACCTGATTGACGCGCGCACGCTCACCCAGGCGCGCCTGGCCGCCAGCCAGATGGGCGGCGCGCTCAGCCACCGCGTGACGCCCATCAAGCAGTCGCTCGTAGAACTGGTCGCGCTGCTTGAAGCCGGCATCGACTTTGCCGAGGACGACATCGACGTAACTCCCCAGGCCGAGATCGCTCGGCGCATCGACGCGCTCACGCCTCCGCTGGCCGCGCTTGAAGCCTCGTTTGCCCGCGGCCGTATTGTGCATGAGGGTTTGACGCTGGCCATCGTGGGCCGCCCCAACGTGGGCAAAAGCTCGCTCTTCAATCGCCTCGTCGAGCGTGACCGCGCCATCGTCACAGCGACACCCGGCACCACGCGCGACCTGGTCACCGAGCGCATCTCGCTCGATGGCATCCCGCTGGAGCTTGTCGATACGGCTGGCCTGCGTGAAAGCCTGGAGGAAGCCGAGCAATTAGGCATCGCGCGCAGCCGCGAGGCGCTGGCCGACGCCGCGCTGGTGCTTGTCGTGCTTGATGCCACCCAGCCGCTCAATAACGAGGAGCGCGGTTTGCTTGCCGCCGTCGAAGGCCGCCCCGCGCTGGTGGCCGTGAACAAGAGCGACCTGGCCGCCGAACATCCCTCTGCGATGGAGATTGCCGGCGTAGCCGCGTTTTCGACCTCGGCCCTCACCGGTGAGGGCATCGCGGAGCTGCGCGAACACATCGTGGCGCTAGCCACCGGCGGCGCCGCCCCGGAGCCAGGGATGTTGACCACCCTGCGCCACCACCAGGCGGTGTCAACGGCCCTGGGCGCACTGTCCGACGCCGCCCAGGCCAATGCAAACGCCACCCCCCACGAGATGATTCTGCTCGACCTTTACCGTGCGCTCTGGGCCCTGGACTCCCTAACCGGCCAGACCACCCCCGATGACATTATCAATCTGATCTTTTCCACTTTCTGCATCGGAAAATAATTTGGCTTTCGGCCGAAATCGACGAGATCCGGTGTTCTGTTTTAAAGTGCTTAAAACAATAATGTTAGCGTCCGACTCTATTCGGTTACGTTCGGCACTAGCCGGACCACATTTAGTCTCCAGGCGAATTATATAATGACTTTTCACGCTGGAGACTAAAATGAACTCAACCAAAACAAAGAAAAAGAGTTCTAGGCAAAAAACCAGGAGATTCGCCCCGCTCACAGATAAGGAGCTCCAAGCCGTGGGGCCAACATCGAAGCGATACACGCTTCGTGACGGTCGAGGACTTTTCCTCGATGTCACCCCCGGAGGCGTGCGGACCTGGATCTTCCGGTATCAATTCAACGGCAAGCAAGAGAAGTTCATCATCGGCCGTTATCCCGAGTTCACTCTCAAAGCAGCAAGAGAGAGACGCAACGAACTCGCCGTCGAAGTATCGAGAGGTGTTTCGCCTGCGGAGAAAAAGAAAAATGAGCGCGCGAAATCGACCGCGGGAACCTCCAAGAATCCGACCGTGATGGAATTCGGAGAACGCTATTTAAGGGAGCAGGTCGACAAGAACTGGAAAGATCCTTCGAATGAGCGTCGGAATTTGGAGAAGGGGTTTTTCCCAGAGTTCGGAGATCGCCTCTTAAAAGACATCACCGCAGTCGATGTGCAGCTTGTGGTCTATCGCAAGCGAGACGGTGGCCACCCTGCGGCAGCGATCTGCTTGCGCAACACGATCAAGAGGATGTACGACTACGCCGTCGAAACGCACTGTGCCTTGATCAATCCGGCTGCAATGGTAGCCACGAAGTACATTGGAAAGGCAGCGAGACGGAAGCGCAACCTGTCTCCTGCAGAGATTCGTGAATTTCTGCAGGAGATCTACAAGAGCAACATGCGCCGCCAGTTTAAGCTCGCGCTTCACATCATTTTTCTGACGCTCATCCGGAAATCGATGCTTCTGTTGGCAACCTGGGACGAAATCGATTTTAAGACCGGCGAATGGACAATCCCCAAAGAGCACGTGAAAGCCAAGAAAGGCGAAGAGCACGAGCACGTCGTCTACATGTCCAAACAAGTTGCCGCGATGTTCCGCGAGCTTAGGGCGCTCGCCGGTGGTTCGAAATATGTCATGCGGGGGCGCGGAAGTAAGGACCAGCCGTTCGCAAAAAATGCATTGAACAAAGCCCTTGAAGGTTTGACGTTCAATATGGAGCCGTTCACAATTCACGACCAGCGGCGGACTGCTTCTACCCTGCTCAACGAGAAAGCAATCAAAAATGGCTGGTCCGCAGACGTGATAGAGAAGGCACTGTGCCACGAGAAGGGTGAAATTAAAGGAGTCTACAACCGAGCCGAGTACGCTGAGCAGCGTAAGAAGATGCTTCAATGGTGGGCCGATTACGTGGATTCAATCATCACCGAATCGAAGGTCATTGTAGGCAATTTCGGTCGGAGCTAATTCCAGTCGTGCTGATCTCGTCTCGTCCGCCTGCGGTCTCGCGGGATCGATCCTAATGCCGACTAGCTGGCTACCGCCAGCGCTGAGGGAGATTCCGGCGTCTGCCGGCGCAGCCAGTCGACCCACTCAGCCAGGCTGTTGCCGCTGTGTTCCACCCATCGTTCTTCGATGATTCTGCCGGCCCGATCCATCAGGCACACCCGGTGCTTCTCTGAGCCCCAATCAATGCCGACGAAATACTGGAAGTCGCTCTGCAAAGTACATCCTCCCGTGCGAAGTCCTCGACCCTCCGTGCCGAACGTCACCCCCTGTACTGGCGCTCCGGTGACGGGCGCTAACTCCCCACGGGACCTTCGTCACGGACCACCACGCCAGGGCGCACGTCCCCCCCCAGGTGCTCGCTTGGCGCAAGGGGCAGTTGGCACTCCTGACGGGCGGTCGAGTCCCTACTGCTTAACACAGCGTGTAGGTGGATTCAAAGGTACAGGGGATGCAACGTCACGAGGTCCGGCTGCCTGGGCACGCGGAGTGCGCTCTGGGCTACCTGTGCGGCATACCTGGGGATTGGCTCGGTCATGATTGTGTTCTCCGCGGCGAGGCCTGTGGAACGATCGATGGTTCTATTGTGAGCGATGGGGCGGAAATTATCTGCAAACGTAAGTTGATGGATCGGGAGGGGTTCGGCGGCAAGGCTCTTGATGATTTTGCCTGCTCATTGCGAAAACCGCGGCAGATTGCCCTACTTTCCGTCAGGGAGGCGCGTTGGAAGCCTGCAATCGGCAGAGAACGGAGTTTGGGCTGCGCGCACTAATCCTGAACGAATTAACCGGTCTTTCAACTCATTTGTGACGAACCTGGGCCAACCTGCCGGCAGAGCCAATCCCAAAGCACAACCGGCTCCGCGGCGTGTACGGAATTCGATTGTGTTTCTGCTCAACCCACAATGGAATCCCGGAACGCGTGCCTTGGAGCCGGTTATGGTGTTCGAGTGAGAAAGTGATTCTTCGCGAGAACTGAAAATCGCGGTTGCCGCTGGCCTTGGCAATATTGCGGACGAAAAAGTTGCTTCCGCCGATGAGGCCTTTGCCGAAGAGCAGTTCATAAAGCCCAACCCGACCACGAATCGCGGTTGATTCCTGCCACAGGAAGCTCTACCGGCGTGGGGATTCAGGAGATGGTTTCGGCGCTGTAGCGGGCGATCAGACCGGTTCGGACGGCGTGGCGGAAGACGCGGGCGAAGAACCAATAGGCGAGCAGGATGTAAGCGAAGGCGAGTGCGAATGCGGCGGCCAGCATGGCAAGTGGGAAATGGTGGCCGGCGACGACAGCGCGCATGCCTTCAAAGATATAAGAAGGCGGCAGGAGGCGGCTGATCCACTGGAGAGGCGCGGGCAAGGTGGAGAGCGGGTAGTAGACGGCAGCGAAGGGCGAAAGGATGGCGGGGATGGGCCAGACGAACCACTCCGCCGCAGGCCCCAGGCGCAGCACGATGGCGGTGGTGCCGACGCCAAGAGCCATGCCGAAAAGGAAGAGCACCATGACAAAGGGAAAGAGCATGGCGCCATAAACGCCGAAGGAGAGGCCGAAGGCCATGGTGGCCACGGCAATCATGACCACGAGGCCGATGCTGCTGGTGACGATGCTGGAGGCGAGCAGGCCGGCGATGTACTCGGGCATGGTGATGGGGCTGGCAAAGACGTTGAGGAAGTTGCGTGACCAAACATCCTCAAAGAACGCCGTGGTGACACCTTGCATGACGCGGGTCATGAAGTCCCAGAAGAGGACGGCGCCGAGCAGGGCTGGGACAAAGCGGTAGGAGGTGCGCGCCAGACCACCGAGGAATTTGGTCATGAATCCCCACAGAATCATGTCGACGGTGACCCAGGCAAAGAGCGGAACAACGCGCGCGGCGCTGCCGCGGTAGAGATAGAACTGGCGGAGAGGAATGGCGATGACACGGGAGAGCTTCATTGGTTCCGGCCTTCCCAGTCGAGCGGCTCGCGCGCGACGCTGATGAAGAGCTCTTCGAGGGTGGGCTTGCCGAATTGCGATGGCAGGGATTTGGGATCGCCTTCGAGGATGATGTCGCCGTGCGAGAGAAAAAGGACGCGGTCACAGATTTCTTCGACTTCGTACATGTTGTGAGAGGTCCAAAGGATGCCGACTTCACTACGGCGCGCGAAGGAGCGGATGGTGTGGCGGATGTCACGGGCGCTGGCCGGGTCGATGGAGGCGGTGGGCTCATCGAGCAGGAGAACGCGGGGGCGGTTGAGCATGGCCTTGGCGAGACCGACACGCGTTTGCTCGCCGGAGGAGAGGACGCCGCACTTGACGTTGCGGAACTTCTGGAGGTCGAAGGCTTTCAAGACGGCCTGGCAGCGGGTGCGGAAATCGGGCACGCCGTAGAGAAGCGCGAAGACGCGGAGGTTCTGGTAAACGGTGAGGTTGCCGGGCAGTGGCGCGTAGACGGCGGCGAAGTTGGTCGAGGCCAGGGCGCGTGCGCGATGGCGGGCGAGATCGATGCCGCTGATGTGGATGGAGCCTGCGGTGGGCTCAAGGACGCCGAGGATCATGCTGATGGTAGTGGTTTTGCCGGCGCCGTTGACGCCGAGCAGGCCGACGATTTCATTGGGGCAGACCTGGAAGTGGATGCCTTTGACGGCCTGCAGCGCGCCGTAATGCTTGCGCAGGTTTTCGACGCGGAGGACGGGTTCGCAGGCGGCTTTGGTTGCAGTGGGCACTCGAATGCAATGATACGGCGCGCGGGTGGCGGGCATGAAGACCAGGTGGACCGGACACCGCTCAGGCAAGGGAGAAAATCGCCTGTCTTGCCCGCCTAGCGCAAGGTGAGGACGGCAGGTTTTCGAGCTCCGGCCTGAACCCGCACCAAGACCACAGGGCCAAAGCGGTCGCTGGTCTTCACCCAGTCCATGCCGGCGGCCGCGCCCAAAGCTGAAGGGCTGACTTCTTTGATCTTTCTGCCGTTGAGCTGAACGCGATGCGCTTTGGTGTGGATGCGCAACAGGTAGGTCCGCAATGGACTGGCATAACTCCCTGTCGCGGCGCCGATCATAACCTGCGTGCGGCGGCCTGTGTGCGCCGCAGTTACCACCTGCTGCAGATAATCTCCCTTCTCGTAGTTATAGGTTGTGCCGTCGTCGTCATAAGCGGTGAAGGTTGCCGCGGAGCGATCTGGAAATATATCGAGGGTCATCTCCGTTATGGGGCGCTGGCCGACATATTGTTCGATGGGCTGCGTTGCCACGATCGAGCCGCGGCGGACAAAGAGGGGAATGTCATCCCAGGTCTTGGCGTCCGCGGGAATGTCAATGCTCTCCGCGCCCTTATAGGATTGGCCGGTGAGATAGTCGAACCACTGGCCCGGCGGCAGGTAGACGGATTGGGAAGTGGCGCCTTTGGTCACAATCGGAGCCGCCAGCAGCGCATCGCCGAACATCCATTCCGAAGTCACGGTTGCGGCGCGCGGGTCCGAGGGAAACTCCCAGAAGAGCGGCCGAATCAGTCCGACCTGGCCTTCACTGCTGCGCCGGTAATAGGAGTAGATGTATGGCAGCATTTCGTAGCGCAGATCGATGGCCTTCCGCGCCGCCGCTTCGGCGACAGGGCCATATACCCATGGCTGGCGCTTCTGGTTGAATTCGCCGTGCACGCGCATGATCGGCACCAGTGCGGCGAACTCCATCCACCGCGCGTAGTTTTCGGGACTGGGGTGGCCGTGGAATCCGCCGGTATCCATGCTCCAGTTGAACGCGCCTGTATCGAGCGCGGCCAACATGCGCTGGCGCTGGTAGGCCATGCTGGCAAAGCCGGTATCGATGTCGCCCGACCAGAGGGCGTAGCCGTAACGGCTCGCTCCCAGATAGAAATTGCGGTTGATGGTCCAGACGCGCAGGTTTGAGCCGGCGCGCTGGCCGTCATAGATGGCGCGACCCATGTTGAGAAACTGGAAGTTATTAAAGACGGTCTCGCCGTTGTAATCGGCTTCGTCTTCCCACCAAGCCACCATGCCGGCATGGAACGCAGGCAGCAGATGCTGCCAGTACCAGGCTCGTGTAGCGGGATCGCTGAAGTCCAGATCGCGCGCCATGCGATGAGAGAAGTAATCCGGGATCGGAGCTTCGTTGGGATACCAGAGATGATGGGCGGTTGCGTAGGCCGCAGCCTCCGTCGGGGTGCCCGAATCGCCGGCCACCGTGGTGAGAATGCGCGGCTTGAGAATGCCGGCGAGCTTCACGCCTTGGGCGGCCAGCCGCTTGGCAAAAGCACCGGAGGCGCCGTCAGGAAACTTGTCGGGCGCCACATTGCCGGGACCGGAGGTACTGTTCCAGCGCCACTCGCCGTAGTCATCCTCGCCCCACGCCTTCCAGTCGAAGTCGAGGATGAAGCCGTCGATGGGAATTTGTTTTTTGCGATAGGTGGCGACGATACGTTCCACTTCGGATTCAGTGGAACCCCACTGGCTGTTGAGGAAGCCTAGTGTCCACTCCGGCGGCAGCGGCGGCGGGCCAACAAGCTGCGAGAGCGCGGCCACGGTTGCAAGCGGTGGACCTAGCAGAACAAAATATTCGACATCGGGACGGGAGTCCTGGGCAAAGCTGATGCTGTCCGGCTGGGTTGTAAATTCCCCGCCGTCCGAATCGACGAGCAGACCATAGCGGGCGGAGAAGACAAAAGGAGCGCCGCTGTCCCCCTGTACGCCGGCCACAACTTTTCCGCCGCTGTCTCGCGTGAGGCCCACGGATGTCTCCTTGAGGCCGAGACCGCTGATGCCATAGAGCGTGTCGCCCGCCTGGCGGGTAAGCGTCACGCCGGCTTTGCGGGCTTCGCCAAACGGATCGTCACTGCGAAGCAACCGCCGGCCGCGCCCGTCAGCGAAAGTAATGGTGTAGGGAGCCTTTTCGAGGATGGTCACCGAAATGCCGGGCGCGGCCAGCGTATAGATGCCATGCCGCTCAGACTCGCGGACGGCGGATGGAGTGTCCAGCGCGGGATGCGGAGCCATGACCAGCGTGCGCGGCGTGGTCTGGCCATCCGGGCGCACGTGCACGTCCACCACGCGATTCTCGACGATCTGTACGTCGAGCACCGAGGCGCCGGATGTCAGTTCAACGCCGTTCGGCAACGGAGATACGCGCGCGGCCGGTGATTGCGGCAGAGCGGGAAGACAAGCGGCGAGCAAAACCGCAGAGCACAGCACCATTCGATTCATATTTCTTGTATTGCTCACAATCAGACCCTGCTTTCTCCTTTTTCTTTTTACCAAGCTTTCTTATCGCACCACATACAAGCTCATTGATTCCGCCGGTTCGTCAATGCGCAGTGAGCGGCCATCTATGTGCGGCGGCGGGCCCGGAGTCACCGGCGCATCAGCGAAGCGTGTGCATCCAGCCAGGGCAGTAGCTTCTGTCGGAAGCTGCACGGATTCGCTCTGTGCAGCCTTATTGACGACGATCAGCAGGCGCTCATTTGGATCGCCAGACGCGCAGCCAGCGGTGCTCGCCGCACGGACAAACGCAAAGACGTCCGCATCGGCGAAGAGATTTTGCTCGATGCCCGTCTGAAGCTCCGCGTGGGCGGCGCGATAAGCCAACAGTCCGGAGGTCCAGTTGAAGACAGCATTTTCCGATGGCGTGCGTCCGGCCAGCGTGAAAGCATCACGCGAATTTCCGGGGAAGCCGCCGGGAAAATCGCGACGATTGTCTGGATCGCTGCCGCCGGGCATCGCGATCTCGTCGCCGGAGTAAATTTGCGGCATGCCGCGCATGGTGAGGATGAGGCCGAGGGCCAGCTTGAGCATGGACACGGAGCCGCCGGCTGCGGTGACAAAACGCGTCGTGTCATGATTGCCGATGAACGTGACCAACCGCTCCGGGTGCGGATAGAGCGCATCCCGGCCCAGGACCGAGGCCAACTCCGTCATGGGCTTGCCGTGAGCCAGAACGTCGCGCAGCGCAAAATCGACGGGAAAATCGAAGACCGTGTTCAGACCCGTATCGATGCCGTTGCGTGCCACGCCCCCGGCGAAGAAGGATGTCACCTCGGGGTCGCTATTGAAGACCTCGCCTACGGTGGTCAGATGGGGATAGACGCTGTGCAGCACAGCGGTGAATTCTTGCCAGTAGGCGCGGTCCACATAGGGAACGGTGTCCAGCCGGATGCCGTCGAGGTTGGCCGTCTCGACCCACCAGAGCGCGTTCTGGATAAGGTAACGGGCCACCAGGGGATTTTCCTGGTTGAGGTCCGGCATGCCGTTGGTGAACCAGCCTTCGGTGATGTTGCGCCATGCGCGTGGTGGAGCATGCGGGTCCAGCAACCGGTAAAAGTCGTGCTGCGCCATGCGATGATGCGCCGGCGTGCCGTGAAACCAATCCGGCGCCGGCGGGTCGAGCACCCAGGGATGCTCGATGCCCACATGATTGGCGACGAGGTCGATGACCAGTTTTATGCCGCGCGCGTGGAGCGCATCGGAGAGCTTGCGGTACTCCTGCAACGTGCCAAAGTGCGGGTCCACGGCATACAGGTCGGTGGCCGCATAGCCGTGATAGGACTCGGGCATGGCGCCGTTTGAGACCACGGGCGTGGTCCAAACGGTAGTGACGCCAAGCTGCTGGAGATAGTTCAGATGCTGGATGATGCCGGCGAAGTCGCCGCCGTGCCAGGCACGCGGGGCGGCGCGATTATCGCCGGGAGGATCGTTGGCCGTGCTGCCGTCGGCGAAGCGGTCGGTCATGATCAAATACATCGCGTCGGCCGAGGAAAAGCCGCGATGCGCATTCGGGTCGTGATTGCGCGCCGCCAGCACGAACGCACGGCGCGCCTGCCCCTGGGCGTCGCGGGCGGTGATATAGATCGTCTGCGGTACGGCGTCCCTGGTGCGCACCCAAAGAAATGCCCAATGCCCATTGGCCGAGATTTGTGTCTTGGCGAGGGACGTGCCTTTGCCGGCGATTGTGAAGCGGGCGCCGGAGAGATCTTTGCCCTGCACCAGCAGCATGGGATTGGGGAAGCCAGTCCACCAGTTTGGCGGATCGATCTTCGTGATTCGCGGAGGCTGCGCATAATTTGCCGCAGTGGCGCAACCCATAGCGCAAGCCAGAAATATTGAAGGCCCAAATCGCATGAGGCTCTCCGCGCACCGCATCGGATCGATGCGGCGAATCCAAACAGACTTGTGTACCGGCGGCCGGTTGCTTTCGAATCGCGCATTGCGGTGCGACAGCCGGGCAGGCCGTCGCGCCGCATCTGCGGTTGAAGTGTCAGAACGTAATCCGAGCCGCTAACTGGATCTCGCGGTTGCTGTAGACTTGCGTGCTTGTAATCCGCCCGAAAGTCCCATAGTTCATGTGGTACTCCGGGTTAGCGAACTGCGGCGTGTTAAACAGGTTGAACGCATCACCGTGCAGTTCCATTGTGTATCTCTCTGTCAGATGAAGGTTCTTCTGCAGACTGAAGTTGACCATCCGGTATGCCGGGCCGACGATCTGGTTCCGGCCCAGTGTTCCCAGGCGGGTGTACACGGTGCAATTGCAGGCCGCCGACTGAACGGAGGGAGGAAGAGCGAACGACTTCGGATCAAACCAGTAGTCGCCGGTACCTCCACCCGTGCCCTTGGGATAGGAGATGTGGCTGACCAGATCAGGCCGGTTGCCTGGCGCAAGCTGGTTCGTGGAGATATCGACCGGCGTGCCCGATTGAACCATGGCAATCAGGCTCGTCTGCCAACCGCCCACCAGCCAGTCCACTGGTCGCGAAACGTTACCCGCGAAGTGCTGCCCGCGGCCGAAGGGCAGCGGATAGAGAATCGACGTGCTGAAGACATTGCGCTGGTCCTGGCTGGAGTTGCCGTAGCCCGCCATCGGGTCGTAATAGAGAGCCGCGGTCTGGCCCTGGAACGCTCCCGGCGAGTCATCCAGGGTGTGCGACCAGGCATAGGCAGCGGTGGCCACCAGTCCGTTGGACTCGCGGTGTACGGCGTGCACCTGCAAACCGTTGTAGTTGGAAATGCCGTTGTAGTTGTTGTAGTTGATGCCGCCCATGCCCGGGAAGTTCTGGATTCCGGTCCCGAACTGATTGATGTTGTATGGGTAATACGTTGACAGGTTCCCGCCGTGGGTGCCGACATAGGCCACGTCCAGCACGTTGTTGACGCCGAATTGCCGCCCCACCTGCAGGTTCCACTCCTGCACCATGCTGGTTGGGTTGTTCGGATTAACGGCGATCATGCTCGTGCCGGCAGGCGGCTTTGCGGGGTTGAAGTTAGGATAACCGCGCGCGGGCAGGGCGATTCCGGTATCGCTGCCGCCGCTATAGGCCACCGTCGAGGGGCTGGTGTAACCGGCGCAGTTGTAGTTGTTGCCCGTGTTGGTGGGGGTCTGGTTTAGCTGGCCGGTAAAGGTGATGCAGTATCCGTTGCTGGCCAGGTAGGAACTGCTGCCGCCAAACGGCGGCTGCTCACCCAACTGGTTGTTGATGCCGCCGAAATCGAGGAAGTAGAAGATGCCGTATCCGCCGCGCACCACGGTCTTGCCATCAGCCCGGGGATCCCAGGCAAAGCCGAGGCGAGGACCGAAGTTGTGATAGGTCTGCGCGATGATGCTGCGCGATACGCCGTTTTGACCGGCAATCATCACGGTGCCGGTTTGCACGTTAAACGCCGATTGCTTGTTGTGGGCTTCGTAGGGGCGCGACAGGAAGTCCCAGCGCAAGCCCAGGTTCATCGTCAGATGGCGGTTGGCGCGCCAGTCATCCTGCACGAACAGACCGTCTTCCTGCCCGATATTGGAGAAGTATCCCGACTGCGAACCGATCTGGTACTGATCCACGCCGCCGGCCAGAAGTTCGGAGACCTCGTAGCCGGTAAAATCAACCGTCCCCGCGTCGATCCAGAAGTAGCCCTTGCCTTCCTGGGGATTGAAGAACGATACCTGCCGGCGAATGAAGATGCCGCCGAACTTAAGGAAGTGATTCCCTTTGGTCCAGCTTACGGTGTCGTTCAGTTCATAGGTATTTTGAGGAACTGCGTAGAGGCCGTAGTCGCCGGTATATTCCAGGTTGCCCTTCCAGCCGCCAATCAGCGCCCCGCCAGTGGTTTCCAAATTGATGTTGGCGTTGACGATGCCCAGGTTCTTGGAGACATAATCGCCGTACATGGGCGGCGTGTAGCCGTAATTGTCGCGGTTGTACGCTATGTGCGCGACATTCACAACGTTGGACGAGAAGATGTGGGTGTAGCCGATGTCCCAGCCGCGCGCGTGGGTGGGGTTCATGCCCGTGCCGCCACCAGCCGGAAGATTTGGGAACTCGGAAGTCTTGGTGTTGACGGAATTGTCGTAGCTGAAGCGGATGAAGCCGCGATCCGCTGACGATGGATTCCAGTCAAAGCGAGCGTCAAAGGTGTTGTAATTGTTCTTTGCCGTTTGCGTGACCAGATAATTGTTGAGGTACCGATCTGTGCGGGTGGGCGCGGGAAATGCGTTCAGATAGGCGACCGCTGCCGGGTTAAGACGGCCGGGCGGGATTACATTGCCCTGCCCGTTGTAGGTGAATTGCCGCGGCCCGCCTTCCGCGGAGCAGGTGGTGGGATCGAAGATCCAGCCCGCCTGCCCGCCAAATGTCGTCGCGCCGGCATAGGGGACCGTTGCACCGCTGGAGTTAACGTATGTTCCGGGATAACACCGGGGATATTGGGTCTCGAATTGGTTCGAGCCTGATCCTGCGGCATTCAGAAGCTCGGTGAAGTTCCCCTGGCGCATCAGAGCTGTGGGTACCGTAACGTAATGGGGCGACACCGCAAGCACCTCGCGCAGCGCCTGGTAGTCGCCAAAGCCGAACAACTTGTTCTTGAAGATGGGCCCGCCGATGGAGAACCCGGGCTGATTGCGCAGAAAGCCGCCAGCCGGGGTGGCCGGGGCGCCATTGAATCTGTAATTTGGATTGGAATCGAAGCTGCGGTCGCGGTAAAACTCAAAGACCGAGCCATGGTACTCATTGGTGCCGCTCTTGGTGGAACTGATGACGATGGCTCCGCCCGCGCGGCCATACTCTGCCGGAGCAATGTTCGTATCGATCTTGAACTCCTGCGTCGCGTCGATGTTGGGAAAGAACAGGATGGTGTTCACCAAGCCATCGTTGTTATCCACACCATCCAGGATGTAGTTGTTGGCTTGGGGCCGGAGGCCGTTGACGGAAAGGGCCGCACCGCCGCTCTCGTTGTTGCGCATGGTTTCGGTCATGTTCTGGCTGCCGCCGCCTGAAGCGATGTCCCCATAATTGCCGCGGGTCACGCCCGGCGTCAGCAACGCCAACTGACTGAAGTTGCGGCCATTCAGCGGCAGATTCGTCACCTGCTTGCCCTGAATCGTGGCTCCGATGGTTCCGTCCGAGTTGTTGATCAGAGGCGCCGCCGCGGTCACCTGCACCGTGATGGAGGCCCCGGCGGGGCTCAACTTGAAGACGACAGTTTGCGTGGTGGCAACAACGACGACGATTTTGGCCGACTGCACCTGAAATCCGCTCGCTGTCGCCTCGACCGTGTAATTGCCGCGCGGCACGGCCAGGATGGCGAATGCGCCTGAGCTGTCCGACTCAGCGCTCAGCTTGAGTCCGTTGTCATTATTCGTGGCCGTGACGACCGCGCCCGGTATGAGTGCGCCGCTGACATCGGTTACCGTACCGGTGATACTGCCGGCATCCGACTGCGCAAGCAGCCGGGAACCGGCCGACGCCATGAGAAGAACTGCCAGCAGCGCCACCATGCTGTACAGGCAGCTAAACAGGCTTTTTGTTAGACTGGCTTTCCTTTCCATCACATCCTCCAAAAACTCCGTTGGCGCGGATCAATGGCCCTGACGGCTCACGGCAAGGACCCACGCCATTTCTCGCGAACATGTAAGAGGAAGCGCGCTCGCAGGGGTGAAGGTCAATCCACAAACCGCCAATTCGCAGTCAATTGCGCATCATCGGATAAGAATCGGTTTTTCAATAACTTAGAAGATTACCTCTCCTGAAAAGCCCCCTATTCTTGAGCCTGTGAACTTTTCTATTGAGTCTTTTGAGCGATTCGCCTACACTTGGGAACTGACTTCCATCGGACAAGCAGTGGCTACGACAGCACAAAAGCAAGCTGCGAGACGGATTGAGTTCGGAGTCTTTGAGGCGGACCTGACGACGGGCGAGTTGCGCCGTTCGGGGACTCGTGTCCGGCTGCAAAGCCAGCCCTTCAGGCTGCTGGCTGTGCTGCTGGAGCATTCCGGGGATGTGGTCTCGCGCGAGTCTCTGCAGCGGGAGATTTGGGGCGCCGACACCACGGTCGACTTCGACCACAGCCTGGGCATCGCCGTAAACAAACTTCGCGAGGCGCTGGGCGACTCGGCGGACAACCCGCGTTTTATTGAAACGCTCTCCAAGCGCGGCTACCGCTTCATTGCGCCGACCAGGATTGTCGATTTCCCGTCCTCTTTCTCTCAAGTCGCGGCTACCGGTCTACCGCGCAGAAGCGCCGCAGGGGTCTGGTGGCTGGCCGGATTGCTGGCATTGGTTTCCCTGGTGCTTCTGTCCCTTTTGTTTCTGCGTCCCACTGTCCGCAAGCCTTACCACATCGTCCAGATCACCTTTTCCGGTCATGTATTGGCCAACGACACCAGCAACCTCGATGTTGAAAGCTTCTCCAGTTCGGCCAGTGACGGCGCGCGCATCTACTTTTCCAGCCTGGTCAACGGCAATCCCGTTCTGGCAGTAGCGCTCGCCGCCAACGGCGAAATCGGCACCTTTCATCTGCCTTCCGAGATAGGCGCCCCGCTCATCGGCTCGCTGTCGCCGGATGGCTCCCAGCTTGTGGTGCGCAGCCACTTGCAGGCCGAGCCAGAGCAGCCGCTTTGGGTCGTGCCCACTCTTGGAGGAGAAGCCCACCGTGTGCCCAACGTTCTGGCCCACGACGCCACCTGGATGCCTGACGGCCGGCACCTCCTCGTGGCCAGCAAAAACAAGCTCGTGATCGTGGGAACCGACGGCAGCAACCCTCACACACTGCTGACGACAGCCGGTCTCGCGTTCTGGATGCGCTGGTCGCCGCGCGGGCGCCGTCTTCGCTTTACGCTGCGCGACCCCGCAAAGCAGACCTCGGAACTGTGGGAGGTATCGGCGGGCGGCCGCAATCCTCATCCGCTTCTGCCGGGATGGAGCCAGCCAGCTTCTGAGTGCTGCGGAAGCTGGACCTCAGACGGGCAGTACTTTGTCTTCCAGTCTTCGCACAGCGGCAACAACGAAATCTGGGCCTTGCGCGAACGCCCCTGGTACCTCGCCAGCCGCCAGCCACGCCAGATCACGAATGGTCCGCTCGACTTCGAGGCCCCGAGCACCGCACCGGGGACGCACCGTATCTTCTTTATCGGCGCGACCGATCAATATGAGTTGTTTCGTGCCATTCCCCACTCCGCAGCATTCACGCCGCTCTCCCAGAACCTGAGCACGGCCGCACTGGCCGAGTTCTCCCGCGACGGCCGATGGGTTGCATGGCTCAACGCCGCTGACAGCTCCCTGTGGTGTAGCCGAATTGACGGCAGCGAGCGCATCGAACTTACGACGCCTCCACTGCGCATCTTCAGCATGGAGTGGTCGCCGGACGACCGGCGCCTGGCTCTGATGGCCAAGGAGCCAGACCAGCCCTGGAAGATTTACCTCGTCGACGCGCAGGGCGGAAGCCTGGCTCCCCTGCTGAACGAGGACCGCAATGAAGCCGATCCTTCCTGGTCGCCGGACGGCAAGTCGATCGTCTTTGGCAGGCCTCCCGACCGCATGGACAGTGACCAGCCCAAGGCCATCTACAGTGTGAGTCTCAAGACGCGGAAGGTAACTGAAATTCCCGGCTCAACCGGGCTCTTCAGTCCGCGCGTTTCTCCTGATGGCCGCTACATAGCCGCAATGCCGATGAACCAGCACGCGCTGATGCTCTTCGACACTGCCAGCCGCCACTGGAGCACTTTGACTTCCCATGGCGCCGGAGACCCAACATGGTCTCACAATGGGCGCTTTCTTTATTTCCAGGATTTTCTTGAGCCGGGCAAGCCTATTTACCGGATCGCAGTGCCTCAGGATCAGCTGGAGCCGGTGGCCACGATCGAGAATTTGCGCCCATTCGCCGCCACGGAGTACCGCCTGATCGGCCTGGCGCCGGGCGATCTGCCCATCACCAGTGTCCGCACCTCTTCGGTCAATCTCTACCAAGTCGATCTGGACGGCCGCTGACCGAAACGGCAGGACGAATGCATGCTGCAGGCGCTCGGGCGCAATGCTGCACGGATGTGGACCGATGCAACTGTCTGCTGATGACATCACACAACAAACAGACGAGCCTGCTGCAACCCACATAAAAACCGGATCCGGACCTAAACTCGCCTTCCGCATCGGCCAAGAATGCGCGGCGCGGCGATCCGATACATATCAATGGATAAGCGAAATTTCCATCGCTGAATCGGTCCGGCACTTCTGGGGCTGCGTCTGCTCGTTACGGCACAATGCAGTACCGCGCATGCTATCTGACGACAACCCGTGTCTCGTACGGTTGCAGGGCCAATTGAATCTTGAATGACCACTGCCGCAGGTTGAGGCCAGCGGGTGAACGGACGCCGTTTGCGGGTTCCACACCTCCGTCCTCATTCCTTACTGGCGATGTCAAAGTCGATCTGATGCTCGGAAAGAAACTACCCGGTGGCGACAAAGTCGCGATTCGCAACAGCATCGCCCAGCCAGGAGGAACTGGTGGAAACATAAAGCGCGACCGATGCCGCCGGGCGTCCCATCGACATCAGGTAGGAGAGCTGCCGGACGTAGTGCATGAGATCCGGAAAACCCAGCTCACCCATGAAGTGCAACGGCGGCCGCGGCCCTTCGCTTGTTGCCGGGAAGTACATTATCTCCACCAGATTGACGCCGCGCAGTGGCGGGCGACCGTGGGATCGAGAATCGTTTTCAAGGCCCAGAGACCGCAATCCACGATATTGAGGTTGAATGGCTTGGCCCCCACCCGCAGCGATCGGCACAAAATGAAAAACAGAAACAAAGAGCCAAGCCGGCCTCTTGATGGTGTTCATTCCGCGGCGCAACCAGAAAGACCGGTCCACACGCGTGGAGGCTGCCCGCATCAGAAACCCCCCACAGGTTTTGCTGACGAGGCTTCACTCTTTTCCCCTATGCGAACTCTCTTCCGTAGGGGCAGGTTCTGTGACGATCCCCCCACAAAAAGCGTGTATTCACCTGGAACCAGACTCCACGCGTTCTTCGCGACATCAAAAATCGAGAGATACTGCGCTGGAATCTTCAGCGAGACCTGTTTGCTTTCACCCGGATTCAACCGCACTCTTTGCCAGCCCACCAGACGCCTGAACGGTTCGCCTGCGCTCGGAGACAACGATGCATAGACCTCGGCAACCTCCGCTCCGGCCCGGTTGCCGGTATTTTTGATCGTGCAGTTGACGCTAACTCTGCCGTCAACAACTTTTACGCGCAAGCCGGAAAAGTGGAATGTGGTGTAGGAAAGCCCAAAGCCAAAAGCAAACAGAACAGGTTTGCGCTTTGCCTGGTACCACTTGTAACCAACAAGCAATCCTTGCTTGTAGTAAAGCTGCACCGGAGGGAGTTCCGTGCCGGGCCTGCGGAAAAGGGTGGCCAGATGCGCGAAGACGCTGGGCTGCGGTGGTGGCGGCATCACGACCGTGGGTTGAGGCAAGTCGGCTTCGCGCAGGGGAAAAGTGATCGGCAATTTGGCACTCGGGTTTACTTCTCCAAACAGAACGTTGGCCACCGCCTCGGCTCCGCGGTTCCCCGCATACCACGCTTCCAGAATGGCGCTAACCTTACTGGCCCACGGCATCAAGGCGGGACTGCCTGTTTCCAGGACCACAATCGTATGCGGATTCGCGGCCGCAACCTGCTCGACCAGCGCATTCTGGTCCCCGGGAAGAGAAAGGGTGGGAAGATCCATGCCCTCGCTCTCCCATTGGTAGACAAAAACAATGGCGACATCGGCAGTCCGCGCCAAAGCCGCTGCCGCGGCGGGGTCTGTGCCGGGATTGTACTCGACCTTTGCATGCGGCGCTTGTGCGCGCACAGCTTGCAGCGGCGAGGTGGGAAACCAGACTTCTCTTCGCTTTGGCGGATTCGCGAAGTGAAGATCGGTCCCGGCCTGCGGGTCCACTTGAGCTGAACCAGCCCCGGAGATCATCGCAAGATCGGCATGCGCGCCAATCACTGCAATGGTATGGAGTTTGGCGGCATCGAGCGGAAGCTGGGCATGTTGATTCCGGAGCAGAACAATACTTTTCTCCGCCAGATGCTGCGAGATCTTGAGATCGCGACCAACATCAATGGGACTTTTCACGGGAGGATGGTCGACAATGCCGCAGGCAAACTCCGATCGCAGGATGCGACGAACATGCTCGTCCAACTGGACCATGGGAACCCTGCCGTCAAGCGCGGCCCGCTTCAGCGCCTCTCCATAGAAAATGGACGATGGCTCTTCCTGATCCAGGCCGGCTGCGGACGCCCTCACCGTACTGTGCGCTGCGCCCCAATCCGAAAGAACAAAGCCTCGGAATTTCCAGTCCTTTCTCAGCACATCGGTCAGCAGATACTTGTTTTGGCAGGAGGGCTCATCATTCACGCTGTTATAAGCACACATCACCGCCCCGGCATGTGAGATACGCAGTCCAATTTCAAATGCCAGCAAATCGGTCTCACGCATGGCGCGCTCACCGATATGGACATTGAGCCTGTGCCGGTAGGTTTCCTGATCGTTCATTGCAAAGTGCTTGATATTGCCGATGACATGCTGGGCCTGCGTTCCCGCCACCATCTCTCCGGCCATCGTGCCCGCCAGAATGGGATCCTCTCCAAAGAATTCAAAGGTGCGGCCGTCGCGCGGATCTCGCGCCAGATTGACTCCGCCGCCGAGAGACATGTTGTACCCCAGAGCGCGCAACTCCCGTCCGAGCAGCGCACCATACGCATAGGCGGCACGCTTATCCCAGGTAGCCGCCAATGCGAGATCGTCCGGCAACGCCGTGGAGTAGCGGCCATTCCTCGGGTTGCGCGTCACGCCGTAGGACGCATTCGTCATCTGAATTCCGGGAATGCCCAGGCGTGGAAGGCCCACCACGTACCCCACCCCTCCATTGGCGTGCAGCAGGTTCAGATTCCACGTATCCAGGTCCAATCCGTGCCAGTGCGTTCCGTGCAATAAGGAGATCTTCTCGTCCAGAGTCATCTTCTTCAGGACCAGCCCGGCACGCACGCCAGGAGATAGAGCGGGATTCAGCCATGGAAACTGATGGACATTCCCGGCAGGCTCATTGAGGGCGTGGCGTACGAGGGGCGGCGAGACTGCAACAAGCGCAAGCAGGCCCAACAGGATTGCAATGCGCCGCGCACGCGGATGCAGATTCAATGCTGCTTTCCTCCCTTCAGGGTTCGGCCTCACGAACGAAGCACCGCGCCGGCTAACCGCTTCCAGACGAGATCGTCAACCGGGCCGGCAGCAAAAATTGCAACCCCATAATCCAGTATTATGCCGCTATCAAACGCAAAGCGAAGTAGAGGCGCAGATGCGTGCAACTTCTCCTTGGCCGGATTCACTCAGGTTCCCCGAAGCGTATCGGCTATCCGACTACAGACGAAAGCATTGTGACGACCGGGTTTCCGCTGCTCTCCCCATAGAATGAGCCCGAAGACATTTTATTTCCAAGTGAAACACAGACCGCTTTCGCGGCTTTGATAGATCGCTGACCCAGTGGGCATTCGCCCGCCACCCTGAAGTGCCGAAGGGGGAAGCGAATCTATTCGGCGCCCCTCGCCAGGCAGAGATGCTACCGCAGTCTGGCCGACTACGCGTGAGTTAGAACGATCATGGCGTAGAGTTGAGTGCGGGGGACAATGAAGCGAACCTGTCCGCTGGATTCCTGAAAGCCCACCGGCTGCGGATCATCTGCTTCTGGAGAGAAGCAGGTGACCGACTTTACCTGACTGGCGTACTGCTTTTGGAGCGTGACGGGGAATGGCGCAAGCGGATTCTTGCGGTCAAAATTGACAAAGTGAACGATGGTTTCCTGAGTTTCAGGCCGCTTGAGCAGTTCGAGCACCGTAGTAAGGGGCGCTGCGGTCGTGATGGAGAGTCCTTGCGGCAGATTGCTCACAATCGCGGTGTAAATTTCGTGGTGGTTTTTGGGCAGCACCCATTCAGGGGGTGACATCACGCGGCCTACCCGGATGACCGGGACGATTCTTGGAATATAGACGATGCGTCCTTTGCCTTCACGGCGGGCCGGAAGCAGCGGATTTTTGCGCCATCTTTCACGCCACTGATTGTATGTCGCAGTGCTGCCGGTCAGGATGAGAGTTCCCCCATTGTGGACATAGCTCAGTAAGGCGCCGACCTGCGCCTGGGCAATGCACTCCTGGTCGGACAGAATCACGGCGCGGTAATTGCCGATGCGATCAAACTGCTCGTTGAAGAGCAGGTCGAAGGGAATCTTGTATTGGATGAGCACCTGTTCCAACAGGGTGGAAGGAGCCCAGGTGGCGTTGATGCTGTATGCCATTGAGGGCCAGGCCAGCAGCACGGCGACATCCGCCACGCTTTGGGTTCCGGTGTAATACCGGTCATTGTAATTGCGAAAGAATTCGAGGATAGGAGTGAAGCTGTTGGCTGCGCCCGCAGCATAAGGAGCGCCAGGATAGCCTTTCACCGCAACTGCGTGGTTGAACGCAATGTGGACGGCGGCCTCCAAATCGTCACTAAGGTCCGCCTGGCAACTGGCACCGATGAGGCGAGCCACCTTGTATGAACGGATCTGTGAAACCAAGGCGCCGGTCTCAGCATCAATGCGCGCGCCATACCCGCCTGTGTCAAAGGACATCTCGTCAACGTGGCCAGCGAAGAGCGGGTGATACACCGCATTGGTCCAGTAGCGATTGAAGCTGAAGAGCCCCTTGATATTCATCAGTACGGCGACGTTCGGGTTGAGGCTTTTGACATATTCCGAAAGCGCCCTGGCGTGGTTCGCCAGAGATTCACAACGGAACCATACCCATTCCTGCAGCACCGGATCGTCCAGCACCCGGACGGCGTCGGCTGGAGCCTGGGTCGGGTCCCACTCATTGACCCAGATGGATTCCACATCGGGCAAACCGAAACGGCGCATTACCAGATCCTTCGCAGGGTAGCGGCGCCGCAACATGTCGCGGAAGGCTCGCTGGCAGCGCCAGCACCGGCACGACTTTGGTTCCGCCTGCAGCATCAGATTGTCGAAAGCGATTTCGTCGGCTTTTACTTCCTCAACTCCGATTTTCAGGATCGGTTTCAAATATTCGCGGTAGGCTGGCTCATTGGGGCAGGCGTAATGGCGGTAGGTCTGTGAGCCATAGGAGACCCACCGGTCATACTGGTCGCGCTGCTCCCAGATCTTGGCGTCAGGCACCTCGCGGTACATGGTTTCGATAAACATCGTTCCGGCAAAGTAGAGGCCAACTTTCATGCCGAGCTTATGCATCAGTTCAGCGGCGCGGCGAGTTTTCTCGATCTGGTCACTTTCATATTGAAGTCCAAAACCCTTGTAAAAGTGGATGAGAGCATAACGCACACCGGCAGCAGCCATGCGCCGGATATTTTCCGGTTCATACATTTGCTCGTAGATCTCGGCCTCGTCCACAAAGTGATCGCCACCGCGGCGCCGTATAAAGTAAAGCGGCTCATGGGTCATCCAGGTGATATTCCTGGATAACTGGAACTTCTGCTCCGCCAGGCGCTGCCAGCGTGTTTCGGGAGCGGCCTGAGAAGAGGAAGAGCTTTCCTGCGCCTCTGCTGGAGGATTTGGCGATGCCATCATTGTGGCAACCGCGGATGCGGAAGTCATGGCAAGAAATTCGCGACGGTTCAATGGGAAGCTCACATTCGGCACCTTAGCATATCGAAGAAACGCTGCAAAAGACGACTGGCCGCATCCCTGCACGATGTTACTTCACACACGCACAGAGGCGGCCATTCGTCTATTGTTTTTCCTTGTATCGCCCGGAGCCTTACTTGCAGGCTCCGGCCCTATGAGGAAAAGAAGTTAGAAGTTAATCCGTCCAGAGAACTGCCAATCTCTTGGAGAATTGCCCTGTCTGCTCACCGTACCGAAGCTGCTGCTTGTCATATTGGTATTGATTCCACTGAAATGCACAGTATTGGTGACGTTGAACGACTCTGCATTAAAGACGAAGTTCACTCGCTCCGTGATCGGGAACGTCCGGTTCACGCCAGCATTAATGTTGTATCCGCCCGGACCAAACAGGCCGTAAGGAGCGGTGCGCGATACGTCCCCGATTTGATACTGAGTTTGACTGTTGGGAACAGTAAATGCGCTGGCCTGGAGAAAGTGAATTGAATTGGCGTTTGCATGGGTCACACCATGGCCCCAGTGCCCGTTTTCACGAACACTTCCGGTGAACGCCGGGTTGTAGTTCGGAAAGCAGGTACCTTGGCCGACTGCCGTGCATCCGCTCGCCGTGATCTCAAGTGGGCTTCCACCGGAGTAGTTCGCAATCCAGGAAAGTGACCAGCCGCCCGCCACCCAGCGTACAGCCCGGCTATTGCTTCCCAACTTACCCTTGCCGAAAGGCAGGTCGTAAACGCCATAGAAGTTCCAGTCTTGTGGCGCTCCCTCTTGTGCGCGATCGATTTGATCCTGCTTCCAAGCTTTGCCGGTTGCAAGCAGGCCGGCAGGGATCGCATAGCCGGTACGAATATCACCCGTATTATCAATCTCCTTGCTCCAGGTGTAGTTGAAGTTGAAAGTCAAGCCGTGTGTCATCCTTTGCGCAACCGTAAACTGCAATGAGTTGTAGTTTGAGTTAGCCACGTCGCCCCACGCGTCGGTGATCCCTCCGTACTGGGGGAACGGCAGCAACATCTGCTCGATGGTGGCTTGCTTACCACCGAAATTCGCGAATGGAAGTTGTATGCCCGGAAGGATTGCCTGGGCTTCCTGCAGGTAGGTCTCACCCGTGCCACTTTTGGTGTCAACATCATTGGGGTAATCCTTCAGCAAGGCACCGAGTACCAGGTACTTGGGATTGAGCTGGTTCTTCCAGTAGCCACGCAGGCCGAGATTGCCCGGCAGGAAATGGGACTCGCTGGCCACGTAATTAAGCGAGAGGGTTACCTGGTTCGTGAGCGCACGTTGAACCCCGAAATTCCAGGTCTCCGAGTATGGCGGGCGTCCACCGATACGAGGGTCCCCATATGTGACGCCGCTCGCGGTAACCGCTTGGCCTTGCGCATTGATATAGACTCCGCTCTGCACCGTTGGACTGATATCCGGAGTCGTACTGTAGGATGGAATCGACGTATTGCTCAGCGGCCCCAAATTCGAATTCAGGTAGAAGGCAGGCGTCCCTCCCGCATTCGAGTTTGCGAACGAAGTAGACGCATCGAAACCAGCTTGCCCCGTAGCGTTCTGGATATTTTCGCGTCCACCCACACCGCCCTGATGCGAGTAGTTGATGCCAAAGCCGCCGCGCACCACAGTCTTTCCATTGATGGAATAGGCAAAGCCTACTCGGGGTGCGGCATTTCCAAGGTAGTAATGGATAGGGGTTCTGCAGTTACAGCTATCGGGGCCACTGCCCGCGAACTGCATGGCTCCCAGCGTACCCGTAGCGGGATTGATCAGGAGTGGATTCATGAATGAAAAGCGGTTCTGTACTTCGTGATAGGGGGAATCGAAGTCCCAGCGCAGTCCATAATTGAGTGCCAGCTTCGAACTTACACGGTAGTTATCCTGTGCGTATGGGGCAAAGACCCTCCATCGCATGCCCAGTGTCGAGAACGGCTGAATAGTGATACCCGACGAATTCACCGCTCCGATCAGAAAGCTCGCATACGGAGCGCCGGTTACTCCTGTGTTCAGCGTGCCGCCGCTGGTGTATCCGGATGTGGTAGCGTTGCTCTCGCTCAGATTAAGCGGTGAGGTTGCAGTATTGAAGTTTGATCCGTTGTTGTTAATCCATTCATAGATGCCGCCGAAGGTGATGGTATGCCGGCCGCGGGACCATTGCAGGTTATCGAGCAGGTCATAGGTGTTCTGTGCCTGCGTGTATCCGTTTCGCGAAGTCCACGTCAACGGAGCATCGATACCTCCGGAGAAACTTACATTCGGAAAAGTGTCCGATGCCTGTCCCGGGGGAAGACCGCCAATGCCCACCCCAGAACTACTGCCGGCCTCGTACTGCGTGATTCCATACCATGGGTTGACAGGCGAACCCACGAATCGAATGTAGGCATACTTCAACTGATTGACGAGCCGGGGCGTCAGAGTGTAGGTATCCTCCACAATGCCCGTCGTTGTCGTTTCCGGAACACTAAAAGCGTTGGTATAGGGAGGCGGCAGAACTGAGTGAGAGCCGTAATCCAGACCGATAAATCCGCGACGGCCGGAATTCACGATAAACGAGAGCCGCTGCTTGGGCGAGATATTGGCGTCAACGCGACCCGTAAACTCCCAGTTGGCCGCTCCTTCAGGCGCGGCATAGAGGAAGTTATTTGATGAGCTACTGTTTGTCGGAGAAGGCAGGAACTTCTGCATGTATTTGGCCATAGGCGAGATCTCCGAGCTGGGGATAACGTTCGGGGTCAGGACATTATTCTTCATGCCCTCAAACTGGTATGCACAGGGCGTTCCGCCGTTTGCCGCCGTACAAGCGCTCCGCGTCGTCGGGTCGTAGATCGGTTCCGGATAGGCCGAAAAGTCGCCTGCTTGTTCGGCAGTCGTGGGAATAGTGACCAGATCTGCGCCAAACTTGGTGGTGTAGTGGAACCTGTCATAAGAGGTAAAGAAGAAAATCTTGTGGCGGACAATCGGCCCGCCGAACGTGGCGCCAAATTCATTCTGATGCTCCGGAGTTTTAGGAGCGGGAACAATTGCGCCTGTCGCCGTTTTTGTAGTCAGTCCTTTGTTGAAGAAACCCCAGCTGTCGAACGCGGTATTGCGAACGTAGTCGTAGACTGAGCCATGAAATTGGTCGGTGCCGGACTTGATGACGTAGTTCTGCGAGCCCAAGCCGCTAAATTCTACCGGAGCAGTGCTGGTGATCACCTGGAACTGATTAACCGCATCGACAGAAACTGACAGATTGACACTGCGGTTGTCGCCCTGCGACGCTGTTTCCTCCGGGATGCCATCCATGTAAAGAGTGGCCGACTGTCCTGCGCTCAAGCCACTGGATGAGCCTTGCCCGTTACTTACGCCTGATCGCCCACCCCCGGATACTCCTGGCATCAGAGAGATAAAAGCAGTGGGGTCACGTTGCTGCCCGCCCATGGAAAGAGGCAGCGCAGCATACTGATTGTGACTCATCGTGTCGCTAATGGTGCCGTCGGTCCTGTCCAACATTGGCGGCGCGGCGGAAACCATGACCGTCTGCGATGCCGCGCCCACCTTCAGATGGAGGTCAAGCGCCGTCGTTTGCGTCGCGGTCACCGTGATGTTCTGCTGCACTAACGTCGCGAAGCCTTTTGCCGTCACCTGGACGGTGTAATGGCCCGGAGGCAGAGGAGATATTACATAGTTACCGCTGGCGGTTGCCTTGCGGAGATTCGCGACCCCGGTACCATCGTTGGTTGCGGTCACAGTCGCGTTTGGAATCACCGCGCCCGTTGGATCTTCTACGCGCCCTTGAATCGAACCGTCACCGCCAACCTGAGCGAACAGTGCGTGTGCGGTGAACGTCGCGAAGAAGCAGACGGCAAGTGTGATCAGAAACACTTGAGTAGCGTGGCGCGCACCGTGCTTTTGATTGTTGACTGGATTTGAACGGTCTGGCATATGCGTCACCTTATTACCTCCTGAAATTGGAACTGCGCCCACAAAAGAGCGCGGCGGTTTTTGGGGCACACGAGGCCCTCTGAGTTCGTCACAATGTTCGAGCGAGCATGATCAGCGAACCGGTGTGACGCCAACTATCTAGCGCAATGACCGAGAATAGGCAGAGGGGATCTTCAGAGCGGAGAAGAGCGTTTCATGCGAGCCTCCTAGTGAGAACGTGAAGGACAATCGGCCCGGGATAAATTACCTATTGGAACTTACTCATCTAGGTAATTAACGTTCGTGCTGCCCGATGCCGAAACAATAAAGTTGTGTTTGAAAGACGAGCACATCCTACCCGTAGGCTCGAAGATTTGTCAAGAAAAAAGTTAAGGTGTGGATATTAGATAGATAAATAACAGTTGAGATGTGCAATCTTCTCGCGATCATCTTGGAATGCACGGTAAAGAAAATGAACGACATATTTGACCGGAGCCAAGCAGAGACCGGTCATGCTCGCGCCCATATTGGTGGTACCTGCCACTTCATTTCGACGGCGGAGCTAATGCCCTTTTGTGGTTGAATGCTGCTTCGCGCCTTCGCGCGCAGCATAAGACGTGGCCTTAGGAAAGCTCTGCGAAGTTATCTCGAAAGGCTTCAACTCCCCCTGCGAGTGGGCGATATGCTAATTCAGCTGATCGCGGCGGGTTGGCGTTGCCGGGCATGATCTGACCTGAGATGGGTCACGTTCTTTTCGCTGGCTGTTGATTCGCCGTGAGTCCCGCAATAGATGACGTCCGAAATCGATCGTCGCAACGCTGCGGGAGAAGTACTGCCATTGGGCGGTGCGAGGGGTCTTGGGCACAATACATTGGTCCGCCACACGGCGCCCTGCCTCGTCAGCACGATCAACTAAAACAACTTTGAGGTATCCAACAGTATGGTTACCGGCCCCTGGTTCACCAGGGATACCGACATCATGGCCTGGAACTGGCCGGTCTGGCAGCACAGTCCGCGCTGGCGAATCTGCGCGACGAAGTCTTCGTA
Organism: Acidobacteriota bacterium; assembly: GCA_021803035.1. Lineage (GTDB taxonomy): Bacteria > Acidobacteriota > Terriglobia > Terriglobales > Acidobacteriaceae > Telmatobacter. The sequence goes on along the minus strand of JAJZME010000057.1, from coordinate 493 downwards.
TAGCTCATGGGCGAGCTCGGAGCGGGCGGCGGCGTCGAAGGAGGGCCTCTTGCCGCGACGGACGTCGCCGTAGAGGGTAAATTGCGAAACGGCGAGCACCGCCCCGCCGACATCCGCTAGGCTCCGGTTCATCTTGCCGTCGGCGTCCTCAAAGATGCGCAGCCCGGCGATCTTCCCGGCGAGGTAGTCTGCGTCGGCTACGGTATCGTTCGCAGCAACACCCAGCAGCACCAGCAGGCCTGGCCCGATTTCGCTAACCACCCGTCCCTCGATCGTAACGGAAGCCATCGAGACGCGTTGTACTACGGCACGCATTGCCGTTTCAGGGTAGCATCCCGAGGCCTGGCCGCATTTGAGGGAGGTGTTCAAGCGATTGGCAGAGCAAAAGGAGAGCCGGATAGAGGAAGGCCATCTGATGCTCGACCACGTGCATATCTTGATCTCGATTCCGCCTGACCTGACCCCCTAAATCCGCCCATTTCGGAATAGGATT
>JAJZME010000020.1 GCA_021803035.1 Acidobacteriota bacterium | reverse complement strand
CGGATTTAGGGGGTCAGGTCAGCGAGACGGAGGTATCAAAAAGGTAGTGTCATCAAGCGGGGTATGCGAGAGAAGGTATGGGTTGGCCGCTGGCTGGAGGATGTCATCCTGCCAGACGGCACAATCAAGCGAGTCCACAAGTCCGAGGTTTTAGGCTCGATCAAGGACTTTCCCACCAAGCGCCTTGCGCAACGTGAACTCGACGGTCGAGTTGTGGTCGTCAACAGCCCGAATTATCGTGCGCGTCCCACAGCGACGTTCAACCAACTGGCCGAGAGATGGAAGATGCTGGTCATGGTCAACCACGAAGACTCCACCCAGCGGAGCGAGAAGTCCGACATCAAAGCGTGGGTCTCGGCGATTGGAGAATTTCAAGTCCGGGATATTGGATGCGAACTGCTCCAAGAGGTCGTGAACGGCTGGAAGTGTAGCCCGAAAACCATCAAGAACCGCGTCGGCACCTTTCGTTTGATTTGGGACAAAGCCAAGGTGTGGAAATACACAGCCGAGACAGCTTACGACGGACTTGAGCTTCCCAACTGGGAGAAGGGCGAACAGCCTTGCTTCTCAGTTGAGGAGATTGCCCGAATTATCGCGCGGTCGCCTCAACCATACAAAACGGTCTGGCGGCTGGTTGGCGAGACGGGCATTCGGCGGGGCGAAATCTGTGGCCTCAATGTCGGTGACGTGGACCTGACTCATCGAATCATCGTGGTGCAGCGGTCGCGGACGAAGCGTGGACGGCTTAAGGCTCCCAAGGCGGGACAGAGGAACGGACAAGTGAAACGGCGGGTCTTCAGCTTGTCGCCCTCTCTGACGGAACAATTGCGTCCGTTCGTGGACGGACGAGGAACGGATGAACCGTTGTTCCTAACACCGGGTCGGATTACGAAGAAGGGCAAGCAAATTGGCGGCGGGGTTCGGCTCGAACCGGACAACTTCGTGAAGAGGGCATTGAAGCCGGTCTTGAACGAGTTGGGTTTGGAGGGTGGTGCCCATGCCTTCCGCCACGGCAACGCACTCTGCTTGATTCTCTTCGCGCACCGATGGCCGTCCGGCAAGAGCGCCTCGGCCATGTCGATGCGAAGACAACCTTGGGATATACGCACCTTGTGACAGCAGACGATGTGCGTGTCGCAAACGAACTCGGAGCACTTCTTGACAAAGAATTCTTTGCCCAAGATTTGCTCAAGTTGGCACCTGAAGCAGAAACGGCCTCCAAACTCATATCGGAAGCCGTTTAAAATCAAGAACTTTTTGGTTGCGGGGGGCGGATTTGAACCGCCGACCTTTGGGTTATGAGCCCAACGAGCTACCGGGCTGCTCCACCCCGCAATGCGAGTGTATCAACTCTACGGAAGCACGGTCAATTGCCAAATGCGTAGGCAGCAGGGCAATCGCATTTCAAAACATCTCCAGTAGGCGGGAGAGGTAGTCGTCGTCCCATCCTGCACATTTGAGTTTGCCGCGCAGGGATCCTTTAGATCCTTCTTTCTGCATGGCAGCATGGCATTGATGGCCATGTGGCGCAGCACGGCCAGATTGTGCGGCCCGTGCCCCATTCGGGTCCGGACCTGATCCTCGTTCATCACCACATCCAGCCGCCAGTGGAGGCTGTTTTCCACGCCCCAGTGTTGGCGCACAACCTGATTGAATCGCTCCGGCGACAGAACCTGGCTGAGCAGGTAATAAGCAGTCTCAGTGGTAGTTTTCTCCGCCGTCTCGCGGACCCGCACCACCTTGCCGATGGCCTTCAGAGCCGGCCATTGGTGCTGCTTCTGGAGCCAGTCGATCTCGGTGGAAACCATCGCCGTGCGGGTCGCGATGCGGCCAGGGTCGGCCTCGACAACCGGCGCCGAAGTACTCGCTTTCAGCTCTGGATCGTCGAGCAGCAGGGCCACGTCGTCATACAGCGTGCCCTGATTGCCTTTCAGCGCCAGCGCGCAGTCGCCCTTCCGCGCGACGATTTGCTCGGCAATGGTGCGCTGGCAGTTGAGCGCATCGGCGGTCACAATGGTGCCTTTCAGGGCCAGCATCCGGAGCAGTTTGGGCACTGCCGTAATTTCGTTGGACTTGGCATCGGTGGCGATCTGCGCCAGCACCAGCCGCTGCTCGGAGCCCCAGGCCGAGACCATGTGCAAAGGCGACTTGCCGCAGGCCCGATCAAAGGAGCGGTGCAATACCTTGCCGTCGATGGCCACCACCCCCTGCAACTGTTCCGAAAACTGCGCCATAAATCGCTGAAACGCATCGCCACACTGCTCCGGATCAAGATTGCGAAACAGCCAGCTGAAGGTGTCGTGGCGGGGCAGGCCGTTGGCCAGGGTGAGAAAACTGCGCAGGAATGGCTCCTTGGCTTCGCAAACAGAGCCATGTCCACCGCGCCCTGGCCGTCGCAAAGCACGCAGCACAGAGCGATCATCAGCAGAAGGAACTTCATGCCTGCCTACCTCTGCAAGTAAGCAGCAACTGTAGTCCGTGCCAACCTTGGTTCAACCCGGTTTTCAAATGCGATTGCCCTGATGCGTAGGGTGCTCATCCCGAACGTCTGGGGATCAATGCGAGCGGCACTGGCGTCCCGTCCGAGGGCATCTATTCAGGCCAAGGCTGGGCAGGCTAAGGCAGGCTTGAAAAGCAAGGCATTCAGCCCCACTTTCAGGATTGACTCCCCGCGGTTTGGCGCGAACGCACAAGGACGATCCCCGGTCTCCGCACCGCGATGGCTTATGCAATCATCCTCCGAGTACCGTTTCCATTGCAGTTGCCGACGATGTCGGATAGCCGAGCCCACAATTTTGTCTGTCCATGGCTGGTTCGATTTCGACGGACAGCGGCACCAAGCGGTAATGGCCCATCCTGCAGCTCCACGAGCTTCTCGATATCCTCGAACGCAAGCTCAGAATAAGCCGCGGTGGTTTGGACCTAAGCGGAATGCCTCCGGCCACCAGGCAGGCCATACCGGCCGATCATCACCAGCCAGAAGATTACTCCGGCTGCAAAGATCCCCAGGAACAGCGGCAGCACGGACCACTGTGTCTTGACGGCGAATTGCTCAGGGTGGAAGTAGGGCTTCAGATATGCGTTGCGCAGCAAGTCTCGCATGATCGACATGCTGACGATCACCACCGCCACAATGGCAGGCACATAATAGGCGGCGGCGCGGATGTTTTCGCTGTGCAGCGCTTCGGACATCAGGAAGATTGCCACAATGGCGCCCAGAATGCCAACCATGAGAAGCGTCGTGGCCACGAGGTTCGCGCCCATGAACACCATTCGCATCGCCTGTGGAAGGCTGACAAGAAACACGATGCCCACCACGATCTGGGCCATGGTGGCATACATAAACGCCTTGCCGCCAAAGTGCAGGAGTTGCCCCGCGTACTCGCGGTCGCGCTTCCAGTTGGCCAGCGCCATAAAAACCAGAAGCAGTCCGCCCAGCGCGACGGCGGCGGCGAAAAAGTGCAGGAAGCGCGGAATCAGCGTCGGTTCGGTCAGATTCAAATGCCAGCCGGAGGCGCTTGCAAAGTATTTCGCGCCCCAGCGCGAGGGCGTTTGGCTGAGCGTGATGTTGTTGCTGAACAAAAAGCCGATGACAAAGACCAGGATTGTGCTGCCCAGCAGCACGCCGCCTGCTTTGCCCATGCTTTTACCGCCGCGGTAGGAGACGTAGTAAAAGCCGTAATAAGCAATGACCAGCAAAACCAGCACCAGAAACCACGGCCACGCCATCAGAATGGATGAGGTGTAGAAAAACTGCCCGTAGAGAACCTGCACAAACAGCAGCGGAGCTATGCCTAGCGAAACAGTTGCGGGCAGGAAAATGGGCAGCTTTTTGGCGATGTCGAGGAACACGCGATTGCCGTTCTCGCGATTCTTGGCCCGCCACTTTGACGCCAGCGCAAGCACCCCACCGCCGAGCATGAAGTTCATGGCAACGATGTGCAGGACGAACGTGGCGATCAAGAACAGCTCGAAAACCCAGTACGGCGCAGGCAGCGGATTGGGGTCGGCAGCCGGAATCAGGCTGGACTGTATCAGCATCACTTTTCTCCTTGAGCGGCGCCGCTGAAGCCCTTGGCGCTGCGCTGCGCATCGATCCATTCCACCAGCGCAACGCGCTGCCGGATGCCAAGCTTCATGTGTGGCATCAGGGGAAACAGGCTGGTTAAATCGCTCAATGACTCGGCGGCGATCGCCGGATCCCTAGACAGATTCATGAAGAGCGGGTCGGCAGCACTCACGCGGTGGCACATGGAGCAGTTCTGCGCAAACACCGTCCGGCCGTCGGTAGCCGCTGAAGCTGCCGCCGCGGAGACCGGGTAGATCGTAGTCAAATACGCCGCCAGCGCAGCGCGTTCCGCATCCGTCCCGGCGAAGGGCGGCATCACGTTGTTATGCATGAATTCCAGGCCGCCCAGCATGGCCGCAATCTTGGCCTGGTCCCACTGGCGCATCTGAATGAAACGCTTCATGCTGCGGTAGGCGCTGGTCGTGTGGCAACTCTGGCAATCCACGCGAAAGATCTCGTGGCCCGCCGCGACCTGATCGTTGAGGGTCAGGGTGCGGATGTCGATCCATTTGGCGGAGTGCAAAACACCGGCCGCGGTAACCTGATCGACGCTGAATCCGCCGTCGCCAGCAATCGGCTTCGAGTAGAGCGAGTTTGCATACAGATAGTTCGAGATGACGTAGGGCAGGCGGACCGATTCACGGACGAATTCGAATGAGCCCATGGCGCCCAGCGCCACCAGCGCCACCAGCAGGCTGAATGCCAGATGCATGCGGCCGGGCCTGACGAGCGTAAGCAGGGCCAGCGCGAACGTGACGCTCAGCAGCGCCACGGCAAACAGGGCAAAATGCGTAGCGGTCGGCATGCCGCCGCGGGCGCTGGTCCAGACATCGGCCGGAAGCCGGTGAATATACCACCAGCCCAGCACCGGCAGCACCGCCAGCGAAGGCACAATCCAGCAAGCGCTCCAGCGCACGATGCGGGCCTTCAAGGCCGCGTCCTTCTGCACGCTGGCGGTAATCAGCGCGTACACTCCCGCCAGCGCCAGCGCGATCGCCGTGCGGAACGCCAGCGACGGGAAGTAAGTCGGATTGAAAAACCCCTGCCAGATCTGGTGGTTTTTGACCCAGCGCCCCGGAGTCAGCATGAAAGTGATCATTCCGTTGATGACGATCATGCTGGCATAGGCTGCAACAAAATAAACCCAGCCGTACCACTCGTGCAGCCGCGGCTCCAGCTTGTTCCAGCCATACAGATAGAGCAGCGCGGCGGTGATCTCCAGGAAGAAGAACACCCACTCGATAGCCCATGCCCAGACGAATATGTGGATCAGGTTGCTGGTGGCCGTGGGTCCGATCAACCCGATGGTGAACCAGATGCCCACCCCGCTGATGGCGCCGAAGACCGCCGTCACCAATACGAAAAACTTGGTATGTGCTTTCAGCCAGCCCAGCAACGCCGTGTCGTTTTTGCGCCTCGCCCGGTGCTCGGTAACGACCAGAAACAGCCCGCCGCCCACGGCGAAGTGCGAAACAAACACATGCAGGATCGCCACCATCGCAATCAGCAGATCAGCGCCAAAGACGACGTTCCACACGGGAAAGTTCATGCAGACCCTCCGGTTCCAGCACCGAGTGAGGAGGAATAAGGCGGAACCGGCCTCGCCGCGCCGAGGCCGGAGACCGTCAAACTCCCCATTGCCTGCCTCTTAGGGAAAAGTTGCTGTGCTTCGAGTCACCTGTCGCCGTGCCCCCAACCTGGCGGCCGCATCTGCCCCAATTTTCGACCGCGCTCAGGTAGAGCGCTCCTGCCCGGCCGGTATTAGCGGGCCCTCTTCCGTGGCCGTGCCCAGCGAAAGCTCCAGATCGATCCTGCTCAAATCAATCGGCCCTTGCTCTTGCCTTTCCATTCACCTGATCTGCAATGAGCTTATACGTCCTGCTGATCAGCCTTTGATTCGTGTCCACATAATCGCGATAGGAACGCATATGGATCTGATTGGGATTCGCATTCAGGTGCTCGATCATTGCGGTCAGATGCGTGGTTATCACCGGCAGAAGCGGAGTGATGCGGTCAATCGCATCCTGCTGCCCGGGTGACCCATCCTCGCGCATGGCCTTCAACTGCCCGGCATCTGTGACAAGATTGTTTACGTGTTCCTTCATCAGATTCAATTGCTTCGCGTGGGTCTTCCAGCTCACATTGGAGCGGGTATAGCTTTCCAGCGTCGCAGCATCGTCGTTCGCCAACGCGGCGTGGTGCTTTACCTGGACCAGGAGTTTCGAGATGGCCGCGGAATCGGCATTCTGAGCTGCCAGCAGCCCCGCCGGCCACAACAGAATGACAACCGCGATCTTTGCGATGGCGTTTGCAATCGCTGTTGACTTCATACCTCTACCTCCTTGAAGGGTCTCCTCCGCCAGCGCACCAGTCAGTTCAGAAAGGCTCTGCGTGCACCGGAATCGCCGTGGAAGGCATCGCCCCGCCAGCCAGCGGTAATCCGGATCGCACAGGCGAAGCGGAGGGCCATGGCGCGAGAACTGGGCTCTTCCGGGGCCATGCCACAGGTCTGCGCAGATTTCTTTCAGGCACGTCGCGTGCCATTGAACGGAGGCAAAAGCACAGGAGTTACTCCGCTCCAGGCGCCTCGCGCCCGGCAGATGTCAAGGTGCTTGGACGCTGGCGTCGAAATTTGGCGCTGCCTTGGGGGCGCGATCCGGTTGCGGCGGTCCGGATTCCGGAGGCAACAGCGCCTGCACCACCCCAAGCATGACAGCCGTAAGCGGCGCGGCCATCGCCACGCCCAGGGCGCCGGTAACGGTAGCCAGCAGAAGCTGGATCGCCAGGGTAAGTGCCGGAGGAAGTGTAACAATCTTGCGCTCCGCAATGGGCGTAACGATATTTCCTTCCAGGAGGTGTGCAACGATAAATAGGGCAATGGTAAGAACCCCTTTGGTGGGACTGATCGCGAACGCAAGCAGCGCCGCGGGCACAACCGACAGAATCGGCCCCAAGTTGGGAATAAAGGTCAAAAGACCAGCAATGACCCCAAGGGTGCCCGCGAGAGGAACGCGCAGCGCCACAAGTCCGATGGCAACAAACACTCCAATGGTCACCATCGACACGGCCTTTGCCACCAGCCACGCGCGTAACATTCTCGTCGCCCCGGCAAAGCACGCTTCGATCGTGACGCGGTGCGACGCAGGCAGAATGCGCCGGATGCCGCGCATATAGAAATCCGGCTCCGCTGCCAGAAAAAGACTCGTGATCAGGATCAGAAACATTCCTACGATCGCGGAAACCGTCAGGTACATGGCGCCGCCGATTCCCGAAACCGCCACGGAGAGTGCGCGTGAGACCTCGCTTGATTCGGCGGAATGCGCAATAACCCAACGCGCCCACTTTTGCTCTTGCAGCCGCGACGTCAACTGGCGCGCTGCGGAGGCCATATCGACCTGGAGGTGGCCGAACTGTTGCACGAGCGCGGGGCCGCGAACCCAGATTCCGATCCCGAACAGGGTAATCGTCGCGCAGAGCACCAGCGTATAAGCCAGGCCACGGCGCATGCGAAACCACGTTCGGAACAGGTCGGTCAGCGTGGTGAGGATGAGAGAGCAAATAAAGCCTGCAAACAGCAGAAGCAGAATCGACCGCGCTTCCCACAGCAGGAAGGTCGCCGCGCACGCGGCAATGCTGAACATCACAACGAAGGTCGCCCGCTTCCTGAATCCATCCATCGCCATTCACCAGATCTGCCTTGTCAGCGCAGGCCCATCTTCCGCGAAAAACAACTTTCCTGCCCGCGCCATTTGTTGCGCTTAGGGACGGCTGGCAACCGTCCGGTGCCCATGCGCGCTCATCCCCGGGGCTATCAATTCGGGCATCGTGAAGTCGCTCAGCGGGGCGCTGGGCAGAATCATCCGCAGCGAGTTAAGGATGGACAGCAAATCAATAAACTCCTGCAGGATGGCGCCTTCGATCGGAGCCAGATATCCAAACGCGGCGGCGCCCATGCCAACCACGCTCAACAGCATTCCCCCGATGGCGCTTAAGGCGGCAATGCGCCGCATGCGCCTGCCGATGTGAATCAGCTCATCGACGCTGGCGAGGGAAGACTGCAGGATCACGGCGCCCGCGGCGTCAGAGGTTATGTCGCTGTTGACGCCTAGCGCAATGCCCGCTGTGGCGTTCATCATGGCCGGAGCGTCGTTGATGCCGTCACCGAGAAACAGCGTCCGCTCCCGCAACGTGGCCTCTTTCACGATCTCGACTTTTTCCTCCGGACTTTTCCCTCCATACACTTCGGAAATTCCCATGCCAGCGGCAAAAAGCGAGACTTCAGAGGGCCTGTCGCCGGAAAGCAAAATGATCTTGCCAATGCCATGATGCGATTCAACGTGGCTAAGGAACGGCTTGCTTTCGTGTCTGGGCTGATCATGAAAGCGCATCAGTCCGGCAAGATTGCCGTCAATGAGGATGACGCACTCCAGGCCGGCAGCCAGGTCGGAAAGCTGCCCTGCCAGAATAGCGGGTACTTTACTCCGGCTGGTCAAGGCAACAAAGTGCCCGCCCACATGACCGGTCAGTCCGCGGCCCGGCGACTCGGAAACGTCCTGAGGCGTTAGAAAGGCGATCCCCTCGTGCTCGGCGCTGTCGAGAATGGCGGAAGCCAGCGGGTGCTTTGAATATCGTTCCAGACTCGCGGCAAACTGCAGCAGGGAATGCCTTGACCAGCGGCTGGTGCAGATAATCTCTGTGAGCCCCGGCTTGCCATAAGTGAGAGTTCCCGTCTTGTCCACAATCAAGGTTGTGCAAGAGTCGATCTTCTCCAGGATCACAGGGTCCTTGATGACAATTCCCCGCTGCGCCGCAACCGAGATGGCGCCGATAATGGCCACCGGAATGCCGAGAAGCAGCGGACACGGCGTAGCAATTACAAGCACCGCAAGGAACCGCTCCGGCTCCCCGCTTAGCACCCAGCTTAAAGCGGCAAGAACTATGGCGGCCGGCGCGTACCAGGCGCCCAGTTGATCGCCCAGCCTGCGTATTTGCGGGCGGTTCTTCTCTGACTCGTGCAAGACCTCCACAATCTTGGCATACCGTGATTCACTCGCCAGGCGAGTTGCCTTGATCGTCAGCGCGGCGTCGCCATTGATGGCACCGGAAAGAACACTCGCGCCCGGGGCCTTTGCTATCAGGAACGGTTCGCCCGTCAGGTAGGACTCATCCATGGTTCCGAGCCCGTCAACTACCGCGCCATCTACCGGGCACAGCTCGTGAGGATACACAATCAGTGTTTCGCCGGCAGCGATTGACTCAATCGGAATATCTGCGATGGTATTTGCCGATTCCACGCGGTGGGCAATCCGCGGCATGCGCCGCGCCAGTGCGCTGAGCACCGACGATGCGCGCCGCGTGGCATACTCCTCCAGCGCCTTGCCTCCGGAAAGCATGAGGACCACAATCGCCGCCACCCAGTACTGCTTCATGCCGAGTGCGACAGCAATGGAAAAGAACGCAAGAACATCAACGCCGAAATTCCGCTTCGCGATCTGCTGGACAAATTCGACAGCGAGAGGCGCCGCCGCAATCACAGCCGCGCTGAATAGAATGACGCGAGCAGAACGAGGATCCCTGAAGATGTAGGGCGCGGTCCACGCCCCAATCATCGCGGCGACCATAAAGGCCGCAACCGCGGCGTGAATAGCGGTGCCGGAAAGCCTGCAAAGCTGGGCCCAAAGCTGTTTCATACCCGCCCAACCCTCTGTAAGTCATGCCACCCTGCTAATCGACACCCGCCGGCGAGGCTGCGTCGTCTCCTCGGCGGGCGGGGCTTTGAAACTCTCGATATGCTCCTTCCGGCTGTGTCTGCGCGGATGTGGTTCCAGAATCAGACCAGCCGGGGTCCATCGCTTGATAATCAAGGCGCGCGAACACTCGGCACACAGCCAGAAATATCTGCTCGTCACGGCGCAAACAGGAAAGCCGCAGTCGCCGCGCACAACCCGCTCTTCGGGCGGGACCTCCATCTCCATAAGCCGAAGCGTCCCAGTGTGCAGGTCATGCGCATCACGGCGGCATTCAGGATTAGCACATTGCATCATCATTCCCTTCACAAATCTTGTTGGCAAACATCTGCTCTCCGCGCATTCAGGCGCCACACACATTGCACGTAAGGCGGCTTGCCCGAAAACAGCCACCAGACCGGACTCGTGCACCGAAACCCGCAAGAGAACGCGATAGATCATCTCTTTGCACGTGTGTAACCACTCTCCCTCTTGCGCCCCTGGGCCCTGCATCCCTGCGCAAGCGGCATGCACCGGGCCTCGCTGCCCCGTATCCGTCAAAGGATTGAGACCCTAGGCGCCAAAATTTTTGCGGTGCCCGAGACGCCTTCTCCTGACGATCTTCCGCGATCAACCTCGTTGCCTTAGGGCCGACCGCCGGATGTGCACTGCGACGAGGCAAACTGGCTGACCGTTGCGTCGGTCTTTGCCGGGCTGCCCGACACTGGTTCCGCCGCAGCCGCGACAGTGTGCGGCTCAGCCGAACAAAGATCCTCAATGGGCTGCCCGGGCTTGTATTCAATCTTTGCGGGCGGCGCACAACCTTCTTCCTTCTGTAGCAGCAGACTCGGCTTATTGGCCTCTTCCTTCCGGGCTTGGGTCACAATCGGAGCCAGTTCCTTCTTCATCGCAAGAAATTCTGTAGTCTGAACAATCTGTTCGCGCTCCTTGGGCAGGTACATGATTTCGCGCTGGGCCGCCGTCATGCGTTGATAAAAGGGCGGATGGGTGCGAAACCAGCTCACGCCGTTGACGTAGCCTTCCTTGGTGGCCATCTTGTCGAAGAAGCGTATGAAGCCGGTGGCGTCATACCCTGAATTCCACGCGTACTGAATGCCCAGTTGATCCGCCTCAAGCTCATAGTCGCGGCTGATTCCCAGCAGCTTGAGATTCAGCACCAGGCCAAGCCCGTAATATCCGTACTGCAGCGCGTAGTACAGGCCGATGCCCGCCACGCCGCCGGTCAGCACGATGGCTGCCACCTGGGCCGCTTGATAAAAGATGCCCGCAACCGTCGCGCGCTTCATCAGCTTGGCGCCGTGACGGGCCGTAACGTGGGCTAGCTCATGTGCGATCACGCCTGCCAGTTGCGCCTCGTCGTCAGTCGCTTCCAGCAAGCCGCGCTCCACGTAGAGATAGCCACCAGGCAGAGCAAATGCATTGATCTCCCGCGATTGAAGCACGGTTATATGCAGCGGAACCTTCAGATCAGAATGCTTCGCCACACGATCGGCGACTGACTGCACATATTGCTGAATCGCCTTGTTCTGCAATTCCGGAGGCAGCAGGCCGGTCCTCTTCAACTCATTGACGGCATCCTGCCCGCGCTTGATGTCGTCCCTTTGGCCCGGCGCGATTTCTCTGAATCCGATGTCCTTTACGTCGGCCCAGCGCCGCTTGCCGTATGATCCGTCCGAGATGGCCGCAAGGGCCTGCCGATGCTGTTCGGGCCACAGCACAAGAAGATTCAGCTTGGCGTTGAGGTTGTCATAGGCGGTGGGAATGGCGTGCGACGAAAGCATGTCGGCCTCGCTGCGAAGCATCTCCAGATTCTGAATCCGGCAGTGCAGTTCGTGGCGGCGCTGATCCGTCATTGAGATTCCGCCCGCCTTCAGGGTCGTGCGCGCCATATCCATCTCTTTGCCATACTGCTTGGCATGGCTTTTGAACCTGCTGCGGCAGGCGTCTTTCCCGCGCTCCAGCGCCTGGCGTTCCCTTTCCACATCTGCCGCATTGAATGTAAGTGAGGGAGCCACTTCGAAAAGATCCAGATACGGCTTCTGCAGGTACTCGTGAAGCGACAACTGCTGCGGCTGCGGTGCGGCCGCGGGTTGCGTCTGCGCCTGAGCAGGAATGTTCGGCATGATAACCAGCAGCAGGCAAAGGCCTGCTGCGATACACTTGCGAATTGCTTCTTTCATCGGCGGTCCCCGTTTCTTCAAACGTCCGTAGCCTCGCTTCGGCTGGAACAGGTTCCGATACGTTCGAGGTTCATGGAGTCTTGTCCTTGGGCGCAATGTAGCCCTGGCGTGCAAAGACTTCGATCTTGCGCCGCTTGCCCTTTTCGTTCGTTACCTTGAGCGCTTTTCCATCCGCATCGACGATTTCAATCTTGAGCCGGTGATAGAGCCCGTCGCGGCTCGCAACGGGCGGACGGAACGTGAGTGTATATTCGCTGCGCAAATAGCCGACCACGCTGCGAAAGATGTCGGGCAATTCCCCTTCAAAACGCGGAAACAGAGCCAGGCCGCCCGTCTGCCTTGCGAAATTCTCCAGTGTCGCTTTGCCATGCATATAAGAAAGGTTGCCGCCATACCGCACATACTCGGCTTCGCCCAGGCCCACGCAAAAGAGCACCGTATCCGTTTGTTTCAGGCGCCGCAACACCTCATCCAGATTCGCCGCGCTAAAGCTGTTCGTGCCCGTAGACAGCAAAAGAATCGAGGTTCTTCCCTGCACTCTGTCCAACATATCCAGCGTCTCGGTCAACGCGTCGTAGAGATTGATCTCACGGAATTGAGGGAAGCCCAGAGAAGCGATGGTATCGCGGATTTCGTATTGCTGGTGCGTGAAATCCACCTGAACCTTGGGGCGAAGGTCGTAGGTGACAAGAGCCACCCAGTCCTTTGGATCGAGATGCTGGACAAACTGGGTGCCCCAGATTGCGGCCTTGTCGGCAAAATAGCTGTACGATGCGGAGCTATACTCCATCAGCATCACGATGGTGATGGGCGCCGTAGTAGGCGAGAAATCGATGATTTGCTGCGGCACGCCGTTGTCGAAAACGCGGAAATTGTCGCGCTTCAGCCCCGATAGCACACGCCCGTCTTCATCGGTAACCAGGACATCGACATTCACAAGCGTGGCATCGATCTTGTAGGTCCGGTCACTGATCCGCGGCGGGCCCGATTCCGCGGCAGTGGGCGCTTTGGGCTCCTGCGTCTGCGCGCAGACGAGATTGAGCTTCGACTGAGGCGGAAATGCAAGCAGGGCCGTGAAGCACGCCGCGGCAAATGAATACCGAATGATTTTCATGTTGCACCTACCCTGCATGAGCGTCGCGGGACTTGAGATGATGCTGAACGGTCATGCTCTTGCCTCCTGCGCTCACTCAGCTCGATTCGCGGAGGCCTTCCATCATCCGGTGCGGATAATCCGCCGCGGCCGGGATGAAGCAGCCGGTCTTTCCGGATTGCGCGTCGCAACCGGCGCGGGTTGTCCCAGGATGATGACCGGACAACGCGCCTCACTCACGATCCGGTGAACGACGCTCGCGCTGGCCGATGCCACAGCGCTGGGCGCTCCGGGCGAACCCAGAACGATGAAGTCCTGATTGGTGCAGGCGTCATACTTCAGGATTTCACTCGCCGCGTCGCCTTCACGTACCGTGATCTCCAATGGACATTGAAGCTCGGCTTCCCGCAGCATCTCCGCCGGCAGGCGCGATGCAACCTCCATGGGAGTGCGGTCAATGATGTTGCTATCCCGGTTCCGGTACCCGAAAACGTGCATCACGGTCAGATGCGCGTGATGCTCCTGCGCCAGTCTGCAGGCAAACCCCAGCGGCGCCTCGCAGTCGGAGCGCAGCGACAACGCCAGCGTGATTCGCCCCGCCGGCTTTTCCTTTTGCGAGTTCGGCGAAACACCCCTGCCGATTACGCAAACCGGAACTCCCAGAGCGGGCAACATCTCTTCCGCGATGGCCCTCTCACTGAACTTCCTTCCATCCCTTCCACCCTGCATGGCCACAAGGACCCGGTCCACGCCGTGCTCTTTCACGAGGCGATGAAGCTCCTCTTCCGGCGAATCCTTGATAACTATCGGCTCGCAGTGTATCCCCACCCAACGAAGCTGCCGCGCCATGCGGTCCAGTTCCGCCTGCGCGATTTGAATCGTGTACGCGTGCTCCTCGCCGTGCGCGCCGCGATAAAAGCCGGCTGCTACAAGGTCGGCCCGAATCATATGGACCAGAACGACCCTCGCGCTGCTCTGTTTTGCCTGCTTGACCGCATGCAGCAGCAGCCTCTCCTCGTCGAAAAGATTGGTCACCGCCATGATGGTCTGCGGTGCAGCCCAGCGGCGAAAAGTCTTCGTGGTCAACGACAGTCCGTTGGCCTCATCAGTTGCGCGTTCCGCGTGTGCTATGCGCGCCAATGAATATTCCTCCCGTCTGCGCGCCACTCCAGCCACCGGACCGCGGTTGGGCTTTACAGCCAACTCCCATTCGTTGCATCCGAAGTGACCCACCAAGCGATTCGGGCGCGCAAGAACGCGTCACTCCAAGCACGCAAAGGACCACACCTTGCGCGCCATGCAATCGCAATTTGCGCGACATGCAACGATGCCTGCCCGGCTTTGTTCGCACGTTGTCAAAAGATTGGGACGGATACGTCAAAACATTTGCGGAACGGAGTTACATTCGGCGCCCCATGCAACGGTTGCGGCGTGCCCAGCACACCACTCCGCCCCCAAGAGAACGGACGTCTCGACGTAGACAAATGGAAAGGGGCAGCCCGCGACGCCTTGCGGCCATCGCGGGATGATCTTGGGCTCCGTTGCAGCGCTACGCAGAAAAGGCTCAGAGAAAACGCGATCCGCTCGCCACACGCAGCGAGGGCCGTCGTTCAGCCAAAATTGCTTACCGCTCTTTCTTCGTGAACCGGGGCCAGGCCGTACTTGCCGATTTTGTAGCCCAGATCGCTCCGCGAAAGCCCAAGGTAGCGGGCCGCCTCTGCCTGAGTGCCTTTGGCGAAATCAAGCGACCGCACAATCAAGGCCCTTTCAAGCTGCGCCATGGTCTTGCGCAGATCCAGGCGCTTGGGAAGATGCGCGGCGAGCGATTCGACTGTAATCTCCATGCCCGGCGCAGACGCAATCGACGCCGGAGGCTGCAGGAAGAAATCTTCGGGCTGCAGTTCGGCGTCCTGCCCGAGGATGAGCGCCCGTTCCAGCAGATTCTTCAGTTCGCGAATGTTGCCGGGAAACGAATAGTTGGTCAGCTTCGCCACGGCCGCGCCGCTGATCGGCTTGGCAGGAACCTTCATCTCTTCGGCAATCTGAAGGCATAGCGCTCTGCACAGCACGCCGATATCCTCTGACCGCTCGCGCAGCGGTGGAAGGTGAACCGGCACCACGGCCAGCCGGTAATAGAGATCTTCGCGAAAGAGACCATCGTGCACGCGCTCGGCCAGATTGCGATGCGTTGCGGCAAGCACGCGCACATCCACTCGGCGCGTAACCGTGGAACCGACACGTTGAATTTCGCCGTCGGCAAGCACGCGCAGCAGCTTTGCCTGCGCGGCGGGCGACATCTCCGCAACCTCATCCAGAAACAGCGTGCCTTCGTGCGCCGCCTCGACCAGGCCGGACCTGGCTCGGTCGGCCCCGGTATACGCTCCACGCTCGTGGCCGAATAACTCGCTTTCAAGCAGAGTCTCTGTAACCGCGGCGCAGTTGATGGCAATGAACGGCTTCTTGGCCCGCAGGCTGTTGCGGTGAATCGCCCGGGCCACCAGCTCTTTGCCCGTGCCCGTCTCGCCGGTGATCAGGACCGTGGTATTGGTTCCCGCCACGCGCCCGATAAACTCGCGCACCCTGCGCATCACGTTGCTTTCTCCAAGAATCTCGTCCGCCCCTTCCAGCTTTTGCACCGCGGTTTTGAGGGCCGCATTTTCGCGTAGCAGCGCGGTGCGCTCCGATGCCCGGCGAATTGCGGCGCGCACCACATCGGGCGCAAACGGCTTGGTCAAGAAATCAAAGGCGCCCAGCTTCATGCTTTCCACAGCCAGCTCCAGCGTGCCCACCGCGGTCAGAAAAATCACCGAGGTTGTCGGATCGTCTTCCTGCACCGCGCGCAGCACGTCCAGGCCGCTGCCGTCCGGCATCTTCTGGTCGGTAAGGACAACGTCGAAGTCTTCTCTCTTGATCAGGTCCGCCGCTTCGGCCGCGCCGCCGGCTTCCACCACAACGTGCGAATCCCTGCGCAGATTCACGTCTAGAATCCGCCTCATCCCCGGCTCGTCATCTACGATAAGTACCTTCGCCATTTGCAGCCTCCTTCCCGGCTTCGTCCGTGGCGTGTTTTGACAGCGTCATCGTGAATACGACCGCGCCATCGCGATTGGCGCTGAGCCAAATGTCGCCGCCGTGGGCCACCGCGACTCCTTTGGCTATGGCCAGGCCGAGCCCCGTTCCGCCCGGCTTGGTGGTAAAGAATGGCTCAAACACCCGGTCCGCATGCGCATCCGGAATCATCTTTCCGGAGTTCTCAACATCCATGAAAAGCATGCTGTCATCCGCCCAGCTTCGCAGTTCAACGTGTCCGCCGGACTGCGTGGCGTCAAGTGCGTTCAAGGTCAGGTTCAGAAGCGCGGCTTCGATCTGCGCGGCATCCACCTCGGCAAAGATTTCGCCGTTCATCCGGTAGGTCACGTCGATCGACCGCGCCGCGCCGCGCATTTTGGTTACATCCGCAATGTGACGCACAATGTCGCCGATGGAAGCGGTCGCCCGTTGCGGCGTGGAAGGACGCGCATAGGTCAGGAATTCGCTGGTCAGGTTTTCCAGACGTGTCGCTTCACGCGCGGCAATGGCGAACATCTCCTCCCGCTCATTGGCGTCGGCGGCCGGATAAGCCGCCGTCGCCAGGGAGCTGGCAATCATGGCCACGGGGTTGCGAATCTCATGCGCAATGCCGCTGGCCAAACGACCCACCGCGGCCAGCTTCTCTTCGTCAACCAGCTTTTCGCGGGCGCGGGCCAGCTCCGTGATCTTCTTGTATAAGTTGATCTGCTTCCGCTTCAGCTCGTTGACCAGATACCAGACCAGCAAACCCGTGAGGCTGAAAATCACGGCGATCATGCCCGCTTCCAGATACTCCGTCGGACGCGCCGGCGGATGCGATGCAAAGTAACGCTCGGTCCAGACGTACATCATGCCGATGGACGCTGCAATCGCTGTCAGCGTGGGCACGAGCCGGCAATGAAAGGCGCACTGCAGTATGGGAATGGCAAGCAGGACAAAGTAGGGCGAGTCATCGCGATTGGTGAGATAGGCAAGTGTACCGGCCAGAACAAAAAGCCCCACGCTGGAAATCACCGTTTCTATCTGGGCCGCTGTTTCCGGAATCCCGTCCCGTTTGCTCTGCAGCCAGAGCGCCTCAACAACTTTCAGAAGGAAGCTGACGATCAGGAGCAAAATGACTGCGGCAGATGGCTCGCCCAGCAGCGGGGCAAAAAGCGTATGCAGCAGAAGCAGCGTGGAAAGAACGAACAGTGTAAGCACGCAGAAGGCAATCTGCTGCCGCCTGCGCGCGTGGCCCTCGATACGTTCTAGGGGCGGTAACTTGCGCATCGTCAAGGTATCGGAATGATTACCACTCATCATACGCGTGCCACGCTCAACTTGCGAACCGCAGACTCCTCAATGTGCGCTCACCCGGGAAGCCGATCTTCCTGTCGGCAGTGAGACGCCCATCTGCGTGTTCCCCGCGGGAGCTGCCGCATGGACGCCGAATTCATGCACCAGCCGGCCACCGGCATGCGCCGTATTGACCAGGTAAAGGATGCCGACCGCGTAGAGAATGAGAAAGGACAGCGGCATGAACGTCGTTGTGAGCCTGACGTCCTGGTGCCGCATGATTCTGGGAATCACAACAATGCCCAGCAAAATGACCGAAAGTCCGGAAAACACAATCTCGCTCCGCTCGGCGAACTCTTCGTGCGTCTCCAGCACGGCGGCAGCCGCGCTCGTGGGACTTACCTGAGTTGCCGCCGCTTCCCCCGCTGCCGCGGCCAGAAAAAGACCGGCCGTCCCAAGAAAGAGAATGATGAGTGCGGAGATCATATAAGGACGCCCTTTGGGTGGCGCCATGATGGCGCTGATCAATATAAACAACGGGCTCAAGAACAAGAGTGCGATCGGGAAATGGACGAAAAGCGGATGCGCCGCTTCCCAGGGCGGAATGGGCGGGATTTGCAACATACGCTACCTTTCTGTTGGGCAAGGTCTATCCACCGGCGTCAGCCAGTAGCCTGGAATTGCGTTCCGGGCTCCCCCTCACATGCCTTTTCCGGCGCAAACCACAACGCCCGTTTGAAAAATCCCCCTTTGCGGACGATGTCGCCGTACCCGCTGCAGCAGTCCCAGCCGCCGGCCCGTCGAACCGCAAACATCGGACCACCTCAAAAAGCAGCCCGCTCTCGACGATTTCCACAAGCACGTAGAAAGCCAATGGCAGAACCCGTATTTCCCAAACAGGCAGCCACATCAGAAGCCATTGAGTCTCAGTGTGTATCAGGTTTTTGACGGAGCGTCCAAGAATTCTGACAGATGCGGTCGCCGCCTGCGGCTCGGATAGGGGTCCCGCTGGCTGTTAACCTGTACCTGAGAACCGCATTTGAATCATCGGACCGCCGAAGTTCCGGCAAGGGGAAACGTCATGCTGCTCGAATCGCTCCGCGAACAGGTGCTCGAGGCCAACCGCGAAATTGCCCGCCGCGGACTGGCGCCGCACACCTTTGGCAACGCCAGTGGAATCGACCGCTCCGGCGCCAGGCCGCTGGTGGTCATCAAGCCCAGTGGCGTGGATTACGCCGCGCTTGCGCCCGCCGACCTGGTGGTGACCGATCTGGATGGCACCATTGTCGAAGGCCGGCTGCGCCCCTCGAGCGATCTGGACACCCACACGCTGCTTTACCGCGAGTTTCCGGCCATCGGGGGCATCGTCCACACCCACTCCGAGTTCGCCACCTCATGGGCGCAGGCCTGCCGGCCGATTCCCTGCCTCGGCACCACCCACGCCGACTACTTCCACGGTCCGGTGCCGGTTACCGACCCGCTCACCGCGGAGGAGGTCTCTGAAGCCTACGTCCGGAATACCGGAGCGGTGATCGTGCGCCGTTTCCGCGCCGGCAAGCTCGACCCCATTGCCGTGCCCGGCGTGCTGGTTGCCGGGCACGCGCCGTTTGCCTGGGGCAAGTCTGCGGCTGAGGCCGTAGAACACGCCGACGTTCTGGAGTATGTCGCCCGCCTGGCCTTCCGCAGCATGCTCCTGGGAGCGCCCGAGGCCGGACTGCCGGCCTACGTCAGCCAGCACCACTACCTGCGCAAGCACGGGCCAAAAGCAACCTACGGCCAGCGCTGAGGACTCCCTACAGGTAAGGAATAGCGCAATTTACATCATTTTAACGGTCTACATTTTCCTATATATTGCTATTCTTTCGCGGATTTAGCCTACTGTTTTTTGCATTTTCGACTCGAAAGTTGCGCGATTTGCTGTGACCTTTCACTGAACGGCAAGTCAATATCTTGCGTATTCTCAAGCGGATACTGTTATGCCCTTTTGTAACCGGCCGGTTCCCCGCACGTGGCAATTGACGTGCTAATGCCTAGGGTTGGATTGGTGTCGAGCGTCCCCCAATGGAAACCAGCCTCCTGAACCGCGTGCAGGCGACGCTGCTGGCTGTAGCCACAGCGGCACTGTTCGTGTTGGCTATTTTGAACTTCCGTCAGGAGCGCCATTATCAAGTCCCCGACGACGGCGTATGGTGGCATGCCGTGGCAGGCGGGTTGAGCGCCGACAAGGTTGTGCCCGGCAAGCCCGGTGAGCGCGCCGGCATTCAGTTGCACGATCTGCTGGTTGCCGTCAATGGCGTGCCGGTAAAGTCCGTCGCCAGCCTCGATCGCGCGCTGTACAGCACCGGGCCTTACGGTTCCGTCTCCTACACCATCGTCCGCGACGGCATCCGGCTGGACACACCGATCAAGGTGTACCTGATTCCGATGAACCGGAATCTGAATCAGGCGATGCGGCTGATCGCATTGATTTATCTGGCGATCGGCATCTACATTCTGTTCCGACGCTGGGGCGCGGCGCGTTCCACGCATTTTTATGTCTTCTGCCTGGTGTCGTTTGCCCTGTTCGCCCTGCACTATACGGGCAAGTTCGATACGCTCGACTGGACCGTCTTCTGGTCGAATGTCGCGGCCGAAGCGTTACAGCCTGCGCTATTGCTGCATTTTGCGCTCAGCTTTCCGGAAGAGCGTTTCAAGGAACGCAGCCGCAAGTGGCTGTTGCCCCTGATCTATCTGCCCGGCGTGTGGCTGACCGGGCTGTGGATCTGGGCCATCGAGACGCGGGCGGCCAGCAAGCTGCTCCTGGACCGGCTGAACCAGACCGCCACGGCCTACGAGGCCGCGCTCTATGTTCTGGCCGCGCTGCTGTTCCTGCGCAGCTACAGCCGCGCCGACTCGCCCCTGCTGCGCCAGCAGTTGAAGTGGCTGACGCGCGGCACCCTGCTGGCGGTTGTCCCGTTCACGCTGTTCAATGCCATTCCCTACCTGATGGGCATGCACATTCCGGTGCTGCTCAAGGACGCGGCCGGCATTTCCATGGTGTTTGTGCCCCTCACCTTCAGTTGGGCGATTGTGCGCTACCGCCTGATGGACACGGACCTGATCTTTAAGCGCGGCGTGGCCTACACGCTGGCCACTGGTCTGCTGCTGGCCGGCTATTTCGGCGTCATCGGGCTGGTGGCTGAGCTGGTGCACAATGGCATGCCGAAGGTCGTCAGCGGGTGGGGGCTGGTGCTTTCCATCGTGGCCGCCGCCGCGATCTTCGAGCCGATGAAACGGCGCATCCAGAGCTGGGTGGACCGCGCCTTCGACCGGCATCGCTACGACTACCGCCAGGCGCTGGTCGAATTCGGCCGGGGCCTGAGTTCGGAAACTGATCTGCAGGCGCTGCTCAAGTCGATCGTCGACCGCCTGCCGCGGACGCTGCTGGTGGCGCGCGTCGCCGTCTTCCTCGCCGACGACACCGGCCGCCTCCGCCTGGCTGCTTCGCACGGCCTGCCCGCGGAGGTCGATGCCGCCCAGGATCAGTTGGCTTTGGAGTTCCTGGACTTCGATCGCGCCGACCGGCAATCCCACATCTTCTTTGAAAATGCGCAGCAGGCCCTGCATCTGCCCGAAGAGCAGCGGCGCACCGCGGCGCTGCTCGACCTGAATTACTACCTGCCCTGCCGCGTAGCCAAAGCGCAGTCCGATCACGCCCGCAACGGCGCGGCATCCAGCCGCACCATCGCCGTGATCGGCCTGGGCCGCACCCTGGGCGGCGATTTCCTGTCCAGCGAGGACGTCGAACTGCTGGCGTCGCTGGCCAGCTACATCGGCATCGCCCTGCAGAACGCCAGCCTCTACTCGCGCCTGGAAGAAAAGATCGGCGCCTTCGAGCGCCTCAAGGAGTTCAACGAGAACATCGTTGAATCCATCAATGTAGGCATCTTCGCCCTCGACCTCGACAACCGCATCGAGAGCTGGAACGCGCAGATGGAAGCCATGTATGCCCTGAGCCGCGCCGAAGCCCTGGGCCAGGATCTGCGCTCCGTCTTTCCCGCCGCGTTCGTCGACGCCATCGAAGAATTCCGCAACGAGCCCGGCGTCCACCATCTCTACAAGTTCCCCTTCACCACCCGCGCCGGCGAGCAGCGCACCGTCAACATCGCCATTGCGCCCTTGCTCTCCCGCGATTTCGTCTCCGTGGGCCGCATCGCGCTGGTCGACGACATCACCGACCGCGTCACGATGGAAGCGCAGCTCTCCCAAGCCGACAAGCTCAGCTCCATCGGCCTGCTGGCCGCCGGCGTGGCGCACGAGATCAACACCCCGCTCGCCGTCATCTCCTCCTATGCGCAGATGCTCTCCAAGCAACTGCGCGGCGACACACGCCTGGGCCCGGTGCTCGACAAGATCACCCAGCAGAGCTTCCGCGCCGCCGAGATCGCCAACGGCCTGCTCAATTTCTCCCGCACCTCCACCACCGAGTTCCGCTCCACCGACCTCAACCAGGTGATTCGCGATACCCTCTCGCTGCTTGAACACCAGTTCAAGACCGCGCAAATTATGCTCGATCTCGACCTCGCCGCGGATCTGCCCGCCATCCACGGCAATCCCGGCAAGCTGCAGCAGGTCTTTCTTAACCTGCTGCTCAACGCCAAGGACGCCATGCCCAACGGCGGCCAGTTGCGCGTGGCCACGCTGGTCAACGGGCACGTCGAGGCGGTCGTCGCCGATTCCGGCAGCGGCATCGCCCCCGAGCATCTGCAGCGCATCTACGACCCGTTCTTCACCACCAAGACCGCTCCCAAACCGGGCGCCCGCCGCGGCACCGGCCTGGGGCTTTCGGTTACGTACGGCATTATTCAGGAGCACGCCGGCAAGATTCACGTCGAAAGCGCCGTCGGCGCCGGCACAACGTTTCATCTGGAGTTTCCCCTGATGAGGAATTCAGTACATGCCTGAGGTTGAACTGCCTTTGAATCTTTCCGCTTCCGCGCCAGCAACCAACGGCAACTCCGCTCCCGCCAACATCCTCGTAATCGATGACGAAGCGGGCATTCGCGAATCGCTCGAAGTGCTGCTCTCGCTCGAAGGATACTCGCCCCGCATGGCCGTAGACGGCGAAGAGGGCCTGCGCATACTCGAGCAGGAGAACTTCGACCTGGTGCTCCTCGACCTCGCCCTGCCCGGCAAAAGCGGCCTGGAGTTGCTCCCGGAGATCAAGGAACGGCAGCCCGATCTGCCGGTCATCATGATTACCGCCTACGGCACCGTCGACAACGTCGTTGAAGCCATCCGCGCCGGCGCCGAAAACTTCATCCAGAAACCCTGGGACAACGAGAAGCTGCTCGCCGACATCCGCTCCGCCGTGGCCCGGCGCAAGGCCGAAGAGGAAAATCTCCAGCTCAAGCGCACCCTCCGCCAGCGTTACAACTTCGCCAACATCGTGGGCAAAAGCGACATCATGCTGAAGGTCTTTGACCTGGTGGCGCAGGTCGCGCCCAGCCGCTCCACGGTGCTCATCCAGGGCGAAAGCGGCACCGGCAAGGAGTTGGTCGCCAAGGCCATTCACGCCAACTCCCCGCGGCGCGACAAACCCTTCGTGCCCATCAATACCGGCGCCATGCCCCCCGAGCTGCTCGAATCCACGCTCTTCGGCCACGTCAAGGGCGCCTTTACCTCCGCCATCGCATCCAAAAAAGGCCTCTTCGAGGTCGCCAACGGCGGCACGCTCTTCCTCGACGAGATCGCCACCATGGGCATGGACCTCCAGGCCAAGATCCTGCGCGTACTCCAGGATCGCCGCTTCATGCATCTCGGCGGCGTGCAGGAGATCCAGGTCGACGTGCGCATCCTCGCCGCCACCAACGTCGATCTCCGCCAGGCCGTGCGCGACGGCCGCTTCCGCGAGGATCTCTTTTACCGCCTCAACGTCATCACCGTTGACCTCCCGCCGTTGCGCGCCCGCCGCGAAGACATTCCCCTCCTCGCCCAGCACTTCCTCGACTTCTACGCCAATGAAAACGGCCTGCCCCCGCGCAAGCTCTCGGCCGATGCGCTGCGCGCCCTCATCGATTACGACTGGCCCGGCAACGTCCGCGAGCTTGAGAACTCCATCGAACGCGGCGTGGTGCTTTCCAACGGGCCCGTCATCGGCTCCGATCTGCTGCCCGGCCATATCACCGGTCGCAGCTTCCAGGACGCGCTCCTGGAACATAACCCTAACTCCTCGCTCTTCGACATCCTCGAAGTGATCGAGCGGCGCATCATTATCGAAAAACTGGAGCGCTGCAACTGGAACCAGACCGATGCCGCGGAGCAATTTCGCATCCCCCTGTCGACGCTGAACCAGAAGATCAAGCGCCTGAACATCGAAATCCGCAAACGAGGCAGAGACTAACCGAAAGCGCTAACGTACTGCACATCTCCGCAGGGCCCCTGGTCTGACCAAGGCTCTTGGTGGCAGGGACGGTCTGCGCCGGCGCGGCTCAATCTTGCGCCCAATTCGCTGCAAATACCTGCACAACCTCTCCAACCACAACCGCTCAATACAGCCTTCCCTTAGGAATCATTAATTTTCTTGACAATAGTTTGCGGCGTCTGAAAATATTCCCCCACGGTAGAGGTGGTCCGACCATACCCCTGTTATTTCGACCCCTTGGGTTAATCCTCTATCTGGAGGCAATATGCAGGCAACGTATAAATACGACGCACAGAGGATAACTGTGCAGGGAGCATTTTTGCTCTTCGCCGCAGTTATGTTCCTCTTTTTTCCCGCCATGGCCAGTGCTCAGATTGCCGGTGCCGGCAATATCCAGGGCCTGGTCACGGATGCGACGGGCGCAGCGATTCCCAATGCGGCCGTTACCATTACCAACGAGGCGACGCACGTCAAGCACACTACTAAAACAAGCAGCGCCGGGCTCTATCTGTTTCCCGGAATTTCACAAGGTACCTACGACCTGTCCGTGAAAGCCAAAGGGTTCAAGACTTTCGTGCGCACACACATGGTCCTCGACGTTGGCATGAGCATCGCCGCGAATGCAACGCTCGCAGTGGGCGCCACCACACAACAGGTGACCGTGCACTCCGAGGGCTTGGCGCTCCAGACGCAGAGTCCAACCCTCAAGCAGGTCATCGGCCAGCACGCCATGACACAAATGCCCCTCAACGGGCGGCACATGACCCAGTTGATCACTCTGGCGCCAGGCACAGCCCCAGCCCCCGGCAACGATATCACCACCAGTAAGTCCTCTTACCAGTCCATCTCTCTGTCCGTGGCCGGCGGCGAAGGCAACACCACCGTATACGAACTGAACGGCGGCGACAACATGGACTACATGGTAATGTCGAACCTGCCGTTTCCCTTCCCTGACGCCGTGAGCCAGTTCAACGTGGAAACCACGGTCATGGGCGCGCAGAACGGCGGTGAAGCCGGCGGCATGGTCAACGTGGTTACCAAATCCGGAACCAACCACTTCCACGGCGACGTCTTCGAGTTCATCCGCAATAACTATATCGACGCAACCAACTTCTTCTCTTCGGCACCAGACCAGCTTCACGAAGACCAGTTCGGCGGCGTTCTCGGCGGTCCGGTCATACCCAACAAGCTTTTCTTCTTTGCCGGCTACCAGAGAACACGGCTGACCGCGGCACAGGCCAACCACGAGGTTCTTGTGCCAACAGCGCAAAACTTGGCGGGCAACTGGTCCACTACGGACGGCAACCCGGCCACAAATTCCAACCCCTGCTCATCGAACAACGTTCCTGTTCAGCTTTACAACCCCCTCACCGGTGCGGCACTGCAAGACAACCAGTATCCGGCTGGAACCACCCCCAACTACGCCCCGTCGTCACTGGCTCTGGATAAGTATTTGCCCAAGCCCAATCCGGCGATCGACATTCACAACTGCGGTGAGACCTCGTACACGGTCCCGGAAGACTACTACACCAACCAGTTTGTAACCCGGGAAGACTGGACGTTGAGCCCCAAGCAGAGCGCATTTTTCAGCGTCAACTTTAACGGCCACCAGGTTCCGGCGTTCTTCAGCCCCACGAACATCTTCGTCACCGATCCGGCCGGAGACGTTCAGCAGGCGTATAACTTCACGCTGGGTGACACCTACACGTACTCGCCTCATTTTGTGAATGCCGTGCACATCACGGTGCTCCGGCGCACGGATAATCGCGGTTACAGCGCAAGCGATATCAACGCGTCTAATCTCGGTGTCAAAATTTTCCAGTATGAGAAGGCCGGACTGCAGGTCCAGGAAGGCAAGTGGAATATCGGCGGCGGCCTCAACTCTCTGGCCCACTTCGATGACAACTCGCTAAGCATCAACGACGATGCCACCTGGGTCATCGGCAAAAACGAGTTGATGTTCGGCGGGCAGTGGGTATCCAACCAGCTCAACATCGGCAACGTCTACGAAGGCAACGGCGTCTTCAACTTCAACGGCAGATACAGCGGCAGTCCCAATGGACTATCGGGCACCATAGGCGACCAGAACCTGGACTTCCTGACGGGAGCAATGAACGCCTTCCAGCAGAGCAAGGAACAGCAGAATGCTCTGCGCGGTCCATTCCCCGCCCTGTATGTCCAGGACACCTACACGGCCAACACCCACCTCACGCTCACCGGCGGCCTCCGCTGGGATCCCAACATCATGCCCTACGACGCCAAGAACCGCGGCCTGGTCTTCAACCATGCCGACTTCCTGGCCAACAAGCACAGCACGGTTTATCCCAACGCTCCGGCCGGCATGCTCTACTACGGTGACACCGGCGTTTCCCGCCGCTTCACCAAGAACTCTTGGTGGGACTTCTCGCCCAACGTGGGCATCATGTACGATCCCACGGGTACGGGCAGAACCGTACTCCGCGCCGGTGCCGAAGTCGCCTATAACCTTCCCAACGTCTTTACCTCGCAGCGCAACCAGCAGAATCCACCCTTTGCCACTGCATACTCCAACGCGCCAACAACCGCTTCGGGCCCCCTGGACTTCGGCAATCCATGGGCCGTGGGAACCACTACCACGAATCCGTTCCCCCAGCCTCTCATTCCCGCCTCGAATGTGGCCTTCTTCCCTCAGTCCCAGTACATCTTCATGCCGTCGCACTTCCTTGACGCCTACACCATTCAGTGGACGGCGAGCATCGAGCAGGAAGTCGGCCGTGGATGGCAGATGGAAATTGACTACATTGGCAATACAACCCGGCACGATCCAATCGCGCTGTCTCCAGACCCCGCCACTTTCGTTCCCGGAGTTTGGGGACCAGAGGGCACTGGCTGCACCGGCGTCGTGACCACCGGTCCGGGCGCGGCAACCCCGGGAGCGCCGGGAACCCCGTGTTCCACAAAAGGGAACCAGGTAGCACGCTTCCGTCTCACCGAGCAGAATCCTAGCCAGGGCAACCTGATCCAGGGCGGCGGCGGCGGTTCCAATATCATCGACGACGAGGCCATGGCAGATTACAACGGCCTGGTCCTTTCGGCAAACCATCGCCTCTCCAACACCTTCAACATGTTTGCCAACTATACCTGGTCCCGCTGCCTGAACATCGCGGACGCAACAGGCGACCTCGCCGGCACTGGCGTTGAGAATCCATTAAATCCCTCGTTGGATTATGGCCCCTGCGGCTCCAACCTCCAGCAGGTCTTCAACCTCAGCCTCGTAGCCATGAGCGACTTC
Source organism: Acidobacteriota bacterium (assembly GCA_021803035.1). Lineage (GTDB taxonomy): Bacteria > Acidobacteriota > Terriglobia > Terriglobales > Acidobacteriaceae > Telmatobacter. Next base: position 1,050 of record JAJZME010000020.1, on the reverse strand, counting down.
CACTTCGGAAATCGCGTGGAGAGGCTGTTGCTCAACAACTGGGAGATTGCGCCGTTGCTCACGACCCACAGTGGCAATCCCATCAACGTGGTGGCGGGAGCGGATGTCTCCCTGACCGATGTTGGCCAGGATCGTCCCAACCTCGTGCCCGGAGTCAATCCCTACCATGAAGTCACATTCCGAAAAGCACACTCTGAAGCGACCCGCGAGTACCTGAATCCTGCGGCATTCTCCCAGGTGTGCCCTGCGGGCAATACGACGGGGTGTGCGGACGCAGGAACCTACGGAAACCTCACCAGGAACAAGTTCGTAGGCCCTTCGTTCTTCGACGTCGATGCGCAGGTCTCGCGCCTCTTCCCCGTTTACACCACCTCGTCTGAAACCATGAACCTTGATCTCCGGTTGGAGTCTTTCAACATGTTGAACCACCCCAACTTCGGCGGAATTAACGGCAATTTGTCGAGTCCGGATTTCGGCCAGGCCGGATCGTCAAGTGGCGCCCGCGTCTTCCAGGGAGTCATCAAGTTCATCTTCTAGACAGCCCGCCAACCGCAACTTTCAACCGCTACACCGCGCCCGCCCTCAACAGGGGCGGGCGCGGTTTTTTGGTAAGCATCGTCCCGCAAAACCAGAGGCTTTATGGTTTGTGGCCCCTCAAAGGGACCTGAGGTGGCGTACTGGCATTTGCGCAACCTGCCCTGCTCCCGTGCCGCAGCGATGCCCCTGGGGAGCAGGGCCTCACAAAAAGTCAAGCCCTTGAATCCATAACTCTCGCTCTCGCAACAACTTGGCTTTGCCGGTAATTTCCCGCGTTTCTCGTAATATAAAAACAAAATCGCGCTCTGGGCGCACAGCCGCTGACTTGCCGGCTCGCTGACCTGCTGACCCGCTGACTCGTCAAAGAGAAACGCATGACCATCGTGAACCCGCCAACTCCGCTGGCCCCGCGGACTCTGAACGGCCGGGGACAAAGCTGACATTTTAGACCGGGCACATCCCTGACACTTTTTCCTTATCAGGAAGGTTTTTGTTTTTGCCTTTATGTTCCGG
>JAJZME010000071.1 GCA_021803035.1 Acidobacteriota bacterium | reverse complement strand
TCTCGCCTCCTGCCTACGCTGTCCATTTTCTTTCTGATCGGCTGCCTTGCTATCTCTGCCGTGCCTCCGTTCAATGGCTTCGTCAGCGAATGGCTGACGTTGCAGACGCTCTTGCGCAGTGCTGTCCTCACATCCACCTCCATCAAGATTGCCTTTGCCCTATGCGGTGCAGCTCTTGCGCTGACTGCTGCTTTGGCTGTGACATGCTTTGTGAAAGCCTACGCCATGAGCTTTCTGGGCCGTCGCCGGGGTGCATGGGAGCCGCGTCCAAACGCGAAGACTGCCGCGCGATTTCCTCTGATATTTTTAGCCGCCGTTTGCCTGCTGCTGGGAATTCTGCCTACGTACGTTCTCCCGGTGCTTAATCAAGCTGTTGGACCACTTGCCGGGGCCAGTGCCAATGATGCGCTGGTGCAGCCATTCTTTACGGCGACCCCACAGAACGGACAGCTACCACCGGCATTTCTTCAGGACTTCCACAACATTGGCGCACAGACCGGAAAGGGCCTGCTGCCGGGCCGCGGCCTGGTCGTACTGCTGCGCGGCTCCGAAGAGAATCCGGTGGTGTTCGCGATGTCGACCTCGTATGCGATCGCCGTGCTCGCAATCCTGCTCCTGGTGACCTGGTTCGTTGTAACTCGCCTCACACGCCGGCGCTCGGCAGTGCGCCGTCCGGTTTGGGCCGGCGGAATCCCACGGCTGCTCCCGCAGATGACGTACACGGCGACTGGATTTTCCAATCCCGTCCGCGTGGTCTTCCAGGCGATCTTCAAGCCCAATATCACAGAAGACACCCGCCAGACGGTCGCAGTACATTTTCGAGCCGCAATTCACCGCCAGCGCGAAGAGACTCACGTTGTGGATCGCGTCTTCTTGCGGCCGGTGGGGACGGCCACGCAATGGGTGGCTGGTTTCCTTGCCAGGATGCATCACGGCCGTCTGAACGCCTACGTCACTTACGTTCTGGCGTTTCTCCTGCTCGTTTTATTGCTTTATCGCGTTACATAGGATTCCAGGCTCTTCTGCGCGGTGGCCGCAAGAAATCAGTTCGCCCCCCGCTGAATTCGCTGCAAGAGCGGAACCGCGCGCCGGTCCTTCAATGATCCCAGCGCTTCCAGCGCGGCTTTCTGAACATACATGTCCGGATCTGACTCGGCGAGTTTCATGAGGGCCGGAACCGCAGCCTTCACCTCGTTCTCGCCCAGAAGCCAGCAGATGCGCGCACGGGTAGATGCAAGTGGATGGGTTAGGGCGCCGACAAGCTTTTCCTGGTATGAGCGCGCATCCATTTCCGCCGAGGCTCCGCAAGTGACTTCTCCGAATTTCAATCAGAGTCGAAGAGCTTGAAAAGGCGGATGCGCTTCATGCAATGCTCAGGTCTGCCACGCGATCACCAAACAATTGCGATCTGACGGGCATCGGCCCGATCAGGAATCTCGTCCGCAATGTACTTTGTTGCAGATAGTTTAGTCGGCCCCAAGTGACGTTTCCTGCGTTATGTGAACCGTTCCTCCTCCAGATCATGCGGCTTTTCGAAACAAAGGAGGAACACAATGAGCAGGAAGAGAAGTCCTGGTTCTCTCCGCGGACCGACTATGCTTGTTTGCGTGGTCGCGTTCATGTCGTTCACCATCTCAACGCTTGCGCAGTCGCCTTTGCAAATGCTACACAGCCACGTTCCCTCTGCCGTTTCCAATGGGCACGCGCATCTCGTAGCTCCTTTACCGGCCACTCAGCAGCTTCATCTTTCGATTGTTATATCTCGTTTACGATCCCGACGAATGGAGGATCGCCAATCAGCAACTCGGATATCTCCGCAATATCTTCCTCGAAACCCGGTTTGTCGGGCTCGCGGAGTATGATCGCATCAGAGTCCGGCGAGCTCGCTCCCAGTCCCAAGCTGCGCCAGAACCCCATCTGGCCCGCTCTTCGCAAGCCCGCGACTGCGCTCACTGTGGTTCCTTGCACTCGTTCGAAGAAAGGTTCTGACCCGATGAGCGTTCATCTCGTGAATCCGAGCGACAATTCCTTTGGCACTGCTGTCATCACCCCTCGCTGGCTCTTCGTCCTCGCCGCGGCGACGCCGCAGGTGGCTGGCGACCCGATCCTAGTAGACGAGTCGCTGGAAGCAATCGATCCCTCTACCCTGCAGCCCGGTGACATTGTTGGCATTAGCGTCCACACCGGCAATGCACTGCGTGGATATGCGGTCGGCCGCATGGCGCGCGAACGCGGCGCGTGGGTCGTGTACGGCGGCATTCATGCCACCCTCTATCCTGAGGAAGCTTTCGAGCGCGGGCACGCGCACTCTGTCGTTACGGGCGACGGCGATCTGGTGTGGGCCTCAGTGGTCACTGATTGTCTTGCCGGCTCGCCCGGCAGGCTCTACGAAGGGGGCCGCATCTCCGGCGACGATTTCCTGTCGGCCCGCTGGGATCTGATGCAGACCGACAAATATATGTGGGCGTCGGTGCAAACCACCCGCGGCTGCCCCAAGCATTGCTCCTTCTGCAGCGTCTGGCGCACCGACGGGCAGAAGCCGCGTCCGCGCCGCTACCAGAGCGTCATCGACGAGATTGTCACACTGCGCCGTCTCGGCTTCCGCTTCATCGCGCTCGCCGACGACAACTTCTACCCCGTCACCCGCACCGATCTCCGCCTGGCTCGCGAGCAGAACAACCTCGCCCGTCTCGACGAGCTCACCGCCATACGTGCCGACCGCTTCCATCTGATGGAAGAACTTGCGAAGCTGCCGAAGGACATGGTGTTTTTCACCCAGATCACCATGGAAGCTGGCGAAGACGGCGAATTCCTGGATGCTATGCGCCGGGCAAACATCAAAGGAGCGCTGGTAGGGGTGGAAGCGGTCACGCCCGAGGGCCTGAAAGCCGTCTTCAAAGATTTCAATTATTCTGGCGAAGCACTCGCCCGCCAGCTTCAGACCTTCAAGCAGCATGGCGTGCACGTGCTCGGCTCGTTCATCTTCGGTCTGCCGACCGATATGCCGGCCACCTTCGACGCCACCGTCGAAATGGCCATGCGCGCCGGCGTCACGTTCGCACAGTTCGTCATGATGACGCCTTTTCCCGGCACCGTCGATTTCGTTCGTTGGGAAAAGGAACAATCCGCGGCGCCCACCATGGTCGCTGATGTGCCGATCACCCGATACTGGCTCATCCCTATTGAAGTCCGCCCGAAGATGTTCACTCCGCATCCCTCCATGAGTTCCGATGAGATTCGCGACCGTACGCAGCGTGTCTGGGACCGGTTCTATGGCTGGAAAGTGATATGGCGGCGGTCCTCCTGCACGCCCAACCTGCGCGCCCGCATCGCCTTTATGTTTCTATCGAAGCTCTATCGGCAGATGTACGCCGGAACTGGCATCTCTACGGACAGTGCTCGCCGCAGAAAATCAAAGTCTTGGGCTCGCTGGACCGCGCGTCATTGCAAGAAACTATTCCAGGCAGAACCAATGCCGGAGCTGGTTTCGCCGCAATGGGAGGTGAAACAGCCCGCAATCTCCGGGACGGCACTAGCCGGCCTCAACACACCCTCAGGACCATTCTTCGTCTTGCCTAAAGACTGAACTCCGCATGGTGGCCAGCGCTCTGCCCCTGCAATCTGTGCGGCTCGCAGGTTTGCATGAACGGGATTGAAAATCTCGCAGTCGGCGCAAACAACGTATAGTTGAAGTACTGGACATCGAAGACACTGGCACTTGATCAATGTGTGCCTTCGATTCAGAGATCGCAGGGCGTGTTTCCTGCAACCAGCGGCTTTCTCGTTCAATTTCCTGTGCCTGGCCGCTGGGTCTGAAACCTAAAAAGGTTCATCCGGCAGCGAGCGAATCAACTCAGTTCAGGAGTTCTACATGTCCGCACGGAATGGGAACAAGTCCAGATTCCATAGGGTCCGCAAACAGAAGATCGCTCGCCGGAAACGCATCCAAGAACTGTTGAAGCGCCCAGCAAATGCACATATACCCGTAGGTGCGCAGCCACGACAGCCGCGCGAACGAAGCTAGTAGCTTTTTCGAATGCCCAAAATGCGTCCGGTCAGGCTGCCAAATACCTTTCAGCAATGAATGGGAAATTCCAGGGGATATGTATGCCAAGAGGACGATCAACGTTTACAAAGCGTCAGAAAGAACATACGCGGCAACAGAGACAACGCGACAAAGCAGAGCGCAGGAATCAACGAAAGCAGGAGAAGGCTGTCGCAGTCAGAGTGGACCAGATGGCCGAATTGGGAGAACATGCGGCAGCGCAGGCGGCGCTATTCAAACTTGGCGCCGGAGACCTCGTCACTGCGGTGGAGTCCACCGTCTCTGACGGCATCGGGAACTAACTAGGGTTTCAAGGTTGCCGCGGCTAATGCCTGGCAGCCAAATGAACTACACAAAACGTTCGGCTAAAAGATATCCGCGTTGCGGAATTGATGGGGGAGGGTGAGCGTGGCAGAAATTCGATTGCAGGAGGGCGAATCCATAGAGAATGCGATCCGTCGATTCAAGCGCAAAGTTCTCTCGGAAGACATCATCAGAGAAGTGAAACGCCACTCGTATTACCTGAAGCCAGGCGAGAAGCGTCGAGTGAAACAGGCGTTGGCGCGAAAGCGAGCGCGTAAGAAGATTAGGAAGGAAGATTCCTCTGCGAAGGCCTCACATCGGAAGGATAGATAATCCCGACGAAGCTCTGCGCCGAACCATTGCCTGGAAGACAACAATCCACCCGCTAGGATCGAGCGACAGCAGTTTGATTATGACAGCGGCTTGCCTACTTCACGGCACCCCTCGCCAAACAGGAGAAGTTGTTCGTGCTAGGGCGCTAATCAGCCAACTGCTATGTGATCAACGGGATCTGTTACGGCCGCGCCCCTAAGCGGCCGATTGAGTCGGTTGCTTTCAGGCGACGGGCGTTATGAGCAGCTCGTCGATGGCCGGAGGCGGCGTGACCTCGGGCAGGCTTCCATGCACGGGTGTGCCATTTGCCACTTCGGCAAAAACTCTGTTGACGGTATCTTCAGTTCGTGTCGAACTAATGTGCAGTTTTCTGGTTGCCTGCATCGCTGTGGTAGCTAGAAGAAAGCGGTTCTCGATTTTAAGTCCGGCTTCGAACACCAGTTGTGATCGCATGATGTGCCTCAACTTCCGGTATGCAGCGTTTTAGAGCAGGAGCTTCCGCACACCAGCGGCGTCATCTCGAATTCATGGCGTTCTGTGCAGAATTGGTGCAGTGGATGTCGAGGGGAGCCGAAGATCCTGAGAGATTGGATGGTCGGTCGCCTCTTTGCCCAGCATACGCTGCTGGCGTCGGTTTACCTAATCTGAGTAGCAAGGAATGCCCCTGCGACATGGAGTAGAGTCTAAACAGTAGACGAAAGGAAAGTATGACAGCGGATTTGCAATTGACATGTAGCGACTGCGGGCAGGAATTCACGTTTTCAAGCGACGATCAGGCATTTTTCCAGGAACGTGGCTATTCGACTCCGAAACGGTGCAAGACCTGTCGCCAGGCAAAGAAGAACGAGCAGGGCGGAGGGGGAGGATACTACCGGAGCGAATCGCAAGGCACGACGGTTACGTGTTCCGCGTGCGGGAAGCAGACCACAGTTCCATTTGAGCCCCGAGGAGATCGGCCTGTGTATTGCCAGGACTGCTTCAGATCCAGAAAGAAAGACAGCGGCGGCAGAGGAGGGCATGGCTATCGCCGTTAGCTGGTGAGGGCCTTTACAAGAAGGGCGGGCGATCAGTCGCGATCGGCAGGTGCTTCTCAAGCTGTTGATTAGTCACGTCTTCTGCGGAATCCACTACCTAACCGATGAATAAATACTCTCGCCGCCAGTGTTTGTAGCTGTTTGGGGCGTAAACTGAAAGAGATCGAAGAATCCGATCTGGATTTCTTGCTTGTTCCGCTTTCCCGCCTTACTCGCAATCAACTCCACATTGAGTTCGGCGGTACATCTATCCAGAAGGAACAAGTGCAATGGAACAAGGAACAGTGAAGTGGTTTAATGACGCGAAGGGCTTTGGCTTTTTGAGCCGTCCTAGCGGCGAAGATGTCTTCGTGCATTTCTCGGCAATCAAGAGCGAAGGCTTCAAGAGCCTGCAGGAAGGCCAAGCCGTGACATTCGACGTCGTAAAAGGCCCCAAAGGGTTTCAGGCTGAGAACGTACGGATCGCCTGAGCGACAACATCAAATCGAACGGGGCGGTCATCTGACCGCCCTTCTTCGTCTTCGAAAGGATATTTCATGAAGAAGTCTGCTGCCCTGACAAAACCAGTCCCACGGGAAAAGCCTGCTCCTCGACACGATAAGTACTTCCTGCGAGATCTTCATCAGGAGATCGATTTCTACGATCGCAAGCTCGCCTATCTCGACCAATTCGCCGAATTTGCCTCACCAGGGGACCGCGAAGTGGCAGAAAAGGGATTGCGGGCGAAGAGGGCTCCTCTTGAGAAAACCGCTCTGGGTCTCGTAGCGTCAGGCGTTGAATACGAGGAGAAAGACCTTCCGCGGTCCTTCCGTAGCATGAATTTGGAGCATGACGGCGCACCAAAGAACCTCACCCTGGTTAAACGATCCAAACGGCCTGTGGTTCCCCCAACTGTCGCCTAGTCGCTGAGTCGCTGAACTAGCTGGTCAGTACCAATGAGAGTCTCGCTCATGACCTCCCGACAACAATTCTCTCCGTTATCCGAGTGCCTTATCCATCCCATCGATTGAAGCGCAGTTCACTCAATCGGTGTCAACCGACGACATCCCCGCCGCCGCGGGCCAGAGTCCTTCAATTCGCGCGATGAAAACCACTACATCCGCATACGCCTGATCGCAAGAAACCGGGGCTTCGTGACGGTTGTCAGCGCTTCAATTGGCGCATCCAGGCCATAAGCGCTCATCGACAGAGCTCAGGCGGTCCGCAGATCATGCGGCGGAGAGTTCGAGCGGTTGACGCTTGGCGACCAGACTTTCTCATTCGTAGGAATTGCCACCCTGTGTGTTTTCTCGGAGACTAAACAACTTCAAGGATCAACCGAAAGCGGCGGTTAATATGGTCCCCGAGCGAGGAATCCGGGCAGAATTTCCCTCACAGTTTCCCTCACAGCAAAATTCCCACACAGTCCTGGCGAGGGTCTTAGATTCCCTTAGATTCCCTTCAAGTCGCTTAAAGTATTGAATATAGACGATTTAGGAAACTGCTGCTCTATCCACCTGAGCTACGGGGCCACATTGGGAATCAACAACTTTTGGCATATTGCGTTTTATTTCAACCCCTATTAACCCAATTGAGGACCGGAACCGATTAGGGACGAAAGCAAAACACCCTCGATATCAAAATGGTAGCATTTGCCGCGATGCGCGCGCGAAAGGCAGGGCAATCGCATGAACGGGCAGTTCTGCCCGCACTGGCCTTGTTACGCCGCCCCTATGGGGCTCCGAGGTGTTTTTCCGGCGCTTTCCCAGCGTTGAAACGCCGGGCTAACAACATTGCGCCTATGGCGCGAGCCAATCGGAACCACCGAAGTTAACAAATAGTCTTCATGCGATTGCCCTGGTGCGAAAGGCGTCGCATGGGAAGTTCGATTGAGCGAAGTTGGCGCAACGGGCCGCTGCGATGGTCAGGTGCGCGCTTGCGGCCGGGAAGGGACAACGATCCAAGCCGCACACGGGAACGCAGCCCAACTGAAAGGGCTATGGTGATGACCATCTCCAATTCCGCGCGGAAGCGCACGCCGCGGAACCTTCCACGACGATTTGCAGCACCTCCATTCTCCTCATCCATCCGATCTACCTCAGAGCGTCGGCCCGCAGTTTGCTCTCCGCCTCCAAAGTGCGGCAGTGCGGCGGGTCAAGCGGCGGGCGTGGCAAGACAAACTGCGGCGACAACCTCAGGTGAGATATTGCTGAAGCCCCCAACGATTACAACTGCTTCAGGGAGAAATTGGCGCCCATGATCGTTCCTTCCACCTCAACAATCTTTCGCCATAGCGGGTCACAACGGCCTCGAAGATCAGGCGCAAATCGGTGCATAGCCGCGAGGGCGCGGCACAAAAGGATGTTCTGAGCGATCATGCTATACTCGCCGTCGAACGGACAGCATCTTTGATACCCGCTGCTGCTGGCATGTTTTGTGCTCCGGAGGGGAGCAAAATGGGCAGAAAAGTGATCACCATTATCACGCCGTGTTACAACGAAGCTCTCAATGTACGCGAAGTGCATCGGCGGGTGCTGGCGGTGGCCGCGCAACTGCCGGAGTATCGTTTTGAGCACTTATTTATTGATAATGCATCGCAAGATGAAACGGTTGAAGTCCTGCGCGCCATGGCAGGCGAGGATCCTACCGTCAAAGTCATCGTGAATGCGCGCAACGTGGGACCCGATCGTTCGGGAATGCATGCGTTCCTGCAGGCCCAGGGAGATGCGGTTGGATCTCTGGTAGCGGATTTGCAGGATCCGCCTGAACTATTTATTGAAATGGTTCGCGAGTGGGAAAAAGGCGTTCCAATCGTTGTTGGCATTAAGAATTCGAGCGATGAGAGCGCTCTGATGTACCGCATTCGCACGGCTTACTATCGTCTCGTCGGGCGCCTTACCAACGTGGATGTTCTGGAGCACTTCACAGGCTTTGGATTATACGATCGCTCCATCGTGGAGCATATTCGTACGAACTTCCGTGACCCCTACCCTTACTTCAGGGGAATGATTGCGGAGCTTGGCTTGCCGTACACCAAGGTCTTCTATAATCAGACGCGCCGTGAGCACGGCATATCGAAGAATAATTTCTACACGCTTTACGATCTGGCGATGCTGGGAATCACCAACCTGTCCAAAGTGCCGTTACGCCTGGTGATTTTCTGCGGCTTCATATCGGCTTTCATCAGTTTTGTCGTGGGTATGTTTTACCTGGGTTACAAGCTGGCGTTCTGGAGCCGCTTCAACATAGGCATAGCTCCAGTGGTCCTGGGAATGTTTTTTCTGGGATCAGTGCAACTGATCGCTTTGGGAATTATCGGTGAATACGTAGGTTCAATCCACACCTTTGTACTGAATCGTCCCCTCGTGACCGAGAAGGAACGCATCAACTTCTAAGGACTGTGCCAGGGGCAGCAAGGAATTGTTCGTACGTCGCGATCTGATCCTGCGTCTTCCGCCTCATCTCCGCACCTCGGAGCCAAGCCTGGTACCAGTCCATAGTCCATTCCAGCGTTGCTTCGATGCCCAGGCGCGGTTGCCATTTGAGTTCGGCGCGCGCCTTACTGGAATCGAGCATCAGGAAAGGCGCCTCGTGCACATGGGAGCCGTTATTACAGGTCCAGGAGGCTCCGTTGCCCCAAAGGGAACATAGTTTTTGGGCGATGCGCTCAACCCTCCACGCATCGCCGCCGTCGGGACCGAAGTTAAATGGAGAAGCGCACTCCGGCCGGCCGGCGAGCAGTTGCTCGGCCAAGAGCATATAGCCGCATAGCGGCTCAAGCACATGCTGCCAGGGGCGAATCGCTTGCGGATGCCTGATGAGCACTTGCTGGCCGGACTGGAATCCGCGAATCAGATCGGGGATCAGGCGGTCCTCGGACCAATCGCCACCGCCGATGACATTGCCGGCACGGACAGTCGCCACAGCAACCCGGTGCTCACCGAGGCGGTCGAGGGGAAAAAAGGAACTCCGGTAGGCTGCCGTTACGATCTCCGCACAGGCTTTACTGGATGAGTATGGATCGTGTCCGCCAAGCGGGTCTGTCTCGCGATGCGGCCGCACCACGCCGGGGCTTTTGTAGCACTTGTCACTCGTAGCGCAAACCACCGCGCGCACGGTGGGAGTCCGGCGGACGGCTTCCAGCACATTTGCCGTGCCGATGACGTTCGTGGCATAGGTCCCAAGCGGATCCGCATAGGAGCGCCGCACCAGCGGTTGCGCGGCCAGATGGAAAACAACCTCCGGCCGGAACTCCGTCATCGCAGCTTCGAGCTTCGGATAATTGCGAATATCGCCGCGAATATCTTCAAGGATGCCGGTCAAAGATGCCGCAGTAAATAAGTTTGGTTCAGTGGCGGGATCCAGCGCGTAGCCTCGAACTTGCGCTCCCCGGCCGGCCAGCCAAAGGGTTAGCCAGCCCCCCTTAAAGCCGGTATGACCGGTCAGGAAGACCCGACGATCTTTCCACGGATTCACCAGGTCTTCCACGGCGCTCTCCCGCTGGCCCAGAGATCCTCGAGCCTTTGCTTATCCCGCAGTGTGTCCATGGGCTGCCAAAAGCCCCGATGGAAATACGCTTCCACCTGTCTCTTTGCCGTCAGGCTTTGCATCGGCTCTCTTTCGAACATGAGGGCGTCATCGTCGATTTCATTTAATACCGCCCGCGCGAGCACGAAGAATCCGCCGTTGATCCATCCGCCCTCGCCCTTGGGCTTTTCCTGGAATTGCGAGATCGCCGTCCCTTCCACGACCAAGCCGCCGAAGCGTGCGGGGGGTTGGATAGCCGTCACCGTGGCCAGCTTTCCATGGCTGCGGTGAAAAGCGATGGTCGCGGAGATATCGACGTCGCATACGCCGTCTCCGTAGGTCATGCAAAAGGCATCTTCGCCCTCCAGGTACCGGGCGACACGCCGAAGCCGTCCGGCGGTACCGGTGTTTTCCCCGGTGTCAATGAGCGTGACTTGCCAGGGTTCGGCAACGCTCTGGTGGATCTCCGTACGATTTTCCCGCATATCGAAGGTGACATCCGACATGTGCAGAAAGTAATTGGCGAAATACTCCTTGATCAGGTAGCCCTTGTATCCGCAGCAGATGATGAAATCGTTGATGCCGTGTTGGGAGTAGATTTTGAGAATATGCCAGAGAATGGGCCGCCCGCCGATTTCGACCATTGGCTTGGGGCGCGTGCCGGTCTCTTCGCTGAGCCTGGTTCCCTGACCGCCTGCCAGAATGACCGCTTTCATTGGAGTCGATTAACACCTTTCTGGGAGGAGCATTCTCTGCCGGGTTAGCAGCACCAGTTCATTCGCGAAAATCCTTCATGATTAAGGTACAATGCCAACCTGCGTTTGTGTATGCTTATCTTTCGGGTTCGCCCATGAGCAACACATCCGCACAGCTTCGGCGGCAAATTCTCGCATTGTGCGGCGCGTACTTTGCCGAAGCCTTCCCCGCTGCCGAGTTTAAACCCGGGCAATCGCCTTTGCCTGTGTCGGGCAAAGTCATTGACGCTGCCGACTTGTCTTCCATGGTCGATTCGGTTCTGGACTGCTGGTTTACAACCGGGCGGTTTGCCGAAGAGTTCGAGCGGCAGTTGGCTCGCTTTGTGGGCGTGCGCAGCGCGTCGCTGGTCAACTCCGGCTCCTCGGCCAACCTTGTCGCCGTCAGCGCGCTTACCTCTCCCAAGCTTGGGGAGCGCCGGCTGAAGCCTGGTGACGAGGTGATCACTGTGGCCGCTGGATTTCCGACTACCGTCAATCCGATCTTTCAGAACCGGCTGGTTCCGGTCTTTGTGGATGTTACGGTGCCGGGCTATGAGATCGATGTGGATCAACTGGAAGCCGCGCGCAGCGAAAGAACGAGAGCCATCTTCATTGCTCATACGCTGGGCAACGTGTTCGATCTGGATGCCGTCTGCGCGTTTGCAGAGAAATACAATCTGTGGCTGATTGAGGATTGCTGCGATGCCCTGGGCTCAACCTGGAAAGGCCGCCGCGTGGGGACATTTGGCGACATTGCCACGGTGAGCTTCTATCCCGCGCATCACATCACGATGGGCGAAGGAGGCGCGGCGCTCACCGATAAGCCCCACCTCCAGGTGATCATGGAATCGTTCCGCGACTGGGGCCGGGACTGCTGGTGCCCTACAGGCAAGGAAAACACCTGCGGCAAGCGTTTTGACTGGCAGCTCGGAGATCTTCCCTGTGGCTACGACCACAAATATATCTACTCGCACATCGGTTACAACCTGAAGGCCACCGATATGCAGGCGGCGCTGGGGCTGTCGCAGATCGAGAAGCTGCCTTTCTTTCTCGAACGGCGCAAGGAAAACTTTCGCCAGCTCTACGCGGCGCTCAAGCCGGTGGAGGAGTTTTTGATACTGCCCGAGGCAACGCCCGGCTCCGATCCGGCGTGGTTCGGGTTTCCGATCGGCGTCCGCGAAAGCGCCCCGTTCAGCCGGCGAGACCTCCTCCGCGTCCTCGACGCACAGAAGATAGGAACTCGGCTTCTGTTTGGCGGCAACCTTCTGCGCCAGCCCGCTTATGACGGCTGCGAATACCGTGTTGCCGGCAAGTTGCCCAACACTGATTTCGTGATGAACAACGTGTTTTGGATCGGCGTGTACCCGGGGCTGACGGCGCCCATGCTGGATTTTGTTGCGGATACGATTATCAGCTTTGCAACCAGCACCAAGCCTCTCACGATCGGCGCGTCCTTGCCATCGCCGTGATGACCGAAAGTCCGTCACTTCACCGGTACCACGCAGTCGTCCGCCGGATTGCCTCGCGCAATCCAATGATCTCTCGTAATCCCAGCCGCGCTTCCGCCTTGCGTACGTCTGGCACGTACCGCAAGGCCGGTACGCCGGTGGCCACCTGCTGGGCAATCTCGACTTTCAGCGTCGAATCGAGCTCTTCCACCACAACCTGGGCCAGGTCAGTGATGCTGATCGCACTGCTCGACCCGACATTGAATACCTGCAATCGCTCTGCTGGAGGGGTCTCGCTCAGCAGCATCGTCCATAACCAGATCGCGAGATCGGCCCCGTAGAGATAGGAGCGCAACGGCGTGCCATCGCCACGAACTGCGATGTTGCGCCCCGCCAGCGCGTCTCCGATAAAATTGCCAATCGCAAAATGCTGGTCCAACGGCAGATGCGGTCCCACAAAGGCAAAGCATCGCGCAATCGTGCAAGCCATCCCCGAGTCGTTCGCGTGGATCGCGCACATCTGCTCTGATACCCTTTTCCCTTCCGCATAAACTGAATCCGGATCGAGCCAAGCAGGCCCGCCGGCATACTCTTCCGGAATGTGGCTCATCTGCGCCGGCTGGCGTCCATAAACTGCGCCGGAGCTGACATAAAGAAACCTTCCAACGCCTGCCTCTCGAGCAAACGCAAGCACCCGCTTTGTGCCCTCCACCAAGGTGCTCAGCAGTTCCAAAGGCTTGGCTCCGGCATCAGCTGAGGTGGGCGCAGCCGCATGGATTACGTAGTCGAACTTCCCCGCGGGAAACACAAAATCGCGCACATCACCCTTCAGCATCCGGATACACGTCTCACCAGCCAAGTGCGGCATCCTTCGCGCGAATGCCTCCGGATCGCGACTCAGAATCGTGGTGCAAAGCTTCAGGTCCAGTTCGCAATTGCAGTACGCCAGACTCTCCAGCAGCCATGCTCCGAAGAATCCCGTGCCCCCCGAGATAAAGATGTGCCGCCCGCGCGCTGCCTCCCATAGGGGCAGCGTATGCGTGAGGATATGCTTCAAGTCTTCGACCGGCAGCGGCTTCACGCAACCAGCATAAATCCCCGCCCCGGAAGAAGCCGCACACCGGCGTGCCAAGTTCAGTACCGGTCCCGCCCGGGCGATTATGTCCCCTGAAAGCTGGCAGGAAGCGCATTCATAGCAGGCCGAATTAGCACTTTTGTGGTATCGTCAACTCCGTTCAAAGCGACAATCCTGAACCACGGGCTCCAAACACGCAAACTACCGGGTTAGGCAAGACGGCACGCCAAGGCGCCCGTCAGTCAATAGCACGATTTAACGGTCGATTTGAACTTGGCGGAAGGCGGGTTCAAAAGGGGACTTCCATGGGCACTGTGAAAGTCGGGCACAGGCTGATTGGAGACGATCAACCATGCTTCATCATTGCGGAGATCGGTATCAACCACAACGGCGACATCGATCTCGCCAAGCGATTGATCAGTGTCGCGGTCGCGGCCGGATGTGACGCCGTCAAGTTTCAAAAGCGCACCATCGAAGTGGTATACACCCGCGAAGAACTAGCCAAGCCGCGCGAGAATCCCTTCGGCCCCACCAACGGCGATCTGAAATTCGGCCTCGAATTCGGCCAGGAAGAATACGAGGAGATCGACGCCTTCTGCAAATCCGTGAAGATGACCTGGTTCGCCTCGCCGTGGGACGAAGGCTCGGTCGATTTCCTCGAGCAGTTCAAGCCGCCCGTCTATAAGGTTGCTTCCGCCTCGCTCACGGACGATCATCTGCTCCGGTATATTCGCCGCACCGGCAAGCCCATCATCCTCTCCACCGGCATGAGTACATATGAAGAGATCGACCACGCCATCGAAGTCCTCGGAAAAGAAGACCTCATTCTCATGCACGCCACCAGCACCTACCCGGCCAACTACGACGAGCTAAACCTTCGCGCCATCCCCATCATGGCGCAGCGCTACGGAATTCCCATAGGCTACTCCGGCCATGAAACCGGCATCCCCACCAGCGTCTGCGCAACCGCGCTCGGCGCCTGCTGCGTGGAGCGCCACATCACCCTGGACCGCGCCAGTTGGGGCTCCGATCAGGCAGCCTCGCTCGAGCCCAACGGCATCACCCGCCTGGTCCGCGACATCCGTCTCTGGGAGTCCGCCAAAGGCGACGGTCTGAAGCGTGTCTACGAGCGCGAATTTCCCATCATCAAGAAGCTTCGCCGCGTCGGCGCAGCGGTGTAATCCGGCATGGCGGAAGCAATCCCCGGCAAGCCCGGCCTTGAGCACATCCGCGCGCTCGCGCTCGATGTCGACGGCGTGCTCACGGACGGCGGCCTCTGGTGGGGTCCCGGCGGCGAAGACTGGAAGCGCTTCAGCTTCGCTGACATCATGGGCGTCTCGCTGGCCCGCCGCGCCGGCCTGGTCCTCGCGCTCATCTCCGGCGAAGACAGCCCGCTGGTCGACCGGTACGCCGAAAAGTTGCACATTCGCCACGTCATCAAAGGCTGTCGCGACAAAGCCGCCGCTCTGCGCGATTTCGCCTCCGCCGCCGGCCTCGACCTCACCGCCATCTGCTACATGGGCGACGACATCAACGACCTGCCCGCCATGCGCATCGCCGGCCACTCCGCCGCCCCCGCCAACGCCGCCTCCGCCGTTCTCGCCCAGGCCGGCTTCATTGCCAAGCGCCCAGGCGGCAACGGCGCCGTCCGCGAACTGGTCGAAGCCATCCTGACGGCGCAGAACCTGAACCCGGAGCAAGTCCTCTTGCAGCCTTGACTCATTCCCGGCACCATCAAAGATGGAAGCCATGAAGCTATCTGACTACGTCATCCAATTCATTGCCGGCCAGGGCGTCAAGCACGTCTTCCTGGTAACCGGCGGCGGCGCCATGCACCTCAATCAGTCGCTCGGCGCGCAATCCACCATCCAGCCCGTCTGCAACTCGCACGAGCAGGCCAGCGCCATCTGTGCGGAAGGCTACGCCAAGGCCACCAACCACCTCGGTGTCTGCATGGTCACCACCGGCCCCGGCGGCACCAATGCCGTTACCGGCGTCGCCGGGGCATGGCTTGACTCCACGCCCATGCTCATGGTCTCCGGCCAGGTCAAGCGGCCAGACCGCATGTTCGCTCCCGACGGCCGTCCTCTCGGCATGCGCCAGCTTGGCGTCCAGGAAGTCGACATCGTCTCCATTGTCAAGCCCATCACCAAGTACGCCGTCACCGTGCTCGATCCCGCCGAGATCCGCTACCACATGGAGAAGGCCGTCTACCTTGCCCTCAACGGCCGTCCCGGCCCTGTCTGGATCGACATCCCCCTCGACGTTCAGGCCACGCCCATCCCGGATCCATCCACCCTCCGCGCCTTCAACCCTGCAGAGCTACCTCCGCCTGCCGCCTTCTCCAACCTCGAGCACGAAGTCCAGTCCCTCATCGCCCGCCTCAACGCCGCCGAGCGCCCGCTGCTCTTCGCCGGGAACGGCATCCGTCTCGCCCACGCTGAGTCCGAGTTCGCCCAGTTCCGCAAGCTCCTCAACATCCCCACCGTCGCCACCTGGTGCGCCGCCGATCTCGTCCCCAGCGATGATCCCACCTACGTCGGCCGTCCCGGCGCGGTCGCCGCCCGCGGCGCCAACTTCGCCCTCCAGAACTCCGACTTCCTCCTCGCCATCGGCGTCCGCCTCGACTTCGCCATCACCGGCTACGCCCCTCAGAACCTCGCCCGCGAAGCCCACAAAGTCGCCGTCGACATCGACCCCGCCGAGCTGGCCAAGCTCCACCCCCACATCCAGCAGCCCATCTGCGCCCACGCCAAAGCCTTCCTCGCCGAGCTCCTCCGCCAGAGCACCGCCATCCTACCCAGAGACCGCGCCCCCTGGCTCGCCCGCTGCGCCGGCTGGAAAACCCGCTACCCCGTCGTCACCCCCGAGCACCGCAACCCTGACAGCAAAGTCTCCATCTTCCACCTCGCCGAGGTCATCGGCACGGAATCCACCGCCGGCGATCTCCTCGTCTCCGGCAGCTCCGGCAGCGGCATTGAGATCTTTCTCCTCGCCTGCCCCACGCGCAACGGCCAGCGCATCTACCACACCGCGGGCCTCGGAGCCATGGGCTTCGGCCTGCCCTCGTCCCTCGCCGTCTCCATCGCCGCCGGCCGCCGCCGCACCATCCTCGTCGATGGCGACGGCGGCTTCCAGTTCAACATCCAGGAGCTCGAAACCGCCGCCCGCCTCCAGCTCCCCGTAAAATTCTTCGTCCTCAACAACAACGGCTACGCCTCCATCCGCGCCTCGCAAACCGGCTACTTCGGCAAGCCCTCCATCGGCTGCGACGCCGCCACCGGCCTCACCATCCCCGACCTGTCCAAAGTTGCCGCCGCCTACAACATCCCCTCCCTCGTCATCCCCAACCAGGCCAATCTCGCCGCCGACGTGCGCCGCGCCCTCGCCATGCCCGGCCCCGTTCTCATCGACGTCCACGTTATCCCCGACGAGATGCGCGCCCCGCGCCTCCAGTCCTACCAGAAACCCGACGGCTCCTTCGTCTCCAAACCCTTGGAAGATATGTTCCCCTTCCTTCCACGCGAGGAGTTTTTGGCTAACATGATCGTGAAACCGCTGCCGGAGTAAACAGCAGGGCGAATCTGCCCAAGGAATCGCACCGTGCAAAGAGAATCGCTCGCAGCCCTGCTTCAGGAACCTATCACGTCAGTAATTCGACGCGAGCGATGCGCATTGGAAGAACTTCTGGGCACACGAGATAACAGGGTCGTTCTCTTCGGCTCTGGCAACCTCGGGAGGCGCGCGATAGCCGCGCTCCAAGGCGTCGGTATCAAGCCTCTTGCATTGAGTGACAACAATCAGGCGCTCTGGGATACGCGGATTGACGGGCTGGAAATTCTTCCGCCGGTTAAAGCGGCAGAACTCTACGGAAAGAATTCCACCTTCCTTGTAACCATTTGGAACGAATTTCACTGGTTTCGTGAAACGTCCCAGCAGCTCAGGAGTTACGGCTGCGACCAGATTGCACCGTACCCTCCCCTGCATTGGCGCTTTCCTGAGATATTTCTCCCCTGCCTCCTGAACGATTTACCTCATAAGGTATACGCCGACCGGAATCAGATATTAGCCGCCGCAGAAACTTGGGAAGATGAGGAGTCCAAGACGATCTTCGACGCCAACATTCGTCTGCGGGCGCGCGGAGACCTCGAAGGCATCCCCGGCAGGCCCACCGAGAACACGTATCTTCCGCTGGACCTCCTCCAATTATCCGACCGCGATTGTTTCCTGGACTGCGGCGCAACGTGCGGTGAAATGACTCAGGACCTGGTCAAGAAGCGGGGCGAACGCTTCACCCTCTTCCACGCCGTCGAGGCCGATAATATCTCTTATCCCAAGCTGGAAACCTACCGTGAAGGCCTGCCCGAACCCATCAAGGGGAAGGTGAAGCTCTTGAACTGCGCAGTAGGCCTCACACGGTCGATCGTGCACTTTGCACACTCGGGTCAAACCGGCTCTAAAATCTCGTCCGAGGGGCTCCCTGTCGAGTGCTTTCCCATCGACGAGCTATTCGCAGACACTCCGCTGACGTTTATCAAAATGGATATTGAGGGCGCCGAGTACGACGCATTGCTTGGCGGCATAAAGGTAATTCAGCGCGATAAGCCCATCCTGGCAATCTGCGTGTATCACACACAAAGCGATATCTGGCGCATTCCTCTGCTCGTCCGCGAAATGCTGCCGAACCACAATCTCTATCTGCGCGCGTACGAAGGCGACGGATTCCAAACCGTCATGTACGCCGTCCCGGCAAAGCGCCTGCTGCCACAATAATTCTTGGTAACGCAAGACGCCATCCTAGCCGCTGGAATTCTCCGTGGCGCGCTGCCCAGCTTCACCCGCTACGTCGCATCCTTCTGGGGAGAGCATGGAATACGGGCAAATGCAATTCTTCCTGGCCCATTCTCAAACACTGAAGACAGTGACGGAGCTAACTCGGTCAGGGAAGACAGCCCGTTTCTGGAGCGCCTGAGAAGTTACACCTGCCTGGGACGCGTTGGAAGGCCGCACGAACTCGCTGGTGCGTTTCTCTTCCTGGCCTCCGATGCCTCCAGCTTTATCACGGACCAAGCTATCATCGTTGACGGTGGATGGACTGCTGTTTGAAGAGAACGAAACCTCTTTACCTTCGTCCGTTCAGATGCCGCTGAAGGATGGGCTTCAGAATTGCTCGCCTCTTCCCATACGAAGCAGACGAGGCAAGATCGAAGTTGAACTTCGGCGTGTACCATGCTTCGGACGCGTGGCGCATCCTCTGGTACTTCTCTTTGCGGTAGTCCCGGTAGAGGCGGCCTAACTCCTCATACTCCAGCCGAGGATTGTAGAAAAGGAATGCGCAATCTTTACACTGAACCAGGTCCACGCAAAACGGCGCCCGATTCCAGATCCGAGTGGCGAGAAAGGGCGCCACCAATGCCCGCTTCCGGCGAACCAGCGGGCCGGCACAAATCACACACTCAGAAACCTCAATCATTGAGGATGATTCGCCCCCCCCAAGCACGAAATCTGTCTCCTCGCCGAAGCTAAACGTCATAATACAAAAGCGTCGGCCTGATAAACCTGAATTAGCTATTTTCCAGACCCTCTCGAACCGGAGCGAATGAGTAGTTCTTGTGTCCGAGAAAGCCGGCGATGGCGCCCGTGCCCATCTGGATCGCGCCGGCAATGTAAGGAGCCGATCGATCGGCGGGCGTGAAGTGCCTGAGAAAGAAGACGGTCACCGGCAGCACAGCGGTTGAAAGCAGAGCTGTCCCGCCGTAAACCACAATGCATCGCGACCACTCCCGCAGATAATTGCCCTTCGTCTTGAAGACGAACCACTTGTAGTTCAGGAACGAGAATGTAATATTCAGCAACCCTGCAATCAGGCTGGCGAACACGTACGCATAGGGAATGTGCGGCGTCAGCAGGGCGGTCAATCCGGCGTAGGTGGAATACGCAAAGATCGTGTTGCACGCGCCCACAACCATGTACCTGCCGAACTGCCCCGGCGGAAAGTGATGGATCAGGCGGGCGCTCCAACGGTTTTCACTGACCGTGTGCAGCATAGGCTGGATTATAAACTTCCATTTGCTGACGGGGCGGCGCGAATTGCGCGATTGCGTGTTGCAGGATAGGGTTCGCACCCGGATGCGGTTTGCAAGGGCTGTGGTATACAGAAGTTGAGGAAGCACTGGGGGCGGCGCCTGCTGGCGCAGGATGAATTACACAGCTTCAGACATTCTGGGCGTGGGCGCCGGGTTCGTGCTGTTCGCGCTGTTCGCGTTTGCTCCGGGATACACTTTCGGGTGGCTGTCGGATATGTTCCAATTCCGGCGGCGCAGGCTGGCGACGCGGATCGCGGCGGCCGTGCCGCTGTCGATCGGGCTGATGCCGATCACCGGCTATTTTCTGTGGCGCTGCTGGCTGCCGCTGGTGTGGGTGGTGTTTGGGGCCTGCGGGGCCGCTTGCGTTGTGCTGCTGATCCCCGCTGTGCGGAAGCTCGGACTTCATCTTTCCCGGGCGGGCTGGAAGGTAGCGGCCATTGCCGGCGGCTGGCTGGCGGTGGGAACGCTTTCGCTGGTG
Source organism: Acidobacteriota bacterium (assembly GCA_021803035.1). GTDB lineage: Bacteria > Acidobacteriota > Terriglobia > Terriglobales > Acidobacteriaceae > Telmatobacter. The sequence goes on along the minus strand of JAJZME010000071.1, from coordinate 71,868 downwards.
GACCTGCAGTTCGGCAACCGGCTTTACTTCCCCGTTTCAGCTGATGATCTCTCAACCCGCGCGGCATTTACGGCCGCCATGGCGCGGGAGGGGATTCCGCCGCACAATCCGTTCTTCTTTGCCGGCCTGCCGGCGCCGTTGCGCTATCACTATTTCTGGCTGATTCCGGCGAGCCTGGTGGAGCGGCTGGGAGGATCGCTGGTGAGCGCGCGGCTGAGTCTGATCGCGAGCATCCTCTGGTCTGGGCTGGGGCTGATGGGGATCATCGCGCTGTACCTGCGGTTCTTTCAGGGCAAGGGCGGGGAGCAGATTGAGAGACGGACGCTGATTGCGATTTCCCTGCTGGGGATTACGGGTCTCGATATCATTCCAGTCTTGCTGATCGATTTTGGCGGGCATATCGTGTTGCCAACCATCGAGTGGTGGAACAATCAGATCTCCGCCTGGATTACGACCATGCTGTGGGTGCCGCATGATCTGGCGGGACTGACGGCGGGAATGACGGGCTTTCTGCTTGCGTGGGAGGCGACACGCGAAGAGCGGCGGCGGCAAAGCCTGGTTGGATTGGCGGCTGCGGGAATGGCTTTTGCTTCGGCCGTAGGCTTGTCGGTCTATGTGGGCGGCACGGTGGCCGCCGGCTGCGCGCTCTGGCTGGTGGTCTCGCTGGTGAAGCGCTGGTGGCGGCGCGCTTTGGTGCTGGCGTCGGCCGGGACACTGGCTGTCGTTCTGCTGCTGCCGTTCATCTTCCAGATACTTTACGGCGCGCATCCGGCCAGCACTCCGGGGGGCGCGAAAACCGCCCTCCCTTTTGCGCTTACCGTGCGGGCATTCACCCTCCCGGACATCATCCTGCATTCGCATAACCCGGTGAAGCTCATGGCGCTTAACGCCGTGCTGCTGCCGCTGAATTACTTTCTTGAGTTTGGCTTCTTTTTTGTGGTGGGGAACTTGTGGTTGCGCCGGATACGGCGGGAGGGATTCCGCGACCAGGCGGAATGGGGCGCTGTGGTTTTGAGCGCGGCGTCGCTGGTGATCTGCACGTTTGTGAGCTCAACGATCATTACGAACAACGACCTGGGGTGGCGAAGCCCGCTGGTGGTGCAGTTCATGCTGCTGCTTTGGGCAGCCGAGATGTGGCACGAAGGAACGCTGGGCTTTGGCCTCACAAATGCCGGCCGGTCCTCCTCACATCCCAGAGCAGCGCCTTTGCTGGTCACCGTGACACTTGTACTGGGAGCCATGGGCTCGTGCTATGAGCTGTGCCTTCAGCGCGCTTTCCCAATCCTTTCGGACCTATATCACCTTCAAACGTACACCTGGCTGTCTCCTGACCAGCAGCTTGGCCGGCGGACTTTTGCGCTTCGGCGCGCATATCGGGAACTGGACCGCCTGTTGCCGCCGAGCGCGGTGGTTCAGGCGAATCCACGGGGCGGGATGGGAAACTTGCAGGCGGCGTTGTATTCCGGCCGGCAGATGGTTGCAAACGCGAGCAATTGCGGCACCGTATTCGGAGGAAGCGCGAAGTTTTGTAACGATGTGATCCTGCCCCAACTCAAGCCTCTCTTCGACAACCAGCATCCGGTGACCAATGAAGAGGTGGATAAAGTCTGCCGCGAATTCTCGATTAATGCGCTGCTTTTTGAGGATATCGACCCGGTGTGGAAAGACAAATCAAGCTGGATTTGGAAGGCGCAACCGCTGCTCAGCAACCAGTTTGTGCGCGTGATCAAGTGCGGCGGCATGGCCTGTCGCGGCGCGGGGCCAGGCGGGTGCCGGACTCCGTCTTCGCGGCGATGAAGCAGGCGCCGGCGGAGGGCGAACGCTTCCTCCCAATGAGTGAAGATGGTCCAGGCTCCCGGCATGTTCGATGCGGGGCAAGAATCCGGCAGCATGGACGGCGCTCCCGCTTCAGTGTTTGTAAAGGCACATTGGCCGTCGCGGGGTGCCCGGCGCGGGCGATTAAGCCGCTTTGATCTTGTTGCTGGCGGAATGGCTGAAGCCACGCCCTCATTCCCACGGGTACAAGCCGCTATTGCACCGTCCCATGCGGCCGGAGGCGGCGCAGGTCCAGGGCGCAATCGACGGCGTTTTGCGCGCTCAGGCGGAGATTGTCCGATGCCGCCCAGAGCCAGAAGCGCGATGCGGCGCCGGATTTGCCGGCCTGCGGCTCGGCGCGCAGGCGCACCAGCACGTCATTCTGGCCGGTTGCGGCCAGGTTTGACGGCGAATCGGTGTCTTCCGTCACTAGTTCGACATGCTCGCCACGCAGAGCCTCTTCAAGCGCGGCGGCCGGCAGCGGGTGCTCCAACTCCAGGGCGATGGAAAAAGCGTGGCCGTGAAACACCGGGGCGTTGACCACCTGCAAAGCCAACGGCAGTCCGCGACTGCCCGTCAGCGCGTCGTAATGACGGCGAACCCGGGCGGTGACAGCGTTCAAGCTGATGGTTGCGGCTTCGCCCAGTCCGACGAGAAGGTTGTAGGCCGCCTGCGTGTCGTACTGAGCGCGCGGCAACTGCTGAAAGCTGAGCAGGCTCAGAGTCTGCTGGTGCAACTCGTCCATGGCGCCGCGGCCGAACTCGCTGGCCGGCGCCAGCAGCGTGGCGGCCGCAAACCGCACCGGAACGGCCGCGCGCAGACGTTCGAGGAGCAGCGCCAGCACCAGCGCAGCGGAATGGGCGGGCACCACGGCCGGCGTAAAGAGATCGGCCGCGGCAGACTCCGCGCCAAGCCAGGGTGCGCGCACCATGACTCCCGCCTCCTGATCCAAAGTGCCGGAAAGATCGAGCACCGAGGAGCCGGCACGCAAAGCCTGCCGCCAGTGTTTGCGGGTCAGATCCTCGGAGCCGCAGAAGAAGGTGAAATCGGCGTGTTCGAACGCATCCGCGCCAATCGTCTGGATGAAGGTGACTTCGTCGCCCACCTGGTCCAGTTGTCCCTGGATATCTTCCTCATCCAGCAATGCAAAGTTGGCGGCGGCAAACGAGGACTCCGCCAAGGCGTCCTTTAACTCCCGGCCTATGAGGCTTGCGGCTCCGGCTATGGCGATCTTGTACACAGGCATCCTTTTTAAGTGAATTTTCTAAAGATGGCTCAGGGGATCGGGTTCGGCATGCGGATTCGCTCCGGAGGCACCGGCGGGCCGGCGGCGCCGGCGGCGCGACCACGAATAAGCCGCCCGCGCCCAGATGCCCGAGAACATGTAAGCGAGCGCGACCACAAACAGCATCACGTTGGAGTAGCGCAGCAGCACGTAAAAAACGATGGCCACCACCACAATCAACTGGAACGGCTGGCGGCGGGTCAGGTTGATCTCCTTGCCTGACCAGAAACGCCAGGTGCTGACCATCAGGAAGCCGCTCAGACCCACCAGACAGAGCCAGAGAATGGAGAACCACCACGCCTCTACGGGGATTCCCCAGCAGAGATGGACGCTGGCGGCCAGCAAACCCGCGGCGGCCGGGATGGGCATGCCGACAAAATACTTGCGGTCCGCGCGGCCAGGATTGCGCGGCTGGGGATCGTGACTGATGTTGAAGCGCGCCAGACGCGCCGCTCCGCTGAGCAGGAACAGGAAGCAGAAAAAGGCTCCGGCCTGCACCAGGTGCATGCGCAGTTGCGCGTTGATGGAGTGAGGCAGAAAGTGAAATCCCCAGACGAAGGCGAGCAAACTGGGCGCCACGCCGAAGGTGATGATGTCGGCCAGCGAATCCAATTCCTTGCCGAACTCGCTGCAGGTGTTGGTCAGGCGCGCGATGCGGCCGTCGAGGGCATCGAAGGGAATGGCGAACAGAATGGCCATCGCCGCCAGATCGAGATGGGAGGGCGCACTGCGGCTGATGGCCGAAATGGTCTGGGTAATGGCGAAGTAGCCGGCGCCAATATTGACGGCGGTAAAGAGCGAAGGCAGCATATACATGCCGCCGCGCCGCCGCGGGGGCGCATCGCCCCGGGCACGCACTGCAGGGCGGCCGTTCACAGGCTCGCTCCGCCCGGCGCCGCGCTTACCGCCGCTGCTCCGTGGACAACCGGCTCGGGCTGCGCCCACTCAGCCGCGGCCATGGCCGCCAATACGCTTGAGCCGCCCTTGACCCGCTGGCCCGGCCGGACGAGAAGATTCGCCTCCACCGGCAGAAGCACATCGACCCGGGAACCGAACTTGATGAGGCCCACGCGCTGGCCGCGCTGCACCGTGTCGCCCTCCTTGTAGTTGAAGACGATGCGCCGCGCCAGCAGGCCGGCAATCTGCTTGAAGGTAACCTCAATTCCCTCCCCGCGCACGGTCACTGCGTTCTGCTCATTGCGGTCTGCCGAGGCTGGATTCATGGCATTCAGATATTCGCCCTTGCGGTAGACGACGCGGGCGAGCACGCCGCCGATGGGCGCGCGGTTCACATGCACGTCGAAGACGCTGAGAAAGATGCTGATCCGCTGACGGGGACCATCGGGGGTTTCGACCGGGACCGTCTCTGTAACCAAGCCGTCGCCGGGCGAGACGATCAATCCCGCGCCGGCGGGAATGGCGCGATGCGGATCGCGAAAGAACCAGAGAAAAAACGCCGCCAGAAGCAGCGGCACAGCTGCCCACGCCCAGTAGCCCGTAGCCCATTTAAGCGCCGCAGCTACGATCACGAGACCGATACCGTAGATGTAACCGTCGCGCACCATCGTACCCAACGATTATACGGTGATTCAATGACAAGAAGGAGATCGCTCACCAGTGCAAGGCAACGACCGCAGTACACACCGCGAGGGCTGAAGCTCCCCGGGGGCAATGCTTCGAAGAAAATGCCTTATCAAAGACCAGCGCCGAATCGCCTCAGGCGACGGCAGGCCGGTGCTCGAGCGCAAAGATCAGATCCTTGGCGTGCAGCTTGAGCTTTTTCAGACGCACTTCTTCGAGCTGTTCTTCCTGGGATAGGTACGGTTTCTGGAGCAGTTCCTCCAGCCGCTGAGCGTAGCGATGATGTTCGGATTGAAGACGCTCGATCTCTTCGCTCAGCGCACTGCCCTTTATTTCATCCATCAGCCACCTCCGGGATTTAACAGAACAATTACATATATAGCCCCAATGCGGCAAACCGCAAGCGGGAAAATTGGGGGCGGCAAGGCGGCTGTGGATTTCAGGGAATGAAATGCCGGCCGGCACGGTCGCGTTGCCGGAGACGTGATTTCCCTCCCGGCCGGCCCACGGGCCCGGCGGCTGGCCGCTCAAGCCAGCCGAAGGCTCATGAGAACCGCATCTTCTTCAGGATCAGTATAATAGCGCGCGCGGCGGCCGGTTTCGGCAAAGCCCAGCGCGCGGTAGAAGTCGCGCGCCGCGCGGTTGGAGACGCGCACCTCCAGAAAAAGCTCCTGCATCCCGGCCGCGAGCAGCTCGCTGGCCAGTGCGGCAATCAGCAGCCGGCCGATGCCCCGGCGCCGGCTCCGGGTCACGACGGCGATCAACTCCAATTCGGACTGGGGCGGGACCAGAATGGCCACGGCGAAGCCCGCGATGATTCCGCTGAGCGGCTCGGCGGCGACAAGCGCGATGCGGCGTGGAACCGCGTGCCGGCTGAGCACGGCGGCCCAGGCTGCAGGCGGCCACTCTGGCGCTTCCTCAAGGCTCTGCGCAATTTCCATCACCCGCGGCAGATCGGCGGCGCTCATGGGCCGAATCGGCGGCGGCGCGGGGCGGCCGGTCATGGACGATTCGGCCTCGCCGCGCCGGGCTCGCCGAAGATCTCGGCATCCGAGCGCCGCAGATAGTGACCGTCGAGCAGAGCGAGGTCGGCGAATTGGCCGCGCATGGCCCGCGGCGCGCAAAGCTGCAATGCGTCGGCGGCGGTGGGCGGCGCGACCTGCACCAAATCAGCGCTTGGCCATGCGCCGCTCAACACCTGCGCGGCCTCATCGCAGACGGCGATGCGCGGCGGCGCGGGTTCGATTGCCGCCAGATCATCGACGCCGGCCAGCAGCTCCCTGGCCTGCGAGCCCGGATCGCCGAGCCGCAAAAAAATCTCGTGCCGGTGCGCATCGAGCGCCGCGGCGGCTGTGCCGGCCTTGCCGGCGAGCACCTCAAGGCGCGAAACGGCCACGACCGGAATGCGGCTGACTTCGGCCAGTCCTTTGATGGCGGCTAATCCCACGCGCACGCCGGTAAAGCTGCCCGGGCCGCTGACGGCGACGATGGCGTAAAGCGCCCGCAATGGCACGCCGGCGCGGGACAGCAGATTGGCCACGGCGGCTACCAGCGTGGCCGAGTAGCTGCGGCCGGCAAGCTCGGTCTGGTCAAGAACCTCCGTGCCGGCGGCGCCGTGCCGGCCGAGCGCCACGGAGCCTGACGGCCCGCAGGTGTCGATCGCGAGCAGCAGCGCGCCGCTTGAGGCAGACGGAATGGAAGAGATTGCCGGCATGATCCTCCATCAGCATGACATAAATGCGGCGCTCTCTCACGATTCCCGTCGCCAGGGCGACGTCCATCCCCGGCCATTCTCATTGGCGCCCTCCGCGGGCTGATGAAATAGCGGTTCGATGGGTTTTCATCACTTTTGATGGGCCACAGGCAGATAAAACCCCGGGATGACAACCGGATATTACTATTGCTGCAACGACAAAGTCCCGCCCGCAGGCGAAGCGTGCCGCCGGTGGTCTGACCAGTCTATAATGCAAGAGGTTCCTCAAAATTGCTAGACGTTTTGTACAACCAGACCAGGAGAGCAGTACATGAGTGAAGCATTGAACATCCGCAAGGATGGCGAATTGGATTTTCTGTCATTGGGCGCGCTGGTGCACAGACTTGATCCGGGAATCGTTCCCTTCCGCAAGGCGACGGAGTGCAGGATCCACGTCAGTGGCGGCGAGTTCAACGTGGCCGCGAATCTGGCCGATTGTTTCGGCATGAAGGCGGGCATTGCCACCGCCATGTCGGACTATCCGATTGGCGACATGATAGCCGAGCGGGTGCGCGCCATGGGCGTGAAGCCGTTCTACAAGCACTTTGAGCATGACGGCGTAACCGGCCCGAATATGGCCACGGTCTATAGCGACCAGGGCTTCGGCGTGCGCGCGCCGGTGGTGTTCTATAACCGGTCGAACGAGGCAGCGGCACGGCTGAAGCCGGGCGACTTCGACTGGAAAGCGATCTTTTCCAGGGGCGTGCGCTGGGCGCACTCCGGCGGCATCTTTGCGGCGCTGTCGCCGACCACCGCGCCGCTGGCGGCCGAGATGATGAAGGAAGCCAAGGCGGCGGGCGCGATCACTTCGTTCGACCTGAACTTCCGCGCCAAGCTGTGGAAGATCTCCGGCGGCGAAGATCATGCCGTGGAGACGATTGGCAAGATCGTGGAGAACGTGGACGTGCTGGTGGGCAACGAAGAAGACCTGCAGAAGGGTTTGGGCATTCCGGGGCCGGAAATGGCGGCGAAGTCGAAGCTGGACCCGAGCGTCTTTTTCGCCATGATCGACCAGGTCGTCAAGAAGTATCCCAAGGTGAAGGTGGTTGCCACCACGCTGCGCGAGGTGCGGTCCACCAATCGGCACGGATGGAGCGCGGTGGTCTGGATCGACGGCAAGACGTATAGCGCGCCTACGGCGGAGCTCGACGTCTACGACCGCGTGGGCGGCGGCGACGGCTTTGCGGCGGGCTTCATTTACGGCCTGCTCACCGGCGCGTCTCCCGAAGAGGCGCTGCGGCTCGGCTGGGCGCACGGCGCGCTGCTGACCACCTTCCCCGGCGACACCACCATGGCGACGCTGGATCAGGTACGGTCCTTCGCGAAGGGCGGCTCGGCGCGCATTCAGCGGTAAGAACGGTTCGCAGTTGAAAGTTCACAGTGCTCGGTCGGCGTGCGGCGCCGCGGCGCGGCGTCAACATCGAGGGCCGGGAACTGTGAACCGAAAACTGCAAGCTGCTATTCTTGCCATGCACAGGGATGGAGGTCTCGCATGGCAAAGGTGACCCTTATATTTGCCGCTCTTTTAATTGCTCTTGGCTTGATTGGCTACTTTGGCACGGGCAGCCATTTCTCCACGGCGCTGATTCCGGCATGGTTCGGCGTGGCGCTGGGCATCTTTGGCGTCCTCGCCATCAGCCCCAGCGAAGGCCGGCGCAAGCTGTTCATGCACATCAATGTGACCATCGGCCTGGTCGGCTTTATCGGCGCGGTGGTTGCGGCCATCCAGGGCTACCTGCGCGCACAATCGGCCGGCATGGCGCCGGACATGATCCAGCTTGACGCGCAGTTGGCAATGGCCGCGGTGCTTCTGATCTACGTGCTGTTGTGCGTGCGGTCGTTCATCGTGGCCCGCCGGTTGCGTAAGATATAAAAGATGGGTGGCCTGCACGGCGGCGGGATGGGAATAGGCATGCGTGCCGAGCGCTCGCCACACGGCCGAAGCGCGCGCGCCGGCATGGCCGATCTGCCCAAAACCAAACCCAATCTGAAAAGACTCGCTCCGCAGGTATGGCGGCTGGTGGCACCGCGCAAGGGGCTTATTGTGGCCGGACTGGTGCTGATGCTGGTCAACCGCGTAGCCGGCCTGGTTATGCCCTACCTTTCCAAGTCCCTGCTGAACACAGTGCTTGCCGTTCATCCCGACCCGCACGTGCTGCCGCAGATCGTGGGCATCGTGGTGGTGGCCACGCTGGTGCAGGCGATCACCTCCTACTCGTTGACGCAACTGCTCTCAGTGGCCGGCCAACGGCTGATTGCCGATATGCGCCGCGAGGTGCAGCGGCATGTGGGTCTGCTCTCCGTGGCTTACTACGACGAAAATCGCACGGGGACTCTGGTGGCGCGCATCATGACCGATGTGGAGGGCGTGCGCAACCTGATCGGAACCGGCCTGGTGCAGTTCCTGGGCGGGATCTTTACGGCCGTCCTGGTCTTCTTCTTTCTGCTGCACAGCAGCCCCAAGGTGACGCTCGTCGTCTTTGCGGTGGTGGGCGGGTTTGTGTTCGTGCTGCGATACGGCTTCCAGGTGCTTCGTCCCACCTTCCGCGAAAGAGGCCGGATCAACGCCGAGGTCACCGGGCGGCTGACGGAGTCGCTGGGCGGCGTGCGCGTGGTCAAGGGCTATCACGCCGAAGAGCGCGAACACAGGGTGTTTTCCGCGGGCGTGGACCGGCTGCTGGCGAACGTGATGAAATCGCTGACCATGACCAGCATGCTCAGCTCCGCATCCACAACGGTGCTGGGCGTGGTGTCGGCGCTGGTCATGTGGCTGGGCGGGCATCTTGTGCTCGAAAGAGCCTGGAACGCCGGCGATTACCTCCAATACAACATGTTCCTGGCCTTCATGATCGCGCCGGTCTTCCAGATGGTGAACGTGGGCACGCAACTGACCGAGGCCTTTGCCGGCCTGGACCGCACCAACGAGCTGCTGAACGAGCTGCAGGAAAACCAGATGCCCGGCCGCACGGTGCAGATGCCGCCCATTGCAGGAAACGTGCGATTTGATGATGTGGAGTTTGCCTACACGCCCGGCAAGCCGGTGCTGTACGGGGTCAGCTTCTCGGCGCAGCCGGGCATGGTGACCGCGCTGGTGGGCTCATCGGGCTCGGGCAAATCGACGATCATCAGCCTGCTGTGCGCCTTCCACACGCCGTCGCAGGGGCGGGTGCTGGTGGACGGCGTGGACCTGGCACACGTGGACTTGCACACCTTCCGCTCACAGTTGGGCGTGGTGCTGCAGGAGTCGTTCCTCTTCGACGGGAGCATTCGCGAGAACGTGATGTTTTCGCGGCCCGACGCCAGCGAAGAGCAGTTCCTCTTCGCCTGCCGCACGGCGCGGGTGGACGAGTTTGCCGAGCGCTTTCCAGAGGGCTATGACACGCTGGTGGGCGAGCGCGGCGTGAAGCTTTCCGGCGGGCAGCGGCAGCGGCTGTCAATTGCGCGGGCGCTCCTGGCCGAGCCGCGCATCCTCATCCTCGACGAGGCCACCAGCTCGCTGGACTCCGAGTCGGAAGCGATGATCCAGGCCGGGTTGAGCCAGTTGATGCAGGGGCGCACAACATTTGTGATTGCCCACCGGCTGTCGACCATCCGCCGCGCCGACCAGATTCTGGTGGTCGAGGACGGGCGCATCGTGGAACGGGGCAACCACGCCGAGCTCTTCGCGCTGGGCGGTCGCTACTACGACCTCTACACGCGGCAGCACGGGCTGGAAGCAAACCTGTTCCTGGCACCGGGCGAGGGCGATCTGGTGCCGGAAGACAACGCCTAACTATTGAAAATAAAAGGAATTTCATCTGCGCGATGGGTGCGGAAGGCGGCTCCGCCTGCGATTTTTGCGCCCTCTGAAGCTGGTGCAAAAGGACTTACAAAAAGGCGTAATTCACATCTTGACGCGAATCTCATATTCTGAAAAGCTAAAAAATGTAGTTAAATCGCGGAATAGAGGACCAATATGCGAGACGCAAGCCCGCAGGGCACATACAAAGTTCAGGCCTTAGATCGTGCATTTGCTGTTTTGGATTTGCTGGGCGAGAGCGATACGCCTCTCGGCCTGGCGCAGGTCGCTTCTTCGTTGCAATTACACAAGAGTACGGCGCACCGCTTCCTGATGGTTCTGGAGCGGCACCGTATGGTCGAACGCACAGGCAACGGGAAGTTCCGCCTTGGCCTGCGCCTGTTCGACTACGGGAACCGCGCCATTGAGCAATATGACCTGCGCGAGCGGGCGCAGCCGTATTTGCGGCGGCTGGTATCCGAGACGGAAGAGACGGCGCACCTGGCGCTGCTGGAAGCTGCGCGCGTTATTTATATCGACAAGATTGAGCCGGCGCGCTCGGTGCGCATGATTACGCGCATCGGGGCCAGCCACCCGGTGCACTGCACGTCGGTGGGCAAGGCCATCCTGGCGTTTCTGCCTGAGGATCGCGTTGAGGATGTGCTGCGCCGCACCCGGTTCGAACGCTTCACGCACCGCACCATCACGACGCCGGAGGCGTTGCGCGTTGAGCTGGAAAAGACGCGCCGGCGCGGATACGCGGTAGATGACGAAGAGTTCGAAGAGGGCCTGCGCTGCATCGCCGTGCCGGTGCTGGACGCACAGCGCCAGCCGGTGGCGGCCGTAAGCGTCTCCGGGCCGTCATTCCGGGTAACAGCGCAAAAGCTGCCGGCCATCGCCAACCATCTGCTGCAATGCGTGCGCGGGATTTCGATGGACATGGGGTATATACCGATGGGACGCGCCGCGCGGATTGCGGTGCCGGCCTGAGAAATCGGATCAAAATCTTCGGCCGCGCCGGAGAGGGCCCGCGGCATTGGAAGGCATTCGATGCGCGGCCCAACCGATCATCGGGCCGCAGCCCTGCGGAGCGGGGCTGCGGCCCGATGACAGCGTTCCATTCCTTTTGCAGAGATCGATCATTCCCTTCCCTGTGCCCGCGGTAAGACCGTTTCCCATGAACCGGCGCCGCCGGCTCCCTTCTTTTGCGCGGCATGAATGCCACGGCCTTCCGGCAATTGAAATGTCCCGCCCGGTCTGTCCCAATTTCAGCCCGATTCAACGCCCCCCATATTTGAAGCCAACTTCCCGCCGATGTGCACTTTGACGGCGCGTTGGGTGATGTTCATCACTGCTATCTTTTTCCGCGGTTCGTAGCATAATGCGGGCCTTGGGTCCTGCTTCCGGTAAGGACGCGGTGGGCGCGGAGCAAGCCGGCCCGGCACACGCGAAGGGTCTGAAGCGGCCGCGAATGCGGCTGGCGGAAAGGCAAGCCAAGATGGCGTGGAGCGAAGTTTACGGGCGCAAGTGCATGAGCGCAGCTAGGGCCCTCGAAGCAGTACGATCCGGGGCGCGGGTGTGGATCCAGTCCGGATGCGGCACGCCGAGCACGCTGGTCGATGCCCTGGTGGCGCGCGCAGGTGAAGTGCAGGACGTTGAAATCGTCCACATGATGACGCTGGGCAGCGCCGACTATACGCGCCCGGAGTACGAAGGCCACTTCCGGCATCGCGGGCTGTTTCTGGGATCGAACGTGCGCGAAGCCGTAGCCGCCGGGCGCGCCGACTACACGCCGATCTTCCTGAGCGAGATTGAAGGACTGTTCGGCGATGGCGGGCTTCCGCTGGATGTGGTCCTGATGCAGGTGTCGCCGCCCGACGCGCATGGCTTCGTGAGCCTGGGAACAACGGTGGACTGCACCCTGACCGCGGCGCGCATGGCGCCGGTGCTGATCGCCGAGGTGAACGACCAGATGCCGCGCACGCACGGCGACACCTTTCTGCATGTAAGCCGGCTTTCCGCCATCGTAGAGACATCGCGACCGCTGCTGGAGCTGCGCGCCGAGCCCTTCACTGACATGCACCTGCGCGTGGCGCGCAATGTGGCTTCGCTGATTCCCAACGGCGCCACGCTGCAAACCGGCATCGGCGGCATTCCCGAAGCGGTGCTGGCCTGCCTGAACGACAAGCGCGACCTGGGCGTTCACACCGAAATGTGCGCGGACGGACTGATCGAGCTCATGGAGTCGGGCGTGGTGAACGGCGAGCGCAAGTCGCTGCACCGGGGCAAGGTGGTGGCCGCCTTCGTGCTGGGGACACAGCGTCTGTTCGACTTTATCGACGACAACCCAAGCTTCGAGTTCCGCTCCGTGAGCTATACCAACGACCCATTTGTGGTGGCGCAAAACGAGCGCATGGTAGCCATCAACTCGGCCATCCAGGTGGATCTTACCGGCCAGGTCTGCTCGGACTCCATCGGCACCAGGCCGTATAGCGGCTTCGGAGGACAACTGGACTTCATTCGCGGCGCGGCGCGCGCCAAAGGCGGCGTACCGATTATCGCGCTGCCCGCAACGGCGCTGGATGGAAAGGTATCGCGCCTTGTGCCGGTGCTGGAACCGGGCGCCGGCGTGGTGACGTCGCGCGCGGATGTGCACTACGTGGTGACCGAGTACGGCATCGCCTATCTGCACGGAAAGACGCTGCGCGAACGCGCCGAGGCGCTGATCGCAATTGCCGATCCGCGCTTCAGACAGGAGCTGGAAGACTTTGCATTGCGCGCGCATTACCTGGAGCGCGAAAGGACAACCGCCGCACCTTTCTGAGTGCGCGGGGAAGGAACAAGGAATGACAAATACAGAGAAGAAAGACCGGGGCCTGCTGCGGATCGATACGGACGAGTGCAAGGGATGTGGGCTTTGCATCGAAGCCTGCCCGCCCAAGGTGATCGGCCTGAGCGAGCGGCTGAATCACTACGGCTATCGCACCGCGGTCTACGCCGGCCACGGCTGTACGGGATGCGGAATCTGCTTCATGGTGTGCCCTGAACCGGGCGCGATTACGGTGCTGCGCGCCGTGCTTCCGCCAAGCCGCCAGACGTCCGGCCTCCCACACCACGACGCCGAAGGAGCAAGCCCATGCGCAAGCAACTGATGAAGGGCAACGAAGCAATCGTCAAAAGCGCCATCCTGGCGGGATGCCGCGCGTTCTATGGCTATCCCATTACGCCAGCCAGCGAGATCGCCGAGGCGGCGGCGGAGTACATGCCGCAGGCCGGCGGCGTATTCGTGCAAGCCGAAAGCGAAGTGGCGGCCATCAACATGCTCTACGGCGCGGCATCGGCGGGCGTGCGATGCATGACGGCGTCCAGCGGACCGGGCATCAGCCTCATGCAGGAAGGCATCAGTTACATGGCGGGCGCGGAACTGCCCTGCGTGATTGCCGACATCACGCGCGGCGGGCCGGGACTGGGCAATATCGCCGCCGAGCAGGGCGACTATCACCAGGTGGTGAAAGGCGGCGGCCACGGCAACTACCGCACGCTGGTGCTGGCGCCGGACTCGGTGCAGGAGATGGCGGACCTTACGGCGCTGGCCTTCGAACTGGCCGACCGCTATCGCAATCCCGCCGTGGTGCTGGCCGATGGATTTGTCGGCCAGATGATGGAGCCGGTCGAGTTTCCGCAGGCGGCCGCCGCGCCGCGCCAGCCCACGTGGGCCGTAACCGGCACGGCCGAGACACGCGCCAACCTCATCACCTCGCTTTACCTCGACCCCGACGAGCTGGAAGCGCATCAGCGCGGCCTGGAGGCCAAGTATCGCCTGGCCGAGCAGCGCGAAACCCGCGCCGAAGAGTGGTCTACCGAGGACGCCGAAATCGTGCTGACCGGCTATGGAATCGTGGGGCGCATTCTGAAGGCCGTCACCTCCGAGGCACGCGCCGACGGGCTCAAGGTCGGGCTGCTGCGCCCCATCACGCTCTATCCATTCCCCCGGGCGCATTTCCAGCGGCTGGCCCGGCGGGCGCGCGTTTTCATCGTGGTGGAAATGAGCAACGGCCAACTGATCGAAGATGTGCGCCTGGCGCTGAACGGCGCGCGGCCGGTCGAGTTTTTCAGCCGCGTGGGCGGCAATGTTCCATCGCACCAGGAAGTGCTGGCGCTGGTGCGCGAGCAGGCGCGGCGCATGAAGCGGGCCCAGGCCTCGGGAAAGGAGCAAATGGCTCATGTCTAACCAAGCGGAAGCCGGTTACGTCGTTTCGCATGGGCGGTCGAAGGCGTTCTATGAGCGCTTTGAGCGCAAGAGCGAACTGCAGCACCAGACGCACTTTTGCCCGGGCTGCGGCCACGGCACGGTTCACAAGATGCTGGCCCAGGCCATCGACGAGCTGGGCATTCAGGACCGCACGATCATGATCGGCCCCGTGGGCTGCGGCGTTTTTACCTATTACTACTTCGATGTGGGCAACGTGCAGGCGGCGCACGGCCGCGCGCCCGCAGTGGCCACGGCCATGAAGCGCAGCCGCCCGGAGAGCATCGTGATCAGCTACCAGGGCGACGGCGATCTGTCGGCCATCGGCTCGGCGGAGATTCTGCACGCCGCCAACCGCGGCGAGCACATCAGCGTGATCTTTGTGAACAACGCCATCTACAGCATGACCGGCGGCCAGTTTGCGCCGACCACGCTGCTGGGCCAGAAGAGCACCACCACGCCGCTGGGCCGCAGCGCAAAGGCGGAAGGCTATCCGCTGCACATCAGCGAGTTGCTGGCCACGCTGCAAGCGCCGGTTTATATCGAGCGCGTGGGCCTGGGCGACAACAAGCAGGTGGCTCAGGCGGCCCGCGCCGTGCGCCGCGCCGTGGAAAATCAGGTGCGCGGCCTGGGATTTTCGCTGGTTGAGATTTTGTCGCCCTGCCCCACCATCTGGAAGATGACCCCGGTGGAGTCGCAGCACTGGGTGCGCGACGTGATGGAAAAGACTTTTCCGCTGGGCGTCTTTTGCGACCGGACCCGGGAAGCGCAAGCGCAAACAGCGCCCGCCGCCGCGCCGCCGCTCGAACGGATTCCCGAGATTCTGGGCGTTGTTGGCGCCGCTGAGCCTGAATTTTCAGCGACGCAGGCACGAACGGCTGAAGTAGATCTCGAAGTACGCATCGCGGGCTTTGGCGGGCAGGGCGTGCTGCTGCTGGGCGAAGTGCTGGCCGAAGCCGGACTTGATGCGGGCCTGGAAGTGTCGTGGCTGCCGTCTTATGGGCCGGAGATGCGCTCCGGCACATCAAACTGCCACGTGCGTTTGTCGAGCGCGCCCATCGATTCGCCGCTGGTGAGCGCGCCCAATATGCTGATCGCGATGAATGAGCCGTCGCTCAGGAAATTCGACGCCAGCGTGCGGCCGGGCGGCTGGATCATTTACAACGGCGACGAGTTTCCGCCCGAGTGCATGCGCAAGGACGTTCATGTTCTGGCCCATCCCTTCACGCATCTGGCCGATGAGCTGGGCGATGCGCGCGCCTGCAACATGACGATGCTGGGCGCGCTGCTTGAAATTGCCGGAGCCGTGCCCCAGGCCAGCATTGACGCCGCTCTGCACCGCCTGGTCAGGAATCCGCGCTGGGTGGAACTGGATGAGCGGGCGCTCGAGCGCGGTCGCGCGGTTTGCAGGGAATCGATGGTCGAAGAGGTGACACGATGAATGTTGAGCCCGATCCAAACCTGACTGTGTACTTTGGCGGGCAGTATATGCCGCTGCACGAGGCGCGCGTCGGCATTCTGACCCACGCGCTGCACTACGGAACCGGCGTCTTCGAGGGAATTCGGGCGCATTGGGACGAGGCCGGGCAGGATCTGTTCCTGATGCGGCCGCTTGAGCACTTCGAGCGCTGGAAACGGAACTGCGGCATACTGCGCATCGAGGTGCCGGCAACCACGGAACAGCTTTGCGCCATCGCCGTTCAGTTGCTGCGGCGCAACAGGCTGCGCACCGATGTCTACATCCGGCCGCTGGCCTACAAGAGCGCGGAGCGCGTGGGCGTGAGCCCGGACGATCGCGATGCCTTTGCGATGGTTGCGCTGCCCTTTGGCGAGTATCTGCACAGCGATATGGGCCTGCATGCGACGGTAAGCTCGTGGCGGCGCATTGAAGACAACGCCATTCCGGCGCGTGGAAAGATCTGCGGCGCCTATGTGAACAGCGCATTGGCCAGCGACGATGCGCGCCGCGCCGGCTTTGACGAAGCCATCCTGCTCAACGAGAGCGGCCAGGTTGCCGAAGGCTCCACGTCGAACATCTTCATGGTGCGGCGGGGGCGGCTGATTACGCCGCCGGTGACGGAGAACCTGCTGGAAGGCATCACGCGCAACTCGGTGATGGAGCTGGCGGAACGGGAGATCGGCTTGACGCCGTTTGAGCGGCCCATCGACCGCAGCGAGCTGTATGTGGCGGACGAGCTGTTCTTGACCGGAACCGCGGTGGGCATCGCGCCGGTGGTGCGCGTGGATCACAGGCCCGTGAAGGACGCCACCGTCGGTCCGGTCACGAGCCAGCTTCGGCATTTGTATATCGAGGCGGTGCATGGGCGCTTGCGCGATTACGGGAAGTGGCTGGTTCCGGTTTATCGCCCGGGAAGCGAATCGGGATGGAGCGCCAACCGGCCCGAACACGTGCACGCCGCCTAGGCTGAAAGCAAGCGGGCGGCAGATTGGTTCAACTCGAGGAGGAGACAGAATGCTCACAGCGGCAACAACGCAGAATGTGTATGACGTGGCCCTCGAAAACTTCGACCGAGCGGCCGACGCGCTGGATCTGGACTCAGACACACGGGAGATGATCAAGTATCCCGAGCGCATGTTGACGGTAACCGTGCCGGTGCGCATGGACGACGGCCGGCTTCACCGCTTTGAAGGCTACCGCGTGCAGCACAGCTCGGTGCGCGGGCCGGCCAAGGGCGGCATACGCTATCACCCGCAGGTGACGCTGGACGAAGTCAAGGCCCTGGCCACGTGGATGACCTGGAAGTGCGCGGTCGTGAACATTCCCTTCGGCGGCGCCAAGGGCGGAGTGACCTGCGACCCCAAGCACATGTCGGCGGGCGAACTGGAGCGGATGACGCGCCGCTACACCAGCGCCATTCTGCCCATCATCGGGCCGGAACAGGACATTCCCGCGCCCGACGTCTACACCAACGCCCAGACCATGGCGTGGATCATGGACACCTACAGCATGACCAAGGGCTATCCAATTCCCGGCGTGGTAACCGGCAAGCCCCTCAGCCTGGGCGGCTCGCTGGGACGCAGCGAAGCCACGGGACGCGGCGTCTTCTACACCATCACATGCGCCTGCGAGCACCTCAAAATGCAACTGCCAGGCGCGGCGGTCGCGGTGCAGGGATTTGGGAACGCCGGTTCGGTGGCGGCGCAGTTGCTGCATGAAGCCGGAGCCAGGGTGGTCGCGGTGAGCGACTCAACGGGGTGCGTATACAACAGCAAGGGCCTGAACATTCCCGAGCTGATCCATTTGAAGACGCTCACTGGCCGCGTGGCGGGCTTCCCCGAAGCGGAAGCGATGGATCCGGCCGAGCTGCTGACGCTCAAGTGCGACATTCTGGTGCCCGCGGCGCTTGAAAGTGCCATCGATAGCGCGAACGCGCCGGGCGTGCATGCGCGCATCATCGCCGAGGCGGCAAATGGGCCGCTGACACCGGCGGCAGACCGCATCCTGAACGGCAACGAGACTTTTGTCATACCCGATATCCTGTGCAACGCCGGCGGCGTAACGGTCTCCTACTTCGAGTGGGTGCAGGACGAACAGCATCTGTTCTGGGAGGCGCAGGACGTTTACAACCGCCTGGAGCGGGTGATGCAGACAGCATTCCGCGATGTGCTGAAGATTCACCTGGACCGGAAAGTGCCCATGCGCCTGGCCGCCAATATGCTGGGAATCGGCCGCGTGGCCGAGGCCGTGAAGCTGCGCGGCGTTTATCCGTAGAACCCGGAAGAATCGCACCGGAAGTTGCGCATCGCGCAGCCGCTCAGCCCCGGCAGCGAAAGCGCTAAAGGTGTAGTATTTTCCTTTGACGGAAGCGAATACGTTTACGCGGAGTTCATTGAATATGGCAGAGCAACACGATCGGGCGGGCAAGCCGGCGGACAACGAAGTCCTGCTCGTCACCAGCGGGGATTTGCGCCTTTCGGCCAACCAGGTGTGCTGGCCGGCCCAGCGCGACATGGAAGAAAAATTGACCGCGGCCTTTGCCCGCAAGGGCTACAAACTGGTCCGCGCCCATCCGTATGACGAGAAATTGAAGCACGGCTTTATTTCGTCGCAGCGCCAAGGCATGGACGTCTTCATGCATATTCATCCCGAAGCCCGGCTGGTGTTTGCGACGGCGGCATGGCAGTACAGCCACCACGTGCTGCCCGGCCTGCGCAGCCATCGGGGACCGATCCTGACCGCGGCCAACTGGTCCGGCCAATGGCCCGGGCTGGTCGGCCTGCTCAACCTGAACGGCTCGCTGATCAAGGCCGGCAAGGAATTTTCCTCCATCTGGAGCAAGGACTTTACCGACGAGTATTTTCTGCGCGGGCTGGACGAATGGCTGCGCGACGGAAAAATCACGCACGACCTCTCCCACGTGCGCGCGCTCGACAAGAGCAAGCTGCCGACCGGAAGCGCGGCGCTGGGCGCCAGGCTGGCGAGCGAGCTTAAGCACCGCAAGGCCATCGTCGGCATCTTCGACGAGGGCTGCATGGGCATGTACAACGCCATCATCGACGACGAGTTGCTGAACCCCGCGGGCATCTTCAAGGAGCGGCTCAGCCAGTCGGCGCTGGTAGCCAAAATGCGCACCGTAGCCGACGCGGAAGCCAAGGCTGTTTATGACTGGCTGGTGGCCAGGGGCGTGCAGTTCGATTTCGGCAAGGATCCGGCTACCGAGCTCACCCTCGATCAGGTCCTCGGCCAGTGCAAGATGTACATCGCCGCCGTGCGCATTGCCGCCGAGTTTGGCTGCGACACCATCGGCATTCAATATCAGCAGGGGCTCAAGGACATGGTGCCGGCCTCCGATCTGGCCGAGGGCATGCTGAACAACTCCGACCGGCCTGCGGTGTGTGCCGAAGGCACCAACCAGGAGCTTTATCCCGGCGCGCCGCTGCCGCACTTCAACGAAGTGGACGAGTGCGCGGGCGTGGATGTGCTGGTGACCAACCGCTGCTGGAATGCGCTGGGGCTCGATCCCTCCACCACGCTGCACGACGTGCGCTGGGGCGAGCATTACAAGGGCGACGGCGTGGACGGCTTTGTCTGGCTGCTGCAGATTTCAGGCGCGGCGCCGGCCAATCACTTTGTCAACGGCTACGCCGGCGCGCGCAGCGAACGGCAGCCGGCCATGTACTTCCCGCTGGGCGGCGGATCGCTGAAGGGCGTAGGCAAGCCGGGCGAGATCGTCTGGAGCCGCGTCTTTGTGGAGGGCGGCGCGCTGCACGTCGACATGGGGCGCGGCTCGGTGGTCTCGCTGCCAGCCGCGGAAACAGAGCGCCGCTGGCGTGAAACCACGGTGCAGTGGCCCATCGTTCATGCCGTACTGCACGGCGTAAGCCAGAACCAGATGATGGCCCGGCATCGCGCCAACCACGTGAATGTGGCCTACGCGCCCAGCGCGGAGATGGCCGACAAGGCGCTGGCCACCAAAGCGGCCATGTTCGCGGAGCTGGGCGTCCACGTTCACCTCTGCGGCGTGACCCAGGGCGCGGGCAGCATTCAGCCGGCCGCGGCGGAAGTGGCACGAAGCCGATAGTCCCATGTTGTCCTGAACCAGCAGGCGCGGACCTCTGCGCCTGCTGGTTCAGGACTGGATCTCCTCGGCGGCCATCAGGATTCCCATCTCGCGGTAGATGGGCCGGACTACGCGCCGCACCGCCGGCAGCCGCGTTGCGAACCAGATCGCGCCCAGCACCACAACCGATCCGTTCACGATCACCGTTACCTGCGCGCCGATGGCGCTGGCCATGGCCCCGGCCAGCAGGCTGCCAAACGGCGCCATGCCCACAAACGCCATGGTGTAGTAGCTCATGACGCGCCCGCGCTTGTCTTCGGTCACCAGCGTTTGAATGATGGTGTTGCTGGCCGCCATGCCCTGCATCATGCCCATGCCGGCGACAAACGCCATCACCATCGAGAGCCAGAAGGCGTGCGAGAGTCCGAATCCGATCAGGCCAGCGCCAAACACCGCCGCGGCAATGGGAATGATGCGGATGAGGCCGCGCACGTTCTTGCGCGCCGCCAGCGAGATGGCCGAGATCAGCGCGCCCACGCCCACGGCGCCCATCAGAAATCCGAGCGTGTGCGGCCCGCCGCCCAGCACCTTGGCCGCAAAGATGGGCATCAGCACCACAAACGGCATGCCCATCAGGCTGACCACGGCAAACAGGATCAGGATGGTGCGGATGGGCAGAAAGCTGGAAACATAGGTCCAGCCTTCCTTCAGTTCCGTGAAGGTGGACGTGACCTTGCGCTTGGGGGTGCGGACATGGATGCGCATCATCAGCAGAGAAGCTATAACGGCCAGATAGCTGATGCCGTCAATGAGAAAGCACCAGCCTTCGCTGGTGGCCGCGATAACCAGGCCGGCCAGCGAAGGCCCGACCAGGCGCGCCATGTTCACCATCGACGAGTTGATGGCGATGGCGTTGCCCAGATCGCCGCGGTCTTCCACCATCTGCACCATGAAGGCTTGGCGGCCCGGCATGTCGAAGGCGTTGATCAAGCCCTGCGCCGCGGCCAGCGCCAGAATCCAGGGGATGGTGATGAGACCGGAGAATGTGAGCCCGGCCAGCGCCAGCGACTGCATCATGGAGAGCGTCTGCGTGCAGACCAGGACCTTTCTGCGGTTCAGCCGGTCCACCCACACGCCGGCAAACGGCGCCAGCAGAAAGGTGGGAAACTGCCCCATGAAGCTGACCATGCCCAGCAGCAGCGCCGAGTGGGTGAGGCGATAGACCAGCCACGCCATGGCGATGCGCGTCATCCACGTGCCGATGAGCGAGATGCTTTGCCCGCCGAAGAAGAGCCTGAAGTTGCGATGGCGCAGGGCGCGCCAGGTATGCGACACGCCGCCGCGGCCGCCGGAATCGGGTGTTGCGCGAACCTGGGGTGTTGTGGCGGGCTTTGTCTTGTCGGTCGTGCTCAAGGTCGCTGGTGGACTCCGTTTCTTACCCCGTATCTGGCGCAACTTTGAGAGGCCATACAACAGAGATGCACCGGCGCGCGCAACGGCTCCAGCTCAGCCACGCTCATCAACTTGCACGAACGCGGGCGGAGCAGACAGAGCCGTCAGCCGCGAACGGCCTTAAGCACCTTGGCCGTGGTCACCACCTGCCCGACGTGACGCTGGATGTGATCGGCCACATGGATGAGCGCACCGCCGATAGTGGTTGGCAACTGCCTGCGCCCGACGGTGCGAGGGGTTTCCAGATCCTCCGCGGCCAGCGCGCGCACGCGCTCGACGGCATTGCGAAAAGAGACCTCGACCTCGGTCAGCAACCCGGCCAGCGTTTCCTCGCCGGCGTTCTCCTCGGCGCGCAGGGCTTTGAGCTGCTCTTCGCTGAGCTGCTTGCCTTCCGCGTAGCTCAGCAGGCGGTCGGTGGAACGGGCGATGTGCCGCAGATGGCGAGCCACCGAAGTCAATCCGAACGGCTGGCAGTGAATTTCAGCATCGGTGATGCCCTGGGTCCATTTGGTCAGGTCTTCCAGGGCTAGGTCCAGGGCGTGCAGCACGGCGCGGCCGGCGGCGGGAACGTCGGCGTGGGTTCCGCGCATCCAGGGTTCAACGGACGGTTGACCGGCAGGGGCAGTGCTCATAATCAGATCACCTATAAAATGAATTCCAGAAATCGGCGCAGCGGCAACAGCCGCAATGTAATGATCGCAATTCGGCGATTTAACTCGAGCCCTTCACGCGCACCACCGTGATCTTCGCAAAACCCTCTTCAAAGACTGGCGGCTTGAGCTTTTCAGCCATCTTGCGCATCACCTCTTCGCTCACCGAGCGGTCGCGCTGGCGGTTGCGCTCCAGGCAGACCTGCAGCGGCACGTCGAAAAAGACGGCGTGAACTTCATAGCCAAAGCTCTTGGCCATCTTGATCCACTGGCGGCGCTCGTGGACGGAAAGATTGGTCGCGTCCACGTAATTCCAGGGCATGTGCGCGATGAGCCGCGCCCGCAGCATGGAGCGCAGCGTGGAAAAGACCAGCCCCTGATAGCGCTGCTCCTCGACATCGTCAAAGAGAATGCCGCGCAGCATGTCGCTGGAGAGCGGCGAGACTCCGCGGCGGCCGAACCAGGTGGTCTTGCCCGAGCCCGGCAGCCCGATGGCCAGCACCACATAGCCTTTGGGAGCCTGCGGCGAGCGCTCCGCGCCCTCGGCGGCTGCAGCCGGAACAGTCGGTGTCTCCGGCTGCGTTTCAACCTCCAGGCGGCCTTCGCCGGCGGGCACGTTCCACTGCGGTTGGGGCGGATGTTGGGAGGGGCGCGCCGACGGCCGGCTTTCCTGCGGACGATGCGCGGCAGGCCGCTCCGGTGACGTCTCGTCCACGTACGACGGCATCAGTGGAGCCGGTTGATTCGATGGGAGTTGCTGGCCGATCTTGCCCGTGGATTCCGAAAGATTGGGTGCGCGTTTTGAGCGTCTTCTCATGCCGCTTTCTACACCTTCGTGTGATACCCGAATAACACAATTCCGCGCAGTGCTGCAAATCGTGTGCACTTCGTCACATACAGTCGCGCGCTCCGGCCTGCATCCTGACGGGAGACGGTTGTGTGCGCCGGAGCCGGGCAGTGCTGAACCACCACGGCTGCCAATGTTACGATGAAAGGTTTGGTGGAATTGCCCTCCGCACGTGATCAGGACCTCCGAACGACTCATTCTTATGCTCAGCTTCATCGATTTTTGAAGGAGAAACCACACATGGCAGTAAAGGTAGGTATCAACGGCTTCGGCCGCATTGGCCGCAACGTGTTGCGCGCCGCGCTTGGCAACAAGGAGATCGAATTTGTCGCCGTTAACGACTTGACCAGCCCCGCAACCCTCGCGCACCTGCTCAAGTACGACTCGATTCTTGGCAATCTGCCGAACGAGATCGCCGCCGGCGATGACTTCATCTCTGTCGATGGGAAGAAGATCAAGGTCTATGCCGAAAAGGATCCAGCCAAGCTGCCCTGGGACACGGTGGGCGCGCAAATCGTGGTCGAGTCGACGGGCCGCTTCACCGACGCGACGCAGGCCAAGGCGCACCTGGGTTCGACCGTCAAGAAGGTCATCATCTCGGCCCCGGCCAAGAACGAGGACATGACCATCGTCCTCGGCGTCAACCAGGACAAGTACGACCCTGCCAGGCACAACATTCTTTCGAACGCCAGTTGCACCACCAACTGCCTGGCCCCGGTCGTCAAGGTCGCTCTGGAAACCTGCGGCATCGTGTCCGGCATTATGACCACGATTCACAGCTACACCAACGACCAGGTAATCCTCGACTTCCCGCACAAGGACCTGCGCCGCGCCCGCGCCGCCGCGCTGTCGATGATTCCCACCTCAACCGGCGCCGCCAAGGCGCTGAAGCTGGTGATTCCCGCGGTGGAAGGCAAGCTGGACGGCTTCGCCATCCGCGTCCCGACTCCCAACGTGTCAATCGTCGACCTGACCTTCATTGCCGAAAAGGACATCACCGCCGCAACCATGAACGCCGCCTTCAAGGCCGCTTCCGAGGGCGCGCTGAAGGGCATCCTGGGTGTCGAATCCAATGAGCTGGTCAGCACCGATTTCCGCGGCGACAGGCGCAGCTCGATCGTGGATGCGCCGCTGACCAAGGTGGTCGGCAGAAGCGTGAAGGTCCTGAGCTGGTATGACAACGAGTGGGGCTACTCCAACCGCGTTGTCGATCTGATTGGCTTCCTGGCCAAGAAGGGTCTGTAAAAAGCAGTTCACCGTTGCCGGTTCGCAGTTTGCAGTCTCCGGATGCCAGCATGGCCGGTCACCGTGAACTGCGAACTGTGAACTGAATCATTGATCCCTGACCACCGACTTCAAGGAAGGCACAGGCACCATGCCCAAGCTCACCATTCGCGACATCGATCTGGCCAACAAGCGGGTCTTCATCCGCGTCGATTTCAACGTCCCGCTCACCGAGGACGGCTCGACCATCACCGACGACACGCGTATTGTGGCCACGCTGCCCACCATCGTCTACGCCCTGCAGCGCAAGGCGAAAGTCATCCTCGCTTCGCACCTGGGCCGGCCCAAGGGCAAGCCCAATCCCAAGTACTCGCTGCGTCCCGTGGCCACGCGGCTGCGCGAACTGCTGGACAAGCAGCTCAGCGGAAGCGTGAACGTGGCCTTTTCACCCGACTGCGTGGGCGAGATTGCCAGCGAGATGGCCCATCAGCTCGAATCGGGCCAGGTGCTGCTGCTCGAAAACCTGCGCTACCACGCCGAAGAAGAGGCCAACGGCCCCGGCTTTTCCAAGGCGCTGGCTTCCCTAGCCGAGGTCTACGTCAATGACGCCTTCGGCAGCGCCCATCGCGCCCACGCTTCAACCGAGGGCATTACGCACTTCCTCAAGCCCGCCGCTGCCGGCCTGCTGATGGAAAAGGAGATCACCTACCTCGGCAAGGCGCTTGAATCGCCGGAAAAGCCTTTCGTCGCGATCATCGGCGGCTCCAAGATCTCAGGCAAGATCGACGTGATCAACAACCTGCTGGACAAGGTGGACACGCTGGTCATCGTCGGCGGCATGGCTTATACCTTCCAGCGCGCTCTCGGCGTGGCCACCGGCAAGTCCCTGGTCGAGGAAGACAAGATCGAAGTTGCCAGAGAGGCTCTGGCCAAGGCCAAAGCCAAAGGCGTCGAACTGCTGCTGCCTGTGGATAACATCCTGGCCGACAACTTTGCGCCCGACGCCAGGACGCAGCCATGGGATTGCTCGAAGGATTTCCCGGCCGACTGGCAGGGCCTGGACATCGGTCCCAAAACCGTCGCGGCTATCGAAAAGGTGGTCGCGGGCGCGCGCACCATCGTGTGGAACGGCCCGGCCGGCGTCTTCGAGTTTCCGCGCTTCGCCGTGGGCACCAACGCAATTGCCAAAGCGGTGGCGGCCAACAAGTCAGCCACCTCCATCATCGGCGGCGGCGACTCGGTCAGCGCCATCAACCAGGCCGGCGTAGCAGACCAGATCACGCACATCTCTACCGGCGGCGGCGCCAGCCTGGAGTTTCTGGAAGGCAAGAAGCTGCCCGGCGTTGAGGCGCTGAACGACAAGTAAGGCAGCGCGCTAAGAGCAGAAATCTGAAATCAGGGATCAGACTGAAGCCGCATCCGGTGTACGCGAACCGCATGCGGCTTGTTTTTGGCCCGGAAGACGCGTCTTCTCCCTTGCGGCATACGGCGCCGCCCTGTACGATTTTCTACATCCTTTGCAGATCGTCCCTCATCTGAGAGGGAACAGGATTGAAACGGGTCCATATCGAAAGAGCCCGCCCTTTAAGTTGCACGATGCATTGCCCTTGGTCCCTGGCA
Organism: Acidobacteriota bacterium; assembly: GCA_021803035.1. Lineage (GTDB taxonomy): Bacteria > Acidobacteriota > Terriglobia > Terriglobales > Acidobacteriaceae > Telmatobacter. The sequence continues at coordinate 46,092 of JAJZME010000071.1, read as the reverse complement.
GGAACGGCGCTGCCGCCCTGTTTTGCCGTGCGAGAATTGCTCGTGGCACAGATAGGTGGCTGCCCCGCTTGAAAGAACAAGGAGGTACGATGAAAAGGCTCAGGGTTGCTATTCTGGCGGCGATCGCCGCCATATTTGTGGCTGCGGGCGCACCCGGCGCACAGGCTCAGGTCAGCATCAACGTTCAAATCGGCACCCCGCCCGTTTGCCCCTACGGCTACTTCGGCTACGCGCCGTATAACTGCGCTCCCTTGGGCTATTACGGCCCGCAGTGGTTTCAGAGCGGCGTCTTCATCGGCGCCGGTCCGTGGTTTGGCGGCCCCAACGGCTTTCGCGGCTACGTAGATCGCTATTACGATCCGCGGTTCGGCTACCGCGGAGTGCTGCCCTACCGCGGTGAGCGGCCTGACTGGGCCGAACATCGCGGCTGGGAACGCCGCTTCCACGGCGATTACCGCGCGGTCGAGTACCGGCATGACAATGGCAACCACTATGGCCAGTACCGCAACCACCGTGACAACGGCCATCACTACGGCCAATACCAGAACCACGGTAACCCACGCGCCTACGGGCGCGGAAACCCGCATGGCAATGGACACGGCTACGGCCGTGGCAGGGGACGCGGCAACGGGCGCGGGCGCGGCAACGGACATGACCACGGCAACGGGCATGGACACGGGCGCGGCCACTAATTCGGGCTCAGGATTGGCCGCTCAGGAAACAATGGGACCGGCTTCAGCCTGGTGCAAACTGGCTGAATAACCTGTCCTTTTTCCCCGTCGCTCCAAAAGCCGCGGACGATGGCCGCTTCATCTGCCGCTACCGGCTTGCCGCAATCATCTGCGATGCATGCTGCAGGCTGGTATCGGTCACTTTGGCGCCGGATAACATGCGCGCCACTTCCTGCGTGCGGGCGCCGTCGTCCAGGGTGCGGATCCGCGTCCTGGTGCGGCCATGGTCTTCGCGCTTTTCCACCGCCAGATGCTGATCGGCGAAGGCGGCGATTTGCGGCAGGTGGGTGACGCACAGAACCTGCTGGCCGCGCCCCAGCGCTTTGAGCTTCTGCCCGACCGCCTCCGCCGCGCGGCCGCCGATGCCGATGTCGATCTCGTCGAAGACCAGGGTGCGCGGCGTGGGCTTCCTGCTGCTTTTGGCGGAGTGCTCTTCAACCGCCACCTTGAGCGCCAGCATCACGCGCGACAGCTCGCCGCCGGAGGCGATCTCGACGAGTGGCTTGAGCGGCTCGCCGGCGTTGGTGGCGATAAGAAATTCGATCTCGTCCCAGCCGGCCGCGGCCCAGCCTGTTTCGTCTTCGTCGCAGCGGACGGCGGCCTCGAAGTGCGCCTTCATGGCCAGCGAATTGATCTGCGCTTCAGCCTGGCGGGCCAGCCTGGCTGCGGCGGCACGGCGTTCGGCAGTCAGCGCGGCGGCGGCCTTGCGATAGACCGCCGCGGCTTCATCCAACTCGGCGCGCAACGTCTTTAGAATTTCGTCGCGATCTTCCACCTCGGCCAGCTTGCGCGCCACGTCCTCGCCAAAAGCAATGACCTCCACAACGGTCTTGCCGTATTTGCGCTTCAGCCGGTCGAGCAGCGCCAGGCGGTCTTCGATCTCCGCCAGGCGCTCGGGGCTGGCGTTGATGCCTTCGGCATAGTCGCGCAGCGTTGAAGCGATATCGGAGATGGTAGCGCGGGCGCCCGCCAACTGCTGCGCAGGCTCGGCAAAGCGGCTGTCATAGCGGGACAGTTCGTCGACGTTGCGAACAGCATTGCGCAGGGCGGCTTCGGCGCTGGCGCCGCCTTCGTAGAGCTGCTCGAAGGCGCCCATGGCGGCGGCGTAGAGCTTTTCGGCGTTGGCCAGCACGCGCTTCTCGGTTTCCAGGGCCTCGTCTTCGCCCGGTTCGAGCCGCGCCGCTTCAATCTCGTTGCGCTGGTAGCTCCACAGATCGACCATGCGCAGCCGGTCCTGCTCGCCCTGGAGCAATTCGTCGAGCTTGTTCCGCGCCCCCGCCCAGCGAGCATGTGCGGCCGCCGTCGCCTCGGTGGAGACGCCGCCAAAGCGGTCCAGCAGAATGCGCTGCTGCGCCTGGTCAAAGCTGGACAGGGTTTCGCTCTGGGCGTGAACCAGCGCCAGTTCCGGCGCAAGCTGGCGCAGAACAGCAACCGTGGCGGGCTGATTGTTGATGAAAACGCGGCCTTTACCGTTGGAGGAGATTTCGCGGCGCAAAATAATCTCCGCGCCCTCACAGTCGATGCCGTTTTCCTCAAGAATAGCCTCGGCGGCGGGCGTAGACTCGAAGACACAGGCCACCACGGCCTTGTCCGCGCCATGGCGGACCAGATCGGCCGATGCTTTGCCGCCCATCAGGAGCGCAAGTGCATCCACAAGAATGGATTTCCCCGCCCCGGTTTCACCCGTCAGCAGGTTCAGGCCGGGACCGAAGACGGCGATGGCGTGATCGATGACCGCGTAATTTTCAGCGCGCAACTCGATAAGCATGATTCACTTATTGCTTGGCATTGGCAGCAGTTAAGTCCGAGCGCAGCATAGCATGAACGGGGCGCTTGCGGCCTGGCGGATTGACAAGTTGGCTACGCCTGCGCAGGTGCCGGATCGATCACTTGGAGTTACCAGAGAACGTCTGATACCGTGATTATGAGGTGAAATGCGATTTTTACCTTAGCGATTTTTACCATTTTGCAGACCGGCAGCGGCGCGGCTCCGCCCATTCCCGGCGCCTCCGGCGGCACGCAGAGCTTCAAGGCGTTAGGGGAGTTGTTCGGCCACATCGGACCGATCGCCATCGCGGTTCTGGTGGTGTTGTTGTGCGCCAGCCTCTATTCGTGGACCGTGATCCTCGGAAAGATCGGCGAGTTCCGGCGGGCAACCAGAGAGAGCCGGCAATTCGTGCGCATGTTCCGCAAGTCGACGAGCCTCAAGGAGGTCGCCGCGCACACGGGAGATTACAGCAACAGCCCGCTGGCGCAGGTCTTTGAGGACATCTACGAGACCTACCGGCGGCAGACGGGAGGATCGGGACCACCGGTCAATCTGGCGGCGCTGGACCGGACGGCGCGCACTTCGGCGAGCGAAGCGGTGTCGCAGATGGAGCGCCGGATGACGTGGCTGGCCACGATCGCTTCGGCGAGCCCGTTCGTGGGGCTGTTTGGGACGGTGATGGGCATCGTCGACGCCTTTCAGGAACTGACCATGGCAGGAACCGCTACGCTCCGGGCGGTCGGTCCAGGCGTCAGCGAGGCGCTGATCACCACGGCGGCGGGTTTGTTTGTGGCCGTACCGGCTCTGGTGGCTTATAACCAGTTCACGGCGCGCATCAAAGTGTTCGCTTCAGCTACCGACGACTTTTGCCGTGAGCTGTTGAACTCGCTCGATGAAATTCCCACGCGCGCCGCGCAGGCGCAGCGCAGCCCCGGAACCGAGATTCCGCGGGAGGTGGAGCGTGGCGTTTACAAATAACAACGGCGGTACGCAAACTTCGCTCGCGGAGATCAACGTTACGCCCCTGGTCGACGTGGTGCTGGTGTTGCTGATCATCTTCATGATCACCGAGCCGGTGTTGCAGTCGGGCATCGAGGTGAATGTGCCCCAGACCCGCACCGTGCGCCAGATCACCCAGGAGCGCACCGTGGTCACCATCGACGCGCAGCAAAATATCTTCCTGAACGACAAGCCCATCAATATTCACGCTTTGACCGCGACGCTGCGCGCCAAAAACAAGCAGATGGCGCACCAGACGATCTATCTCGCCGCCGACCGGACCATTCCGTACGGTGTTTTCTGCACCGTGATGGACGCGGTAGAGCAGGCGGGAATTACCAATGTATCAATCGTTACGCGGCCGATGAATATACCGGGCTCAAGCGGCGGCAAGTAGGATCATTGGGCCGATTGGGAGCCACGACGCGCGGACACACACATGGAGAAGCTTCTGGAAGGCGACGAGCAACTGGACCGGGAACTGGCGCCGGAGAAGACATTCGCGCCCGCCCTGGGTTCGGTGCTGCTGCATGGCGGAATGCTGGCGGCATTCGCGCTTTATATCGCCATTGAGGGGCTCTTTCGCCCGACCATCTGGGGCAGTCCGGGAGCAGGCGGCATCATGCAGGCGCAACTGGTCAATAGCCCTCTGCCCTTGCCCACCCACGAGCAGCCCAACCAGAATGTACTGTCGACCTTGACGCCCAGCAAAGCGCCGCTGCTGTCCAGCCACAAAACGGAGCAGATGCAGAATCTCAAGGCGATACCGATTCCGGGCAGAAAGGTAAAGCCGAAAGAAAAATCCCGCAGTTCGAAGATTGTTCAGCCGCCGCCCAAGCGCAAAAACGTGGCGCGCTATGGCGAGCGCTCCGGCTCCTGGATGCAGCGTTCCATGCCGGAGCAGGGTTTCAACGGTCCAACGGCCATCCAAAATGGCGACTTCGGCAAGATGTACCCTTGGTATGTACAGCAGATCAATAACCGGATGTCGGCAAACTGGGACAGGGCGCAGGTGAACCCAGCTACCCCACACGGCGCGCGGGCTTACATCACCTTCACGATCAATGAAAACGGAACCGCGAGCAGTCCGCGGCTCGCCCAGTCGAGCGGAAGCCCCACGCTGGACGATTCATGCCTGCAGGCGGCCGAGCGGGTGCAGTCATTTCCACCGCTGCCCGGGGGATACCGTCAGTTGGGTGTCACTTACCATTGCGAGTATTGATGAGCCTGAGACATATTTCGCAAGGCCGCAGCGGCGCCCCCTCGGACGCGGGCGAGCAAGATGCTGCCTACCCGGAACAGACGCGCCTTAATGAGCCCGCGCCCTGTTTCGGGGCCTATCTGATTGGGAGTTTGTCCACAGCCCGTAAGGCCGTATCTACTCAAGCAACATTTCGCCTAACGACTCATGAGCGTTTGATGGTGTCGAACGTCATGAAGAATGGTCAAGTACAAGAGCGCGCTCGGCCATGCGTTCGTCACCAGGAAGGATTACACCTCGCATGAAGGCGTTTTTCCGGATTTTGCCTCTTTTTGTCATCGTCCTGATCTCGGTTTCAACCGTAAAACTCCATGCACAGAAAGGCTGGGTCTACACGGGAACCAACCTGGGCCAGCAGAATATTCGCCTGGCTGCGGCGGATTTCAAGCCCGTGGGCAACGATCCGCAAACGCCGGTGCTGCAGGCAGTCTTCGACGCCACCCTGTACAACGATCTCCAGAACGCTGGCATTTTCGAAATGGTGTCGAAGAGCCTGGCGCCTCAGGCCATGCCAGGCTCGCCGCAGGAAATCAATCTGGCGCAGTGGGCGGCGGCGCCGGCCAACGCCTCGGCGGTCGCCTTCGGCGCGCTCACGGTGAGCAGCGGCCGGGTGATCGTCTACGGCTGGCTCTACTCGACCGCCGGCGCGGGCGCCAGCGCGCAACTTCTCGCCCGGCAATACAATGAAGCCGCCAATCAGCAGGAAGCCCGCACCATTGCCCACGAGTTTGCCGACGCCATCATTCAGCAGTTGGGCGGAATTCCGGGAATCGCCCAGACCAAGATCTACTTCGTCAGCAGCCGCACCGGATCAAAAGAGATCTGGGAGATGGACTACGACGGAGAAAATCAGCACCCCGTCACGCACATAGGCAGCATTTCGATGGCTCCCCGTGTCTCACCGAATAATTCACGTGTTGCCTTCGAGTCTCTTGGCCCCGACGGCTGGTCGATACGGATGTTCTCCCTGGAACTGAATCGATTGGTCAGTTTCCCCACCGGAACAGTCGGAGGCAGCAACTTCGATCCCGCCTGGAGCGCCAACGGCAATCAGGTAGCTTTCTCTTCCGCGCGGTCGGGCAACCCTGAGATCTGGATCGCGAGCAACGACGGCGGCAACGCACATCAGATCACTTCCCTGCCCGGCGCCAATGTGCAGCCCTGCTGGAATCCGAAGACCGACTCGCAGATTGCCTTTGTAGGCGGCCGCACCGGCCTGCCCCAGATTTACATCATGAATTCGGATGGTTCCCTGCTGCAGCGCATGACCGATGGCGGCTATGCGGTATCGCCCTCATGGTCGCCGAACGGCCAGCTCCTGACCTTCAGTTGGAACCGCAATTACGGTCCAGGCGCTCCCGGCGGGCAGGATATTTACATCTTTCAAATCGCCACCATGCGCTGGGTGCAACTCACCCACGGCGAAGGCAATAACGACTACCCAAGCTGGTCGCCGGACGGACGCCATATCGTGTTCCAGAGAACAATCAACCACCGCACCGACATCTGGACCATGTGGGCGGATGGTACGCACCAGCAGCAACTGACGCACACGGGCGATAACTTCGAGCCCGACTGGAGCTGGAAGTGAGCTCCTGGGCGACGCGGGCAAAAAACGCGTGACCGTTTTCACGCAGGCTTTTGGTAAGAAAGAATGCAGTTTCATCGCTGCCTCTACGGCATGCTGATTTGTAACATGGAGTAGAGGCATATCGGCAGGCCGGCCGGATTTCCGGGGAAATCACCGGATACGCAGCCGGTATCAACAACAACGTCTTCAGAATGCAATTCGGACCGGAACCACGTAAGCGTCCTTTCCCGATGGCGTGCAAGCGGCCTTTCCCGCGCGAAAGAGCCGCCCGGCAACAGAGGCTTCTGGGAGCTGTAATAGTGCAACCCTCCTGGCCCGATCGCTCGGAAGACCGTTCATTGAATCCCGGTGATCCCCGGAAGGAGTACTTCATTGAGTCGGCGTAGTCGCATTCTGTTCCCCGTCATGTTAGCTGTTGCCCTGCTTACGTTGGCAGGCTGCAAGAAAAAGCAGCCCCCGCCGCCCGCTGCCACCGCACCGGCTGTAACAGCGCCAGCACCCACCGCGGAGTTGTCCGCATCTCCCTCGGTCATCTCCGCCGGTGACCAGACCACATTGAGCTGGCGCACCTCCAACGCCACCACGGTTACCATTGAGGGCATCGGCTCGGTGCCCACCGCCGGCGTAAGAACCGTGACCCCGGGCACCACCACCACGTACCACCTGGTGGCCACCGGCCCCGGCGGAACCGCCAACGCAACGGCGAGCGTTACCGTCAACGGCCCGCCGGCCGTGTCCGTACCCTCCAGCAACATGACCGCCGAAGAGGAGTTCAAGGCCAACGTCCAGCCCATCTTCTTCGACTACGATACGGCGGCGATCCGTCCTGACGCGCAGGCCACGCTGCAAAAGAATGCCGACTACCTGATCGCCCATCCCAACATCAACATCGTGATCGGCGGCTACTGCGATCAGCGCGGGTCTGAAGAATACAACCTGGCGCTGGGCCAGCGGCGTGCCCAGGCGGCGAAAAATGCACTGATAACCATGGGCGTAGCCGCAAGTCGGATGCAGACAATCAGCTATGGCAAGGAACGGTTGTTCTGCACCCAGTCCACCGAACAATGCTGGCAGTTGAACCGGCGTGACGGTTTCAAGCTCGCTCAGTAACATAATGGGAAGAAGGCAGGCCGGCGCAAAGCTGGCCTGCGGCCTTTTCCCGCCTTCGCGCGGCGCTGGCTCGCGGCACTGCAAATCGTTCCGCGGCAGAGAGTTAAAGTGAATCACTCGCGTCAGGTTGAGTCGTCGGCCCAACCTAACGCATCTGCTTGTTATCATGGGTGAGGATGCAGATGTCCCGTTCAATGCGCAAACATTTCGCTCTGGCGGCAATCCTGGCCGCTGCCCTTGTCTGCGTGCCCACGCCGGCACACGCGGTCTCTAAGGAGATCATTCAGTTACAGGTAGAGGTTCAGCAACTCCTCAACAGCGTGCAGCAGATACAATCCACCCTGGACTCGCGCTTCAGCGTGCTGCAGAACGTGGTGCAGCAGACTGCCACCCAGGTCAACCAGATGAACGCCACGGTCACCTCCTTGCAGCAGAAGATCAATGCGCAGGATCAGGCGGCCAGCAGCCAGGTCAACACGATCTCGGGGCAGATTCAGTCCATGAACGACTCCGTGGACGAGTTGCGGACGCGCGTCGAGAAGCTGCAGAACACCGTTCAGAAGCTGCAGAGCCAGATCCAGAATATGCAGGCGCCGCCGCTGACCGGCATGCCCGGAGAAACGCCGGGCGGCTCCGCATCTGCAATGCCTGCCGGACAACCGGGCAGCTCTGGCGCTGGAACACCTGCCGGACAGCCGGGCAGCACAGGGGCCGCGGAGCAGATGCCCACCGGCGCGCCGCCAACCGGTCCGCAAGCCCTGCAGGAGCCAACCGGCGCAGCGCCATCAAGCATTCCCACGGCGGCACAGGCGCCACCGCTCAAGCAAACTTACGAGCGCGCGCTCGGGGATTTTAACGCCGGACGATACAAGCTCGCCGGCAGCGAATTTCATTCGATTATTCGGTACTATCCCTACGACGGCCTCGCTGGCAACGCGCAGTTCTATATCGGCGAAATTGCCTACCGGCAGCACAGGTATTCCGACGCGGTAAAAGCATACACCACCATGCTGGAAGTCTTTCCCGGGTCTTCGCTGGCTGCGACGGCGGAACTGCACAAGGCCTATGCCCTGTTGAATTTGAAGAAGCAGCAGGCAGGCATCAACGAGCTGCGCCTGCTGATCCGGCGCTATCCGCAAACTCCGGCGGCGGCGCAAGCCCGCCAGAAGCTCGACGGCATGGGCGTAAGAATCGTACCGCGCTGAAGCGAATATTGGCTTGCGCGGCCCGCTGCCGGACGCCAGTTGCAGCCCGCCGCGCAAACCGCACCGCAACCACCGCAAGCGGACGTCTCAAACGGGCCTGCGAACCTGCTCCGTGGTTCGCTCTTGCAAGACTGGAAATGCCCTGCCCCACGCCGCATTTCTCATGCCGATGCCACCCTCGGTGCGCATCCGCCTTGCACCCCATTCACCGGGGCAAACTACCTCTGCGCCCCGATCGCAATTCATCTCACAGAGGAAGCGCATCGATACCCTGGGCCCATTCCCACTCGTCGGAGGGAGGTCAAGGTGTCATCCTGGCAGTCTTCCGGGCCCCCATCCCTAAGCCAGTTGCGCGCGCTGAAAGCAGCGCCCATTCCGCGCGCGCCGGTTCCATCCAGCGCCGCGGCACTCCCCGGTGATTCCGGGCCGGCGCAACCTTCCCACGCTGCGCTCCCGCCGGCAATTCTCCCTCATTCACTTCACTTATTGGACATAAGAACTTCTGCTTGGACCTCGTTTCGCGCGGGAAGCGATGCTTGAGTCAGCGGCTCTGCGCTGAAGCGGAGGCCGCATTCGCGGAAATTCGCAAGAGGAAGACGATCATGTCGCAATTGCACGCTGCACCACAATTCCAGTTATTGCGTCCACTGATCTTTGCCGCGCTTGCCGGCGCGTGGAGCCTTGAGTGCGCGGACCGGAAGCAACCGTGCAAACCCATGCCGCCACCGTCCGTCCCCCAGCCGCTCTTTCTCCGGAGCCTGGGAAACGCATCCCCACGCAAGCCCACCCATCCTATTTTCCCAGGAGGACACAATGAATCCACTCTCCCGTAGATCGTTTGTTTCGCGCGCCGTTGCCGGCATTGCCGCACTGGGCATCGTTGCCGACTCTGCCCGTCCCGCCCATGCGCAGTTGGTTTGGAAAGGCTCGGAATGGAAGCTTGCGGAGTTCAACAAACTCGCCAACAACCCCGCCAGCGTCAAGCAGCTCTACGACGTCTCGCAGATCGGCGGCGGCGTGTTTCTCAACAACATCAAGAACTCCCTGAACGGTCTCCACTACGGCTTTGACGTTCCCCAATCCGAGTTGAAGGTTGTGGCGGCGCTGCACGGCGCGGCCAACATGCTGAACTATCGCGATGCCGTCTGGGCCAAATATCGCGTCGGCGAATGGCTCAACATCATCGATCCGGCTACCGGCAAGCCGGCTGTTCGCAATTTTTTCTATCCAGCCAAGCATCCGATTAACGCGGCAGCGTACGCGAAGAGTCCGGATGATCTTGATTCCATCTATCAGGACACAAGCGTACAGGCGCTTCAGGCCCGCGGCGTCAAGTTCCTGAGCTGCCACACGGCTCTTGAAGAGCAGTCGCGCAAGCTCATCAAGCACTTCCATCTCAAGCAGTCTCCCGATGAGATCGTCAACGATTTTCTGGCCAACTTGCAGCCGGGAGTTCTGGTTGTTGCGGCCATGGTTGCCGCCATCGCGCTGCTGCAGTCGGAAGGCCACTACACCTACATCACCGCTTGATCAGGAGGGCCGCAAGCCGTGCGCTTCATACGCCAATTTACCGCTGTATCTCTACTCTGCGGGTCCGCGCTGCTGGCGCGGGCCCAGGCCACGCCGCCGTGGAGCAAAGGCGCGAACGACCCCGCCGTGCAGGGGTACGTCTTCCGCGTCCCGGACATCGACAACGTCCCCGATCTGCACGGCAATCCCGCCAACGCGAAGCTGGTGCTCTTCATCGGGGGCAATCAGTTCTTCGTGCTGCCGCAACTGGTTGCCGCATTCGAACGTCAGCATCCCGAGCTGAAGAATCACATCTACTACGAAACGCTTCCGCCCGGAATTCTGCGCCGGCAAATCGCGGCCAATGACACGCTCACCCTCGGCAACCTGACGATCCAGGTCAAACCCGACGTGTTTGAGGCGGGCTTGCGTGCCGTCAGCGCAATGCGCAAAGACGGCCAGCTCACCCACGTCGTTGCATACACCACCAACGATCTCGCCATCATGATCCACGCCGGCAATCCCAAACACATCCGGTCTCTCAACGATCTGGGGCGGGCCGGCGTGCGCCTGTCCATGCCTAATCCGGAATGGGAAGGTGTGGCCAAGCAGATTCAGGCTTCGCTGCGCAAGGCCGGCGGCGATACGCTTGAAAAGGCTGTTTACGAAGACAAAGTCAAGGCCGGCACAACGCTGCTCACCGAGATTCATCACCGGCAAACGCCCATGCGCATCATGGAAGGCAGAGCCGATGCCGGGGTGACCTGGGCCTCGGAGGTGCGTTTTCAGGAGAGCCTCGGCAATCCCATCGCGGGCGTGGCCATTCCCGCCGCGCAGAATACAACGGCCATCTATGCTGGAGGTGTGATGCAAGACGCTCCGCATCCGGCGGCGGCGGCTGCGTGGCTGAACTTTTTAAAAACGGCTCAAGCCCAGGCGATCTATCGCCAGTTTGGGTTCAAGCCCGTTGCGCAACACCCCGAGTAGGAGGAAAATCCATGCACGGTCTGCACTCAAAAAGCGGTCTCCCGCTCATCGCGGCGGCCGCGCTCTTTTGCGTGGCCTTCGCCGGGTGGTGCGGGCACGAAGCCGCCGCTGCCTCTGCTGCCACAAATGCAAGCACGAACCAGGCCATCGCGGAAGCCACACCGCCCGCGTTGGCGCAGCAAGGTCAGCTCATCTTCGATCACACTCCAAAATACGCCAAGAAATATGTCGGCAACACACTCACCTGCAACGACTGCCATCTTGAAAGCGGCACCCAGGCCTTCTCGGCGCCGATGATCGACCTCGCCGGGCTCTTTCCCATGTACAGCAAAAGGGCCGGCCACGTCATCACGCTGACAAACCGCATCCAGGAGTGCTTTGTGCGCAGCGAGGCGGGAACGCCGCCGCCCGCTAACAGCAAGACCATGCGCGCCCTGGTTGCCTATATCGACTGGCTCTCAAGAAGCGGCGTGAAGGGCAAGCCCTACCAGGGCCGCGGGTTGGTTCCCCTGCCGGCGCTGACCGGCGATCCGGTGGCCGGCAAAGCCATCTACGGCGCGCAGTGCGCCATGTGCCACGGCGTAAATGGCGCCGGCGTTCCGCATGTGTTTCCGGCGCTTTGGGGAAACAACTCCTATAACACCGGCGCGGGCATGAATAATCCATCCAAGATGGCCCGCTTCGTGGTTCACAACATGCCGCAGACTCATCCCGGCTTGCTCTCGCCGCAGCAGGCTTACGACGTGGCAGCCTATATTCACACCAAGCCCAGGCCCAAGTTTAACCCCGTCTACAAGAGCTATTAGAGAGCCTTCGTTAAGAAGAGACGAACTGCGCAAACAGCCCGATCACGGGCCCTTCAACCCGGCAAGGCTGCAACTCGAAGGAAATACGGGGCAGGCATTGCGCGCGGCGCGGGCGCGGAATGAAACTGAGACTGATGCCTGCCTCGCTGATTACCGCGCCGAATCTGATCGCCGCCGTGCTCACGCTTGCCCCGCTCCTGGCGGCGGCGTTTTTCCCCGGAAAAACCTACCCGCTGGTGCGCAAGCTGCCTCTATGGGCGCAGCTTGGCTGCCCGGCGGTCTTGTGCATTCCCTACCTGCTGGTGACCGGCGCGGCGGGCGACTTCCGCTGGGGCTGGTTTGCGCTTTATACGCTGCTGCCGGATGCGATTGCGCTTCTGCTCTGGCAAGCCCGGCGCGCGGATACGGCAATGCGCGGCAACTGGCGCGACTTTCTCGTCCTCGGCGTGCTGGGGCTGTCCGTGGATTTGCGATGGTTCCAGGGCGCCTGGCCGCCGTATCTGGCCATCTTCAGCAAGATTCTCCTGCTCGATGCGGGCATCTACGGCTTTCTGGCACTGCGGGAACTGGACGGCGTCGGATTCGATCTGCGCCTGCGGCTGCGCGATGTCGGCATTGGCTTGCGCGAGGTCCTCTGGTATACCCCCATCGCGCTGGCGGTCGGCCTGGGTCTGGGCTTTCTGCACACGCATGCCGTCTGGCCGGGGTTTGGGGCGATTGCCTTTGATTGGCTCTTCACGTTCTTCTTCATCGCCGTGCCGGAGGAACTGTTCTTTCGCGGCTGGCTGCAAAACCTGCTGGAACGGCGCATGGGTCGCTACCCGGCGCTGTTTCTCACCGCGGCGCTCTTCGGGCTGGCGCACTTCAACAAGCGCGCGGTCCACTTCAACTGGCGCTATGTGCTGATGGCCGCCATGGCCGGCGTCTTTTACGGGCGCGCATGGCGGGCGCGGCGGCGCGTAGGCGCCTCGGTGGTAACCCACGCCACCGTGGATTCCATCTGGACGCTATGGCTGCGATGAGCGGTGCGGCCAGTGCGTGTGGCTGTAGAGCCGATGCGGGTTGTAGGTGAGATAGCCAAAGCCGACGCGCATGTTGTGATCCACGGTGCCCGGAATGGTGACGGCAATCGTGATGCCCAGAATGGCGTGCGCAATCGCCAGCGGATAAAGATTCCGGTAGCGGAGAAAAACCAGGCAGGCTACAAAACCCCACACGATGGTGGCCGAGACGAGAATGGGATTGGGAAGGTGGGCAAGGGCAAAAATGCCCGCGGCCGCAAACGCGGCCAGGCGCTTGTTGGGCACGAACCGCAGGATGCGCAGCAGAAAAAAGCACTGCAGCAGATACTGCTGGACGCCCGACCACACTGCGTAGAGCCAGTAGTTCTTAATCAGCCAGATCGGCCCGCCGAAAAGGCGCAACGTGTGCAGCCGCGCGGCGACCACACAGGCAACCACGGCCACGGCCAGGGCGGCGCCGCTGATCCACAGCGAGCGGAAAAAATTCTTCCGGCGTAGGCCCATGGCGTCCAGTCCGTCCCAGGAGATGGCGGAGATGACGACAACGGAGGCGGCAGCCACCCACCAGAGCTTGCTTTGCACCGGACGGGGCGTCCAGATCACAAGCAGAATCAGGCCATAGGCGATGGCGATCTCGACAAAGGCGCGGCGCCTGCTGCGCGTGGCATCGTACTCACCTGAAGCAATCGCAGCATCATCCGCCATGCCATTGATGCTAATCCAACCCGCCCGGACTATTCCAGGATGACGGCCGGCTCCGGCTCATGACCGCGAACGGTCAGGGCCACCGCGGCGCCGATAATCAGCGCGCCGCCCAGCCAGGCATAGGGGCCAAGGCGCTCGCCCAGCAGTTCCACGCCAAGCAGCGCACCGAGCGCTGGCTCGATGTTCAGGAAGACGCCGGCGCGCGAGGCAGGCACATGGTGAATGCCCCAGTTCCACAGCAGCGTGGAGGCGGACGTACACAGCAGGCCGCTGATAATCAGCGCCGCCCACACGGCGGCGCTGATGTGCGCAAACGGCAGCGGCGCCACCTTGCGATGCGTGAACGGCGAAAGCGCCCACGGACCCAGAACCCACAAAACCAGCATGCCCGTGCCGGCCAGGATGGTGTAAGCCGTCACCACCGTGGGGCTGTGGCTTTCCATCAGCTTCTTGCTGAGCAAAATCCAGACCAGGGCGATAACGAGCGACGCGAAGACCAGCATGTCGCCGGCCAGCGACGGCTGTTCATAGGCGCCTCTGCCGCTGCCGCCGCCCAGCGCCACCAGCACCGCGCCGGCCGTGGAGACGCATAGCGCCAGCCAGCCGAACCAGTCCAGCGACTCGCCGGCAAACAGCGCGGCGCCCACGGCCAGCAGCACCGGCATGGCGCCAACCATGAGCGAAGCATGACTGACCGTGGTGCGCGCCAGCCCCTGATACTGGAGCAGAAACTGAAGCGGGACGCCAAGCGCCGCGCAAAGAAGAAGCATGCGCGTTTCAGCCCAGTTGAGCCGCACGCGGTTGCGCAGCGCCACCGGCAGCATGCCCGCCGAGGCAAACAAAAAACGGTAGAGCACCATGTGCCCTACGCTCATCTCGTCAAGGGCGATCCGGCCGAAGTAGAAGCCCGTGCCCCAGAAAGTGCCGGCCAGGGCGCATGCGCCGTACCCCAGCAGCGCAATGCGGCGGCCAGTCTTGGCGTCCGGTTTCATCCTGCTTTCACTCTCGCACATGCGGCCCTTGTGAGCGGACCGCGGCTCGGTCGCGGGCCTCAATGGGTCATCCGCGGGCGCGGTTGCGCAAGCCAATCGGCGAAAAACAGTCCGGCGATGACCAGCATCGGAATTGCGATGGCAGCCGCCCACCCGGGATGCACGGGCAAAACGTGCCAGGCGTAGAGCGCCGCGGCCAGCGTGAAAAACAGAACCCCCGGCCACTCCCATCGCCACGCGGCCGCAAGGATTGCCACAACCATGGCGGCTGGAATCAGATGGATGCCAAAGGCAAGCGCCGTGCGCCAGAAACCGTGCGGCTCATTGAATACATCCAGCGCAAAGACGCCCAGAAAGATGGCAAAAGCAATGGTGAGAATTCGCGGCGGCCAAAAAAGCAGCGGCCCGGTTTTGCGGCTCATGCGTTTCACCTCCGTGCCCGGAAAAACGTCAACGCCGCCAATATTGTAGCTCCGGGGAGAGATGTCTTCGGACCCGCGCACACTGCGCAGCGGGGAGGCAGAACATCCGCGGAGTCCGCCCAGCAAACGCCGCCGGCGCAAATACACAAATCACAGCATATCGGCGAAAATATTCTCTGATGGCAAACTGCGGTTTCCTGCTGCGCCTTCATCAAATGCGGTCAAGGTTGCGAGCCTGCCTGTTGCCGGCGCTTGCCCTGGCTCTGGCGTGCTCCGTGCCGGTTCATGCGCAAAAGTGGAGTTCGCTTCCCAAGGACCCCCCGGCCTTGATAGCGCCCAAGCTGAAAGACCATTTCCTGCCGGATCTGCTGCCCGGCAAGCCCAAAATCCCGCCCCTGGCGAAGATTCCGGTGACTCAACTGGATTTTGCGCCGCCCAATCCCATCTTCGTGGGCTATCGCTACAGCATGGCTTCGCTGGACTTCCTGGGCGAAAACCAGCTCCTGTTCACCTTCCGCGTGCCGGGCCTGATCCGGCGCGGGCCGGGCGGGTATCAGGACAACCACGAGCGCCAGATGCGCGCCGTGGTGCTTGCCCTGCCTTCAGGCAAGATCCAGGCAAATGCCCGGTGGAAGCTGTACGATCAGCAGCGCTACGTGTGGCCGCTCAACGATGGGCATTTTCTGTTGCGGGTCCGCGCCACGCTCTTCGAGGGCAACAAAAAACTGCAATTGAAGCCGATTCTGCACTTTCCCGGCCCTCTGCTGACGATCGGGATGGACCCGAACCAAGAATATCTGCTGACCAACAGCCGCGAACCGGCAGTGCCGCCGGGTAGAACCGCGACCGGCAGCCCCGCGGCCGGGAGCGGCGGGTACCGACAGGCTTCCGGCGCAGAGCCCGAATTTGTGCTGCGCCTTCTGCGCCGCAGCACCGGCGACGTTGTCATGGTGAGCCGGGAGCAGTCCGTGATTCACCTGCCCATCAACAGCACAGGCTACCTCCAGAGCGCACAGCTTAACGGCCCGCTCTGGACGGTGCGGATGAACTACTTCAATGGCGGGAGCGCGAATCTGGCAACCATAAAATCCGCCTGTTTGCCCACCTACAACTTCATCTCCGAAAATGAAATGCTCGCGACCACCTGCAAGCAGGACGGCGGCTTCCGCCTGATCGGAATGACCACGGCCGGACAGTTGCTCTGGTCGGACACAACCTCGGGCTATTCGGTTTGGCCGCTGGTGCGGCGGTCGGCAAACGGGTTGCGCCTGGTGCGCGAAACCCTGGCGGTCACCCACCCGATTGGCGCCTTCTGGGCGCTGGAAGCGCGGGATGTCGAGGCGCAGCGGGTGCGCGTCTTCAACGCCGCAACTGGCGATGTCGTCTTCGAAACAACGGTTGATCCCGTGCTGGACGGGGGCGGCAATGTGGCTATTTCGCCCTCGGGCCGGCGCGTGGCCATCCTGACGCATGGGGCGATTGATGTCTACGATCTGCCCCCGGCGCCGCCCTTGCCTAAACCGCCAGGCACTGCCAGCGCGCAGTGAGTATCCTCCGGTCAAACCGGAGGCTTTATGGTTTGTGGCCCCTCAATGGGACCTGAAGTGGCTGTACTGGCATTTGTGCAACCTGCCCGGATCCCGCGCCGGAGGCGCGGTGTTCATTAGCCCCGTGCCTTAGCGTGGCGATGAAGCGCAGTATTGATGCACCGAGTCGCGTGGGGACGTTGCCTGGCCCCGCGGCGTTCCCGCAAAGGCCCTGCAATAATGGCTCGCGGCGCGACTCCCGCAAGGGTCAAACCTCTGCGGCCTCCCCGGCAAAGCCGGGGCTTCTCCCATGAGCGAATAGACACCACCACACTGCGGCCTTCCTGCGCCAACCTGTGTAAACTGAGCGATGGGGGATTCTGGTGGGGACGGCTTTGGTCCATTACACAGCTGCGGCGGCAAGCGATAAAGGCCGCAAGCGTCCCTCCAATGAAGACGCTTTCGGCTTTTCCGTGGAGCACGGCG
Source organism: Acidobacteriota bacterium (assembly GCA_021803035.1). Taxonomy (GTDB): domain Bacteria; phylum Acidobacteriota; class Terriglobia; order Terriglobales; family Acidobacteriaceae; genus Telmatobacter. The sequence continues at coordinate 28,972 of JAJZME010000071.1, read as the reverse complement.
TATTCGTGCTCTGCGACGGGATGGGCGGTGCCGCGGCAGGAGAAGTGGCCAGTTCGGTTGCGGTAAACGAAATCCTGCGGCGGCTCTCCCAGCGCGCCGCCGATGCGCCCCTGCTCGCGGCCGCCGAAGAGGCCATCTACAGCGCCAATGAGGCAGTTCACAAGCGCGCGCAGCACGAACGCAAGCTCAGGGGCATGGGCACTACCATGGTGTTGGTGGTCGTGAACGAACACCGCGCCTGGGTGCTGAATATTGGCGACAGCCGCTGTTACCTGCTGCGCGGCGGCCATCTGCGGCAGATTACGCTGGACCACTCCCTGGTCGAGGAGCAGGTTCGGGAGGGCCGCATGAGCCCCGAGGAGGCGCTGCGCTCGCCGCTGCGCAACGTGATTACGCGCGCGCTCGGAACCCACGGCACGGTTACGCCCGATGTCTTCGCGATCGAAACCGAACCCGGCGACCTGTTTCTGCTCTGCTCGGACGGACTGACCCGCGAAATCGACGATCGCGAGATCGCATCTCTCCTCGGCCTCGATCTTCCGCTCGACGAAAAGTGCAATCGCCTGCTGACCGCGGCCAATCAAGCCGGCGGCCACGACAACATCACCTGCATCCTGGTGCGCGCGGAGTAGAACGCGCTTCGCGATGGCAGGCGCCCGGAAAGCTGGCGTAGTTCGCCGCAAATCCGCGCCATGATTCCACCCGTCAAGCCCCGTCCGTCCCAACCTGCGTGAATTCAACACCTTGCGTTTGCAGATAATTTCCGGCCCCTGGTGCACAATCGAATCATGTGTGCGTCCAGATACTTCACCATGGAGAACCCGGGCATGACCGGCCCGATCCCTCCTGCTTCAGCAGCGCACATGCCCCACCCCCTCAAAATATTTTTCTTTTCCGCCGATTTCTTGCAGTTAATTTTCTTGCCAACCCAAAATGCAGAGGCAACGGCCACCTTGCGCTGGGGCCAGGGATTGGCAGTCGCCAGGCTCAGAATCATTCGGTCAGCGCACTGGCTCCGCTAACACCTCCAGCTCCGCTGCTACACGGCATCCGGTTCCGCCACCGGCTCGCCCGCTTTGGGCGCGCGCGCTTCAGTCCGTGTCTTCGTCGCCTTTGTTTTCTGCGCGGCCTCGCCAGCGCCCAGCACCGCCGACCAGCGCGGCTCGGGACGCCGCGGCGGCCGGCGCGCCTTGGCAATTGCCAAATCGGCTGTCTGTTCCACGAGCCAGTCGAAGTTGGCCTCGCCCAGGGACTGCAACTCGGCTTCGGGCGCGGGGTTCATGAAGTCGATGGCGTACGGGACGCCTCGTTCGACGGCGAACTCCACCGTGTTCAGGTCGTAGCCCAGCGCGCGGCAAAGCGTCAGCGCGTCGTGCTCGATGCGCTTCAGCAACCTCCTGGCGCGATACGTATTGCTCACGAACCCGTCACGCACGTAGCGCTCGGCGTAAGGCCGCCGCGGATCGTAGGGCAGGATGCGGACTTTCTTTTGCCCGACAACAAAGCAGCGGAAGTACTCGGTGAAGTTGACGGCCTTTTGATACATCATGCACAAGTCGCGCGACTGATCGTAGGCCGCGAAGAATTCGTCGCGGCTGCGCACATGATGAACGTCGCGCCAGCCGCCGCCGTCGACCGGCTTCAGATAGCCATCTTCGCCGGCGTAGGCAAAGACAGCATCCCAGTCAAGCGGATATTCAAGATTGCGCATCGACTTGTCGCTCGTATTGGGCGGCAGGTTCTTGTGCGGCAAAATCACCGTGGCAGGCACGGCCACGCCGAGCCGGCCGGCAAGCGTGTAGTTGAAGAACTTGTCGTCGGCCGACCACCAGAAGGGATTGTTCACAACCACCGTTCCGTTAAGCGCGGCGTGCTTGAGATAGGCACGATAGAACGGGACATTGTGCGAGATGCGATCGATGATGACCGCGTAGCCCGGGGCTTTGTCGAGACCGACGGCGCCGGTCTCCACAAACTCCGCGCGGATGCCGTCGACATTGCGCGCATTGATTTGCTCCACAAGCGCGCCGGGAAAGCTGTTCTCCGTGCCGAACAGAACGCCGATAACCTTCATGCCGCAATCACCTCCGGAGTGCAGAAAGGCGCTCCCGCCGCGCCGTCTGCGTGCCTCCAGTGTACGGCAGCAGATTTTCGGCGCGCCCAGCCCGGCAGCAACAGCTTTGCCGCTTTCATGGCTGGCATTCCTCCGCCGCCAGGTTTGCCGCACAAGAATTGGCCGGCGCGACGTAGAATTCTCTCATGCCCGCCGCTACATCGCTCCAGGCCCTCAACGCCCGCATTGTGGCCTGCAATCTGTGCCCGCGGCTGCGCGCGCACTGTCAGGAGGTTGCCCGCGTGCGCCGCCGCGCTTACGCCGATTGGGAGTACTGGGGCAAGCCCGTGCCGTCGTTTGGCGACCCGCGGGCGCGGGTGCTGGCGTTGGGACTGGCTCCGGGCGCGCACGGCTCCAACCGCACCGGGCGGCCCTTCACCGGAGACGGCTCGGGCGACTTCCTGTTTCCCGTGCTGCACACGGCCGGATTCGCCTCGCAGCCCGAGGCTGTCTCGCGCCAGGACGGAATGAAGCTGCGCGGCTTGTGGATCACCTCCGTGGCGCGCTGCGCCCCGCCGGCAAACAAACCCACGCCCCAGGAGCTGCGCAACTGCGCACCATGGCTCGACGATGAAATGGCGCTGCTCACGAACCTGCGCGTCGTGGTCTGTCTGGGGCGCATCGCCTTTGACGGATTGCTCGCGTATCTGCGGCGCGCGGAGGTAGACGGGCTGCCGCCGCGCTCAGCCTTCGCCTTTGCGCACGGGGCGGAATTCGCGCTGCCGAACGGCCTGACGGCGATCACCAGCTTTCATCCTTCACTGCAAAACACCAACACCGGCAGGCTCACGCCGGAGATGCTGCTGGCCGTCTTCCGGCGCGCGCGGGTGGCGGCCGGGTTATAACAGCCTGCGGTAAAGGTCCTGTTTGGAACGGGCTCGACTTTAGTCGTGCCGTACGTGCCGCAAAATCAATCGGGCTTCAGCCCCTGAGGGATGGGCTTCACCAGATTTCGACTTTCACCTCAGGTTTATAAGCCGCTCTGTTCGCCGCCTTCCCTGCCGAAAAACTTCTCCACATCCGCAATATCTGTCGTCACGCGATACGGCGGCAGACTGGCCAGAAAGGTTTGCCCATAACGCTGGCGGCGGATGCGGGGATCGAGCAGGACCAGCACGCCGCGGTCTTCAAGCGAGCGAATGAGGCGGCCGAAGCCCTGCTTGAGCGTGAGCACCGCCTCGGGCACCTGATAGTCGAAGAACGGCCGCCCGCCGGCCTCTTCAATGGCTTTCATGCGCGCCTGCACCACCGGATCGCTGGGCACGGCAAAGGGCAGGCGGTCGATGATGACGCAGCTCAGCGCCTCGCCCTGCACGTCCACGCCCTGCCAGAAGCTGGCGGTGCCGAATAGCACGGCATTCGGCGTGGAGCGGAACTCCTCAAGCAGGGCCTTGCGCGGAGCCGTGCCGTGCAGCAGGATGGGAAAATCCAGCACCGGCAGCAGGCGCTCGTAAAGATCGCGCATCTGGCTGTAGCTGGTGAAGAGGCAGAAGGCGCGTCCGCGCGTAATGGCCAGCACCTGCTGGATGCAGTGGGCCGCGGCCTCGGGAAACTCCGCCTCGCGCGGGTCGGGCATTGCGGGCGGCAGATAGAGCACGGCCTGCTCGCCATAGCGGAAGTGCGACGGCACCACCAGCTCGCGCGCTTCGCTCAGGCCCAGCCGCCGCCGCATATGCTCAAAGCCGCCCTGCACGGTGAGCGTGGCCGAGGTCAGCACGACCGTGGGAATCTGCTCGAAGAGCATCTCGTGAAGCAGCTCGGAGACATCGATGGGCGTGGCCTGCAGAAACGTGGCCCGCGACGGGCTGCGCGCGGAGGATCTTTGCGCCACCGTGATTCCTGCGGGCAATGCGCCCGGAACCGCCCGCCGATCGAGCCAATAGACCATGTTGCTGGCGTTCGACTCCAGCAGAAACTCCAGCTCGCCGCGGAGCCGCGCCACGCGCTTTCTCAGCCCGGGGGCCTCGTCGGCCTCCGTGAGCTGCTCCAGCTCCGCTTCCAGCAGCTTGAGCGTGGAGCGCACGCCCAGATAAAGATCGCCCGAGGATTCCAGAAATGCCTCGCGCTCGGCAAAGGGCTGACGGCCGTCGCCGGCAAGCGGCAGCGCGGCAAAAAACATGCGCGCCCGGTCGCGTAGCTGCTGCGTGGCGCCGAGCAGATTGGCCGCGCCCTCTTTGCCGCGCAGCAGCGTATCGGTGTCGCGCGCCAGCTCTTCAAAGCGGGTGTTGCTGACGGCAAGCCCGAAGTAATTCGAGGCCACCTCTTCAAGTTCGTGCGCTTCGTCAAAGACTACCGCCGCAGCCTCGGGCAAAATGCCGGCGTCCGGCGCGCCCGCGGCTTCCTGCTTGACGGCCAGATCGGCGAAGAACAGGTGGTGGTTCACGATCACGATGTCCGATTCGAACGCCTTGCGCCGCATTTCGGTGATGAAGCAGCGCTGATAATCGGGACACGTCGAGCCCAGGCAGGCGTCGGAGCGCGCATCGAGCTTTTGCCACAGCGCACTCGATTCGGGAATGCCGGAAAGCTCGGCGCGGTCGCCGGTTTCGGTCGCGCTCTCCCATTCGGCAATCTGCTGGTACTGGTCGATCTCTTCCAGGCCGGTCAAGATCGGCTGGCTGCGCAGCGCGGCCAGCTTGTGCCGGCAAAGGTAGTTGGCGCGGCCTTTCATATAGCAAACCCGCAGCTCGCCCAGCAATGCTTCCAGAAACGGCACGTCGCGGAAGTAGAGCTGGTCCTGCAGGGCCTTGGTGCCCGTCGAGACAATGACGCGCCGCCCCGTGCGCAAGGCGGGCAGCAGATAGGCCAGCGTTTTGCCGGTGCCCGTGCCGGCTTCCACAATCAGGTGGCGCCGCTCCGCCATCGCGCGCTCCACGGCTTTGGCCATCTCGAGCTGTCCCGGACGGTACTCGTAAGGCAGCGGCGAACGAGCCAGCAGCCCCCCGGGCGAGAAGAACTCGTGCAGCGTGGGATAAGTGCGGGTTGTGGTGTCAGACGAGGCCATGCCTGCCGGCCTTCTCTGCCGGGTGCTTCCTCCATCATATTGATTCCAGCCGCGTGCCAGGCACGGCGCTGCGCAAGACCTCCGATTGCAGACGTGAGATGATAACTTCTGTCCGCACTCTCGGCCGCGACTTCCCGTATCCGGAGAACATCATCAACATCACGGCTCTATATGTCTTGTTGGTTGTGTCCGTTGCAACACTGATCCGCTCGACCTTCGGATTCGGCGAGGCGCTGGTAGCGGTCCCGCTGCTGGCGCTTTGCATACCCCTGCGGATAGCGGCGCCGCTCGCCGTGCTGGTCTCCATCACCATCGCCGCCCTGGTGCTGGCCCAGGACTGGAGAAAGATCCATCTGCGCAGTGCAGTCTGGCTTGTGCTCCCCACGCTGGCGGGGATCCCGCTGGGGTTATTGCTTCTGGCAAGCGGGCATCAAAGGCTGGCCAAGGCAGGACTGGCCCTTGTCATCATGGCGTTCGCGGCCTACCTCCTGGTTGGCCGCGCGCCTTTCGAATTGAAGCGCGACAGCCGGCGCTGGCTTCTGGCCTGCGGATTCTGCGCCGGCGTCCTGGGCGGCGCGTATGGCATGAATGGGCCGCCGCTGGTCATCTATGGATCGTTGCGGCGGTGGCCGGCGCAGCAGTTTCGCGCCACGCTACAAGCCTACTTTCTGCCCGCCAGCATCCTGGGCATGACCGGATACTGGTTGACTGGGCTGTGGGTTCCCACCGTATCCCACTACTATCTGATCTGCCTGCCGGTTGTCGTGCCCGCGGTGTTCCTGGGCCGCTTCATTCATCATCGCCTCCCGGAAGCGGTCTTCATCCGGTTCGTTTATGCCGGCCTGGCAGCAACCGGAGCGTTGCTCCTGATTCAGGCTTTCAGCGGACGCATCTGATGCGGATGTCTTAAGACAGTTCACAATCGCAGCGCGGTCGGCCCACGCACCAGAAAAACGGGGCGCGGAACGGATGAATCAACGCGGAACCGGCCGAAAGTAAGTCTCCTCCGCTAAAACCTGCGGCTTTATGGTTTGCGGCCTCGCAAAGGGGCCTGAAGTAACTGGACTGGCATTTGTGCACCTGCCCTGACCCCGCGCCGGAGGCGCAGTGTTCATTAGCCCCGCGCTTCAGCGGGGATGAAGTGCCGTATTGATGCGCGGAGTCCCGTCGGGACGTTGCCTGGACCCGCGGCGTTCCCGCAAAGGCCCTGCAACAATGGCTCTCGGAACGACTCCCGCAAAGGTTAAACCTCTGCGGCCTCCCCGGTGAAGCCCCTGAGTCCTCCCATAAGCTTATAGCCCAGTACTCATACCGGACAGTAAACTGGTTAAACAGGCAGCACACGGCAGCCGAGGCTAATGTCTGCGGACGAACGATTCTTCCCGGCGCATTCAGCCTTCCCGGAGACCAGCTTTGCCCACTTATCGCAGATCGATCCTTTCCACCGGCCCCGGCGCGGCGGCGCTTCCGCTCATCGCCATCGTCGGCCGGCCCAACGTGGGCAAATCCACGCTGTTTAACCGGCTCGTCGGCAAGCGGCGCTCGATTGTGGGCGACGAGCCCGGCATCACCCGCGACCGCATCTACGGCGAGTTCGAATGGGCGGGTCGCCACTTTCGCCTCGTCGATACCGGCGGCATTGTGCCCGACGATCCGGAGCTGATTCCGGTGGAGATCTTCAACCAGGCGCGCACAGCGCTCGATGAGGCCACCGCGGTCATCCTGGTGATGGATGTGCGCACCGAACTGGCCAGCCCCGATTACGACCTGGCGCGCATGTTGGCGCGCAGCGACAGGCCCGTCTTTCTGGCTGTAAACAAGGTGGAAGGCGAGGCCATGGCACTGGACGCCGAAAACTTCCGCCGGCTGGGCATCCGCGATGTGTTTCCCATCAGCTCCGAGCATGGCCTGGGAATTGGCGACCTGCTCGAAGCAATTGCGGCGGCGATCCCCGCGCAGCAGACTGCATCCGCCGAAATGCCTGAAGAGCACGCCAAGGATACAGTGCCGGACGCGGCGCTGCATCGCACTCACGGCGAGTTCGAGCAGTTCGAGATCTCCATCGCGATCATCGGCCGCCCCAACGTGGGCAAATCCACGCTGCTCAATGCGCTCACGGGAACCTCGCGGGCCATCGTCTCGCCCATCGCCGGCACCACCCGCGACGCGGTGGACGAGGTGGTGGAGTTCGGCGGGCAGAGGCTCCGCTTTGTCGACACCGCCGGCATCCGCCGCAAGGGCAAAACCCGGCTGATGGCGGAAAAACTCAGCGTGGTGATGGCGCGGCGCCACCTCGAAGCAGCCGATGTCGCCCTGCTGGTGATTGACGCCACCGAAGGCGTGGCGGCCAGCGATGCCACCATCGGCGGCTACGCGCACGAAAGCGGGCGCAGCGTGATCGTGGTTGTAAACAAGTGGGACGCGGTCACTACGGGACGCACCGACGGCCGGCCGGCGGCGGACCGCAAGCTCTTCGAAGAGCAGTTGCGGCGGGCGCTCAAATATCTGGACTACGCCCCGGTGCTGTTCGTCTCCGCGCTGGAAGGGGCCGGCCCTGGACACAAGGGAATGCAGCGGCTGCTGCGCGAGGTGATGGCCGTGGCCGAAGAGCGCCGCAAGCGCGTCACTACCGGCCAGATGAACCGCTTCCTCGAACATATCGACTTCCAGCGCGCGCCCGTACCCATGGCCAAACGCATCCGCATCTTTTACATGACCCAGGCCGCCGTGGCCCCGCCCACGTTTGTCCTGTTCACCGACCGCGACGTCAAGTTGCACTTCGCCTTCGAGCGCTTCCTGGAAAATCGCATCCGCGCGGAGTTCGGCTTCAAAGGCACGCCGATCTGGTTCAAAGTGAAGCCCCGGCGGGCAGCGTCAGAAGATTAAAATCTGCCGATTTTTATTGCGCGCGATGCGTTCTTTAGTAGGCTGTAAGCATGTCCGGGACCTGCGCGCTCCGGAAACTGATCCCGCCCGCCCCGGCCAGCCTGGATAAACGGAACGCCCCGCCCGCCTGTGACCAAAGTCGCTGCCTGCCTGACGTTCCAACACTATTTTTCTATCTATATAAGGACGGGGAAAGATGGCTACGCCGATTACCACAGAAGAAAGCCGCGTACTTAAAGAGAAAAAGAAACTGGTTCGCAGATCGACACCTGATCGCTCACAGCTTGTCAGACGTGTTGTGCAGGGACTGTTTGCGGCGCTGAACTGCTGGATAGGAGTGCAGTTCTATCTGTGGGTCCGCTATTTCGAGCGCGGCGGCACTGGGCTGTATGTCTCGCGACCGGCTGCGGTTGATGGCTGGATGCCGATCGCCGGACTCATGAATTCGAAGTATTTCTTCGACACCGGTCACATCCTGCAAATTCATCCAGCGGCGATGTTTCTGTTCCTCGCATTTGTGTTGATGAGCATACTGCTGAAGAAGGCATTCTGTGGCTGGTTGTGTCCGGTGGGAACACTCTCGGAATATCTGTGGAAGCTGGGCAAGAGACTCTTCGGACGCAATCTGCGCCTGCCGCAATGGCTCGACATCTCGCTCCGCGGACTGAAGTATCTGCTATTGGCGTTCTTCGTATCTGCGATCCTCGCCATGTCCGCTGAGACCCTGCGGGCATTCGCCTATACGTCTTTCGGAATCATCGCCGGCGTGAAGATGCTGAATTTCTTCCGCTATATGAGCGTATCAGCGGCCATTGTCCTCATCCTGCTGGTGTTCGGCTCCTTGCTGGTGCGGAATTTCTGGTGCCGCTTTCTGTGCCCTTATGGCGCATTAATGGGCCTGGTTTCACTGATCAGCCCGGTGAAGATTCGCCGCGATGCCGGCTCCTGCATCGATTGCGCAAAGTGCGCGCGTGCCTGCCCGGCCAGTTTACCCGTGGACCGGTTGGTGCAAATCCGCTCAGCGGAGTGCATGGCGTGCATGGAGTGTGTCGCCGTCTGCCCGGCCGAAAATGCGCTGCAATTTGCGCTTCCGCCAAGGCGCGCCGCCTCGTCCGCGGACCGGTGGTTCCGGCGCTCCCTTGGACCGGCTGCCGTCGCCGGTGTGCTGGCTTGCATATTCTTCGGATTGGTCCTCTTCGCCAAGGCGACTAACCATTGGCAAACCAATCTTCCACGCGATGTCTATATGCGCCTCGTGACGCAAGCAAGAGATGTAACGCACCCCGGTATCTAGGCCCTCCTAACATTGACCTGGCTCAGGGCAATCGCATGAAGGCCATTTGTTAACTTCAGTGCTTCCGATTTGCTCGCGCCGTAGCTGCAATGTTCGTTAGGCCAGTGTTTCAACGCTGGGAAAGCGCCGAAAAAATACCTCGGAGCACCGTAGCGGGCGGCGCAACAAGCCAAGTGCGGGCGAAACTGCCCGTTCGTGCGATTGCCCTGCTACCAGGTCCGGGTACCGTGTCCTCGCCCCCGTCTTCATCATTGCGTAATTGCGTCCGCAGAATTGGGCAACGCATCTGGCGCAGGTCGCCGCAAATCTCGCCTCTTGTGACTTGAGGGGGTGTGGCCTCAGCCCTGCCGCCCGGCAACAAGATAAGACAAGACGGCGGGCCGCGGGCCTAAGCGGTCAAGCACCTTACGCCCAACCCCTGTGAATCCTTCAGCTTAGGTTTGCAGGTAATTTCCGTCCCCCCGCATACAATCAAAACATAAGCGTTTCCCCTTGGAGAGCACGAGCATGACCGAGCCAATCCCATTTGCTTCATCTGAAAACCCAACCGTCTCGCTTGCCTCTGTCGAACGTGTGACCACCGGAAACCTGGCCGCCGCTCAGGCAGCACAGCGAGCACTCCGCCAGCCCAGGCCAACGGATTGAACGCCCCCCCCCTCAAAATATTTTTCTTTTCCACAGATTTTTTGCAGGTAATTTCGTTTCCAGCGAAAAGCGCAGATCTGGACACCTGCACTTACCATATTGTGGCATGCAGGTCTTCCTCGCCGACTTCAGCTGCGCATCAACCTTCGCATGCATCTCCAGCAACAGTTGGCAGCCAGCAACCCAGAGCGGAGAGCTGAAAACTGACTTTCGCATCGGCCTGACAGCCTGGATCGAAAGTCACGGCCCCGAGGCAACTTGAATGAACTTTCGCGGGCCTCCAGCCCTTCTTGACTGTGGTAAAAATCCCTTTTTGAAAGGGCACAACTTCAGTCATGCCGTAAGTGCCGCAAAATCAATCGGGCTTCAGCCCCTGTGGGATGGGTTTCTCCAGATTTCGACTTTCACCACAGTCTGCTAAGGTCGCAGATTTGCGCTGGACTGCGCGAGGTGCAGGACGAGAGCAGGCGGAAAAGACGCCGGGGAGTTATTCCCTGCGTGCGCGAAGTTCTTGCCCCATGGCAGCAATTGCCTGACGATCCAGCACCGCGGCGGCGCGGGGAAACACAACCTGCTCTTCAAGCCGGATATGTTGTTCGTAAAGCCGCCTGAGATCTTCGGTTGCGGACAGAATTTGCTCCTGGTCTTCGGCGCGCAGGCTTCCCGTGGCAATCCACTTCCGGTAGAGAGTTTCGATCACAGCGTGCAGCTCTTCGGCCCGCTGATGGTCGCGCTCAAGACCGTCGAGTTGCGCGAATTCTTCGCGCATGGATTGGCCGCGCAGGCGCGGAAACAGCGATTCCTCTTCATCCGCGGTGTGCCGCCGTCCGCCCGCGGAAAAATAGTGAAGCGCGGCCTCGATCGCTTCCGTCTCTTCGCCGGTCAAGCCTCTGCCGCGAGCGCGGCCCGCTACAAAACAGAGAATGTGAAGGAAGCGTTCGATTCTGCGGTGGCAGTCTTTAAGCATACCGAGCGGATCGTCGAATCCGCTGTCCGGTTTGGCTCCAATTTGTATTCCCATTTCCGGTCCTCTTGCATCTTTCTATGCGAATTGATGCCTGTACAGCGGCTAGCCGCCCGTGGTAAAAGCCCTGTTTTGAAAGGGCACGACTTTAGTCGTGCCGTAAGTGCCACAAAATCTATCGGGCTTCAGCCCCTGAGGGATGTTTTTTCCCAGATTTCGACTTTCACCACAGTCAAAAGGTCCGGAGGCCCGCGAAAGTTGATTCTAGTCACCTCGGTGCCGTGACTTTCGACCCAGACTGCTAAGATCCGCAGCGCAAGGCTGGCCGGAGCGCTGTCTCAGGCGACTTGCAGTACATGGAGCGAGGATGCCTTCCTGACGGCGGGCGCCGGCGGAGTATACCGCTTGGGGATATAAGCGCAGCAAGGCTCTTCCCCGTAGGGATTGCCCGTGAGTGCATAGGCGCGGGAGCGCGAACCGCCGCAAATCTCCTTAAACTCGCAGGCGCCGCACTTCCCTTCCAGCTTCGATGTGTCTCTCAGCTTCCGGAAAAGCTCGGACTCGCGATAGATGGCGGCGAGAGACTGCTGGCGAATGTTGCCCGCAGTGAGCGGCAGAAATCCGCTGGGAAATACCTCGCCGGTGTGAGAGATGAAGACAAATCCTTTTCCATCGTTCAGCCCGCGTGGCGCCCGGCCGATGACATCGGCAACCTTGCCGGCTGCGACTTCTTCCTTGCCCTGCTTTCGTTCGGCTATTCTCTGCTGCAGCAGAAACCGCCGGTAGTGCTGGGCCTCTGTCGTTTTGATGTCGAAACTCGCCGACTTTGACAGACTGTAAAGCCTGGAGAACACCTCCTCGAAATCGTCGGCGTTGAGAAGATCGTCAAGCTTGCCGCGGCCCGTGGGCACAAGGAAGAAGACGCTCCAGAGCGTGATCTTCAGGCTCTCCATAAGCGCAACGATAGCCTTAATTTCGCCGATGTTTCGGCGGCTGAACGTCGTATTGATCTGCACCGGCAAGCCGGTTTCATTGGCCCAGCGCACAGCGTCCATGGTGCGGGTGAACGATCCGCTCATGCCCCGGAACGCATCGTGTGTTGCGGCGCACGCTCCATCCAGGCTCACCGCCAGCCTCGCCAGCCCGGCTTCCTTGAGGCAAACAACGATCTCGCGCGTGAGCAACGGTGTGGCGCTGGGCGTCAGGGAGACCCGAACCCCAAGCGAACGCGCATGCGCGATCAGCTCGAACAGGTCAGGCCGCTTGATGGGATCGCCGCCCGTGAGCACGAAGACGGGCGCCTGCATTTGCGCTATCTGGCCGATCAGGTCCTTGCCCTCCGCCGTGGTGAGTTCCAGCGGATGGCGATCAGGCTGAGCCGATGCGCGGCAATGCACGCAGGCCAGATCGCAGGCCTGAGTAACCTCCCAAATGGCGATGAACGGGCGCTCGTTGAAGTCGACGGTGTTGATTCGCGGATTCATATGCCGATGAAACTATGTGACCGCTTTCTGTCATCAATTGGCAGTGACCAAAGTCTCAACTGCTAGAATTCCGGGATGACCACCCTGCGCGCCAATCTCGCTTCTGTGCTGGAAAAGACCGCGCTGCTGTCGAGCCTTTCGCAACCCGAACTGCAGATGCTTGCCTCTCGTACCGTGCGCAAGCTGTTCAGCGCGGGCGAGTTGCTGTTTTCCGAAGGCGAGCCATGCAGCGGGCTGCACATCATAGCCCGCGGCAAAGTGCGGATCTTCAAGACCTCCGCAAGCGGCCGGGAACAGGTGCTGGCGGTCAACGTCCCTGGCGAATCCGTTGCCGAACTGCCGGTCTTCGATGGCGGGCCTTATCCGGCTTCCGCCGTCGCCATCGAAGATACGGAGATTGCCTTCATTTCGCGGCGTGACTTCAACGCCTTTTGCATCGAGCATCCGGCGGTCCCGCTCAAGATGCTTTCAGTGGTAGGTGCCCGGCTGCGGCAGTTGGTGGGAATTATCGAAGAACTTTCGTTCACCACGGTCCGCCAGCGGCTCATCGCCGTCCTGGTGAAGCTGGCGCAAACCAGGGGAACCATGATGGAACGCGGAATCGAATTTCAATTGCCCTCCACGCATCAGGAACTGGCAAACCAGCTTGGAACCGTGCGTGAACTGATTTCGCGCAACCTGATGCGGCTGCAGGCAGAGGGCCTGATCGAGGTGGACGGGCGGCACATTGTAGTGAAGGACATCAAAGGCCTGAGCGCACTGCTGGAATCTGCTTCATAGCGCGCTTCTCCGAGTGACAAAAGTTACTGTGCGTCAGTTCGCCATTCCCTACCCTTGCAGGTAGAGAATATTTATGCCTGCCTTGACACAATCCATCCGCGAGATCGTAGCGGCGCAGCCGTCCGCAGCCGCTGTTCTGCAACGGTTCGATATTGACCTTTGTGCGCGCGCCGACGAGTCGCTCACGCAAGCCTGCGCCGAACTTCAACTCTCAGCCGAACAGGTACTGGAAAAGCTCACCGACGCCGCGCAGGAACAAGGAGCGGCTCCCGCCGATCTTGCCAATTACACGCTCAGCCGCCTGATTCAACACATCGTCCGCACCCATCACCAGACTGTGCGCCGCGAGTTACCGCGCATGCATGAAATGGCGCGGCAGGTCGCGGGCAAGCAGAGCAGCCGCGCGCCCCAACTGAAAGAGATTGAGAAACTCATCGATGCGTTGCGCGCCGATATGTTGGCCCACCTCGAAAAGGAGGAGCAGGTCCTGTTTCCATTTATCGCTGCAATGGATCAGGATGCCGGCGCCTCTTGCTCACCGCCGCGCGCCTGCTTCCGCACCGTCGCGCATCCCGTCGCCATGATGATCCGGGAGCACGCATTGGCAGAAAACCTGGTTGCTGAAATACGCGATCTCACGCGCGGGTTCGACGCTCCGGCGTGGGCGTGCCCTACGCACGTTGCCCTCTATGCCGGCATGCGCGAGTTTGCAGACGATTTAAGGCAGCACGTACGCCTGGAGAACGACCTCCTGTTTCCCCGCGCGATTGAATTGGAATCGCAATTGATTTGCAGTGCCTAAGAACGCGGCCACATTATTGATTTGCGGCTGCGGAGCCTGTAGTGAATCTGCGCAGAACGAATTCCTGAACCACCCCATTGACCATGCGGCCCGCGGTCGTGATAAGAGCATTCTCAAACACCAGGGCGGCTCCGCGATTTGTTGACGGATAATACGCCTCGGAAACTGCGCCGGCGGTCAGGTCCCCGCCTACACTGGAGATATTCGGCTGCCATCGCCCGTTGTCCCCCTTGCAGATGAACGGACTGGAGATCGCATGGAAGATGCGCGATCTGGTTGTGCCCGTACCCTGGTAGAAGTACCGCGGATCCTGGTGCAGCAGCGAGGGCAAAATCGCGCCGCCCGTCATGATATCGACGAATCCGGTTGTGTAATTCGCACCCAGGCGCTTTGCGTAGCCCTCTACTCCCTCGTCGTAGTCGGGAGTACCTCCCGCCTGATCCATTCCTGAAAGAAAAGCGGCTCCCAGAACAATCACAGGATCCACCTCGGTTCGTAAGGCAAGCGCGAATTTCAACCTGGTCGTAAGCGGCGCGGCGTCGTGATCATACACAACATAGAAGTTGGGAACGATGCCAAGGACGCGCTGTTTTTCTTCGAGGTGCACCTGCTCAACCGCGACCTTCGCAGGCGAAGCCGACACCGTGATCGACGTTGCGCCTCCGGATAGCTGAACGTTGACACCCGAGAGAAAGACCATCTGGCTTGGCTTCAGGTCGACCGCGGGCGAGGTCCAGGGGACAAATCCGTGCGCTTTAATGGTGACGTAATAGGGGCCTCCGGGGTTGAGATTGGTGAAATTGAAGGCTCCATTTTGGTCAGTAACGACGGTGCGCGGGCTGCCGCCGCCGGGCCCGTCGAGCATGACGGTTGCGCCGGGAATGATGTCGTGCTCCGCATCCGTTGCTGTGCCGCTAATGCTCCCGGTCGGCAGCCCAGGGGCGCTGACCCAACTCGCCGGTACGGTAACCTGCTGCGCCGATGCGGATAGAGTCCACCCCATCATTGCAATAAAGGCCCAAAGAGACATTCCGACGCCAATCGGACACAGATTTCGTTTCGACGCAAAAAGCGCCATCTTTCTGCCTCCCTTGCGGCCGCTAAATTCGCTGCTGCGTTCATACGGGTAATTTCATTGGGTAAAAGACCGGGCAGAGGAAAATCGTTACAAAAATTTTGTGGCCGGCATTTGGCAGCCTTTTCGATCGCCTGCAATTGCGCTCGCGCGAAGCATGGGCCTTCTGAACACGACCACCGACAGGTCTGTTGACTGAACCCTGTGACCGCGATCACCGCAGGCGAATCTCAAGTGAAACAAAGATAAAGGGTTTCATGGTTGGAACGTCCGGGCCTGCCCCAAGCCGTTCTTCCACGCAGCGCCGGCAATGACGAAGAGTCCGCCAGCGCTTCTTTTCCGGGCCCGGTCCAGATGGCAAAACGGAAGACGGGCAATGAGGCGCAAACCAACTGGCTCTCAGCCTCGGGGAGATAGCGGCCCGGCGCCGCATAAGAACACTTTCGCAGTGAAAAGGAGAACCAAATGATGACTGAAGCAGGAAATCATCTTCCGCTGATCGGCGAAGAGGCGCCGTCGTTTGAAGCAGATACCACGCAGGGAAAAATCAAATTCCCTGCCGACTTTAAAGGCAAATGGGTCATCTTTTTCAGCCATCCGGCCGATTTCACGCCCGTCTGCACCACCGAGTTCATGACCTTCGCATCAATGCAGGAGGAGTTTCGCAAGCTGAACTGCGAGCTTCTCGGCCTCTCCATCGACAGCACATTCAGCCACATCGCCTGGCTGCGCACCATCCGCGAGAAAGTTGAGTTTCGCAACTTTCGCGACGTCGAGGTCACGTTCCCCGTTATCTCTGACCTGACAATGGATGTCGCTCGCGCCTACGGGATGCTTCAGCCCGCCGCCAGCACAACGCAGGCGGTGCGCGCCGTTTTTGTGATCGATCCGGAGAGCAAGATACGGGCAATCATCTATTACCCATTGAGCAATGGCCGCAACCTCCAGGAAATCAAGCGGCTGCTGGTTGCAATGCAAACCACGGACAAGTACGGCGTGGCTACTCCGGCAGACTGGCAACCCGGCGAGGAAGTAATCGTTCCTCCGCCAGGCTCATGCGGAGCAGCTAAAGAACGTGTGGAATCCAAGGATCCTTCCGTTCGCTGCGTTGACTGGTTCCTATGTTTCAAGAAGCTTGGGAAATAGGTCCCAAGAGATATTGTTGAACGGCGGCGAAATGCAGAGGCAGCTCGCCGCCCGGGGTGGAGTTTTGCCTCCGTTCAGCGATACGCCACGCTTCTCTGGCGGCTTGTAAAATGCTGCGGAACAGGATGAGATGACCGGCGGCGATGCAGACCGGGCATGCTGCCATTTGCGCGTTTCGCTCGCGGGCCTGAGAATGGACTGCGATGGCATGGCTGACTCAAATGCGAATCAGTTGTCTGGAGCGGTCGCTAGCCGGTTTGGATTGGATGACGCGGCGGGGCAGGCGCCAACCCCCGCTTCCTGCTCACCTGCTCACTGGCATCGAAGGCGAGGACGCCGCGTACTTCTATCTGCGGCGCAAAGGCTACGTGGTCGTAGCGCGGCGCTGGTCGTCAACCGGTTTGCCCGGCGACATCGACTTGATCGCATGGCAAGGATCGCTGCTCTGCATTGTAGAGGTGAAGACCCGCACCGCCCATGACATGACGCCCGCCGAGGTTGCGGTCGATTCGCACAAGCGCAAGACTCTGCGCCGGCTGGCTCGCCAATACGTTCGGCGGCTACCGCAGAAGACGGCTCCGCAAGTGCGGTTTGACGTAATCAGCGTGTATCTTGTGCCCGGGCAAAAGAAGGAGTTTGTGCACTTCGAGAATGCCTTTGGGTGGAGTGAGGGCCGGCAGGATTGGGAATAAGCCAGCCTGTTTATCCGCGCGCGTCCTCGAACTCCTCATGCCAGGCCATCTGAATGGCCTCCAGCCGTGCCTCATTCGATTTTTGCGGATCGTCCGCGAAGCCTTCCAGTTCGGTCACGTAGCGGTGCAGGTCGGTGAAGCGGACGGTCAGCGGATCGATGTCCGGAAACTTTTCAGTCAGCTGGATGCCGATCTCTTCGGCGTCGGTCCAATGAATTTCGCGCGGCATCGTCGTTCCTCACTTCTTTTCCGCCAGGGCCAGCGGCTTGCCCTCGGAGACATAGTTGCGATTCCAACTGGGAATTTCGACCACGTAACAGCCGGGACGCGTAATGACGGCTTGGCAGCCAAGGCGCGAGTTCAACTGCTGGTCGGCCGCCATATCGAGCCGGTCCAGCTCATCGTCGTCGGCCTCGCTTATGCCCGCCTCGCCTTCCTTGATCCAGATGTGGCAAGTGGTGCAGGCGCACGCACCACCGCATGCGTGATCAAGAAAGATGCCATGGTTTTCCGCTACATCCAGAAACGACATCGGCTTGCCATGGTGGTCGTAAGGCATCGTGCCGAATTCGAATTCGACCGTACGTCCCTCTGGGAGAAAAGTCACGCTTACCAGTTTCTCCGCGGCAATCTCTTTCGTGACAGGTTCATTCATGACTTTAACTTTCCCGACGCAGGCCAGCTAAGTTCAAGTAGTCGACTTACTGACTCCTCTAACTCGGCCTGCCTCGCCAATAATGTTTTCAATTGAACTCCGCCGCCGCCATCGGATGCGGCGCGGTAACTGCTTCGCCCAGATCGTCACCAGCGGCTTCCATGGTCTTGCCGCGAATGGCGCTGGTAACGGCCGCGTCCATCATCAATTCGGCAAAGCGGCGTGTAGCTTGATCAAGTGCGATTGTGGCATTGCGGATGGCGGCAAAATCGTTGCCATCTTTGACGGCGACCAGATGCCGGCGGGCTGCGGCAATTGCAGCCAGTTCCTCGCCGGTCAACTGCTGCCAGGCCGGATTCATGGGGCCGCGCGCTACCGCGGCCAGAATCGTCTCCGCCTCATTACGCGCCTCAACCAGAAGCCGCTTGAGAAAATCCTCCTCGGCGTGATCGAAGGATTCCAGGATCATGCTTTCCACCTGGTCATCGGTGAGGCCATAAGTCGGCTTCACCGCGATCTCGGCAGCCTTGCCGCTGCGCTGCTCGCGCGCGGAAACTTGCAGGATGCCGTCGGCGTCGATGAGAAAGCGGACTTCGATGCGCGGCAGGCCGGCGCTCATGGGCGGAATCCCCTTGAGGTCGAAGCGGGCCAGCGAACGGCAATCGGCGGCTATTTCGCGCTCGCCCTGCACGACGTGGATGGCCACGCTGGTCTGTCCGTCTACTCCGGTCGTAAAGTGCT
Organism: Acidobacteriota bacterium; assembly: GCA_021803035.1. Lineage (GTDB taxonomy): Bacteria > Acidobacteriota > Terriglobia > Terriglobales > Acidobacteriaceae > Telmatobacter. The sequence goes on along the minus strand of JAJZME010000071.1, from coordinate 10,691 downwards.
CGGTGGCTGAAGCGGGAATGGTGGAGTTGCGCTGAATGATGCGCGCCACCACGCCGCCCAGCGCCTCGATGCCCAGCGAAAGCGGCGTGACGTCGAGCAGCAGCATCTCATCGGTCGTCTTTGACGCGCCGGCCAGAATGCTGGCCTGCACGGCCGCACCCAGCGCCACAACCTCGTCGGGATTCAGCTCAGTGTGCGGACGCTTGCCGCGCGCGCCGAGTTGAAAAAGATCGTCGACCAGGTTTCGCACCGCGGGAATGCGCGTGGAACCGCCAACGAGCACTACCTCGTCAATTTCCGCGGGCGTAATGCCGGCATCGGCCAAAGCCTGCTTGCAGGGAGCCATCGTGCGCTCGAGCACCCGCTCGATAATCATCTCGAAGACCGCGCGCGGGATCTCGCGCTGGTAGCGGTCGCCGTTGGGTAATTCGACATCAAAGCGCGCCGAGGTTTCGGTTGAAAGCCGCACCTTGGCGTCAATCGCGGCCTTGCGAAGCGCCTGCACGGCGCCGGGGTGCGCGCGCAGATCGATGCCGTGCTCGGAGTAAATCTCATCGAGCGCGATGGCCAGCAGCAGGTTGTCGATATCGTCGCCGCCCAGGTGCGTGTCGCCATTGGTGGACTGCACCTCAAAAATGCCGTCGCGCAGCTTGAGGATGGAGATATCGAATGTGCCGCCGCCCAGGTCGTAGACGGCGATCGTGCCTGCTTTGGCGCGATCGAGGCCGTAAGCCAGAGCCGCCGCAGTCGGCTCGTTGACCAGACGCAACACATGGAGGCCGGCCATGCGGCCTGCATCCTTGGTGGCCTGGCGCTGCGCATCGTTGAAGTAAGCCGGCACAGTAATGACCGCGTGTGTGACCGGCTCGCCAAGGAACCGCTCGGCATTGCGCTTGAGCTGGCGCAGTATATAGGCGGAAATCTCCGGCGGAGTAAAGCGCAACTCGCCCAGTTGCACGCGCGGCACCTCGCCGGCTTCCACATCGTCAGCGAGGCGGAACGGAAACAGCTTGAGCTCGTCTTTCATTTCGTCGAGCCCGCGGCCCATGAGCCGCTTGACAGAATAGATAACGCGCTCCGGCGTTTCGATCAGCGCCTTGCGCGCGCTGTTGCCTACTGTCACCGTGGGCCGGCTGCGCCCATCCGCAGGCAAAGGGTCGAGCGCCACAACCGACGGCACCAGGTTGGATCCGTCTGCGCCCGGAATGACTTGCGGGGCATCGCCCTCCATATAAGCGACCAGAGAGTTGGTTGTTCCCAGGTCGATTCCAACTACACGCCCTTCCGACATATTCTCCTTTAAGCTCCCAGAGTCTCGGTTACATCGCGGAGGAGATTGCTGAGATAGCGCCGCCGGTCAAGCAGCGCCACCATCGCCTTTTGCGCAGTTCCGCGTGCGGCGCCATTGCCTGCATCCCATGCGCGCCATTGAGTGCGCAGGTCCGCGTCTACCGCATCGAGCAGTGATTGAAATTTCTCTTTGGCTTCCGTCAGGTTGCTTTCCAACTCCCGGTCGATCGCACCGGTTTTGCGGGCCGCACGCATCTCTTCGATCTGCATGTTCAGATCGAAAACCTCTTCAAGCAAGTCGGCGGGAACACGCGATGGATCGCGGCGGCCATTGCCGTCCGCACCGGCAAACTCCTCGCCGATGCAAGCGCCGTGCAGCTTGAGCAGGTACTCGGTACGGCGAAGCGGATCTTTGAGGGTGCGATAAGCATCGTTGAGCAAAGCCGTATCGGCCAGGCTCCATTCTTTCTCCCTTTCCTGCGCGCGGGCAAAACGGTCCGGGTGCAGCTTGCGGCTCAGACGATAGAACTCGTGCTCCAGCACAGCCAGGTCGATTTCCAACTTCGGGGTCAGTCCAAACACCGAATAGTAATCGCCATCGGGTGGTGGTTGAATCTTGCTGCAATGAGGACAGAAGAGAGTGGACTCATTGTGCGCCACCGAGCAGGACCAGCACGCGACGGGAACAGCGGATTCGACAACCTTCATCATGACCCCCTTTGGCCGCAGTGCGTCCTAGACTGAAAATGACGAACCGCAACCGCAGGAGCGCGATGAGTTCGGATTGATGAAATTGAATCCCTGCCGCATGAGTGTCTCTTCGTAGTCGAGCGTCATGCCGTGCAGATAGATAAACGACTTGGGATCGACAAAGACACGTACCCCATCGAAGTCGAAGATGCGATCGCGCTCGCGGGGGCGCGTGTCGAACTTGATGGAATAAGAAAGCCCCGAACACCCGCCGCCCATCACGCCCAGGCGCAGGCCGCCTTCCACCGCCGAAATGCCTTCCTGCGCCATGACCGCGCGGATGCGCTCGACGGCGCGGCCGGTGACCTGCAAGCCCTGCACGGACGCCACCGGCGGCTCCGCAACGGCGCCCAGTGCGGGCTTCGATTCGATTGTTACCATATTTGCCATTGTTTCCAGATCCTGCTTGTTTACTTGGCCGTCTCCGCAGTTGCAGCGGTTTCGGCTACGCCATTCTTCTTCTTCCAGTCCCCGATGGCCGCGCGAATCGCGTCTTCGGCCAGGACCGAACAGTGAATCTTCACCGGCGGCAGCGACAGCTCCTTCACAATGTCGGTGTTCTTGATGGCCAGCGCGTCTTCAACGGTGCGGCCCTTGATCCACTCAGTGGCCAGCGACGAACTGGCAATGGCCGAGCCGCAGCCAAAGGTCTTGAACTTGGCCTCTTCGATCACCTGCGTCTCAGGATTAACGCGAATCTGCAGCCGCATCACGTCGCCGCACTCCGGGGCGCCCACTAGGCCCGTGCCCACTTCGTCCGAGCTCTTGTCGAGCGTGCCCACGTTGCGCGGATTGTTGTAGTGGTCTACTACCTTGTCACTGTATGCCATTCGTTCCTCTTCTCCTCCCGCGGGGAAGCCGCGTAATTCAGCTTTTAGCTCCTGGCTTCTAGCTCCCGGTTGTCTCTTCGCCCCGCCGCCTGTTCGATTACGATCAAGCTGAAGGCTGGAAGCTCGAAGCTAGCAATTGCCTTCAGTGCGCCTGCCATTCGATCTTGGTCAGGTCGATGCCGTCCTTCACCATCTCGTAAAGTGGCGAAAGCTCGCGCAGTTTCTTCACCACGTCAATGACCTTCGCAGCCACATAATCGACCTCGGCCTGCGTGTTGAAGCGGCCCAGCCCGAAGCGAATGGAGCTGTGTGCGACATCGTCGCCCAACCCCAGAGCCTTAAGCACGTAGGATGGTTCCAGCGTGGCCGATGTGCAGGCCGAACCGCTTGAAACAGCCACATCGTTGATGCCCATCAGCAGTGACTCGCCTTCGACGTAAACGAAGCTCACGTTCAGGTTGCCGGGCAGCCTGTGCTCCATCGATCCGTTCACGTGGATGTAGTCAAGCGCCGACTCAAGCTTCTCTTTCAGCCGGTCGCGCAGGCCGCGCAGATAGGCCGCTTCGCTCTCTATCTCTTCCATTGCAATTTCGCAGGCCTTGCCCATGCCCACGATGCCGGGCACGTTCAGCGTGCCAGACCTCATGCCGCGTTCATGGCCGCCGCCATCGATCTGCGCGGCGATCTGCACGCGCGGATTGCGCCGGCGCACATACAGAGCGCCAACGCCCTTGGGGCCATAAATTTTGTGCCCGCTCAACGAAGCCACATCCACGTTGTCCGTGATTACGTTGAAGGGGACTTTGCCCACGGCCTGCACCGCGTCGGTGTGGAAGATCACGCCCTTTTCGTGACACAGCTTGCCGATTTCGCGAATCGGCTGCAGCACGCCGATCTCGTTGTTGGCCGCCATGATGGTGACCAGGATCGTCTTCTCATCCATGGCCCGCTTCAGGTCTTCAAGATCGATCAAGCCGTCAGCCTTTACCGGCAGATAGGTGACGCGATAGCCGTATTTCTCTAGCCGCTTGCAGGTGTCCAGCACGGCCTTGTGCTCGGTCACCTGGGTAATGATGTGGTTGCCGCGCTCGCGATACATCTCCGCGATGCCCTTGATAGCCAGGTTGTCGCTTTCGGTGGCCCCGGAGGTAAAAATGATCTCCTTGGCGCTGGCGCCGATGAGCCTGGCAATCTGTTCGCGCGCCGTGTCGACGGCTCTTTCCGCCTCCCAGCCAAAGGAGTGATTGCGGCTGGCGGCATTGCCGAACTGGGTAGTGAGGTAAGGCATCATCGCCTCCAGCACTCGTGGATCGAGAGGGCTGGTGGCTTGGTTGTCCATGTATATCGGCAAGCTGACGCCTTCGGGCGCCTCTACTTGGCTTGCAATGGTGCTCATCCTTGGGTCTCCGTCCTCTGTTTTTTTGCAGTTCCGCATTCATGCGGAGGGGAATACACTACGGCGTCAATGCCACCAGTTTGTGCGCCTCTGCGGGCTTTGCCGCCGCAGGCTCATGCTCGGCCAGATCTTGAATGCTGATGCTCTTCAGAACCCCGGCAATGGTTTCGTTCACCCTTGCCAAAGGTTCTTTGATGGTGCAATTCGGGGTCAGTTCGCACGATTTTGCCCCCTTGGTGCACGAGGTAATAAAAAAAGGTCCGTCGATGGAGTGAATTACTTCGTAGGCCGAGATAGTGCGGGCTTCCCGCGCCAGCGCATAGCCGCCATTCATGCCGGCATGGGAACGCAGCAGGCCGGTTTTTGTCAGCCGTTGGAGAATCTTGGCCAGCAATTGCGCCGGAATCCCGTAAGCATCCGCTAAATCCTTGGCGCTGAACGCGGGAGTCTCCGGGTGTTCGGCGAGGAATTTGAGCGCCATTAGCCCGTAATCTGCTTTCTTGGTGAGCTTAAGCATTGAATATCCGACTGGTTAGGTCCGCGTTTAGTATACGACCAATTCCGTCCGCTATTCAAGACTGACTGACTGCCTGGCTGGCTGAGTTACCGAATAGAGGGACATAAGCAGGGATGATGCAATAGGAGCCTGAACTTCCAGGGCTGGAAGTCTGTGTTTGAATCCGGGGGCCGACCCAGGTTTTTCCCCTGTCCGCTCCACCACCACAACGGATGGCGGCTGGCGCAGCCTTACTTCACTTTATTCTCACGCCATCGTGAATGCCCCCCGCTTCTTTCTAGTGAAGGGTAGGAGGGCTGACCGCTGGCGGGCGGCATGGATGGCTTGACCAACAGTCGGCGTACCCCACCATGTTCTTCCCTCCTGATTCCACCACCATCGTCATTGACTGTCCGCCTTGCGCATACTGTAGCGAGGGGTACAATTCCTTTCACCCAAGGCGTTCACCCCAATGCAATGTCAAGCCCCGTACGCGACAACCCTCTGCGAATTCATCAACTTACATTTGCAGTTAATTTCCGTGTCTTCGCCCACAATAAAAACATGGCCGCTTCCACGCGCCTGCCCAAGGAGAACACAATCATGGCTGAGTCAATCCCTTCCGCTTCCGAAGACCCATCACGCGCGCCCATCCCCGCCGGGCATCCTGTCACCACCTGGAACCTGGCCGGCGCTGAGAGAGTGGAGAGTGCGCTCCGCAGGCCCCAACCCCGAGTGACTGCATACCACCCCCCCTCTAAATATTTTTCTTTTCCACAGATTTCTTGCAGGCAATTTATTGCCGCCGAAAATTGCCGATCCACATCTCCACGCATCCCATATTGCGACACATGGACTCCGGAGCGATTTGCTGTCCTGGGGATCGATGATTCGCTTTCCAAAGCCTCGCGCTCCGGAACCTCCGGGAATCAACCAGAGGCCTGTTCGCCCGCCATGCAAACGGATAGCAAAAGCTGAGAGCTGGTTTACGCGCAAATGTGCAGCGGACCACGTCAGGTAGTCTTATTCGAGTTCGGGAAGCCGTCCATTGCAGGCTATCGTGTTGTCCATGCCTGCCAAAAGACCACCATCAGCATAAAAACCACGTATACGCGTAGCGCCCACAAAAGTGCGAGTTCGCCTCCACGCAGTTGCCGGCGCGGCATTGCTTTGTTGGCGGCGCGCACCAGTTGATCTGGTTCCAGCGCCGACAGCACAAACCCTTCTTCGGCTTCGCCCACGTGCTCGTATTTTTCGCTCACCGCTCCGCACCTTTCCTTTGAATTTAGTGGCCGCCTAGCCACGCAAAGGCGCCGGGGGCAACAACGCTGACACCGTATAGCACGCCCGCGGCTGTCAAAAGCACCACAACCGCGCCGGCCAGCAAATTTGCCCAGCGCGGGCTCTTGACATCGCCCATGATGTCCTTGTCGTTCACCAGCAGATACAGGAAGACCAGCGCCGGCGGCATGGCCAGCACTGCAATCACATTCACCACCAGCACCACGAAGACCAGCGGCAATCCCGGAATCAACACGATGGCTCCCGCCGCAGCCGCGCATGTGTAAAGCACGGCGTAGAAGGACTTGCCTTCTTTAGCCGGCAGATTCAGGCTGTGGGGCTTGCGCGCCACTTCGCCGAAGGCATATGCGGACGAGGTGGAGATGGTGATGCACGCAACAATTCCTGCCTCCACCATGCCCAACGCGAACAGCGCCGCGCCGAAGTGCCCAATGATGGGCTGCAGCGCCTGAGCAAACTGCGCGGCCTGAAAACTGCTCGCGCTGATGTGATGCGCCAGCGGCGCCGTTGCCACGATAGTTCCCAGTGCGGCCGCCGCTGCCAGGCCCGCGCCCAGCAGCGTATCGATGCGGCCAAAATGGATATCTTTCGCAGTCAGACCCTTGTCTACCGTGGCGCTCTGCTGGAAGAACAACATCCACGGCGTCACCGTCGCGCCGATGTCGGAGAGCAGAATCAGCACCGTATCCTTGTCCAGCGAAGGCACCGGCTGCCACGTGGCAAATGCATGTCCAAAGGCGCTCCAGTCGGGATGCGCCATCAGCGCCACGGGAACAAAGACCAGATTGAAGGCGGCCGCCAGCAGCGTGGTCCGTTCCCATGTCCAGTAGCGGTGGCTGAGCAAGACCGCGCCAAGTACCGCAAGTGCCGTCAAAACGGAGATCCAGGGCGGAATGCCGAAAAAGCTCATCCCGGCGCGCACCGCAATCAGCTCGGTGATGAGCGTAAGAAAGTTGCCGATGCCCAGGTCGATCATGGCAAACCAGCCCCAGAACGGCCCGAAGCGTTCGAAGATCAGCGAGGCATGGCCGCGATGGGTAGCCGCGCCCAGGCGCACGGTCATTTCCTGCACCACGAACGCCATCGCAAACGTAAGCACCACGAAGGGCAGGAAGAAGCCGAGGCCAAACTTGGCCCCAGTCGCTGCATAGGACAACATGCTGGGGCCATCATTTTCACCCAGCATGACCAGAATTCCCGGACCGATCAGGAGCCAGATCAGCCAGATCCGCGAGCCGAATCCACGCTTCATTCGGGCGGCGCGAACCCGTGCACGGTCTCTTGCGCGGTCCAGATCTTCGTGTGTAATTACGGCTTGATCTGTAACAACAGCACTCCCTGGCCGCTCGGATTGTGTACTGATGCTCATTGGGTTGGCCGCCAGCCGTACGCTGAACAAACACTCCCACTCCACGATCGTCGCGGGGAAGCGCCTTGCAATGAGTGTACCTGAACTCACAAAATTTTGTAAACCATGATTAATACACTATTGTTAATAATGATTATGGACATTGAAGATGCCTCTGCCCTTGGGAGAGGCATCTTGCGGCGAGGGCTTTTTCCACAACTCGGGTTGGACTCCGGGCAGGATGCGCCGGAGACAATTCCATTCTGATTTTGTAAGCCATTTGATCTGGCGGAAGAATTAAAAAAATACACGTTTCAAATTGCCGAAAAGAAAGCTACAATCTGGCCAAAAGAGCAACTGCTCCAAGTGAATACGGCGCATGATGGCAAACGCCTGCAGACACCCCCGAGTTCGAATCGTCTCCCGGCACGACGACACCGAGTACGTTGAGTGCCTGGAGTGTGGCGAAGTTTTTGATTCCGAGGAATTCCGCGACATGGAAATCGAAGACACCGCCGAGACAGAGATAACTTCGGACGACGCCTGATCGATCGCTTTGGGAAGCGCTGGACCGTTAGATTACTTCGCGGCTTGATTCCCGGAGGTCGCACTGCCAACCCGGTGCGACGCCGTCCATGCATAGTGCAAACCGGAGGCCACGGTCAGCACGATGGTGGCGTCAAGCGCGCCTGTGCGCAGGATCGCGACCCAACGAACCGCGACCACCTGATTCAGCAACACCGCGGCCACGGCGCTGATTTGAACCAGCGTATTGGCCTTGCCAAAGAGGCTCGGGTTGAACTCACGCCGGCCCACTGCCGCATACAAAATGGCCGCAACGAGCAGGATTCCCACGTCCCTGCCGAAAACCAGCACGGTGACGGTCGCCGGAATCAAGCCCTTGTTCATGAGCACCAGAAACAGGGTGCTCAACAGCAGCTTGTCGGCCACCGGATCCAGGTACTGGCCCAGCCTGGACCGCTGCTTCAGGATGCGCGCCAAGGCGCCGTCCAGAGCATCGGTCAGCCCTGCGGCTACAAACAACCCGAAGGCCAGCACGAAGTCGCTTTGCAGGATGGCGACAACAAGAAACGGCGCCATACAGATGCGCAAGAGCGTCAGGAGGTTGGGCGCTGTGCGGAACAGCCTTAGTGACGTGGTCGAATCCTGGTGCATGGCTGATTCAAGAGAATGGTACCGCACCACCCGTCCATGCCGCTTGTCCTTTTCCTGCCTCGCCCGTCCTGTTAAACTAGCTGAGGCTGCCTAGCAGGCGCGTAGCTCAGTTGGTTAGAGCGCTTCCTTGACACGGAAGAGGTCGTTGGTTCGAATCCAATCGTGCCTACCATTATTTTTCAATAACTTACGGCTTCCGCATCCATCCGATTTCACCCAAGGTTTCACCCAAAGCTACTGGACCGCTTGGGGCACAGTCTTAAAGATTGCATCCAGCATCAGGTTCTGCGCCGCCAGAAGCTCCTCGTTGTCGGTTTGCGTGTACTTGTCCAAGGTGAACGCTGCGTTGCTTTGGCGGAGCGCGGTCTGCGCCGTTTTGGGGTCGACCTTTTTCTTCGTCGTCAAGAAGCTCGACAAGCTGTGGCGGAACTGGTGAAATCCGAATCGTTTCACCCGGTTGCCCTTCCTGTCGAAGTAGATGGGTACTTCAACTTCAACCGCAACCTTTTTTCCTTTCTTCTTCTTCGTCCTCATCACTTTGACGTTGGTGGTTGTGAGAACGCCCGCTTTAACGGCGGCCGGATACAGAAAGCTCCGGACCAGCATGTTTCCGACCCGCGGCGTCGTCCCCTTGGTGCGGCTACTGGCGAATATCCAGTCCGTGTCCTTGCCGTACATTGTCTCCTTACGCCAAGCCAACAGATAAGCAGCGAGCACCGGAGACATTGCGACCGGAGCTTTGGATGCGTCTGTCTTGGGCTTATGCACGTCACCTCGAATCCAACGCCGTTCGATGCGGATACACTCGTTTTTCCAATCCACATCTCTCCACTGGAGCCCAGCAATCTCGCTGTACCGAATTCCGGTTGCAGCGTCCAAAACAAACGCTGAACTGCATAGGGTGGGATCGCTCCGCCAAAGAATAGGTGCTGGAAAACCGATTCTAAAGCAGACGATCCCGCCCCTATCAGCTCAATCAAATGACCGTAGGAATTTTGCAAGAGGCTCAAGCTTGTTCAAAATACTCTCAGGGATCTTGCCGCTATCTCTTCCGTGATGCGGCGCAAAAAGGATGTCAATGCGCGGCCATACAACTTCGTCTTCGATTTCTTCCATAAAGTCAGATTCCAGATCGCCCATCCAAAGTACGGTTGCCCCATCATTAAAACTGTACTTAATGATAGGTGACAGGTTGTTCGGGCTCTCGCCTTCCACCGCCGCACTTAGCTCGCCTTTATATGAATCGTTATCGGTTTTGGGCCATAGGATGTTAATAACCAAGCCATTTCACAGTTGCCTCGCCATCAATGATGGCAACAACGATATCGCCAGGATTTGCGGTTGGCTGTGCATCCCGTTTCGGGTGACCTTGCCGCCCGCATGGTTCCTGAGTCCCCTCCGATACATCTCTTCGACGAGCGTCGGGATGCTCCACTGGCCGGTGGTATAGAGATGGAATGCTTTCCGCACAAGCGGTCCTTTCGCGGGGTCGATGGTTTTCGGCTTCGCGGCGCCGTTGTCTCTATAGCCGATGGGGGCTCGTAGGGGATAGAAGCCCTGTTTCAGCCTTCCGTACAGGCCTTTCTTGGTCTCCTCCCGAAGGTTGCGGATGTAGTCGGCAGCGACGACCGCCTGGATGTCGGCGGAAACCCATACCGCACAAGGAGGCGCTATGGCCCCGCAGAAATCAGCACCAGCACCGGAACCCTCGGGCCGCAAGCCGTGGGTGAAGAAAACGCCCGTCGAAATATTCCTCGAGCAGATCGTGAAGCAGGAAGAACGCGTGGCCGAAATGCGCGAGGCCTTGCCCACGAGAAGCGCGAACTCGAAAAGCTGCAAGAGGCGCGCAAGGTGCTTGAAGCGAAGTAACCACCAGGGAGTTGTCCATCGGCAGCTCCCTTTTCATACAAGGAGAAATGCCATGTCTACCGAACGACACACCATGACGCAGATCGCGGGGAAACCCCGTTCGATCGAAGCCACCGCCTTCTACCTCGGCGCGCACGGGATCGATCCTGCGCCCGTGAAAGATGAAATCGAATGTAAGTCTTTTATCTTCCATGGTCGGGGCGGAGGGATTTGAACCCTCTCGCCCTTTCCCAA
>JAJZME010000046.1 GCA_021803035.1 Acidobacteriota bacterium | reverse complement strand
TATGGCGAAGGAAAAGTTTGATCGCAGCAAGCCGCACGTAAACGTGGGAACGATTGGGCATATTGATCACGGGAAGACGACTTTGACGGCGGCGATCACGAAGGTATTGTCGAAGCACAACCCGAATATCAAGTTCCGGTCGTTTGATTCGATTGATAATGCACCGGAGGAGCGGGAGCGGGGCATTACGATTGCGACGGCGCACGTGGAGTACGAGACGGCGAACCGTCACTATGCGCACGTGGACTGCCCGGGTCACGCCGATTACATCAAGAACATGATCACGGGTGCGGCGCAGATGGACGGGGCGATTCTGGTGGTGGCGGCGACTGATGGGCCGATGCCGCAGACCAAGGAGCACGTGCTGCTGGCGCGGCAGGTGGGCGTGCCGTACATTGTGGTGTTTCTGAACAAGTGCGATGCGGTCGAGGACGCGGAGCTGATCGATCTGGTGGAGATGGAAGTTCGGGAACTGCTGACCAAGTACCAGTTTCCGGGCGACGACGTGCCGGTCGTGCGTGGCTCGGCGCTGGGAGCGCTGAACGGAGAGGCGCAGTGGGAGGCCAAGATCGACGAGCTGATGGAGGCGGTGGACAAGTACGTGCCGCAGCCGGACCGTCCGGTGGATCAGCCGTTCCTGATGCCGATAGAAGACATTTTCTCGATTTCGGGTCGCGGCACGGTGGTGACGGGGCGTATCGAGCGGGGCAAGGTGAAGGTGGGCGAGGATCTGGAGATCGTTGGATTCCGGGAGACGCGCAAGACGGTGTGCACGGGCGTGGAGATGTTCAAGAAGCAGTTGGACGAGGGTCTGGCAGGCGACAATGCGGGTCTTCTGTTGCGCGGCATTCCGAAGGAGGACGTGGAGCGAGGGATGGTGATGGCCAAGCCAGGGTCGATCACGCCGCACACGGAGTTCAAGGGCGAGGTGTATGTGCTGTCGAAGGAAGAGGGAGGCCGTCACACGCCGTTTTTCAAGGGGTACCGGCCGCAGTTTTACTTCCGGACGACGGACGTGACGGGAGTGGCGCAGTTGCCGGAGGGCGTGGAGATGGTGATGCCGGGCGATAATGTGTCGCTGACGGTGGAGCTGATCACGCCGGTGGCGTTGGAGAAGGGGCTGCGTTTTGCCATCCGCGAAGGCGGGCGGACGGTGGGCGCGGGAACCATCTCGGAGATTGTGAAGTAGAGCGGTTCGGAGTTCAAAGTTCGCAGTTCTCAGATGACGCTGCGGCTTGATCGGGCGCCTGGGAAACTGAGGACTGCGAACTGAGAACCAGGAACTATCCGTTGTTGACTGAAGGGATTCAAGATGCGCGAAATTGTGACATTGCAGTGCACCGAGTGCAAGGAGCGGAATTACTCGACCACCAAGAACAAGAAGACGACCACGGGCCGTCTGGAGTTCAAGAAGTTCTGTAACCGCTGCCGCAAGCACACGCCGCACAAGGAGTCGAAGTAAGAACAGTTCATAGTTCGCAGTGCACAGCCGGAAGAATGAGCTGTGAACCGTGAACTGTGAGCTGCATTTAGGGGCGTAAGCTCAACGGTTAAACTGCCGGTCTCCAAAACCGGACTTGGGGGTTCGAATCCCTCCGCCCCTGCCAGATTGAGAGCAAAATATGTGCAGCGGAAGGCGCGGCGCAGAGAAACGGAAGTAGTATGGCATCAAAGGCAACGCTCGTGAACGGCGAGGAAAGGCAGGCTCCCGCCAGGCGGCAGGGAGCGAATTCGAAACCGAATATGTTCGATAAAGTTGCTGGCGTCTGGCACGATTTCACCCGCTTTCTGAGCGACGTGCGAGCAGAGATGCGCAAAGTGGTTGCGCCCTCGCGCAAGGAAGTCGAGGTGACTACATGGGTCGTGCTTGTCTCCGTCTTCCTCTTCGGCCTGTTTTTCTTTATCGTGGACACAATTTTCAGCTTTGGCATAGACCACCTGCTGCAGAGGCTGGGGGGGACGCAATAGATATGGGGCCCCGGAGACGAAACTAGAATGACTGAAGATTTTGAACAACCCGTCGAGCAGCAGGAGAGCGAACCGGCGCGCAACGAACGCTTCCGCTGGTACATCCTCCATGCCTACTCGGGCTTCGAGCGCAAGGTCAAGGAGTCCATCGAGAGCCGTGTGCAGGCCTTTGGCCTGGGCGACAGGGTGGGCCGGATCATGATTCCCACCGAGCCGGTGACGGAGATCATCAACGGCAAAAAGCGCACCGTGGAGCGAATCTTCCTGCCCGGCTACGTGCTGGTCGAGATGGATCTGGACAACCAGCTCTGGCATGTGCTGAAGGACACGCCCAAGGTGACCGGATTCCTGGGCACCGGCGACAAGCCCGTGGCGCTCTCCGAAGAGGAAGTCAGCTCCATCCTCTTCCGCAGCGAAACGTCGAAGGACAAGCCGCGACTCAAGATCAAGTTCGAAAAGAGCGAGTCCGTGCGCATCACCGACGGGCCATTCGCCAACTTCAACGGCGTGGTGGACGAGATCAACGAAGACCGCGAGACGCTGAAGGTCATGGTCACCATCTTCGGCCGCTCCACGCCCGTCGAGCTCGAGTTCGGCAAAGTCGAAAAGATTGAGTAAAAACAGCTTTCAGCTTCCAGCTCCCCGCTTCTAGCCGGCTGGCCGTTCTAGCAGGTGCCGGTTGGAGCAAGGCAGAAGGCTGCAACCTCAAAATCCGGAACACGAACAGACAAGCTAGTAACTAGCGGCTAGGAGCTAGAAGCTAGATCCGAAGGAACAGAACATGGCGCCAAAGAAAATCAACGGCTACGTAAAGCTACAGATCGAGGCCGGCAAAGCCACGCCCGCGCCGCCTGTCGGCCCCGCACTGGGCCAGGCGCAGGTCAATATCATGGAGTTCTGCAAGCAGTTCAATGCGCGTACGCAGAACAAGGAGATGGCCGGTCTCATCATCCCGGTCGTCATCACCGTTTACGCCGACCGCACTTTCAGCTTTGTCACCAAGACGCCCCCGGCCGCGGTGCTGCTCAAGAAGGCCGCTGGCATCGATAAGGGTTCGGGAACGCCCAACAAGGACAAGAAGGGCACCGTGACGGAAAAGCAGGTGCGCGAGATCGCCACAGAGAAGATGCCTGACCTGAACGCCGCCTCGGTCGATGCGGCCGTCAAGACCATCAAAGGCACGGCCCGCTCGATGGGCATCGAGGTAGTGGCGTAAGCGGCACTTCATTGAGCCACTGGAAACAACCAAGGCCTTCCCGCAGAGGGAAGGCCTTTTGCTATGCCGTCACGCAAACCGGATCCGCCAGAGCCTGAGCCGACGAGCATGCGGCGTAACGCTGGCGGCAGCAAGAAAAATCCTGCTCCCGCGCACATCGCCGCGCACACGGCAACCTTGCCCGGCCCCGCTTCGCGTTCCAGCTTCCTGAAGTTCCGAACTCCTGACCCCCTGACCGCCCGCACGACTTTCAAGCGGGCTTGCCAGACTACTTTGGCGGCGGCGGAGCAAACACTTCCTGCCGGCGCCCGGGTTCGGGCTTGGGTTTTGGTTTCGGTGCCTTCTTCGCTTCTTTGCGGCCTTTATCCTTGTTTCCCATGGCAGCAAGCATGACACAAAAGCCCGATTGAAGAAAAGCTCCCGGCGGAGCAATTCCATGCAAGTCAATTCCCTTACCCGCGCTCCGCCTGCACCGCGCCTGGCGCAATCTTCAGCCGATCTTTAATGATCGATATGCCCACCCGGCTCAAAGGCGCAAAGCCCGCCAGACCGGCGTCCTCTTCCGACACAACGATTACGAGCCTGACTCTTTTCCGCACCGCGCACCCGATCGGAAAGCGCGCCTGCCCAGACCTCAAGTTGCCCGGCTGAGTGGCCGCCCGGCCGGATCAAGCGCGCCACTTTCGCGAATCGCGTTGCCAATGAGCCGTCTTCCGTTCGATGCAGTCATATCGTCTTGGCATCTGCCATCTTCGTACCATCTTATGGGACCAATACGACGGTAAAGCGCCGTTTTGCTCCGGGAAAAAATAGCCTGCAAAAAAATCTGTGGAAAAGAAAAATATTTTGAGGGGGGAGGGTATGTGGTCTGGCTGCGGGCGGGAAAGGCTTTGAGGCTCTGGCGATCAGGACGAGATTTCTGTGTTTCGGCATGGTGTTTCCTCTCCGGCGGCCGTCTGAAGCGGATATTCGTCCATTTGTGACCATTCTAGACCGGGCCGGGAAATACCATGCAAATGTATGTTATTGATTCTGAATTGGTTGTGAGCAGGAGTAGTTGACAGCTTTACCGGGCGCTACAGATGCGACCGCCTGGTTGGGTTCGAGACCTTTCAGGTATCCGCGGCGCCATTGGCCGCGAAGCTTGGCGGCACGAAAAGAAGATTGCACTGATGGAGGGGACGAATCCAGCATGGGGGTGGACTTGAGCGGGGAGTGCAGGAGGTGGAACCTGCTGACGCGAAACCTGCGACCGATCGCCGCGCACCTGATGCCAGGGCTCTGACCGGATGATTTTGGATCCGGCGAGGGATGGCACGATTCCGGGCATCGGCGTGCGCCGCAGACTGCCGCGTTCATCTCAATGCATTAACCTAATTATTGTGGGTACTTACCGCAACGGGGAATCTGCGCTTGCGCATAATTTTGTCGAATATAGGCACCCTCGGCGATGTCAATCCGTTGATCGCCGTTGCATTGGAATTGAAACGGCGCGGCCACACGCCGGTGATGGCGCTGCCCGCGGTTTACAGGGCCAAGATCGAGCCGCTGGGGCTGGAGTTCTACGCGCTGCGTCCGGACATTGACCCGAGTGACACGCGCCTGGTGGCCATGGTTTATGACGTGAAAAAGGGCACGGAAACCGGGCTGCGCGAGGTGCTGTTTCCGGCGCTGCACCAGACTTACGAGGATCTGCTGGAGGCGGCGACCAAGCCCCGGCGCGCTGACCTGATGCTGCTGGGCGAATTGAATTATGCCGGACCGATGGTGGCGGAGGTAACCGGCATCCCATGGGCCAGCTACGTGCTGGCGCCGTTCTCATTCATATCGGCCTTCGATCCGCCTGTGCTGCCTCCGTATCCGCAGCTGGCATACGCGGACCGTGCGGTGCCGGGGATGGGCCACGCCATCCGCCGCGTGGCGCGCTTCGTCACCCGGCATTGGCCGGAGCCCATCTACAAACTGCGCCGGGAGCTGGGTTTACCCAGGGGGGCGAATCCGATCTTCGACGCCAAGCACTCGCCGCACCTGGTGCTGGCGCTGTTTTCGCGCACGCTGGGAGTGGAGCAGAGGGATTGGCCGGGGAACACGCTGATAACGGGCTTCTGCTATTACGACGCGGATGCGGGCAACGCGGCGCTGCCAGCGGAGCTTGAGGCCTTTCTGGCTGCGGGCGAGGCGCCCGTGGTGTTCACGCTGGGATCGGCTGCGGTGCTGGCGGCGGGAGACTTTTACGAGGTATCCGCGCGCGCGGCCATGCGCGCCGGGACGCGGGCGGTATTGCTGATCGGCGACGACCCGCGCAACCGGCCAAAGCAGCCACTGCCGGACTCGATTTGCGTGGCGCAATATGCGCCCTACACGGCGCTGTTTCCGCGCGCCTCGATGGTGGTGCACCAGGGCGGCGTGGGAACGGTGGCGCAGTGCCTGCGGGCGGGCAAACCGATGCTCATCATGCCCTACTCGCATGACCAGCCGGACAACGCGCGGCGGATGAAGCGGCTGGGCGTGGCGCGCAGCATTCAACGCAACGACTATACGCCGGCTCACGTGGCGCGCAAGGTGAAGGAGATGCTGGAGAACAAGCGGTACGCAGAAGGGGCGCAGTTCGCCAGGCAGCGGCTGGAGCGTGAAAACGGGGTGAAGACCGCCTGCGATGCTCTCGAAGAGCTTTGTGCAAGGACGGCGGAACAGGCCCGGGCGTCGTAAGCGCTTTCCCCGTGCTGGAACGCTGAGTGAACGAACATTGCGCCTAAGGCGCGAGCAAATCGGAAGCACTGAAGTGAACAAATAGCCTTCATGCGATTGCCCTGGGCGGAGCCGGGCAACGCCGGCCCTACTTTACGCTTCCCATTTATACTGTTGTTGCAACAAATTGCGCTCCAGCCTCACGGAGCGCAGAGTTCGTGAGGGCTTCCATCTTCCCCAGCGAGGCGGTACCTATGTCAAATATTGCATTGCGCCGTGCGGTGAGACGGTACAAGCGTGTTTACCGAGAAATTCGCATGGTCGCATTGGCGCTTAAATCGCCGCATCACCCCGTCTTCGCGCATATGGTGGTGACCCGGCGGTGTAATCTGGCGTGCACCTATTGCAGCGAGTTTGACAATTTCTCCAAACCGGTTCCCATCGAAGAGATGAACCGCCGGGTGGACCGGCTGGCGGCGCTTGGCACAACGGCCATTACGCTGACCGGCGGCGAGACGCTGCTGCACCCTCAGCTTGAGGACATCATCGCGCGCATCCGCAGCCACGGCATCATCGTGCTGATGATTACCAACGGCTATCTGCTGACGGTGGAGCGCATCGAGCGGTTGAACCGCGCCGGACTGGACCGCATGCAGATCAGCATCGACAACGTGCAGCCGGACGATGTTTCAAAGAAGAGCCTGAAGGTGCTGGACCAGAAGCTGCGCTGGCTGGCGCAGTATGCGGAGTTTCCAGTACACATCCACTCGGTGGTGGGCGCGGGAACGACAAGACCGGAAGACGCGCTGACGATCCAGAAGAGGGCCAGGGAGCTGGGCCTGGGCAGCAGCGCGGGCATCGTTCACGATCCCACGGGACACATTCAGGCGATTGACGAGAAATCGAAGAAGACGCTGGAAGATATCGAGGGCATGTCGAAGCCGCTGTTCTCGTTTGCGCGGCACAATCCGTGGCGCGCGAACCTGCTGCGCGGCCAGCCCAACGACTGGCACTGCCCGGCCGGGGGCCGGCATCTTTACATATGCGAAGACGGGCTGGTGCACTACTGCATGGCGCAGCGCGGCTATCCGGCGATTCCGCTGGCCGATTATACGCAGGCCGACATCGACCGCGAAGCGAAGGCGCCGAAGTCATGCGCGCCCTATTGCACCATCTTTTGCGTGCATCGCATCGCGCTGCTGGACCAGATTCGGGATAATCCGGGCAAGGCGCTGGTGCAGTTGTTCCCGGCACCGGAGCCGGGGCAGGCCAAACCGCCGCTGCCGATACGCGCGCTGACGGCGGCCTTTTCCTCGGCGGGGCCGGAGCGGTCGGCGCCGTCGCGGAGCACGCTGTTGTTTCGCAAGGCAGCCCTGCGTATTCTGAACATTCACTGAGCGAGTGGCAAAAAGGGCCGGCATCTGTTTGGATGCCGGCCCTTTTTCCATCTCATCGCGAGGCAACGCACAAGGGAAGGTTACTTGCGCCTGGCCGCGGTCTTTCTGCTCTTCGCCGGGGCGCGCTTCGGCACGGGGGCCGGCTCCGGCTCCGGCTCACTTTCGGGAGTGGCCGGCTCTTCCTCCTCGATGGGAGCGGGAGGGATCATCGCGGAGTGATTGCGTTCGCCGAGCGCGTGCAGGCGGAGGAAGTTGGTGGAGCCGGACTTGGTGCGCGTGCCAGCCACGATCGCAATCACCTCTTTGGGCCGCACGTAGCCATTCTGCTCAAGCAGATTTTCCGCTGTTTCCACCATGGCTTCCGTGTTGTAGAGCTTGTTGCAGCGGATGGGCGTGGTACCCCACAAGAGGTTGAGGCGGTTGATGGTCTTCTCAATTGGGCTGAGCGCGAAGATGGGCGTGGAGGGATGAAATTTGGAGAGCTGGCGGGCGGTCGTGCCCGATTCGGTAAAGAGCGCGATGCCGCGCAGGTCCAGGTCGTCGGCCGCGTGCGCGGTGGCCTCGCAGATGGTCTCGGCAATGGAAAGGTGGCTGTGCGGCGGGCGATGCACGGTATCGCCGGCGGTTTTCATGTGCCGCTCGGCTTCGGCGATAATGCGCGCCATCATGGCGATGGCTTCGACGGGGTACTTGCCGACCGCCGACTCGCCGGACAGCATTACGGCATCGGTGCCGTCATAGACGGCGTTGGCGACATCGGAGACCTCGGCGCGGGTGGGGCGGGGGTTCTCGATCATCGACTCCAGCATATGGGTGGCGGTGATGACGGGCTTGCGGTACTCGGCGGCGCGGCGGATCATGTGCTTCTGGATGGCCGGCACAGTTTCCGGCGGCACTTCGACGCCGAGGTCGCCGCGGGCCACCATGATGCCGTCGGCCGTCTGCAGAATGCTGTCAAGATGCTCGATGGCCTGGGGCTTTTCCAGCTTGGCGATGATCCAGGTCTCGCTGCCGAGGGCGGCGACGCGATTGCGCACCAGCTTGATGTCTTCGGCGGTGCGCACAAAGGAGACAGCGATCGCGTCCACGCCGTTCTTGAGGGCGAATTCCAGGTCAAGGGCGTCTTTTTCCGTCAGCGAGGGCGTGCGCACCAGCACGCCGGGCAGGTTGATGCCCTTGTGCTCGCCCAGCATGCCGCCGTTGACGATCTCGCAGACGACATCTTCGCCGCTCACCTCGTGCACGCGCAGTTCGATGAGGCCGTCGGAGAGCAGAATGCGCGATCCCTGCTCGACGTTTTCAGCCAGTGTCTTAAAGGTGGTTCCCACCAAGGATGCGTTGCCCAGCACCTCGCGCGGCGTGATGGTGAGCCGATGTCCCGCCTTGAGCAGAACGGGCTGGTGATCCTTCAGGATCGAGGTGCGGATCTTGGGCCCCTGCAGGTCGCCAAGGATGCACAGGGGCTTGCGCTCTTCGCGGCTGAGCTTGCGCACTTTCTCGATCACGCCCAGTTTGCCCTCATGGGAGCCGTGCGAAAAATTGAGCCGGATCACATCGACGCCGGCGCGAATCATGTCCCGGAGGACGGTTTCGGTATTCGATGCCGGGCCGAGCGTAGCCACAATTTTTGCGCGGCGCTGGGACGGAGATTCAATCTGGCTCGATTCTGCAAAAAGCATTCGTGATGGCTCCAAAAGCGATTCAGTAAGGTGGGAGATGTGTGTGTTGCATGGGGAAGATGCACAGTGATGTACAGACAATCTCTTTCTAATGTACCGCAGAAATGCAATACCCCTAAACCATGATGCACGCGGCAGGGTGCAATGGTCGGTGAGAATCATCACAGACGAAAGAGTTAGGCTCCGGGTAAATCCTGCGGGGTGTTGGGCGGTTGCCGGTCGCGGTAGATTGCGCCATTCAGCTCTGCGCCCAGCAGCACGCTGAACGAGGTAATGAAGAGCCAGACTAGGGTAGCGATTCCGGCGGCGAATGAGCCGTAGAAGCGGGAGTAATTTTCATCGCGGGTGACGTACCAGCCAAAGGCCAGCGTAACGGGGAACCAGATGAGCGTGCTGGCGATGGCGCCGGGGATTACCCGCACCCATTTCTCCATGCGCCGGGTGCCGAAGTGATAGAGGACGGTGAGCACCGCCATACTGGTGGCCAGGGCAATGGACCAGCGGACCATGCGCCAGAAGAAGAGCACAATACGGCGCAGGTCGTGGCCGGCGATTGCGATCATCCACAGCTCGATCTGGTGGCCGAAGACGATCACCAGAGTAGCCACCGACAGCGGGATCATGATGATGGGCACCAGGAGCAGCGCGCGCAACCGCTTGCCCCAGAAACTCCAATCCTCGGACGGAATGTGGTAGGCGCGGCGGAAACCCTCCATGAGCGAAAGCATCATGCCCAGGCTGGCGTAGACGCTCAATGCCGTGGCCGAGAGGATGACCCGCACGGAGTGGATCTGGTGGGTAAGCACCGCCGATTGCAGCAGGTCCATGGTGTCGGCGGGCAGGAACTGCTCGAACATGATGCGCAGCTCGCCCATAAGGGTATTGCCTTCCTGCGCCTGCGACAGCAGCGTGGTGGCCACAAGCAGCGCCGGAAACAGCATGAGCATCGCCGAGTACGCCGCCGCCTTGGCGGTGTTGATCACGTCGTGGGCAAGCGCTTCCCGAACCGCGTGCCTGGACCTGGCAAAGAATCTTTTGGTGCGCATTACAGGCAAGAGTAGTGCATTTTTCCGCCGCGCGGGACAGGTGTTTATCAAAGGGAATCACTCTATCAATTGGCGTCTGGACCGGGTGAAGCAGGCAGATCGGGGAGATTCGCGGCCCGGAGCGGCGGCTGGAATTGGGAGAGAGCGGTTTCAAGGCGCAAATTTTTCCTGGATATTCGTGTTATATTCGCCTCGGGGCAGTGGTCTGCGCGCCCCGAGAGACTGAAAGAGCATTGGCTCACGGATGCGTGCCCAACAGCGGCACCCTTGCATCCTGGACCAAACGCGCTTAAGATGCGTCAATTGAGGGTTATGCAGCCAGCCGACCACAGCACGGGAATTTTGGCCCCAGATCCGGCCCCAGCACCAACCGGACTGCGGCTCCGGGTAGGCAAATTGTGTATTTCCCTTCAGGGACCCACCCCGGCTGAGCTGTTCCAGCGCGCCGAGGCGGCACTGGCCGACTGCAGATTCCTCGAAATCCGGCTGGACTGGCTCCCAAAACCCGCCGCGGCGCTGCCTCAGCTTAAGGAGTTTCTGGCCAAACACCGCGATGTAACGGCCATCGGCACCTGCCGGCGCAAGGAGCACGGCGGAAAGTTTACCGGCTCGCTGACGGCGGAGTTGGAACTGCTGCTGAAGGCGGCGGAGTGCGGCTGCCACATTGTAGATCTGGAGGTGGAATCGGCTGAAGAGGCCAAGCCCGCGCAATTGGCCAGATTTCGCGCCAGCCTGAAGGCCGCGGGAACGGCGCTGCTGGTGAGCTTTCACGACTTTGCGCGCACCAAGGGGCTGGAGCAGGCCGCCGACCGCGTCGAAGCCTTTCAGCCCGAATTCGTGAAAGTTGCTTCCACGGCGCGGACGCTGGCTGACAATCTGGCGGTTCTGAACCTGATTGAGACACGCTCGCTGAACGCTCAGGTGGTGGGCATCGCGATGGGCGAGGAGGGCTTGGTGAGCCGCGTGCTGGGACCGCGCGCCGGCGCCGCCTTTACATTTGCGTCTGTAGGCGAGGGATCGGAGGAAGGAGCGACCGCGCCGGGGCAGGTATCGGCGCGAGCGATGCTGGACATGTACCGCCTGGAGCAGATTGACCAGGCGACGCGCATCTTTGGCGTGGCCGGCAACCCCATTGCCCACTCGCTTTCGCCGCTGATGCACAATACGGCCTTCCGGCGGGAGATTGTGAATGCCGTCATGCTGCCGCTGCGGGTGCGGATGCTGGACGACCTGCTGAGGCTGGTGCGTGAGCTGCCGCTGGCCGGCGTGGCCGTGACCATGCCGCTGAAGCAGGAGGTGCTGCCGCATCTGGCCAACATGGACCAGCTTACGGCGCGTATTGGCGCGTGCAACACGCTGCGCACGGGAGCTGACGGCAAGCTTTACGGCTTCAATACCGACGTGGCCGGCGTGATCAGACCGCTGCAAAAGCGAATGAAGATCGAGGGCGCGCGGATTGTGGTGCTGGGCGCGGGCGGCGCGGCGCGGGCGGCCGTCTTCGGCCTGGTGGAACACGGCGCCGAGGTCTTTATTGTGAACCGCACCCATGAAACGGCCGTGGCCCTGGCCCGCAAGGCCAAAGCCAAATCGCTCAAGGAGGAGGTCCTGGTGAAAACGCGTTTTGACGCGCTCATCAACACCACCCCCTGCGGCATGGCCGGAGTGAAACAGGCGCTGCCCATCAAGGAAAGCGGCCTGAACGCGGGGCTGGTTTTCGACATGGTTTATAACCCGCTGGAAACACCGCTGATCAAGCTGGCGCGCTCGCGCGGCATTCCGGTGATTGGCGGTCTTGAGATGTTCGTGCAGCAGGGAGCACGGCAGTTCGAGATATGGACCGGCAAGCCGGCGCCCGAGGCCGAGATGATGCGGGTGGTGGAGATGGCGCTGCGGCGCAGCGGAGCCGCGAGTCAGCGGGCCGGCGAGCCGGCGAGTTTGCAGCGTTGATTTTTAGCCAAATAGCCAATCGGGCTCTCATCCTGACCTGGCGAACATCTGTGCGGAAGACCTGCTAACAGATTCTTGGCAGTTGTTCGCCGATCTGCGTGGGAATGATGCGGGTGGCTCCCATGGCGGTGCGGGCTACGAGCATTTGCTTGTGCTCTGCGACAACATGGCCGATGCGCGCCGCCTCGCGGCCCAGGGGCTGGGCGTGCAACTCGGCGAGCACAACTTCGGCCGCTTCGGGCGCGACAATGAAAACGGCTTTGCCCTCGTTGGCCACATAGACCGGATCGAGGCCCAGCAACTCGCAGGCCGACTGCACTTCCATGCGCACCGGCAGGGCGGGCTCATCGATGACGATGCCGACGCCGGAAGCTCGCGCAATCTCGTTGAGCGTGGAGGCCAGGCCGCCGCGGGTGGGATCGCGCATGGCGTGAACGGCGCTGCCGGCTGCGTCGAGCACGGCGGCAATCATTCCATTCAGGGCGGCGCAGTCGGAGCGGATGGGGCTCTCGAACTCCAGGCCCTCGCGCACGCTCATGATGGCCATGCCGTGATCGCCGATGGCGCCGGAGACGATGACCGCATCGCCGATGCGCGCCTGGTGCGGGCCGGCGTGAATGCCGGGGCGAATGAGGCCGACGCCGGCGGTGTTGATATAGCAGCCGTCGCCGTGGCCACGCTCGACCACCTTGGTGTCGCCGGTGACGATCTGGACGCCGGCGGCGGCCGCGGCCTTGCCCATGGCATCGACAATTGCGGCCAGTTGGGCAAGCGGAAAGCCTTCTTCGAGGATGAAGCCGGCGGTGAGCGCATGCGGCGTGGCGCCGGTGACGGCCAGATCGTTCACGGTGCCGTTGACGGCCAGCTCACCGATGGAACCGCCGGGGAAAAAGAGCGGCTGGACGACAAAGGAATCGGTGGTAAGGGCAAGGCGCGCGCCAGCCAGGTCGAGGATGGCCGCGTCGCCCAGGTCTTCCAGCGCGGAATTGCGGAAGGCGGGCAGGAAAAGATGCTCCACCAGCTCATTGCCCAGCTTGCCGCCGCCGCCGTGGCCCATGACGATGGTGGGGTAATCGGCGAGCGGGAGCGGGCAGCTCCAGTTGGAAAAATCAGGCACGAACGCTTCTGGCATGGTCGATCCTTTAGATACAGCTTTCAGGTTGTTGCCGCCAGGTGGGAGCTGAGGCTAAGAGCTAACAGATGTTTTCGCCAGCTCCTCCGCCGATATGAACCGGCCGTAGTTGTAGTATGCGGCGCAGGCGCCTTCGCCGGAAACCATGGTTGCGCCGAGTGGATGCCGCGGCGTGCACTGCTTGCCGAAGGCCGCGCATTCGGAGGGCCTGATGGCGCCACGCAACACGTCGCCGGAACGGCACAGAGGCGACTCGTGGGCGTGGATGCCGGCGATCTGGAAACGCTGTTCGGCATCAAAGTCGCGATAGGCCGCATTCAAGCGCCAGCCGCTTTGAGGAATGACGCCGATGCCGCGCCAGGCGCGGTCCGTCACTTCAAAAACTTGCGCCAGCAACTGCTGCGCGGCGCGGTTGCCGTGGTGCGTGACCACACGCGAATAGGCGTTTTCGACCTCGTGGCGGCCGGCTTCCAGTTGCACCACGGCGCGGCGAATGCCGTCGAGCAGATCGAGCGGCTCAAAGCCGGTGACGACCATGGGGACGGCGTATTTTTCCGCCAGCGGCGGATATTGCCAATAGCCCATGACGCTGCAGACGTGGCCAGCGAGCAGGAAGGCCTGCACCTGGTTGCCGGGCGCCTGCAGGATGGCCTCGATGGCTGGCGGCACGAGGACATGGGAGACGAGCAGCGAAAAGTTCTTGAGGCCGCGGCGCCTGGCCAGGTTCACGCTCATGGCGTTGGCCGGGGCTGTGGTTTCAAAGCCCACGCCGAAGAAGACCACCTGCTTTTCAGGATTTTTCGCAGCCAGATCGACGGCATCGAGCGGCGAGTAGACGACGCGGACGTCGCCGCCGCGGCCTTTGACCTGGAAGAGATCGCCCTGGCTGCCGGGGACGCGGAGCATGTCGCCAAAGGAGCAGAAGATGACGCCGGGCTGCGCGGCGATGGCCAGGGCTTGGTCGATGAGTTTGAGCGGCGTGACGCAGACCGGACAGCCGGGGCCGTGAATCATCTGCACGCCGGCCGGAAGCATCTGGTCGATTCCGTTCCTGATGATGGAGTGGGTTTGGCCGCCGCAGACTTCCATGATCTTCCACGGCCGCGTGGCGCGCGCGTGAATTTCCTGCGCCATGCGCTGCGCGATCTCCCCGTTGCGAAACTCGGTGAGGTACTTCATGGGTTGGTGCAGCTTCCGTCAGGGCAGGACGACGGCGGCGACTGGGCCGCGCGCGCGAATGCCTTTTCTTCGCCGGCCAGCTCGGCGTCGAGCAGGCCCATGGCACGAAAGTCGGCCAGGGTTTGTTGGGCGGTTTGCTCGTCGATTTTAGAGATGGCGAAGCCTACATGGACGATGGTGTAGTCGCCGACCTCGACCTCGGGCACGTAGTCGAGGCAGACGCGCTTGACCACGCCGCCGAAGTTGACGCGGCCCATGCGGATATCGCCGTCGAGGGTGATCTCCTCGACCCTACCCGGAATAGCAAGGCACATGGCAATTCTGTTATACCGCGTTATTCGGGTAAGAGAGGTGTGATTGGAGTCACGGCTTCGTGATGCAGGGGCCGACTTATCTCCGATTGAGCAGCGCGCTAAGGATGCCTTTTAGATTGGGCCTGAGCACTTGTCCAGCAAGCCCAATGAACACAACCAGTAAAACGAGGAGGTCAAACCGGTTGCGGTCAGCGAAGAGCCAACCCATTGCACCCGAGAATTTGGGGCCAAACAGCCAATTGCCCAAGACAACAACAGCGAAGGTGCCAAACACAATGCCAAAAGCCGTCAGCCAGAGCTTGAGCCGATCATGAGGCGGACGAACGGCAGGTCGATCTAATGTAGGGATAAAACCGGATCGGGTCGGATACGCCCCAGCGTTCAAGGCGGTCAGGACGGAAAGATAATGATCGCCTTCAGTAAGCTTCAGGACGGCATTATCCCATGCTTCCTCTTCCTCGGGATTGTGGCCTTGATTGTCAGCCGAAATGTTTCGAATCAGCACGGCGATCTTGTGCTCGTACTCGTTTTGATCGTAGTCTCGATCAAACGCCGCGCTTACCTCAGCCATGTCCGGCAGCGTCCAGTCAGTTTCAGAAAAATAGAGCATCTTACGCTCAACTTCTGAAAACGGCACATTTTCTCGGCTGGCTTCGGCAGCAATTCTGCCGGCCAAGTAATCTTTGGCCTGCTTCGCCGTTCTGAATTCTTTCACGCGCAGAATTCTAGCGCAGGTACATGGGCCGTCTCCGTCAGTCGGAAACCGCCCACTCGCCGGGGACGATGGGCCGGGTGCGAGGCAGCACGCCGCGGCTGGCGGCGGTGCCCATGATCGCCAGTGCGATGACGAAGACGCTCAGCTTGATGAAGCTTCCCGTGCGGGTTTCGGGCACGACCTTCCAGAGGACCAGGAGGATGGTTTGCGCCACCGTGACGGCCCAGACTGAGCCGTAGAAGTAGCGGCGCTCCGTGCCTTCGCCCTTGGTTGAAGACCCCACGCGCGGCAGTTTGCCGAGCAGTCCGAGCAGTAAAATCAAAGCGCACAAGGGCGAGTAGGCATAGGCGTAGATCTGCTTCAAATACCAGACGCCGGTGACAACCGCCGCCAGCAGACCCGCTATGTTGAGCAGGGCGAAGTTGAGTACCGCGTTCCAGGCAAAGGTGTAACAGACGCGCCGATAGAGCGGATTGGGCTTGTCCTCGTCGAAGCGCAGGATGTACGGACGCGGCTCAACGCCGGGCATCTTTCCGCGGATTCCGGCAATTCCCGTCCCCACAAGGACAGCGGCCAGCCATGCCCAATTTTCCCACTGAAAACCATGGTCAAAGACGTTAAAGGTCCACGGTCCGGGCGCCAGAAAGAATACCCAGATCCAGATGGGCCAATGCGCCAGCCGGTAGATCTTCTTGTTGCGTGCGCGTATCTTGCGCTTGCCGGCGTACTCAAGCTTCCCGCTGTATCCCATAGGGTTGAGTGTTCCAAAGCAGGCGGGAGGCCGTCAACCCGGCAACACCATGAGGCGCAACGGGTGCGGCAGGCCGGATTCGCACGGGCCAGCTCTGGCAATCTTCTTCTGACGCAGGCCATTGGGGCAGGTGTAATCGACTGAAAAGAATCACCGCAACATGGCGCCTACGTTGGCGCGAATCGAGGGATTGGCCGCCGTTCCGGTAATGGTCATGGGAATGCCCTTGTTCACCGTGTAGCGGAGGACTTTGCCAAACAGGCCCCCAAAGGTTTTGGAGGCCTGGGTGGCCATTCCGCCGACGCCGGTGGAACCGTTGAGCTTGGCCACCAGATTGAAGTTGAGAGCGCCGGCGGGGGTGACACTGCCGCTGCCGGTCGCGGTTCCGATGGCGGGGACGAATCCGTAAATATTGCTGAACTCGGTCACCTGGGGGGTGGAATTCACGTTGGTGCGCAGCGACTGGATGGAGGTGCCGCCGCTTGTTCCGCCCATGGGATTGAGCCCCTGGATTCTGGAGCCAAGGTCGAATCCGGCCAGGCGGGTATTGGCAATTTGCACCGGGCCGTTGATGGTGGTGGCGGTGGCCGGGCCGGTAATGGCGAGGTTGGCGGTGAGGGTTCCGCCGCGCAATGCTGAGCCGCTGGGCAACTGGACTCCGAAGGCGGGCAGCAATGCCTCCAGTTGGTCAATGGGCAGATTGGGCGCGCTCAGGTGCAGGTTGAGCAGAACGGCCTGGTTGGTGAACTGAAAGCCTCCGGTTACATGCACCGCTACCGAACCGGTGTGGATGGCAAGGTTGGAGAGCTGGCCGGTGCGCGCGGCCAGATTGTTGGAAACGGCGTAGTCGATGTTGACCGGCTTGGGGGCGGGAGATCCGGTGCGCGCCAATTGCAGGTGCGCCGCCTGGATCTTGCCCTGGCTGGTGAGGAACGAGCCGTTCGACGCGAGGTTCGAGTCGATGTCGGCGACCATCGAGATGCCCTTATCCGGGGCGACAAGGCCGGCGGCAACCGGATCAAGATGCTTGATGTGCAAGGTGGCTTTGAAGGGCGTCTCGGCGGCGTTTGTTTTTGAAAGCGGCCCGGCAACGCCGCTGAGATGGAGCGAGCCGCTGCCTGGGAGATTGGCCGAAAGCTGAAAGGGAAAGGAATTTTCCAGCGAGAAATGACTCAGTTGGATGTCGACCTTGGAGTAGTCGAATGGCTTGCCGGTGGCGGGGATCGAGGACACGGCGGCGCTGCCGTTCTTGATGGTCAACTGGCCGACCGTAAAGCTGGGAATTGCGGCCGGCGCTCCGGATCGCGAGGCGGCAGCCGCGGCGCCAAGGCTGGCAAAGTTCCACACACCTTTCTGGTTCTGAATAAGGTGAATGGAGGGCGAGTCGATGGTAAGCCGCGTGATTCTTACCTGATGATGAAAGAGCAGCGGCAAGACCTCAACGCCGATGTAGAACGATTTGGCCTGGATAAAGGGCGCAGTGCCGAAAGCCGGATCGTCGGCGATGGCGATGTTGTTCGCCACCAGGCTGCCGGAGAGAAGAGAAAAGCTCAGGTGGCCAAGGGTGACCTTGCGCCCCAGGGCGCTGGAAAGCTGGTCCTGCACGATGGGCCGGAAGGTGTTGGCATTGATGAAGAACGGCAGCAGCACAACCGCGGCGATGATTAGAGCTACGACCAGCAACACTGCCCGGACCCAACGCTTTTTCATCATGCGATCACCTCCTGTAACAATCCGCTGGAATTGTACTCCTGCCCGCCGCTTCTGATGGAGAACGTCGATCGTTGGCGCGGCCGATCATGGCACAACCCGCCCCGGGCAACAGCGAAAAAGTGCGAAGTCTTCTTGAAGGACTCGCAGCTTCATGAGCGGGGAGATTGCAAGGCGAGCGCCGGGCCGACGGCGTATAGACGGTTCGACGCCGATGAAGAAGGCCAGCGCGAATTGCTGGGCGCAAAGCGGCGCTTTTGAGCGGCAGCGATGGTTGCGCAGCGGTTGCCCGGGTGCAGTTGAGCGGAGTCAGCCGACACCCTGGCCGGTCCTGCGGGACTCCTGCCGCGTGGAGGGAAAAGCATCCAGGTGAACCTTCGCCGTTGCGTGACAGACTTACCCCTGAGGATGAGTTCTGCCACGCATCATTGGCTCGCAACACGAACGAGAGGCCGTCCAGGAATGATGATCCGGGAACGGCCTGACTTGCGGGTTACCTGCGATGCCGCATGGGCAGCGGCCTGCGCACCTGCGGCTTCACTTCGGTTTCGTTCACTGGCATCGTTCCCTGCACATCGTTCTCGAAGTTTGCACCGGAAGGCACAAGGTAGTTCTGCACCATCTGCCCATCTGTGTCTGTGGTCCTGACTTCGATGCGGGAGGGGTCAATACCCTTCGATACCACCAGATAGTCCTTGGCGTTGACGGCGCGTTGCGCGGCATAGTGCATGACGTGCACGCGCGGGTTACGCATATGGTACTTCTCCTGGCGCGCTGTGATGGCCTTTTCCTTGGCATTGGACTCGCCTACCATGACGGCCGTGGCGTTCGGATGCTGCTCGAGATCAATAGCAACCTGATCGAGGCAAGCCTTGGCCTGGTTGTCGACGCGCGTCGGAAGCCACTTGTAGAGGGTGAAGCTGATGGAGCAAAGCGCCTCTGTATGCGGCGGCGGAGGTGGCGGAGGCGGAGCCACAATGGTGACATTGGTGTCGGCGCTGGCCGTGTGGCCCTTGTTGTCTGCAACCTTGCAGGTAATTCCGACTTCGCCCGTAGGCGCTCCGGCGGAAGAGAAGGTGGCGGTGGTTCCGGTGCCCTCGATGCTGCCTGCCGAGGCCGAGTAGCTATAAGTCAGCGGAAGGTTTTGCGGGCTCACGGCATCCGCGGTAACGGCAGAGGTTTCACCGGGCTTAAGTTCCGATGGGCTGGCAGAACAGGAGATGGTCGGTGGCTCGAAGGCTTTGACGGTAAAGCCGGCCTGGCAATCGGCGGTCTGCCACGGCTTCTGGCCTTCTTTGCCCTTCTTGCCTTCCTTGACAATGCCCTTTACCGTATAGTCACCTGGCGCCAGCGATTCGGTGTCCACAGTGGCCACATTTCCCTTGGCGGTCACATTCGTGCCGCTCCACGTGTAGAGGACATTGGTATGCTTCTTGGTGCTTACCGATTCGGCGGTACCAGTTACAGAGAGAGGCTCACCTGGATAAATTGCAGGAGCACTCGCGTTGCACGACAGCTTGATCGGCTGAGGCTTCTTACAACCTGTCGACAAGAAGGCCAGACAGCTCGACGCTAGAATCAGGCTGGCTGCCTTCAGGGTTCGTGTGTACATATACTTGTCCTCCAGACTCACAATCTTAGCATCATCCGAATGATAACTGGCGCTTAGTTATTGACTATCCGAGTTATCGATCTCTCTGGATGACTATCAACGATCTCGAAGAGGGTTTAAAGTGATGTCGATCACACTCACTCCCGCATCAACAGCGCGAGGGGTCTGCCGCAAATTTACGGCGCTATATGGCAGGCGCTGGCAGAAACAGTGGCAGGGAGCCAAACAGGCTGTGGGAAAAAGGCGCCAGTTATGGGATAGTGATGCGAAATTCGCGTGGGACTGAAGCCCGCCTTCTATCGTGTCGTTTGTGGCGCGACTGAAGCCAGGTTCTGTTACACGGCTCTGCCAGCCCGGAGTTTCCCGCAGGCTCTAAAGTCATGCCCTTTTACAACGCACAGGTGTGAGATTTGCGGCAGAGTCTCTCGGCGAGAGGCAGTCCGGAATCGATGGAGACGCAACAAACAATCGTTCCATTTTGGAACCGGTTCGGGAAGAACGAGCCAAAGGCGCAGGGTAAAAGATGAGGCCGGGTCCAATGCGTTGGCACCCGCTCCGGGACGACTCCACATCGGGGACGAGCGGCAGGCGTTTGCGAGGCAGGAATGGAATGGCGCGTTTGCAGCCCGCAAGTTCATCGTAACTGCACAGACAACCCGCTGTTGTTGTCTTTGCGCATTATTCCACGGTTACCGACTTGGCCAGGTTGCGCGGTTGGTCGACGTCGCAGCCGCGGCGCACGGCGATGTAATAGGCAAGCAACTGCAGCGGCACGATCTCGATCAGCGGAGAAAGCAGCTCAATCGCCGCGGGGACTTCGATGACGTGCTCGACCAGGCCGCCGATGGTCTTGTCGCCTTCGGTGGCTATGGCAATCACGCGTCCAGAGCGCGCCGTCACTTCCTGGATGTTGGAGAGCGTCTTCTCATAGCGCAGCCGGGAGGCCGGGTCGCGCTCGTCGCGTGTGGCCAGCACCACCACCGGCAGGGTTTCGTCGATCAGCGCGTTGGGGCCGTGCTTCATTTCGCCAGCGGGGTAGCCTTCAGCGTGGATGTAGGAGATTTCCTTAAGCTTCAGGGCGCCTTCCAGTGCGATGGGAAAGTGAATGCCGCGGCCGAGATAGAGAAAATCGCTGGCCGTAGAGAACTCCTTCGCCAGTTGCTCACATTGCGCGGAACAATTCCTCAACACCTCTTCAATCTTGGCGGGAACGCGGCCCAGTTCCTCAATGAGGCCTATGGACTGCGCCGCGTCAAGCTTGCCGCGCAACTGGCCCAGTTTGAGGGCCAGCAGGAACAGCGCCGTCAACTGCGCGGTAAACGCCTTGGTGGAAGCAACGCCGATCTCCGGACCAGCGTGCGTGTAGACGGCGCCGTGCGCCTCGCGCGCCACCATGGCGCCCACCACGTTGCAAATGGCGACAGTCCTCGATCCGAGCGCGATCATCTCGCGCTGCGCGGCCAGGGTGTCGGCGGTTTCGCCCGACTGCGTGATAAGCAGGCCGAGCGCGCCCGGGCCGGCGATGGGATTGCGGTAGCGGTACTCGCTGGCGTAGTCCACATCCACGGGCATGCGCGCCAGGCGCTCGATCATGTATTTGCCAGTCAATGCGGCGTGCCAGCTTGTGCCACAGGCGGCGATGTTGATATTGGTGGCATGGAGCAGCTCCTCGTCGGGGATGTCCATCTCGCCGAGGAAGACTTTGCCGGAGTCCAGCGAGACACGGCCCAGGGTGGTGTCGCGAATGGCGCGCGGCTGCTCCCAGATTTCCTTGAGCATGAAGTGCTTGTAGCCGCCCTTTTCCGCCTGGATCGGGTCCCACTGGACGCGCGTGATGGCGCGGTCGATGGGACGGCCTTCAAAGTCGGTGAGGGAGACGCCCTGCGGCGTAAGCACGGCCATGTCGCCGTCGGCGAGGAAGTAGATATTGCGGGTGTGGTGGAGGATGCCCGGGACGTCGGACGCCACGAAAGACTCGCCGTCACCCACGCCGATGACCACCGGCGGCCCAAGCCGCGCCGCCACGATCTTGTCCGGCTCGGCGGCGGAGAGCACGCCCAGCGCAAAGGCCCCAGTCATCCGCTTGGCCGCGCGCCGCACCGCCTCTTCCAGCGCGATGGGCGAGCCGTCCGCCGCGGCGGCATTCTGCACCTGCTCGACGAGGTGGGCGATGATCTCGGTGTCGGTTTCCGTGACGAACTTGTGGCCCTGGGCGATGAGTTCACGCTTCAGCTCAAGGTAGTTTTCCACAATGCCGTTGTGAACCACCACGATGCGGCCCGTGCAGTCGCGGTGCGGATGGGCGTTTTCTTCCGTGGGCCGGCCGTGCGTGGCCCAGCGCGTGTGGCCGATGCCGAAGCTACCGTCGATCGGATGTTCGCGCAGCACTTCTTCCAGGTTGCCGAGCTTGCCTGATGCGCGCCGCACTTCGAGCGCGGATCGCTTGGGGCTGCCCACGGCGACGCCCGCCGAATCGTAGCCACGATATTCGAGACGCCGCAGGCCCTCCACGATGACAGGGACGACCTTCTTCCTGCCTACATAGCCAACAATTCCGCACATGGAATGATTCTATGCGAGGTTTGTCTGAAACGGTACGGCACGGCAGGATATTGGTGGCGGAGTCGGGATGCAGTTTGCACGGTGGTCGGACGGATGCATTACACTGCTGAGCAGACTCTCTTTGCATTTTCAGTTGCATGCTGCGCCGGAAAACCCGCGCGGGAGATGTGCCTGAGCCTGGCTGTACGCGCGCTGTGTGTACAGCGCGGATGCGCTTGCAGTAGGCTCGAAGCTCAGGCCGCAGGGGGATTGAAAAGATGACAGACGACCAGCAAGACATTACGCCCGATCTGGCGAGTTTGCTCGACCTCGCACACCGGGCTGCGCATCACTCCTATTCGCCCTACTCGGAGTTTAAGGTAGGAGCGGCGCTGAAACTCGTGGGCGGCGAGATTGTGACCGGGACCAATGTGGAGAACGTCAGCTATGGGCTGACCATCTGCGCCGAGCGCGCCGCGCTGGTACGGGCGGTTTCGCAGTACGGCCCCGGGATTCGCATTGAGGCCGTGGCCGTGGCCAATTTGAATGGCAAGGCCAGCCCGCCCTGCGGCGCATGCCGGCAGATGCTGGCCGAGTTCACGCGGCCTGAAGCGCCGGTGGTGTTTCCAGCCGCGGACGGGATCAGGGTGATGGCGTTTTCAGCGGTAATGCCGCTGGCGTTCGAAATGAGACTGAGGTAAGAAACGAATCCAATGACACACACTCACTTGATGGAGACCGGCGCATCTGCGCCTGCCGCACTGCACGCTGTCGATCTGATCCGCAAGAAACGCGATGGGGGCGCGCTGGATGGGCGCGAGATCGGGTTTCTGGTCGCAGGCGCGGTCGATGGATCGATCCCGCTGGAGCAGCTTGCGGCCTGGCTGATGGCCGCCTGGCTGCGCGGCCTGACGCTGGACGAAACCTGCTCCCTGGCGATGGCCATGCGCGACTCGGGTGAAAAGTTTGATCCTTCGCGGCTGGGCAAAGTGGCCGTGGACAAGCACTCGACCGGCGGGGTGGGAGACAAGACGAGCTTTCTGGTTGCGCCGCTGGCGGCGGCCTGCGGCGTGGCTGTGCCCATGATCAGCGGGCGTGCGCTGGGACATACCGGTGGGACACTGGACAAACTGGAGGCGATTCCGGGCTACCGAACGGCGCTTTCGCTGGCGGAATTCGAAACCGTGCTGAAGCGGTGCGGAGCGTCGATCGTGGGACAGACGCCGGCGCTGGTGCCGGCCGACCGCGTGCTGTATGCGCTGCGCGACCGCACGGCGACGGTGGAAAATCCGGGGCTGATCGGCGCGTCGATTTTGAGCAAGAAGCTGGCCGCAGGCCTGGATGCGCTGGTGCTGGACGTGAAGACCGGCTCGGGCGCGTTCCTGCGCCGGCGCGAGGATGCCGAGTACCTGGCTGCGCTGATGGTGGCCACAGCCGAGGGCGCAGGAACGCGCACCGTGGCTCTGATGACGGATATGGGCCAGCCGCTGGGACGCGCGGCCGGAAACTGGATCGAGCTGGTGGAATCCGTGGAGCTGCTGCGCGGGCAGCGGCCGCCGGAGAGCGAGGATCTGCGCGAACTTTCGCTCATCCTGGCCGGGTGGATGGTGCACCTGGGCGGGCAGGCGGCAACGCCGGCAGCAGGCTATGCGCGGGCTGAAGCGGCGCTGGCCGATGGCTCGGCGCTCGGCATCTTTTTCGAGATGGTGGAGGCCCAGGGCGGCGATAGCAGCGTGTTTGACGATCCGGCGGCGTTCCACAAGCCGGGCGCGACGCAGGCGCTCAAAGCGTGGGAGAGCGGCGTCATTGCCGGGATGGAAACGACGGCCGTGGGAATGGCCGTTCAGCGGCTGGGCGCGGGGCGCGAAAAGGCCGGCGAGCCGGTGGATCCGCACGCCGGGATCCTCTTTCACGCGCGGCGCGGCGAGCGCGTGGAAAAGGGTCAGGTAATCGCCACACTCTTTGCCACGAACCCGGCGCGGCTGCAGGAGCCGGTGGTGACGCTCAAAGAGGCAATTCATATTGCCAAGGACGTGACGGACACGGCGGCGGAGCCGCTGGTGAGCCGCGTTTTCACGCGGGAATCGGCAGAGAAATATCTGCGCGAACGATAATTTTCGTTTCTTGCCGCTGGCACTTTGCTGCTAGCCTTGCTTTTACTGAAGCGAATCGAAGTTGCGGCGGCACTCACGCGCTGCAGGCTGTGTCTGCGGTTGCGGGGTGTTCTCGGGAGGGTTTCATTTTGGCGCGACTTACCGGGGTTCTGGGCATTCTGGTGATTCTGTTTCTGGCCTGGCTGGGCTCGACGGACCGCAAGCGCATCCGGTGGCGCACCATCGCCTGGGGCCTTGGGCTGCAAGTAGCTTTCGCGTATATTGTGCTGCGCTTTGCGTGGGGTGAGCAGGCGATGAGCTGGGCTGGCGACGTGGTGAAGAATGCGCTGGCCACCACGTACGCGGGCACAGAGGTGCTGTTTGGTCCGCTGGGGATACCGACCGGCTCGCTGGGATCCATCTTCGCCTTTCAGGCGCTGCCCACCATCATCTTTATCTCGGCGTTCTTCGCGATGCTGTACTACCTGGGCATCATGCAGATCATCATTCGGGGGCTGGCCTGGGTGATGCTCAAAACGATGCGCATATCCGGCGCGGAGAGCATGAACGTGGCGGCCGCCATTTTTATGGGGCAGACCGAGGCGCCGCTGACGATCCGGCCGTTTCTGGCCAAGGCCACGCGCAGCGAGCTGATGACGATCATGACCAGCGGCATGGCGCACGTCTCGGCCGGCATTATGGCCATGTATATCGCGCAGGGTGTGGCGCCGCGATATTTGCTGGCCGCCGTCATCATGACCTCGCCGGGCACCATCATGATTGCCAAGATGATGAATCCGGAAACGGAGGTTCCGGAAACCGAGGGCAAGGTGGTGATGCCCCAGGACGAGACGTACAAGAAGGAAAACTTCATCGGCGCGATTACGCGCGGCACGATTGACGGCGGCAAGCTGGCGTTCAACGTGGCCATCATGCTGGTGAGCTTCCTGGCGCTGGTGGCGCTGCTGGACGGGATGCTGGGCTGGGTTCACATGCACGCCGGGTTTCACTGGGTGCCAGGCACACTGGGGCAGATTCTGGGATATGTGGGCGCGCCGGTGGCGTGGCTCATCGGCGTGCCGTGGCGCGACTGCCAGTTTGTGGGCAACCTGCTGGGCACGCGCATGGCGCTGAACGAGGTGATCGCGTACATCGCGCTGGGAGCGCACAAGGCAGCGATTTCGCCGCGGTCGTTTGCGATTGCCACCTTTGCGCTGTGCGGCTTTGCCAACCTGGGCTCGATCGGGATTCAGATCGGCGGCATCGGCGCGCTGATTCCCGAGCGGCGCAACGAGCTGGCGGAGTTGGGCTTTCGCGCCATGCTGGCCGGGACGATGGCGAACCTGATCGCGGCGGCGATTGCAGGGATTTTTCTGAGCTAAGGCCTGTGGCCCCGGCGCGAAGCAGCTCATGGCCATTAGCCGTCAGCCTGGCTGGCGAGGGAACCGGCTTCGGGCTTGATCCCCGGAGATTGCAGGGCGTACAGCTTGGCGGCCGGCGATGGCGGAGTCAGGTTTCAGGAGCGGAGCCCAGAGCCCGGAATATGCATTCCGGGTAGACAAGAGAATTACCTGCAAAAAATTCTGTGGAAAAGAAAATATTTATAGGGGGGTGGGTGCGTTTGCCATTCGCTCCGGCGGCCTGGGTGCGCGGAGGGCGCTCTGCGATAGCGGAGCGGGAAGCGGAATGGATTGGTCCGGTCATGAATGTGTTCACCGTGGCGAGGCCTGTGGAACGATTGATGGTTCTATTGTCGGCGATGGGGCGGAAATTATCTGCAAACGTAAGTTGAAGGATTCGCAGGGGTTGGGGCGCATGGGGCTTGACATTTTTGGGAGACACATCGGGGCGAGGCGATTTCCGGCCCTTTGGGAGGTGTGGCACTCCGGCTGGGCTGCGCAAAATAGGGCAAGGATCAGGATGGCCGACCAACCGGCCGGAACCCTGTCAATGAGCGCATTGGAGTCACCAATTGAGATCGAGGCTGGTCAACACAAGCCGACATTTCGGGAGTGATCCTGGGTCGGTGAGTGCATCGGCGATTTGGCATAGACGGAGAAGCGCGGTGGGTGGCCCGTTGAGTTCGGTGGTTCCCACCCAACCGCAAAGTGCGCGGTTGGATGGGGCACAGAGGTCTGTGGTCCACGTACTGCGTTATGGATCTTGCCCGGGCCACCTGCCGCGGTTGGATGGGGCACAGAGGTCTGTGGTCCACGTACTGCGTTATGGATCTTGCCCGGGCCACCTGCCCGCCGGATTTATTCCTAGGCTGCGCCAAAAGCACGGGTGAACTGCTACATGTACCCCGGGCTGAATTTCAGCTGCAGAAACGGAACGCCGTCCGTCCGTTGACCAAACAAAAGCGTCGTAGGATTCAAGTTTGAGTCCCACCAAGCCTACTCGGTAGAACATTGACGCGAGCCACTTTCGTAGCTGGTCGGTCCGGCTCGGATCCCTCTCAATCTCAGCGAGTATGTTAGAAAACTCCCTGTTCCTTCTCGATTCGTGCGCGAGTAATTCAATCGTAAGGTCGATGCACGCTTCGTCCGTAATATCGGTGATGGAGAATACGGATGGTCTGTTCTTGAGCAATTCCGAGCAGGTCATTAGATCAGGAAAATCGGCATTCCACTCATCTGCGAGGGAGCGCAATCTCAACCGAGAATACTCGCCCTCGGCGTGCTTCACCATTTGCGGAGTAATCTCGGGGTCGTTGGATGCCTGACGAATGCACGCGTTGAAAAAAAGTATGACATCTCGTGGCCTCATGAGCGTGCGTGCAATGATGTAGTCAATGGCAGGAATTCTGTCGATCAATTTAGGCAAAAGGTCATTGTGGGTGACCTCTTGTTTGGTGTAACGCTGCCTGACCAGCCTATTTATTCGCAAATCAAGTAGCTCAATGAGTTGATCGCGTGTCCATTTCAGGTCCAAATAGAGAGACTCGTACTTCTCCTCCTGAAACCCAGCATCGCGTGACAGCCTGATGACGCGATCAATCAGGTCGTGGCGTAACGAAACGATAATCTTGGCGTTGCGCACGCGCCTGAAATCCCTTACCGTCTCTATCAGTGCTCTAATTAGCAGGTACCTCAGTCCTTCCTCAACCCAGTTTTCGTCGAGGCGATCAATCACAACATAGTAGCGTTTCTGCGGATCTTCGAGGATGGAATCAAGTAATTCGAGAACATATGAAAGTTCTTGGATTTGCACTTGGTTTACGACGTGCATCGCTCGTTCCACAACCCTTGCCTTTTGCTCCTGCGATAGCTTCTGATCGCCCGAGATATCAAAGTTTGCGATGTGCAATGCGCCGCCGATTGACGCCTTCAAATCTCTCTCAAGTTTCGTCGTAAGCTCTTCGATTCGATAGTCAGTTTTTTCCCAAAACTTGCTTCCCCAATTCTCAAGATAGGCCAGAGCTTTTTCGTGTTGGTGCTTCTTGTCGGAAAATTGCCCCCGAATCCAATCCAGTACACTTTCGGATCCTCGTGATGAATCAAGATGAAAGTGCGCCTTGATTATCTCGACTGTGAACACGTGCCGCCAGAGAAGTTTGAAAAACACATCTAGATTGACGCCGAGGTCGTGTACAAATTTCAGGATTGTTGAGTTCGAAATATACGCCAGCGCAAGACTCTCTGGCTGAACTGTTATTGCCGACGACGCCTTCTCCACCAATTTGCTCAATAAGGCTGTTTTTCCGGCCCCTGTGCGACCAAGAACAATTCTCCGATGATCTTCGCAGTCGAGCAGAAGGTCGACGATTCCATCATCGACGAAGCAGTCCCGAAGAAATGCGTGATCAGATTCCGCGTCGGCGACGCCGATGGTATCAGTACTTCGGAAGCGAAATCGATCTGCCACGGTGCCAACATTATAATTTCTTCACACCAAATGCCAACCACAGGGCGATAACCGGCCAAAATTCATTTCAGGTAATATTGCGAAAACCTGATCTGTCGCGGGTGAAAGACAAGTTGTATTATTTTTCAGCTGGATTTCTTATGCCTCCGGGGCCGTTACGCAGAGCACGATTGCTCTCAGCAGAGGAATCGCCCTGAGCGCAAGCCTGGTGCGGTTCTGAAGGCAACCAGGGCAATGAATTCAGGCCTCACAAGCCCAGATCCAAACTGGGCAGAGTTTGGCCGGTTAACAGTGCAACTCACTCGTTGACAACGGCTTGCGCGGGAAAGGGCTGGATTAGTACCGATAAACGGGGATAGCGCCAGAAATCGCCGGTCGCAATGGCGGATTTGGCTTTTACGCGTAATCGCCAAGTCGCTCATCGATCAAGACCCGGGCGGATCACCGGCAAACCAGGGATTGCCCCAATAACAGATCGCAGGGGCTAAAGCCCAAGTCATTTTGTGGCGGTTCTTCGGCCCGGCT
>JAJZME010000019.1 GCA_021803035.1 Acidobacteriota bacterium | reverse complement strand
AAAGTCCAAGGGCCGGCTTCATTGGTGGAGGCGGCGGGAGTCGAACTTTTCATGTCATTGAAACTGGATGCCGACAAAGGCATCGTGCGGATCAAGAAACTGGCCGCATGGCTGGACCAGAAGTATCCGCAGGCGGCGGCCAGTCTGTTGGAAGGCCTGGAGGAGTGCTTCACCATCAACCGGCTGGACATCCCGCCCGCCCTGCACCGCTGCCTGGCCACTACCAACATCATCGAAAGCCCGCACGCCGGAGTCCGCATCCAGACCCGGCGTGTCACCCACTGGCAGAACGGCAAGATGGTTTTGCGCTGGATGGCTTCGGCCTTCCTCGGAACCGAGAAACGCTTCAAGCGCATCATACGGCACAAAGACCTGAGCGGGACATGCTCACGGTATTGAAAGCCTCCCCCAATGCCTTTGCCGTTTCCGGCGTGATTGCCCGCTTGCCGGCAATCAGTTCACTCACCAGACGGGGAGGACGCCCGAGGATCTCTGCAAGCTCTACCTGGCTCCATCCACGCGCCTCGATTGCCCCCCCCCCGAATGAACTCACCCGGAGGAAACACCTCAGCCGGAGTTCTCTCCATTACCTCCACGACCATCACCTCTTTCGCTTCATTCAGTGGTAGTCCTCGATGCTGATCACCGCTACGAGTTTGTTGGGAGCCGCTCCTTCAAACTCGATATGGCGCCAGCGCGCAGCGCGCTGGATATCGAGATATTCGGGGTCCTGAACTATAACCTGCAACCGTTTAGCCCTGCGTGTAGTTGACTCATCTATGTGACTCAAATGCCGCCTCGCGCGTGCGGTCGTCGCCAGGCGTGCCCCTTGCCCCGTTTTCACCAGCCCAATCGCATCGCTCCGCCTCCGGAAAAGCCAGAAAACCCCTTACCCTGAGCTGGCTCCAGAAATCGTCAAGCCCCATATGCTCCAACCCACGCAAATTCATCAGCTTACATTTGCAGCTAATTTCCGCCCCGCCGCATACCATCGAAACATGGCCACTTCCACACGCATCCCCACGGAGAACACGCGCATAACCGAGCCAATCCCTGCTTCAGCACAAGGCCCAACCAACTCGCTCGTTGCCGTGCAGCATGTGATCGCGGAAAGCCTGGCCTCCGCTCAGGGATCGCAGAGCGCGCTCCGCCAACCCCAACCGCCGGCGAACGCACCCCCCCTATAAATATTTTCTTTTCCACAGATTTTTTTGCAGGTAATTTCGTTTCCCGCGAAAAGCGCGTGTCCGGACGACCGCAATTCCCACATTGTGGTGCGCATGTTCTTCTTCGTCCGCTTCACCAGCCTCTGGCTTTCTGTCTCTCATGCAGCAAGCCGAGCATCAATCTTCGCCTGCCGTTCCAACCAGAGTGGGTAGCCAGCAACCAGCAGCTAATCGCTAAGAGCCGTCTTTCGCATCGGGTAAGGAGGCGGAAAGAATTTAAGGCTGCAAGCTCTGTATCCATGTCGTGCGTCGGCACGGCTATGAAAAATACGCGCCGTAGGCGCAGTGGTTGTTAGCCCCGCGCTTCAGCGTGGCGAAGGGACTTCGAGCAATTGGCAAGCGCCCAAAGGCGTCCCTTTTGTGGTCCGGAATAAAAAAGAGCGGCGGATCGCCCGCCGCTCTTCACCTTCAATCTGGCCTACTTCACTGGCGCCAGGATTGCGTCCAGCCGGTCCGGCGTGCCCGGTATGCGCTCCAGGTGGGGATAGCGCAGGCCGCCGTGGTAATTTACATCCACGTTGAACACCCTGCCGTCCTTCTTCACCACAAAGTGAATCGGCTCTGTGCTCTTTTCCGCCTGGACGAGCGCTTCTTTCACCACATCGTCCGGCCCTCCGATCGTGTTATTCACGGCGTTTCCGTTCACGGCCACAAGCTGCATGCCCGGCGCCAGGCCGGCCTTGAAGGCCGGGCTGTCCCACTGCACGCCGGCGATGGCGCCGTTGCGCATCAACCTGAAGCCGATGGACGTGTCATAGCTGACGCCATAGCGCGAGAAGCCGCTGAGCTTTTCCCACCCCGGCTGGGTGTCGTTGTAGACCAGCTTGTATCCGCCCTGGGTGAACCCGGCCAGTGGCACCTCCGGATGCAGCTCATAGACCAGGGTGCGGAAAAATTTTGCCCAGTCGTAGGGCTGCACCTTGTTCAGCGCGGCGACGATGTCGTTGAAGTTGTAGGTGTGCGTAATGAAGCTGCCGTTGTCGATCCCGTAGAACTCCTTGGCGAAGGTGTCCAGCGACTTTTTGCCGCCGCTCAGCTCGCGGATCTTCGTGTCGGCATCCAGCCAGATCAGCACGCCTTCCATGTAGTAATCTTCCTGCCGCTGCCAACTTACCCAACTCACCGGCCGCCGTTCGGAGATAATCTCCTGGTTGGTGGTATCGATCAGCGGACGCCAGTTGCGCCCGGGGCTGTCCTCGAAGCTGGCGGCAATGGCGGCGAATATGTCGCGCGTCTGTGCCGCCGTTCTCATGCCCGCGCGCGCGGTCAGCACTTCGCCCCAGTATTGCGTCAGGCCCTCATAGACCCAGAGCAAATCATCCTGCTCGGGCATGTTGAAGGCAGGTCTCCACAGGTCATCGGGCCGCCGGAACTTTCCGTTCCACGAATGCGTGTACTCGTGCGCCAGCAGATCGCGCTCGGCCACGCCGGCTTTCCAGTTGGTGAAGTAGTTGGGGCGGATTCCGTCTTCGCTGGACTGGTGATGTTCCAGCCCCTGCTCGCCCAGCGTGTTGCTCAGCGTGAACAGAAAATCGTAGTGGTCGTAATGGTGCGAATCGAAGAGCCGCTGCGCCTGCACCACCAGATTCTTGTGCATCTGCAGCTCTTCCGGCGTGATGGCCAGATCTTTTGGCTTGTCGGCGAAGCAATCCAGGAACACCTGGTTGTCGGGCCCCGACGACAGATCCACTCTCCGGTAGTATTCGCCCGCATCCAGCGGCGAATCGACCAGCGTGTTCAGTGTCGTCTCCTTGAAGTGGACCGTGTCGCCGTCTTTCGACACTGTCGTCAGTGCTGTCGCATACTTCCAGCCCGCCGGCAGCGTCACCACCGGCGTCACGTGAATATCCCGCGAAAAATATCCTGCCGGATAGAGGACCACCGTGTTCCATTCAAGGTTGGCCATCACGTGCGACATCTGCACCATCCCGTCCTGCGGCTGCATCGGCGAGAGGTAGTCGAATTTCACATCGAGCGAGGTTACCCCGTTCGGCACGCGCACGTGGAAGGCGAACATGTTCACGCGGTCGCGCACCCAAGGAATGCGCTGCCCGTTCGCGGTAATGAACAGCCCGGCAAACGACTGGATCGGGCCCTCCGGCGCGTGCTCGCCGGGAATCCACTCCGGATAGAGCAGCGTCATGTTCCCGGCGTGCACGGGGATGGTCTCGTTGACCGTAACCACGCGATCGGTTGTGTTGGTGAGATTTGCGGTCAGCGTGATCGTGCCCGGATAGGGCGTATTGACCGGCGCGGCAATCGGAGGCGGCAGAGGCACCGGTTGAGGACCAGCCGAGCTTTGCGCCCAGACAGAATGAGTGAAGGAAGAAAGGAAAACCGCGGCAACGGCAGCGGTCAAACACCAGCGACGCATCATGGACGTACTCCGCAAGTGATTTTTAGGACCTGAATAACCGAGAAGTGTACAGGAATGATGCGCATCCTTGCACATCCGGGCAATGTCTGGAGGTGCGGTGGAACCATTGTTTTCAGCGCGTTTCCGGCTGGCCGTCGGCGGCTTCGGCGGCCAGGGCGAAGCCAGGTTCGTCCGGTTGCGCGGCTTCAACGAG
Source organism: Acidobacteriota bacterium (assembly GCA_021803035.1). GTDB lineage: Bacteria > Acidobacteriota > Terriglobia > Terriglobales > Acidobacteriaceae > Telmatobacter. The sequence goes on along the minus strand of JAJZME010000019.1, from coordinate 90,352 downwards.
CCGGGACGGAAGCGGTTTGCGGGGTTTAACGCCGAGTTGCCGCAGCATTTCGACCTGGCGGATTAGATTGCCGTCGCCGCTGGCCAGTTTCTTGTGCGCGACCTCGTAACTCTGGTTGGCCTCGCGCAGGCTTTTGCCGATCTCTTCGAGATCGTTGACGAATCCGACGAACTTTTCGTAGAGCTTTGCGCCGCGGTCCATTACGTCCTTGACGTTGCGAGCCTGCGTCTCCTGATGCCAGAGCACATTGACGATACGGATGATGTAGAGCAGCGTGGTGGGGCCGACAAGCAGGATGCCCTGCTGATAGGCGTCGGCCCAGAGGGCGGCGTCGTTTTGCAGGGCGGCCAGGAACGCGGGCTCGACGGGCACAAACATCACGACGAAGTCCGGCGTTTCGAGGCCGGGAAGACGGTCGTAACCGGCCTTGGCCAAACCCGCCACATGGCCGCGCACGCTGGCCAGATGCTGCTTGAGAGCAGCTTTGCGCTCTTCTTCGCCGGCTGCGTTTGCATAGTCGGTATAGGCGGTTAGGGTGACCTTGGAGTCGATGATAAGATTACGGCCGCCGGGCAGGAAGACGATCACGTCGGTGCGCGCCGTCTTCGCTTTTCCATCTTCGCCGCTGAGGCCCGTAAAGCTCTGCTGAAAACTGTACTGCTCGCCTTCGCGAAGGCCGGCTTTTTCCAACAGGTCACGGAGGATGAACTCGCCCCAATCGCCCTGGGCCTTGCTGGAGCCGCGCAGCGCCGTGGTGAGATTGCGCGCATCTTCGGAGAGCTGCTGGTTGAGGTTGTTGAGGCTCCCAATCATTCCCTGCAGCGTGGCCACGCCGGTTTTGGAGTCGGATTGCGCCTCTTCAACTTTCTTTTTGAAGTCTTCAATCTGAACTTTAAGGGGATTGAGAAGATTGCCGATTTCTTTCTGGCTGCCTTCAGAGAATGTCCTCGACTTCTGATCGAGAATGTCGGTTGCCAGGGCCTGGAATTGATTGGACAGGGCGGTTTTTGCTTCTTCAAGCAGGGCGAGTTTTTCGGCCATGCTCTGGCGCTCGCTCTTGAGCTCGGCTTCAAGCTGGCTGATGCGCGCGGCCTGCGTACGTTCCGTGTCGACTTTGGCCTGCAGGTCGTTGCGCAGAGCGTCGCGCTCGGCAGTGAGCTGGTCCAGCCGCGTTTGCCGCTCGGCGGCCAGGGACTCAAAGCCCGCGCGGGCGGCTGACGCGGCCTGCGCTTGCGCCAGCGATTCGCGGGCTGCAGTGAGGGCGTCGGTGGTCTCGCGATTGCGCTGCTCCAGGAGTGCCTTCTCGCCTTTTATAGAGACGCCACGGAGCCAAAACCCAACCAGGATTCCAACAAATGCGGCGGCAACTCCGGCAATCAGAGCCTGCATGCTTCCTCCCATTCCCTCTTCGCCAAATATACGCCGTTGCCCTGTGCATTTCGTGGCAAATTCGTGCCGCGGTTCGATCCGCATTTGCCGCGGGCTATTTCCTGTCTCTGTGCGGCTTTACACGCCTTGACCCGCCCGGTAGACTTGGAGTTTCGGGGCAGCGTGCATTTTTTGCGCTGCAGTTGCCATCCCCAGGCACGGGCCGGTATCGTATGCTGGCGGAGCGGGGTTGCAACCCGTCCCCGGACCGGATGTTGCAAGTTTGTGTCAATAACGAGGAGAAGCACGCATGGCTGTAGAGGAAAAAGTCAAGCAGATCATTGTCGAGCAGTTACAGGTCGACGAAGCCGAAGTAACCCCGGGCGCCAGTTTCCAGGAGGATCTGGGAGCCGATTCGCTGGATGTGGTGGAACTGGTGATGCAGTTCGAAGAGGCCTTCGATCTGGAGATCCCCGATGAGGACGCTGAGAAGATCAAGACGGTGAAAGACGCCATCGAGTACATCGAGAAGAACGAAAAGACCGCGAAAGGAAGCAAATAGCCCCTTGACGGATAAATTGACCCGCAGAGTTGTCGTTACCGGTCTGGGACTGATCTGCGGAGTGGGCAACACAGCCCCCGAAGTATGGCAGAACCTTGTGGCTGGAGTCAGCGGCATGGCTCCGATCCAGGGTTTTGACGCCACCGGATTTCCGGTGACCTTTGCCGCCGAGGTCAAGAACTTCGACCCACTGAATTTTGTGGACAAGAAGGAAGCGCGCAAGATGGGGCGCTTCATTCACTTCGCCTTTGCAGCCACGCAGGAGGCGATGAAGCAGTCGGGTTTAACGATTACGCCGGACAATGACGATCGCGTGGGCGTGTTTCTGGGTTCCGGCATCGGCGGGTTCGAGATCATCGAGCGCGAACACTCCAACCTGTTGCAGGGCGGGCCGCGCAAGATCTCGCCCTTCTTTATCCCCGCGGCCATTGTGAACATGGCGGCGGGGCAGATCAGCATTCGCTACGGCGCCCGGGGGCCGATTTCGGCCACGGCGACGGCCTGCGCCACCAGCGCCAATTCCATTGGCGACTCGGTGCGCATGATTCTGCACGGCGACGCGGATGCAATGATCGCCGGCGGCTCGGAGGCTGCGGTTACGCCCATGTCGGTGGGCGGATTCGCCGCCATGCGTGCGCTCTCCATGCGCAACGACGAGCCGACGCGCGCCAGCCGGCCGTTCGACAAGGATCGCGATGGATTCGTGATCGGCGAGGGCGCGGGCATTCTCATTCTCGAAGAGCTGCAGTTTGCGCGGGCGCGGGGCGCAAAGATTCTGGCCGAAGTGATCGGCTACGGCATGAGCGCCGATGCCTACCACATGACGGGCATCGCGCCGGAAGGGCTGGGCGCGCAGCGCAGCATGAGGGCAGCTCTCAAGGACGCTGGCATTACGCCGGAAAAGGTGGGCTATGTGAACGCACATGCCACCTCGACGCCGGCTGGCGACGGCAATGAGTCGCGGGCCATCGAGCTGGTCTTCGGCGAGCATGCCCTGAGCCACAAGCTGAAGATCAGCGGGACCAAATCCATGACCGGACACCTGCTGGGCGGCGCGGGCGGTTTGGAAGCCGGCATCACCGTGCTGGCGCTGCAGAACCAGATGCTGCCGCCAACGACGAATCTGGACTCGCCCGATCCTGAGTGCCGGCTCGACTATGTGGCCAATAAGGCCATTGCGCACAGCTTCGACGTGGGCCTGTCGAACTCGTTCGGCTTCGGGGGCATCAACGCCAGCCTGATTATGCGGCGCTGGACGGAGTGACGGGAGGGTGCGCAGTTCTTAGTTCCCAGTTCGCCGTTCAGAGGGGCCGAAGAGAATTGGGCGCCTGGCGCAGAGAACTATGAACTTGGAACCATGAACTGCCTCAACCGGCGGCGTGGGGGTTGGGGAATGCATCAAGATTTTCGGCATCGCTGCCGTGCATGCAGGCGAAGTCCTTCTCGATGATGATCTCGAGCGAGCCGCGCGGTCCCTGGTCGATGGTTGCGTAGACGCCGACCTGAGCGCTGGCCGCCCAACGCTCGAACTCGCCGGCTGGAATCGCGACGGTAATTGCCGGAAGATCGAAACGGAGCGCGGCGCGGGCTATGTGCGCATTCTGCTCCAGCGCGTAGGTCAGACGCGCATTCTCTTCCGGGCCAAGCCAGGTGGTCTCTTCGATACGCCCGTCCTGTCGCAGCTTCTGCAGATCGGAACGCGTCACCCTCATTCGCAGCGAGTTGCCCTTCAGCCGTAGTTTCATCGCCAAATACACCTGTGCCCAACGGATTTTAGCATCCGCGGCTATCCCCTATCGAATCCGCGCTGTGCAGCGCACTCCATGCGTTACCGCGGACGGGGAGAAGCGGTGCCATCGCGCCTTCCTCCGCAACTTTGGGGCCGCGGAACGTCTTAATTACCAAATTGCAACTATTTCCCGGGGCAATTCGTCCATTTGAACATAAATACGCCTGAAGATTTTTGATGCGCGAAGAGGTGGAAACCTTTGGCATAAAGCAGGTTTTGCATCTCCGTGCCCCAGGTCGTAGGAAGCTTCTGCCGGATCGGGCTTCAGCGGTGAAGGACGGTCCGAATGCAGGTTCCCCGGGCGTTGGCTTTTAAGCGGCGATTCCAACCGATCACAATTTTGCCATTGGGCAGAAAAGAAGAACATGGATCCATCATCATCTGCTTCGCACCTCACCCCTGGGGATCTAACGCCGGAACCCCGTAAGAGGCGGCGCCACCGCTGGATCTGGGTGGTGGTCCTGCTGCTTTTCGGTCTGTTGTTCTACTGGGTGCTTCATCAGCACTATCAAAGTCAGATGCCCATGGGGCGGCGCGCGATCAACGGGGCGGTGCCGGTGACCGAGGCGGCGGCCAGAAGGGGCAGCATCGGAGTTTATCTTGACGCGATCGGGACGGTGACGCCTGTCTATACCGATTCCATCACTTCGCAGGTGACCGGCGTGATCACCAACGTGTACTACCACGAAGGGCAGCACGTGTCCAAAGGCGAGCCGCTGATCGACATCGATTGCAGGCCGTATCAGGCGCAACTGACCGAGGCGGAGGGCACGCTCGAACGGGATCAGAATCTGCTGGCCCAGGCACGCATGGACCTGAAGCGCTACCAGTTGGCCTGGGCCAAGAACGCCATTCCGCGGCAGACCCTCGACGACCAGGAAAAGCTGGTGCTGCAGGAAGAGGGCACCGTCAAGAACGACGAGGGGACGGTCGAATATCAGCGGGTGCAGGTGGGCTTCTGCCATATCACGTCGCCGATCAGGGGACGCGTGGGACTGCGGCTTGTGGACCCCGGCAACCTGGTGACGGCGAACTCGAATACTTCGCTGCTGGTTGTAACCCAGGATTCGCCGATCACGGTCATCTTTACGCTGGCCGAAGACAGCCTGCCGGAGGTGCTCAAGCAGATGCGCATGGGCCACCAACTGACGGTGCAGGCCTTTGACCGCACCGATCAACACCTGCTGGCCACCGGCAGGCTGATCACCGTGGATAACCAGATCGACACGGTGACGGGCACGGTGAAGCTACGCGCGGAGTTCTCAAACGCCAAGGGGACGCTGTTTCCCAATCAGTTTGTCAATACGCGACTGCTGGTGGAGACGCTCGACAACCAGATTCTCATTCCCAGTTCGGCGATCCAGCACAACGGGCCGATCGATTTCGTGTATCTCGTCGAGCACGGCAAGGCCGTGATGCGCAACATCAAGGCGGGGATCTCCAATCAGGGGCAGACCGCGGTAACCGGAATCAAAGCGGGCGATGTGGTGGCCGACAGCAGCTTCCAAAGGCTGATCAACGGGTCGCCGGTCACGCACGCGGAATTTGCGATCACACCTACGGAGCCAACCGAGGGCATCACTCAATGAATCCGTCGCGGCCATTCATTCTGCGGCCGGTGGCAACGTCGTTGCTGATGGCCGCGATTCTGCTGGCGGGCATCGTTGCGTTCACGCAGTTGCCGGTTTCGGCGCTGCCGGAGGTGGAGTATCCGACCATTCAGGTGCTCACCTTCTATCCCGGCGCCAGCCCTGATGTGATGGCCACGACGGTTACTGCACCGCTGGAGAGCCAGTTCGGCCAGATGCAGGGGTTGAGCCAGATGACCTCGACCAGCGCCGGCGGGGTCTCGGTGATCGTGCTGCAGTTCAATCTCTCGCTGCCGATCGATGTGGCCGAGGAAGAGGTACAATCGGCAATCAACGCCGGGCAATCGCTGCTGCCCGCCGATCTGCCCGTGCCGCCGGTCTACAACAAGACCAATCCCGCAGATGCTCCGATTCTCACGCTGGCGGTTACCTCCAACATCATGCCGCTCTCGCGCGTGGAAGATCTGATCGACACGCGGCTGGCGCCGAAGCTTTCGCAACTGAGCGGCGTGGGCCTGGTGAGCATCAGCGGCGGTGAAAAGCCCGCGGTTCGCATTCAAGTCAATCCGGTGCAACTTGCCTCCTATGGGCTGAGCCTGGAGAGCGTCCGCACGGCGCTGGTGCAGGCCAGCGTCAACTCCGCCAAGGGCAACTTCGACGGGCCGCGCCAGGATTACCAGATCGATGCCAACGACCAGATCACCACCGCCAGCCAGTACAAGAACGTGGTGATTGCCTTCAGCAACGGCGCGCCCGTGTTTTTGAAGAACGTGGCCAATGTGGTCAACGGCGTGGAGAACACGAAACAGGCCGCATGGATGAATCTGACGCCGGCAATTGTCGTGAACATCCAGCGCCAGCCTGGCGCCAACACCATTTCCGTTGTCAACAGCATTCGCAAGGTGCTGCCGCAGTTGGAGGCGAATCTTCCCGCTTCCATTAAAGTGACCACCCTGACCGACATGACCACCAGCATTCAGGCCTCGGTCCACGACGTGGAGTTCGAGTTGCTGCTCACGGTCGGGCTGGTGGTGCTGGTGATCTTTCTCTTTTTGCGCAGCGTCCGGGCCACCATCATTCCCAGCGTGGCTGTTCCGCTTTCGCTGGTGGGCACCTTCGCGGTGATGTACCTGCTCGGCTTTTCGCTCGATAACCTGTCGTTGATGGCACTCACCATCGCCACGGGCTTTGTGGTGGACGATGCGATTGTGATGATCGAGAACATCAGCCGCTTCCTGGAAGAGGGAATGCCACCGCTTGAAGCGGCTCTCACCGGCGCGGGGCAGATCGGATTTACCATCGTTTCGCTGACCGTTTCGCTGGTGGCCGTGCTGATTCCGCTGCTGTTCATGGGCAATGTGGTGGGGCGGCTCTTCCGCGAGTTTGCCGTCACGCTGGCCACCACCATCGTGATCTCCGCAGTGGTTTCGCTAACCCTGACGCCCATGATGTGCTCGCGCATCCTCCGTCATGATCCGGAGGAGAAGCAGTCGCGCTTCTATCGCGTATCGGAGCACATGTTCAATCGCCTGATCCGCTTTTACGGGCGCACGCTGCGCGTGGTGCTGCAGCACCGCACCGTTACCCTGCTGGTGGCCGCGGTCACACTGGTGCTCACCGTGGTTCTTTACATCAAGATTCCCAAGGGACTTTTCCCGGTGCAGGATGCCGGGGTGATTCAGGGCATTTCGCAGGCATCGCAATCGGTCTCCTTTGACGAGATGTCGGCCCGGCAGCAGGCGCTGTCGCGCATTATTCTCAAGGACCCTTCGGTCCAGAGCCTAACCTCTTTCATCGGCACCGACGGCATCAATACCACTCTGAACAGCGGGCGGATTCTGATCAACCTCAAGCCGCTCGATCAGCGCGTCCCCAGCTACATCAGCGCCTCCAACGTGATTCGCCGTCTGCAAACAAGATTGCAGCAGGTGCCGGGGATTCACCTCTACATGCAGCCGGTGCAGGACCTTACGGTGAACGATCGCGTGAGCCGCACGCAGTATCAGTATTCGCTGGTCGATCCCAACATGGATGAGCTGAACCAGTGGGCCGACAAATTTGTGGCACAGCTCAAAAAATTGCCGGATCTGGAGGATGTGGCCACCGACCAGCAAACGGGCGCGCGCGCTATCCAGTTAGAGATTGACCGCGTGACGGCTTCGCGGCTGGGCATTGCGCCGGCCACCATCGACAACACGCTCTATGACGCCTTCGGACAGCGCCAGATCAGCACGCTTTATACCCAGCTCAACCAGTATCACGTGGTGCTTGAGGCCGCGCCGCAGTGGCAGCGCACTCCCAACAGCCTGAACGACATTTATCTGCCGTCGAGCGCCTCTGCCGGGGCCAGCGGCACGGGAGCGGTTACGTCGTTTTCTTCATCGGCCTCGGCATCGGCCGGATCCGGTGCGCTCACCACTTCGGTGCGCTACACGCCGTCGTCGAAGGTCATGGCCGCGCCGGCAGGAGTGTTGGACGGGACAACCAGCGGGGCGGGCGCTGCTTCGATCAACGGCGGCATCACGGCGGGAACAACCCCGAATTCCATGACGGCGGCCACCAGCGCCAATGCGGTTCCGCTGAGCGCCATCGCGCATATCACCAATACCACGGAACCTCTTTCCATCAATCACCAGGGGCAGTTTCCTTCGGTGACGGTGTCGTTCAATCTCGCCCCGCATGCTTCGCTGGGATCGGCGATCACCGAAATCGACAAGGTGGTCAAGAACCTTCACTTCCCGGCTAGTTTGCAATCGGACTTCCAGGGGACGGCGGCGGCGTTCAAGAATTCGCTGGCCAACGAGGCTTTGCTGATTCTGGCCGCGCTGGTTACCGTCTACATTGTTCTGGGCGTGCTCTACGAGAGCTTTATTCATCCCCTGACGATTCTTTCCACGCTGCCCTCGGCGGGCGTGGGCGCGCTGCTGGCGCTGATGATGTTTGGCCAGGACCTCGATGCTGTTGGCATTATCGGCATTATCTTGCTGATCGGCATCGTGAACAAGAACGGCATTCTGATTGTGGACTTTGCGCTGGAAGCGGAACGCGAGCGCGGCAAGTCGTCGGCCGAGGCGATTTATGAAGCCAGCCTGCTGCGTTTCCGGCCGATTCTGATGACCACCCTGGCCGCCATGCTGGCCGGTGTTCCGCTGGCGCTGGGCAGAGGCCTGGGTTCGGAACTGCGCCGGCCGCTGGGCATTGCCATGGTCGGCGGTCTGCTGGTCAGCCAGGTGCTGACGCTCTACACCACGCCGGTCATCTACATCTTCTTTGACTGGATCGGCCAGCGTCTGACAGGACGCCGCCTATCGCATGCGCCTATCGGCAGAGAGCCAGAGCCTGGCCCGGAGAGCGCATGAGCCTGTCGTCTCCATTTATCCGCCGGCCTGTGGGCACCACGCTGCTTACAGTGGCAGTGGCCCTTGCCGGCATTGTTGCCTTCAGAGTGCTGCCGGTGGCGCCCCTGCCCCAGGTGGATTTCCCCACCATCAACGTCTCCGCCGGCCTGCCCGGCGCCAGTGCGCAGATCATGGCGGCCTCGGTCGCCACGCCGCTGGAACGGCAGTTCAGCCACATTGCCGGCGTTACGGAGATGACATCGTCGAGCACGCTCGGCAACACCAGCATCACGCTGCAGTTTGATCTCAGCCGCAACATCGACGGCGCGGCGCGCGATGTGCAGGCGGCGATCAACGCTGCGCGGACTTATCTGCCTTCCAATCTGCCTTCCAATCCGCGGTACCGCAAGGTGAATCCCGCCGATGCGCCAATCATGATTCTGGGCCTTACGTCGGACAAGTATGATGCGTCCGAGGTGTTTGATCTGGCGTCCACGGTTCTGGTGCAGAAGCTTTCGCAGATTGAGGGCGTGGGCCAGGTTTTCGCCGGGGGCGGCGCCACGCCGGCCGTGCGCATTGAGGTGAATCCCACCAAGCTGGAGAGCTTCGGCCTCACGCTGTCCAAAGTGGAATCGGTGGTTCGCCTGCAGAATTCGCACGAGCCTACGGGCCAGCTTACGATCGACGGCCACAGCGAAGACATTATCACCAACGACCAGATCTCCCGCGCCAGCCAGTACAAGCCGCTGATTGTCGGCTATCACAACGGGTCGGCGGTGCGCCTGGAGGATGTGGCCGATGTGGTGAACTCGACGCAAACCCTGCGCACCGCGGGCTTCATCGATGGCAAGCGCGGCGTCTTCGTCATCATTTTCCGGCAGCCAGGCGCCAACATCATCAAGACCATCGATCACATCCGTCAGCAACTGCCGTTCCTTGAGGCGGTGTTGCCGCAGGGCATTAAAACCCAGGTCGTGCTTGACCGCAGCACGACGATCCGGGCATCCGTGCACGATGTGGAACTGACCCTCATGGGCTCCGTCTGCCTGGTGGTGCTGGTGGTCTTCTTCTTTCTGCGCAGCCCGCGAGCCACGCTGATTCCGAGCGTCGCCGTTCCCGTGTCGCTGATCGGCACGTTCGCTTTCATGTATTTGTTCGGCTACAGCATCGACAACCTGTCGCTGATGGCGCTGACCATCGCTACAGGATTTGTGGTCGACGATGCCATTGTGGTCATGGAGAACATTACCCGCCACCTTGAGGCCGGCATGGAGCCTTTCGCCGCGGCGCTCAGAGGCGCGCGCGAGATCGGCTTCACCGTGCTCTCCATGAGCACTTCGCTGGTGGCAGTTTTCATTCCCATTCTCATGATGGGCGGCATTGTGGGCCGGCTCTTCCGCGAGTTCGCGGTTACGCTTTCCACGGCCATTCTGGTCTCGCTGGTGGTTTCGCTGACCACCACGCCGTGCATGTGCGCACACCTGCTCAAATCGCGCAAAGAGGGCGAGAAGCACAACTGGATTTACCGCGCCAGCGAGAAGTTTTTCAACGGCATGCTTTCCGTTTACCGGCATTCGCTCCTGTGGGTGCTGGATAATCCCGTGCTTACACTGGTGGTGCTGCTGCTGGTCATTGCGCTGAACGTGGTGGTGGCCATCAGAATTCCCAAGGGCTTCTTCCCGATGCAGGATACCGGCGCGATCTTTGGCGGCGTGCAAGGGCCCCAGGATGCTTCATTTCCGTTCATGCGCTTTTCGCTCCTGAAGCTGGTCGACGTTATCAAGACCGACCCGGCGGTGGCGCACGTTAACGCATTTACGGGCGGCAGAGGCTCCAGCAACGGTGGCTTTATCTATATCGCGCTCAAGCCGCTGGGACACGGCCCCGGACACCGCAGTGCTTCGGCAATGCAGGTGATCAACCGCCTGCGGCCCAGGATGAATAGTTTGCCTTTGGCCTCGGCATTTTTGCAGCCCGGGCAGGACGTGCGTATCGGCGGCCGCGGCGGCAATGCGCTCTATCAGTACACGATTCAGGCGGAGAACATCGCTGATCTGGCGAAATGGGGGCCGATTCTGCTTGATAACATGCGCAAGCTGCCGGGCATTGAGGACGTGAACACCGATCAGCAGAATGGCGGTCTCGATCTGAGGCTGCACTACGACCGGGTTACCGCGGCGCGCCTTGGACAGACGCCACAGTCGCTCAACCAAACGCTGTACAGCGCTTTCGGCCAGTCGCAAGCCTCGGTGATTTACACCCAGCGCAACCAGTATTACGTGGTACTGGAGGTGGCGCCGCAATATTGGGAGCACCCATCCGGTTTGAACGATATCTACTTCAGCCCGCTCGGTTCCGCATCGGGCGCCGGAATCAATGCCATTGCGCCGTTCGGCACCGTGGCGACGGCGCAGACAAACACCACTCCGCTCGAGATCGATCACACGGGCCTCTTTCCGTCGGTCACGGTCTCTTTCAACACAGGCCCGGGAATGTCATTGAGCGATGCTACGCGCGAGATCGATCAGATGGAAGTACACCTGGGGATGCCTTCGACGGTGCACGGCTTGTTTTCCGGGACCATGGAGGCCTATCAGCAGTCGCTTTCCACCGAGCCGATTCTCATCATCACCGCGCTGCTGGCCGTCTTCATCGTGCTGGGCATTTTGTATGAGAGCCTGGTGCACCCGCTTACCATCATCTCCACGCTGCCTTCGGCCAGCGTGGGCGCCATGATCGCTCTCATGATCTTCCATATCGATCTGAACGTGATCTCGATCATCGGCATTATTCTGCTGATCGGCATTGTCAAGAAGAATGCCATCATGATGATCGATTTTGCGCTGCAGGCCGAACGGCAGGAAGGCAAGAACACGCGCGACGCAATCTTCGAGGCGTGCATGTTGCGTTTCCGGCCCATCATGATGACCACCATGTCGGCGATTTGCGGCGCGCTGCCCCTGGCCTTTGGAGTGGGCATGGGTTCGGAGCTGCGGCGGCCGCTAGGAATCACCATTGTGGGCGGACTGCTGCTGAGCCAGATGCTCACGCTCTATACCACTCCGGTGGTCTATCTGTGGATGGACCGGATGCGCGTTCGCGCGCTGAACAGGCTGCCAGGCGCCCTGCCTTCCCCGGCGGAAGGAATGGCGTCGTAACGCTTTGAGGGACGATCGCTATGCTCGAACCGAAACATCGCATTCCGCCGCTGGCCGCCGCGCTCGGGCTTCTGGCGCTGCTGACGGGTTGCCGCGTCGGGCCGCGCTATCATGCGCCTGCGCCGCCGGCCGTTACCGCGCCCAACTACAAGGAATCGACCGTCAACTTCAAGAACGCCCGGGGCTGGAAGGTGGCCAATCCCCAGACAGCCATGCTGCTCGGAAACTGGTGGGAGATCTATCACCAGCCGGAGTTGAACTCCCTCGAGGGCCAGCTCAACATCAACAACCAGAACATCAAGACCTATTTCGAGAATTTCATGGCGGCGCGCGCGGTGATTGCCCAGGCGCGCTCTCTCTACTGGCCCACCATTACGCTCAGCCCGGCGTGGAGCCGGTCGAAGAGCTCGGGCAGTCTGTTTAAATCGTCCACGGCCAACACAGGCCAGACCTCCACCCTGTGGTCGCTTCCGCTATCGGTCTCCTGGACACCAGACTTCTTCGGCAAGATCCGCAACGAAGTGCGCTCGGCACAGTACGCGGCCCAGATCAGTGCGGCAGATCTGGAAGAAGAAAAGCTGATCGAACAGGCCAGCCTGGCCCAGTACTTCTTTGAGATTCGCGGCCAGGATATGCTGCAGCAGATTCTCAATCAGACGGTTGCAGCCGACCAGCAGACGTTGAACTCCGCGCAGGGCGCCTACGAGGCCGGGACAGGCGACTACATTGCGGTGATTGAGGCCAAGAATACGCTGCAGTCGGCGCAGTCGGCGGCCATCAACGTGGGGCTGCTGCGCGCGCAGTACGAACATGCGATTGCGGTGCTGCTGGGCAAGGTGCCTACGGACTTCTCGATTCCCGCCAAGCCGATGGTGTACACCGCGCCGGCAATTCCGGTAGGCGTGCCCTCCGAACTAACGGAGCGCCGGCCCGACGTGGCCGCGGCGGAGCGCAAGCTGGCCGAGGACAACGCGACCATCGGCATCGGCTATGGCGCGTTTTTCCCCGCCGTGACCCTTTCGGCCAGAGGCGGATACCAGACTTCCGCTCCCAAGCACCTGTTTGACTGGCCCAGCCGCTTCTGGTCGATTGGCCCCGCCATCTCGCAGACGGTGTTTGAGGGCGGGCTTTATCGCGCGCAACTGCACCAGTACGAGGCCATCTACAACGCCGACCTGTCCACCTACCGCCAGACGGTTCTCACCGCTTTTCAGCAGGTTGAGGACTCGCTGGCCGCCACGCGTATTTACTCGCAGCAGATCCTCCGCCAGCAGGAAGCGGTCGAGTCGGCGCAGCAGTATCTCAAGCTGGAGATCGTCCGCTACAAGACCGGCGTCGATCCTTATGTGGATGTGGTGCTGGCGCAGACCACGCTGCTCGGCGACCAGACCACGTTGAATGCGCTGCAGGTGGATGAGATGCTGTCGTCGGTGCAGCTTGTGGAGTCGCTGGGCGGTGGATGGAATCGCGCGCAGCTTCCCACGCCCAGGCAGGTGAGCGCGAAGGTGGCGAAGGGCGCGTACACGATGCAGCACTGATGTGGTTCGCGGCAATTCGCATCTCCTATGCATTGTAAAAGCGGAGCGAGCGGTGTTAGCGGAGCTGGCATGGGCCGCCGCGGCTCCAAGCAACGTCCCCTGTATCACTGAATGAGCGGCAGTTTCGGTAAGACTGTTGCAGTGGAGAAGCCGAGGCGTTGGCTCCCCCGCGGGCGGACGGCCGACCGCATCGGTGCCCGCATCATCGCTTGGTATGCCGCAGTGCAGAAGTCATGGCCGGTATGCCTCGCCCCGCAAAGCCAGCATCTGCTGCGAGCCCTGGTCACGCGCCTGCGCCAGTTCACGGACCTGCGCACGGCCCGGCTCACTCAACAGCGGCTGCGGGCTGCGGAAAAACTCCGTGCGTGAAAGCTCTTGTAACAGGACACGTCTTCAGCCGCACTCCAAAAGCTGCAAAACGGATGAGGTTTCAGCCGCCGAGTGACGCTTTTGGGGCTGGATTCATCCGCCGTCCTTCCTTTTCCGCGCCCTGTCCAGCCGTTGAGAAGCAGGCTGCCTCGAATTGGGGCTCTTGCCAAAGGCTGCCAGAACCGCGCTACTATATCAATTCTTAAGCCAAAGGAGGATTTATGGATCGAAGAAGCTTTCTCACGACCGGTGCATTGGCAGCCGGGCTGGCGGCCGCGCCGACTCTGTCCGCAGCAGTTCCCTGGCCTTCGCCCTCCGACGCAACCTTCAAGCCCATCCCCCGTCGGCGGCTGGGCAAGACCGGCCAGGATCTGTCCATCATCGGCCTTGGCGGCATTGTCATCATGAATGCCGACCAGGCCGTGGCCAACAACACTGTGGCCCAGGCGCACGACGCCGGCATCAATTACGTCGACGTTGCCCCCAGCTACGGCGATGCGCAGCAACTCCTCGGTCCCGCCCTCAAACCCTACCGCGACAGCTTCTTCCTGGCCTGCAAAACCGGCAAGCGCGACAAAGCCGAGGCAGCCGCCGCGCTGGATAATTCCCTCAAGCTGCTCGAAACAGATCACGTGGACCTCTACCAGCATCACGCCGTCACCACCATGGAAGACGTGGATCGCATTATGGGCCCGGGCGGCGCCCAGGAAGCCTTCGAAGCCGCGCGCAAGGCCGGCAAAATCCGCTATCTGGGTTTCTCGGCCCACTCTGAGCAGGCCGCGCTGGCGCTCCTCGACCGCTTCGATTTCGATACGGTTCTGTTTCCCATCAATTTCGTCCTCGCCTCGCGGGAAAACTTTGGCCCGCGCGTCATCGCCCGCGTGCACGAAAAAGGCGCCGGCATGCTGGCCATCAAAGCCATGGCCAAATCCAAATGGCCTGCCGGAATGACGCAAGCCCAAAAGCCCAACCCCAAAGAGTGGTACGAGCCTTGCTCCGTGCCTGAGCAGGCTGCGCTGGCGCTGCGTTGGACCCTGTCCCAGCGCATCACCGCCGCCATTCCGCCCGGAGACGAGCGCTATTTTCCCCTTGCCATGTTCGTGGCCCAAAACTTCCAACCCATCACCCCGGAAGAGGAGAAGCTGTTGATCGCCAGTGCCACCGGCGCCACACCCATCTTTCCGCAAGCGTGAGCAATGGCCGCGGCGCGAACCACATCGAACCGGCGCGCCGCGCTCGCCACTGTCCGCCCTGCTGCAGCACCGGGGCTCGCAAGGTGTAGCTATCGGCGCTGGTCTGCGTGGTCGTGATTGTGGAGCCGCCTCCGCTACAGGCAGACAGGCTGCCCATGGCGGCAAAGAGTACGGCCAGGCTTGAAAGAGTGCCGGGCATCGAAGGACGATGGAGCCTACCGCGGTTTTGAACCGATGCCGTTGTTCGTCGAACAGGTGGGGATGCAGCTCGGGCTCGCTGGCCAGACTCAGACAGATCAATCAACACTGGACTATTCCAAGCCGAAAGAAGCATAATTTGTGACCATGGAGGTTGCTGCGTGGGCCTTGGGGTGGTCCCGTCACCGTAAGGGAGGGACACCGGTCCGCCGCAGGCATCGCGGCGCCCTGAATCTCTTGGCGTGGAGGGAATCGCGATGCAGTATCATCTCAAGCGTATCTCGCAGGCAGGAATCCCGGAAGCCCTCAAGAAAGCGGAACTCTATCGCTCGCTCGACGAACCTGAGGAAGCCGAGTCAATTTGTCGCGACATCCTCTGCATTGAACCGCAGCATCAGCACGCCTTGCGCGTCCTCGGTCTCGCGCTTACCGACCAGTTCATCGGCACCGGAAATGATCGCTACCGCGAAACGGAGGAGATCTTCCAGATGCTCAGCGATCCCTACGAGCGCCTTTATTACACGGCCATTCTGCACGAGCGCCGCTGCAAAGCGCAGCTCACGGCCGGACATCTGCCCGTTTCGCTGTTGCCGCTCTTCGAGCACGCGCTTCACTTGTACGAGGAAGCCGAAAAGATCCGGCCGGCAGGAAACGATGACGCCATCCTGCGCTGGAATCGTTGCGTGCGCCTGCTCGAACAACCCTATGACTGGAATGGGCTGGGACCGGAGAGTGTTCCCTTTGAAGCGTACGACGCCGCGCCGCCCCGCTAGCCCGCCCGCGCTCAAAGGATGTGGAACAGCCGCTTCATGGGATCGAAGTAGCGATCCACGACGCGCTCCTTGAGCGGGATGATCGCGTTTTCCGTAATCGTGATGGATTCCGGGCAAACCTGCCGGCAACAGGTGGTGATGTTGCAGTAGCCGGCATTATGCACGTGCCGTAGATCGCTGATACGGTCTTCCGTATCGAGCGGATGCATCTCAAGCGCCGCGGTATAGACGAGCAAGCGCGGGCCGATAAACTCGTCGTGCTTGCGGTGCTCGCGCAAGACGTGGCACACGTCCTGGCAGAGAAAACACTCGATGCACTTGCGGAACTCCTGCACGCGCTCCACGTCGGCCTGCTGAATACGCCACGTTCCATCGGGTGCGTCCGCGGGGCGGGGCTTGAATGGCTTGATCGTCTTCTTGGCCCGGAAGTTCCACGAAACATCTGTCACCAGGTCGCGGATCGAAGGAAACGTGTGCATCGGCTCAATGATCACCGGCGCATTCAGATTCAGATTGCTGAGCCTGGTCATGCACATCAGCCTGGGCACGCCGTTGATTTCCGCGGAGCACGATCCACATTTGCCCGCCTTGCAGTTCCATCGCACCGCCAGGTCGGGCGCCTGTTGCGCCTGAATGTGATGCACGGCGTCGAGAACAACCATGCCCTCCTCGACCTGCGTCGTGTAATCCTGCAGGACGCCGCCTGCAGGATCGCCGCGCCAGATGCGAAACGTCGCTTCTGTGCCCATCGGTTCTCCTCGGGTTATTTCATCTCCTCGATCACCGCCTTAAGTTCGCTCGGCAGCGGCGTGATCGCCCGCTTTTCTACCCGCATCCCGCCGTCTGCTCCACGGCTGATGATGATGTTGTACTTTCCCCACTCGGCATCCTTGGCGGGAAAATCCTCGCGAAACTGCGCGCCGCGGCTCTCCTGGCGCAGCAGCGCCGCGCGCGTAATCGCCTCGGCCACAAGCAGCAAATTTCCGGCATCAATTGCCGTCTGCCAGCCGTTGTTGTATTCGCGATTTCCCGCTACACCTGCCCGCTCCGCTCGCTGGCGCAGTTTTCCAAGCTCATCGAGGGCATGCTGCATTTCGTTCTCCATGCGTACAATGCCGACCAGATCCTGCATGGCCTCCTGCAGGTCATATTGAACTTGATAGGGATTCTCGCCCGCGGGTCCGCGGTCAAAAACGGCAAGCGAGGCCGCGGCCGCGGCCTGCAATTCTCCCTCGTCAATCTTCGCGGCAGCATGGGAGCTGGCAAAATCCGCCGCGTACCGTCCCGCGCGCCGCCCGAACACCAGCAGATCGGAAAGAGAGTTTCCGCCCAGCCGATTGGCGCCATGCAATCCCGCCGCTGCTTCTCCGGCGGCAAACAGCCCCGGAACCGTCGACATCTGCGAATCGCCATCGACGCGCACTCCGCCCATCATGTAGTGTGTCGTCGGGCCGACCTCCATCGGCTCTTTGGTGATATCGAGGTCGGCCAGTTGCTTGAACTGGTGATACATGCTCGGCAACTTGCGCTTGATGTGCTCCTCCGCCTTGGGAAGGCGCTTTTTGATCCACGCAATATCGAGATACACTCCACCGTGCGGCGAACCCCGCCCGGCTTTGACCTCGCGCCTGATGCATCGTGCCACGTGGTCCCGGGTCAGCAGTTCCGGCGGACGCCGCGCACTCTTGTCCCCCTGCGTGTACCGCCATCCCTCCTCTTCGTTGTCCGCCGTTTGCTCCTTGTAAAGATCGGGAATGTCATCGAACATGAAGCGGCGCCCCTCGCTGTTGCGCAAAACCCCGCCTTCGCCGCGTACGCCCTCGGTAACCAGAATGCCGCGCACGCTGATCGGCCACACCATTCCCGTGGGATGAAACTGAACAAACTCCATGTCCAGCAATTCCGCGCCGGCACTATAGGCCAGCGCAAGTCCGTCGCCTGTATTTTCCCCGCTATTGCTCGTAACCTTGTACACGCGCCCCGTTCCGCCTGTGGCCAGCACGACAGCCTTGGCCTCCCACAGGTAAAACCGGCCCTTCGCGCGGTCGAATCCGCAGGCACCCGCAATCCGGCCTTCATCCAGCAACAGCCGCAGCACCGTGCATTCCATGTGCACTTCCATGCCCGTGTGGATGCCGTGATCCTGCAGCGTGCGAATCATCTCCAGGCCGGTGCGGTCGCCAACATGCGCCAGTCTTGGATATCTGTGCCCGCCAAAGTTGCGTTGCAAAATTCTGCCGTCGGGCGTGCGATCGAACAGCGCCCCCCAGGCCTCCAGCTCGCGCACGCATTCCGGAGCCTCTTTGGCGTGCAGTTCGGCCATGCGCCAGTTGTTCAGGTACTGCCCGCCGCGCATCGTATCGGAAAAATGCACGCGCCAGCTATCGCGATCGTCAACGTTGGACAAGGCCGCGGCTATGCCCCCCTCGGCCATCACGGTGTGCGCTTTCCCAAGCACCGACTTGCACACCACGCCAACTCTTGCACCGTGAGCGCTGGCTTCAATCGCAGCGCGCAGCCCCGCTCCGCCTGCTCCGATCACCAGCACGTCATAGGAAAAACGCTGAAATTCCGGCATTCAGAGGATTCTCCAGTCGTGCCAGATGCCAAGCGAACAAAGGCGTATGTAAAGATCCGAAAAGGCAACCCAATACAGACTGGCCCACGCCCACTTCTTGTGCGCCCGGTTCAGAGTGCTGACCCACTCGTATAGCTTGCGCCGAAACGGATGCTCCGAAATGCGATCGAATGTTCCTCCGATCAGGTGCCGGCACGCATGACATCCGAAGATATATCCGCCCAGAAGAACAACATTGATCGATAGAATCAGACTTCCGACTCCGATGCCGAAGCCATTGGGGAAGATGAATCCCCGCACCGCGTCATAAACCAGAAAGCCCCAAACGATGTAAGAGAGACGCAGAAAAATGCGGTGAAGATTCTGGAGAATGAGCGGGAAACTCCGCTCTCCCAGATAGCTCTTGCGCGCCTCGCCCACGCCGCATGCCGGTGGATCCACCCAGAACGCCTTATAATATGCGCCGCGATAGTAGTAACAACTTACGCGAAACAGACCCGGTATCCAGAGAATGAGGATTGCCGGAGAAAAAGGCAGAAAGTTCGGATACCAGCTCGGTTTGGGGCCAAAGAGCGCATACGGGGGGCTGCCAAATAGAACCGGAGAATAAAAGGGTGAGATATAAGGTCCGTAAAAGTAATGGCTGTTTTGCAAAGCTGCCCATGTGGCATAGACCACAAAGGCGCTAAGCCCTAAGAAAACCGCAGCCGGTGAAAGCCACCAAAAGTCGCGTCGCGACGTTTGTGCAAACTTGCCATTTTTCCAAACCAGGTCGGGAACTGCCATCGACCCTCCGGGACAGAGGGATGCCGGAGTCGAGCCTTTCCTCCGATGGCCTCCCATTGTAGCGCAATAACTCGCACTGCGGCCACCGAAGAGCTCATAAATGCACGCGATTAAGAATATTTAATCGTTCTTCTTGCTTAAGAATATTGAACCAGGCTCCTAACTTGAAAATATTTTGCTGTGCTTCCTGCGCAGTTTCTGGCGCCCAAAACCGGTTTCGAAAATCCGGATCGGAGTTAATGCTTCGGTGATTCCTGAAAATGGATTTTGGGCCGCCGCGTAAAACGCCGCAGCACAAATTCCTCGAGCAGCGCTGCGCCGGCGCCGGTTCCAATGTTCAGGAGCCCATTATCGACGGCCAGATGGATTCCACGATCGCTCGACGGATAATAGAGGTTGGAGAGGCCTCCGGCAGCGAAACCGCCGAGGACGTAGGAGTAGTTCGGTTCCTGCTTTCCATTATCTCCGCGGCATACGAACACACTGGCGACGGCATAAAGGGCGCGCGATCTCGCGCTGCCGGTACCGCGATAGAAGTAACGAGGGTCCTGGTGGAAAAGCGCAGGCAGCAGCGCATCCGCAATCAGGGTCGATGACCAGTCATCGGCATATGCGGCGCCGAAGCGTTTGCCGTAGCCTTCGAGCCCCTGGCCGAATTCCGGAAAATCATCCTGTGACTGCTCAATGCCCGCGACCACTCCCGCGCCCAGAATAGTCAACGGATCGATGGAGGTCCTCGTCGCGAGCCGGATTTTCTGCCCTGCCGAAAGAGGCGCGGCGTCAGGATTATAGGAGACATAAAAATTGGGAACGATCCCGAGCACGCGCTGTTTTTCTTCCTCGTGCAACTGCGCCGCTGCAATCTGATGCGTCGATGCGGTGACGCGCACGGTGGACGTGGCGGAAGTCACCGCGAGGACGATACTGGGCACATCGTAGTATTCGCCCGAATGGAGCAAAAGCGGGGATTTTGTCCAGGAGGAAAATCCTTTCCCGGTGACGGCAAGCGAATAGGTTCCCGGCGCCACATTGGCGAAGGTGAAGAATCCGGAATTGTTCGCCACACTGGTGCGCACAACACCAGACACGGAGTTCTTCAGAGAGACGGTGGCGCCGCTGACGACCGTCGTTCCGTTCCCGGTTGTGACCGTGCCGTCGACGGTTGCAGCGGACTGCGGCCGTGTCTGCACAACGGATTGGCTTGCCTGCGCCGCGCAGTTGCATGCCAGGCCTGCGAAAAGAAGGCATGAATACAGTGTGGGAGTCAGGAGTCGTCTCAGACAGATCCACAGGTAAGGTGCCCGGTTCATCACTACGGTGTGCACTCCAGGAACGGCGGAGCGTCAGTGCTGGCAGAGAGCAAAAGCGTAAACTCGCCATCTGCTCGACGATCGGATAAGCAGGGAAGATCAGCACCGGATTATCTAAATATGCCGCCGATCTGTATTGTGACACATGCCCCTCGGCATGTCGCTGCGGGGAGTAGAGGGCTGCGGCTCGAACCACCGGGCGGTTTGGCAACCGGGAGCCAGCGCTTGACCTGCAAGATCGCACAGCCGGAAAGCATAAGTGGGAAATTCAATGCCGCATCAGCGAAGTTGGCCGCTTTCATTGCCGGCGCGATTTTCTTTGAAATTGAAAAGGCGCTTCCGGCAAGCGCGGAAAAGAGGTCAAGGGGGTCGGATTCACCAGGATTTGGGAGATGCGGCGCGGCCCTGGATTGGCCGTCCAGGTAGTTGCGCCGCGCGCAGAGTGTGCATGGCCGGGGGGTTGCGCATTCTGGAATGCTGGCCCATTTGCGCCAAGCCGCTGCCGCACACTGCGGTCGTGGCTGGCATGGACATCGGTGGCCGATATAGCGTCTGGGCGCACAGGCGGAAATCAACTGCGACCCATCTTCGGCTATTCCTTCAGCTTGAGCTTGCTCTTGTTCTCTTCGAGGAAGTCGCGTAAATCCTGCGCCCTATCCAGGAGCTTGGTCCACTGCTCGTAATAAAGCGTGACCGGGAAGCGGCCAAGCCCGTAGACGGAAACTCCGCCTTTGTCGCTCACCTTGAAGCTCATGTTGCCCGTCCGCTGCTTCTGGGCTTCGAGTTCGGCTAACCGCGCTTTCAATTCCTCATAGGTTGGTTCGGTCATCAATTTCTTCCTCGCTTCATATTGTTGCATCACGCGCGGCCCGCCGTCCTGCCCCGAATACGAGTTGAACACGTGCTCGCATACGACACCACACTCGGCCGGGCAAAACTCGCCTCTATACGGAAGGATGAACATCTTCTGTTCTGCCCCTGCACAGACAACCGGGGACCGGTGACCAGTCCAACTCGATCCGCGACCCGGAAGGACCGCGCCGTGGCTTTTGCCTCGGACACAGCCACCAATCGGATACAGCCTCCAAATTGATAAACTGCTCAATAGTCCGAGTGGGCGGCTCACGCCGCAGCGGCTGGGAAGGCGGCAATGAACCGGAAGGACCTCATCCTTTTGTCCCTGTTCCGCGCATCGCGGAGCGTTGCCGCTGGGCTCATCATGATCGCCTTCCCCTACCTGGTTCTGCAACGGTTGAAATATGGGCCTTTGGCGCTCGGCTTGATTTACGTCGCCGGAGCGGCAGGGACGGCGACATTGGGCCTTCTGCTGGGCTTTCTGGGCGACCTCTGGGGCCGCAAGCGCGCCCTGTTTCTTTCCGGCGCATTGCTGCCCTTGAGCGCCGTGCTTGTATTTCTCTCCAGCCACCTCGGCTTTCTGGTGGTCGCCGCGGCGGTAGGCGGCCTTTCAGCCACTGGATCCCTCCCCGGCGGCGGCGTCGGCGGAGCCTCAGCTCCCGTACAGAGCGCCGTCATCGCCGATCTGGTCGTTCCTGCCCAGCGCACGTTCTACTTCTCCGCGTTCAGTTTCCTCAGCGGGGTATTTGGCGCGCTGGGGGCGCTGCTGGCGCGCATCGTCGACGTGCGCGATGCCTTTCTGGTGGCGGCCGTCGTTTCCCTCATGGGCCTGCCCTTGGTGACTGGATTGGGAGTCCCCGCCGCCAAAGGCAAGCTGCGCGAGCTGCCCAGCAAGCTTGTGATCGGTAAATTCTCGCTAACTGCCCTGCTCAACGGACTCTCTGGCGGGCTTGTCATTCCGTTCCTGATTCCGTTTTTCGTGCTGGTGTACTCGTTGCCGAAATCCGGGATGGCTGTTTATGGGTTTGTCGCCGGGCTGATGGCATCGCTGGCGATGCTTGCGGCCCCCCTGCTGGAACGGTGGCTGGGATTCGTGCGGGCGGTGGCATGGACGCGGGGAATCGGGGCGGTGCTCCTGGTGATTCTGCCCCTGGTGCGCTGGCTGCCGCTGTCGCTGGCGATTTACCTGATGACCCCTTCACTGCGCATCATGGCAATGCCGGTGCAGCAGTCTGCCTTGGTGGACATGGTCGAGCGCAATGAGCGTGGCCGCGCCCTGGCGGCCAATCAGGTAGCCACATTGAGCGCCGGATCAGCCGGAATCATTCTCGCCGGATGGCTGTTTGAAACGGCGGAAATTGCGCTTCCGTTCTTGATCTATGCCGGCGCCATGTTCGCCAACATCTACCTGTATTTCCGTTTCTTTTCCGCGTGGAAGGGACCTGCGGTGCCACCGGCAGCCGAGGAAGCTGATCTCAAGGGGTAAGATCCGCTCGGAAACACATCGCTTCGCGTTCAGGAGCACCATTCCGCGAACAGAAACACAAGTGATTCAGCCTGCCAATACCGCATAGCTCACCCTGCGCTGGCAAAACGCCGCTCTAGTCCTGCCACTGCCGCGTGCGCCAGCGAACGCCGCACCAGCGCTATGCAGCCATCTTGATCGGCGCCGGTCCCGCTACGGCCCGCGACCCCGGCTGGAGGGTCGAATCTCTTCTAAGTCGGATCATAATTCCGTTTCTGGCCTGACCTGTGATGTATTGAAGCATCCGCGCTTGCCTTCGAACTTGCCTCCCACTCTGCGGCTCCTCATGCATTTGCCGCCAGTTAGTCCCTTAATTTTTAAAGGCGCGAGTCAGTGTCTCCGCCACCATGTGGCTTTCACTGTCCTCGCGCCTCTCGTTAGCCCGGAAGTTCGCTATTCGAACAAACCGGCTTAAAAGACATACTTCAGTGCAAACTGCGCATAGCGCGCATAATTGGATTCGGACCCGACTGCGGTGCCGCTGATGCTTCCAAACGACGGGTTGCCGGGGGTGGGTTGGGTGTAGAAGTTGGGGTCCTGAAATTCAGCATTGTTAAGCACGTCGTAGTACTCAGCTCTGAACTGCACGTAACTCTCGTGAAAAACCGGGAAGTTACGCAACACGTCGGCGTTCCAGTTGAAGAGTCGAGGCCCGCGAAGCGATCCCTTCACAACGTTGCCAAAGCCCGTTCCGGGCCCATCCTGCACGGGAACGGAGAACGCCTTGGGGTTGTACCAGTTGTAGCAGGGTGTACCCGCTGGGCAGTTGCCGCGACCGGCCCCTTTCTGGTAAGCCGGCAAGCTGAACTTCCGCTCGGCGCGGTCCTGAAGCTCGCCGGTGAGAGAGTTGTCTACAAATGCGTCGATTACGGTCAACGCGTCGCCAGACTGCGTTGAGATGACGCCGCTTGTCGTCCAGCCATTCGCAAGAGCGCGCATGAAGGGATTCCCCGCATGCAGCTTGGGAAGTTGATAGACGTAGGAGACGTTGAAAACGAACGGGTGATCGATTGCCGCATTCCCGGTGTCCAGCGCTTTGATGTTCTGTACCCGTGCGGCAGCCGGAATTCCAACCGCGTTCTTGGGATACAGCGGATAGACATACGATTGGAGAACAACTATGTCTTCGGTGTTTCCAAGCATCGTGAGCGGCAAGTCGTCCAGCGTATGAGACCACGTGAAGTTGGCCAGCAACGACAATCCCTGGGACATCCTTTTTTGCAGAGTGGCCTGAAAGGAGTTGTAGCTGGCGGAACCGCTCATGGAACCTTCGGTGATAAATGCATAGCTGGTTTGACAGCCCACAGTGGTTGTGCATGGCCCAACCGTGGGAGCAGTGTTATAGGGCCGGCGGTAGTTCGTGCCGATAGGCGCGCCATTATTCACGGCGGGATTCCGTTCCAGGTCGACTTCCTGGTGGCGCGATGCGGTTGCGACATAACCTAGCTGAACCATCGTATTGGGCGTGATTTGCCGCTGAACGCTCAGGTTCCAGGCATAAGTGACCGGTGTATGGAAGGTGTTTGGATTGTACTCCGCAACCGTGAATGCGTTCGGGAAGACCTGCGACTTCGGGAACGGCTTTGTGTATGGGAATGGATTATGCACCGGTGTTCCCGTTTCTTCCGATGCCGTGCAGCCCGTGCAATACGGATTGTTGAACGGGCCACCGGGATTGGCGCCGGCGGCAGGGCTGTACATTCCCGGGTTGGTCAAGCTCAGCGAAATGGTGTTGGGCACATCGGATGCCTGCGAGAGATTCATCCACGCCTGCATGCGGTCCTGGTAAAATTCGCCAAAACCGCCGCGTACAACAGTCTTGCCGTTGCCGAAGAGATCGTAAGCAAAGCCCAGCCGCGGCATGAAATGCGCGTACTTGCTGTTTAATCCATACTGCGGATAGCCCGGATCGCCAGAGATCACCATGCCGGCCGGCAATCCGGCAGTTCCCGCGGACGTTGAAAGGTCGTACTGCGGCGTTCCTTCATCCGCTGCGTAGCGGGCTGGATTGAAGAAGGTCTGCTTGTTGGCGTGATCCGCCCACGGTTCGAACATCTCCCACCGGATGCCATAGTCGACTGTCAGGCGGGGAGTCAATCTCCACGTATCCTGCGCGAAGATGGCGGGGAAATGACCCCGGTCATTAACAAGCTGCGCATTGCCTTGAGTAAAGCTCGACATGAACCCCATCTCGAAATTCGCCACCGAATTCGGATACGTGTAGGTTGTTCCCTCGATTCTGTTGTCCACCGGCGCGAAGCTGAAGTTACCATCGCCTGCGTTCAGATTGACGGCGTCGAACTTGCTTAACTCAACGTGACCGCCAAAGGCAAAGTTATGCTTTCCCTTCACCCAGTTCAACACGTCGTTGAGGTTGTAATCGTTGCGCCCGAAGATAGCCGCGGCGCTACCCGTAACGCCGAAATAGCCGCCTCCGATGTTCACATTCAGATAAGGCCCGTCTGCCGCGTACTGATAGATGTTGTTCACGCCGAAGTTTGTGATCGAAGGACTTCCCGGAGGTCCGCCACGCACCGAGTATTCCCGCTGATAGTTGAGCACCAGGTTGTTTACCACCGTGGGTGAGAATATGTGCGTTTCACTGATCGCGGCGTTCTGGTAGCGGTCGTAGGTTTCCGTCAGGTAATCCAGCAGATTCTTCGGATTGTAGACGCCAGGAGCGTTGAAAAAGTCGTAGAAATAACGGAAGAAGATATGGTCGTGGGCGCCAAACTGGTGGTCAACCCGGCCTATAAATTCATTCGTGTTCCTGATCGTTGGCAGGTTGAAGTGGACAATGCCTCCGATCTGGCCGGCCGGCACTGCGCCGTTGTACGTGGGAAATGCCTTTTCAAACGCGAGGGCAGCCGGGTTAATGGCGCTATCCGGAATGTGATTGTACGGATAGCTCTGGTTGGTGAATGGATTGCGGATCTGCTCGCTTGGAACAGGATTTCCTGCGGAATCCACGCAAACGCCGCTGTTGTTGAACGTGTTGCCTTGGGCCGAGTCGCACAAGTTGCTGAAATCGGCATAATTTTCCCCGTTAGCACGCCCTTCCTCAGCGAGCGTGGGAACAATTGACGACCCCGCACTCGACGCTTGATGGTCAAGCGTGCGCTGATAGCCAAAGAAGAACTGCGTCTTCCTGCCCTTCAGGAGATGCGGGATGATCGCCGGCCCACCGATAACGCCACCAAATTGATTGCGGTTCAGAATCGTAGGTGAGACGGCAAAGTAGGGCCGGGCATCGAAGTAGGTGTTGCGCAAATATTCGAACAGGTCGCCATGGAAGTGGTTCGTGCCCGCCTTGGTGACAATGTTGACCTCGGCACCGGCGCTCTGGCCATACTCTGCGTTGTAGTTCGTGGTCTGCACGCTGAATTCCTGCAGCGCATCGGGAAACGGAAACGGGTCATTTACGTTGGTCGTTTCGTCCACGTTATTGCCGCCATCCAGAAGATAATTCTCCTGATTGGGCAGCGTGCCGTCCGAACTGGTAACAACGGCCGATGGGAATGTCTTGGTGTCGCCTTCGTTGATGCCGGCGGCCTCTTGACCATTTGTTCCCGCATTCGCCACACCGGCAGTCAACAGGATCAGATCGGCGGCATTTCTGCTGCCGAGCGGAAGATCCATAATGCTCCTATGACCAATAACTTGCGAGAGCGTTCCATTCGTGGTGTCGAGCTGTGGAGGAGCGCCGGAAACATTGACGGTCTGCGTGGATGCGCCAAGCTGCAGCGTGATGTTAACAGTTAGCGACTGGTTGGCTTGAAGTACGATGCCTGCATGTTTGTATGCCTTAAATCCCCGCGCGGAAGCCGTGATGGTGTAGTGCGCCGGCATCAGGGTTGGGAAAGTGTACTCACCGTCCGCATTGGCGATCGTCTTTGTTTGGGCTCCGGTCAGACTGTCGGTTGCGATAACAGATGCATGGGGAATCACTGCGCCGGTGGGATCAGTTACCGTTCCATTCATTAAGGCGTACGCCTGTGCATGCGCGTCTCGATGCCAGAACGAAAATGCGGCTACAGTGAGCACGACGACAAGCCATAGCTGCCAATTGGCCTTGGGCTTGCCTAGAGCAGAACAATCCATTGCGATTACCTCCGAAGCGGCTGCCACTGTTTCGTGCTTTGAGATATTGAGATGTTGTTGCGATTACCTCCGAAGTGGCTGCTACTGTTTTTTCGACCCTTGAGATATCGAGATAGCTGAAGAGGGGGGCACTATCTCCGTGAAAAAACTCTAAAATTTGAAATTATCGCCTGTCAACATAAAAAAATGACATGGCATAAATATGCACACTGAGTTTTTGCCCGGAATTTTTGCCCCTGCTGCGATTCGATGTACGTTCCGCCGCTATAACGGTAACTGAATAGCGGACTAACACTTGGGATGATGAATCCTGATCAGATCCATCCCCGGG
The DNA here is from genome assembly GCA_021803035.1 of Acidobacteriota bacterium. Lineage (GTDB taxonomy): Bacteria > Acidobacteriota > Terriglobia > Terriglobales > Acidobacteriaceae > Telmatobacter. The sequence continues at coordinate 62,991 of JAJZME010000019.1, read as the reverse complement.
ACTGCGGATTGCAATAGTCGGAACGAATTTTCCTCACCATCAACAATCTAAAGGCCGGAACAACGATTTCTCCAATAGATAATCCCAATACGCTTCATTGAGATTCTGAATTCCAGCTTGAATTCGCATGGGCGCATGGCTCGCCTCAATCGATAAGAGGCCTTAAGATGATGAATAATCGGCTCCGCGCTCTGCCTGTTACGGGTCAACTCAAGCCGCGGATCGTGATGCCGCGGAACGCGAAACACCTGATGTAGAGCAAGCGCTTCACTGAAGGTGTGCCGCTTCGATGCGCTGGCAATGAGTTTGGCCAGTGGCAGCCAAATGCCGCCGTGCGGCGGGGCTGGCTTCGGATTCTCCAGATCATGGTCGGGGGAAGCAATACAAGTGATCCCATAAGTGCCATTCGCAATCTCCGCATCCGTACTGCTGCGGGCAGGCATCAGCACTCAGCGCCAGTCACAATGCCATGACCGCCTGCATCGCAAGAGTCGTCTTCGAGTTGCAGAGTTACAAATTTCGCGCGGCTGACAGCTACGCACTGACCGCAGCCCCGGCGCCAGGGATGAAAACATCTCCCGCCCTCGCAACATCATGCCTCCGCCGCTTGAGAAGCGCCTTCCCGGGTCCATGCCCCGCTGGGAACTGCTCTCCCTGCATGCCCGGTGAGCCGGGCCTAGAGTCGTCAAGCTGCAGCGGTCTCTTGTTTTGACAGAGCCTTGGCGGCCTTGTGCAGGTCCGCCGGCTCGACGACAATGAGCGCTCCGAAGCGGCCCGCGCCCGCACGCAGAGCATGAAAGGAGGTCACGTTGATCCCGGCTTGAGCCAATTTGCCCGCCAGCTCCGCGCCGGCGCCGGGACGATCATCGCCTTTGACCATCAATGCCTTCTGTTTCTTGCCCAATGTGATGCCGGCCTTTTTGCCTGCCGCACTCATGCCCGGTGTCTTCTCATCCACAACCAGGATCAACTCGGCGTTCCTGGCTGTCTTGCGATAGCCCAGAATACCGCTTAAGTTCACTCCTCCCTCTTTGAAAGCCGTCAAGACTCGCGCGCCTTCTCCGGCCTTATGCGGTATTGCTGCTACGTAATACTCAACCTGCGAAATCTCGTCTGCCATGATCTTTCTCCTTTTCATCCCGCGGCGAGGCAAACCGTCCCGGCTGACTGCAAGCCGCCCATAGTTCCCTGTCCCGATAACCAGTCGGTGACAATGCCGCGGGATCTCCTCGTCTGTCGTCAGCGGTGGGTGCCCGCAACGCTTATGACGGACCCTTCTTGCGCTCTCGTACTTTTCCGCAGCCCACAAACGGCGTCGTGCTCGTATTCGACCTCGTCGATCCTGATCGATCCGAAAGCAAGGTCCTCAAACTGCATCTCGGTTATCGGGCACCGCGAGCCTCTCGCTCCCGCCAGATTCCTCAATGGCGCGGCGCTGTCTTTTGTGGTTTGGCCGAGGCCTTCTCTGTGCGCCTGCCCGGATGTTCGCGCTGATGGCGCGCAACCGCTTTCGCGATCTCTTCCTGTGAAAGCTTGCTACGGCCATCGCCATGCAGCACATCGCTGCTGAATCGACTTGTTGGCGTTTGGTCTGTCATGGGCCGTCTCCTCGGGGATGAAATCCCACAATCAGCACGCTGCTGCGGGGGCGCTGGTCGGAGGTGGAACCGGCATGGCGGCGGAATTTTCGGGCCTCTGCCACCACCCTGGGCCGGTTTCGCTACGGCCGGCCAATCGGGAACCTTCTCGGTTGGCCATAGCGGACGCGCAGGAATGCGCGGTGACCGCTATTAGTATAAGCACGAATCTCTTCGCTGTTGGCATTGGAATGCGCTTCTGTAAACTGCTGGTCAACGCTCAGATCGAATCATTTCGCCTGATCCCGGGGACCAGCAGCCAGCACTGGAGGTCGGTAGCGCATGGCCACTGGTCACCCGTAGATGAACGAGACACGCTGCGGCTTCCCCTTTCCACGGCTGCCTCGTGTCGCCGGCTCAAGAGGAATCGTTGTTACTGATTCCCCGATCCATGTCACGACGATTGCAGTTTCTCCTGCGCGCATAAGCTTAAGCGGTGATATACGTCACACCTGTTTGCTCTCATCAGGACAACCGGAAAACGCCCCCTGGAAAAGTCAAGCACCTCAATCCTTAACCGCCACCCCCACAACAACTTACCGTTGCCGAAAATTTCCCTCTTTCCCCCAAAAATAGAAACAGGATCGCGCGCCATGCACATAGCCGCTAACCCGCCAGCCTGCTTGCTCGATAAAGAGGAACTCATGACTATCTCAAACCCACTCACCCCGTCAGCTCCGTTAACCCCACTAACTTCGCGCCCCTCCCCTCTCAAAATATTTTTTCTTTTCCACAGATTCTTTACAGGCAATTTCGTTTCCAGCCCAAAACGCAGATCCGGATAGCCGCACTTCCCGCATTGCAGTACGCCTATCCTTGCTCGCCAGTGTTAGCCGGGCATCGATCCGCGCGCGCCAGCAAGAGTCGGCAGCCGGCGAGCAGCAGCGAATAGCGAGTAAGCATCCTCTGGCAAACCTGGAGGTTTTTATGCTTTGCGGCCCCTCGAAGGGGCCTGCGATGCCTGGACTTGCATTTGTGCAACCAGCCCTGATCCCGCGCCGGAGCCTCTGCAGCCTCCCCGGCAAAGCTGGGCGTTCTTCCATGAGCCAATAGCTCCCAGTCGCATCGGATCGGGTCGCAAATGTGCGCCAGATCAGACGGGCAGTTCTGCGCTGACTGGTCCCGCGCTTACACCTCGAATTTGATTTCCGTCTTCCGGGCTGCGTATTCCGTGTAAGGCGCAATCACCAGTTGCTTCAACGCATCCGGCTTCTCGGTGTACGCAAGCCGCACAGTCACGATGTTGTCCTGCTTGCCATCGGTGTGTACAAAGGGCTCGGGCAGATAGAACTCGCTTTGCGGCCCGATCGTGCGATAGAAACCGACGAATTTGCCATTGACGTAGATCAGCGCGTCGCGGTCGGACGTGATGCCCAGCTTCCACGGGCAGAACCACTGCGGATCGGCCGTCATGGCAAAGCGGGCGCGGAACCAGGTGTAAGCCGGCACCAAATCCACAACCTCCGGCGCTGCGCCAACCATCGCCTTGCGCCACACCGAGCCCGCGTATTCCGGGTTGATCTCTCTGCCCACCATGGCCGCGGAGCTCATCTGAACATGCACAGACGCGATTTCGGTCTGCTTCTGATCGTCGCCGATGTGAATGCCTCTGATTCCCTTCAAGTCGTCGAGTTCCGGACCGATATTGGCGCCGCCGAAGGCTTCATAGGAGATCTCCAGAAGATTGGATCCTTCCTTGGCGCGCCCTTGCAAAGAACAATTGAGCGATCGGTTCGGACCAGATAGCTCCGCAAGCCGAGTCCCGTTCAGAAAGACCTGCTTCTGGTCTTCCGTCAGCGTATCCAAATAGAGATTCGCCTCGCCATGCCACTCGAAGCCGGCGCGGTACTTGACATAACTGTAGGGAACCTGCCCCAGCGTCTCCAGCGCAACGGGGCGCGTCGTGATCCATTTCCCTTTCGACAGATCGAACGACTCAACCCAGTAATCGCCCTCCGTGATCACAATAGGCTGCGCGGGAAGCCGCGGCGTCTCAAACGCCACCGAAACAGTGCCGGCGCGCTGATCCCGCCGGATCTGCGCGGGCTTGCCGTCCACCGTGCACTGCGTAACAGGCGCATGCTCCAGAATGGTCAGGTCATGCTCGCCCGGCGCATACTCCATCGTCAGCGTTGCACTGCCGGCGTCTCGGTCATAACCGCGCATCAGCACGCAGTCGGTGATAACCGGGCTTTCGACAAATGCCTCCCCATGGCCGCCCGCGGCGTTGCCTGCCGGAAACTGCGCCGACCAGGTGCGATCCGCAAGATGAGTAGGCAAAGCCACGATCTGCAGGTTGCCGTTCACCAGCAGATGCTTCTGGGCTGACTCCATGCGGAAGCCAAGCACAGCGCGCTGATTGGCGGCGTCATAGTGCCGGTAAAGCAGCTCGCCTTCAACACTGGGCGCTTGTTCCGCATGCATTGCAAGTTCCACCAGGCTGCCCGGATCGTCATAAACCACCAGATAGGAACGCTGAGGAAGCTTTCCGTAGGTAAGAATCTCCGCCGTGCAGTAGTGAATCATGGCCGTAGGCAGCGTCACGTTCACCGCCAGCATCTTCATGCCGCGGCGGGCAATCGATAGAAAGCCCTGCTGCGGAATCTCCATGCTCTGGCCCGCCTTTTCCAGATCGCTCAGCTTCAGGCGGAACAATTGAGGAGCGTCGACAGTATCCCGCACAAAGAGCACACCGGATTTTCCATTGGTGCGAAGATTGACGGCAACACGCTGATTCGGCGAAGTCGCCGCTCCCGGCGCATCCTTGGAGCGTACGACGAGCGGGCCAAATTTTTCGAGAAACGCGCCAAGCCGGTGCGTCGCATAATATTTGTCCCACACGCCGCCTGGCTCCCGAAGCGGCGCCGCGTAGTCATAGCTTGTAATCAGTCCACGTGCCGCCCAATCGAAGCTGGTGCCGCCATGGCCCATGTAGACACTGAAGAAAGTCGTGTCGTGCTCGATCACCGTCTTGGCCAGCGCATTGAATTGCGCGCCGCTGACGCCCGGCTGGTCGACCGACAGTACGCCGCCAAACTGACTGAACCATCCGCCCTGAAGCTCCGCAATGCTGACCGGCGAGTCAGGCTCCTGTTCCCGCAGCTTTTCCAGTGCCGGCACCACTCCAGGCACAATATTCCATCGCGGATAGAAATCGCAGGTGTCCATGAGCTGCGCCATCACCGGATTGGAATTCTCCCGCGCCTGCCTGCACCAGTTGGTTATCAGCGGCACATCCACGCCGGATTTCCATACCGTCTGTGCCAGAAAAGTCATATAGTTCAGCTTGTTCTGGTTGGGCAGCCTGTAGAAGTCGTACTCATTCTCAATCTGGACCAGAATAATGGGCCCGCCGCGCGTGATCATGTTCTCGCGCACGATCGGCAGCACGTGGCTGTACCACTCTCCCGATGTCCGAATGCTCTCCGGATTGTCGCTGCGCAATGGAAACTGCTTTTCAAGGATCCACTGAGGAAAGCCGCCCGAGTCCCATTCCGCACAGGCATAAGGGCCGATGCGCGTGATCAGCCACATGTCCATTTCCCCCACCAGCTTGACGAAATCGGCCAGCTTCGTCATGTCTGCCTGGCCCTCAACAGGCTCATGGTAGTTCCAGAAGACATAGGTCTCGATGGTGTTGAAACCCGCCTGCTTCAGCTTGGTAAGCCGGTCCCGCCACAGCTCCTGAGGAACCCGCGCGTAGTGGCAGCAGGCGCTGTAGATAAACGTGTCGCGCCCGTGAATTGTGAAGCACTGCGAGTCATAGCGGATGATCTCCGGCTTCGCAAACTTCGGCACCTCGGCAGCCTGGGGCGATGCCATGGACTCAGCCGCTGCGGCCATGGGCAACAACCTCAGTCCGTTGAGGCCGGCATAGGACGATACGAAGGTGATCCCTTGCAGCACTCGCCTGCGGGAAATGGTCATGGTGTGTCAGCTCCTCAGAACCAGATAATGTGAAAACGCTTCCACTCTGCCTAAGATATCCTCCTGGCTGCAAAGCCCGCCTCCATAAACAAGGCAGCGCTCTTGCCATCACGAACACCGGAAGTTCCGCCGCGGGAACTTCCGAGATTCTTCACCAAGCGATTCTACGACACGAACTGCAAGACATGCGCCCCATACGTTCGCGCTTTCCTTGCCCGTACGCGTCCGTCCCTCTCTGCTCCGAGTGGAACCGCCTGCCATAGCCGCCGCGCCCCAATCCAAATCTCTGCAGAAGGAAGATGACCATCACCGTCGCGCCTTGCCAATCGATTCCCTCAGCCGCTCATGCCAACGCCGTCAATCGAGGCGCCGCAATCTGGACAGCGCCCAACACGAAGGCGATTATGCCGGACATAAAACCCATAACGATCGATCAGCAATGAGCCGCAATGGTAACAATAAGTGTCTTCACCCTTCACGCCGGGCACATTGCCTTCGTAGACATAGCGCAATCCCGCCGCCCGGCCGATCGCGCCGGCCCTCCGCAGAGTCTCCGCCGGCGTTCTTGGCCTGTCGAGCATCTTGTAGGTGGGATAAAACTGCGAAACGTGCCAGGGGACCTCGGCGCCCACGGACCGCACAAACCCGGCGATGGCCTTCAGCTCTTCGTCCGAGTCATTTACGCCGGGAACCACAAGCGTCGTCACCTCCACCCATACGCCCAGCTCGTGATAGAGCCGGATTGCGTCAAGGATGGGTTGCATGCGCACTCCGCTGATGCGCTGGTAGCTCTCTTCCTTGAAATACTTGAGATCGACATTGGCCCCATCCAGCACCTTGGCCAGCTCGCGCAGCGGCGCCGCACCAATATAGCCGCTGGTGACAAAGATATTTTTCAGCCCCCGCTCGCGGGCCAGCACCGCGGTGTCATAAGCGAGTTCATAAAAGATCGTGGGCTCCGTGTACGTGTAGGCAATGGCGGTTGAGCCGGTTGCCAGTGCCGCGTCAACGATCGCCTGCGGCGTTACAGGCTCACCGGGAATAACCGCCTCCAGCTCGCTCAGCCACCGGCAGATGGGCTCCGGAGTTTCATTCTCACCGCCCGGAGCCATTCGCTTCGGCAGATGCTCCTTCGGCCATTGGGAAATCTCCCAATTCTGGCAGAATGCGCAGCGCAGATTGCATCCCACGGTAGCGATGGAATACGCCTTCGATCCGGGATAAAAGTGGTAGAGCGGCTTCTTTTCTATCGGGTCAACGTTGCGCGACACGACTCTGTCGTAGACCAGCGTGTACAGCCTGCCGCCCGCGTTGTAGCGAACGCCGCACACGCCGCGCCGTCCGTCTGCGATATGGCAGAGGTGGGGGCATAGCGCGCAACGCACGCGCCCACCCTGCAGCGGTTCGTAAAAGCGGGCTTCGTGCAGCTCATCCACCTTCCGCACCTCGGCACTTGCCTTGGAATCAGCCACATCGCGTCGGCAAGATGGTAAAGCTTACCTTGACTCGGTGCAGATGCGCAAGGCGCGCGCTGATGTTGGCATCACACCCCGTCCTGACCGCCGGAATTGATGCACCGCGGCTCCAAGACCAAAGCCAGCCGGGCGTTCGCGACTGGCTGGCACGCAACGATGGCGACTGCAATCAGCCGCGCTACTCCTGCTTCTGCAGATTTTCCAGGTCGATGCCCAGTTGCTGGCACTTCTTGTAAAAGTGGCTTCGCTCCAGCCCCAGCGCCTTGGCGGTTTGCGTCATGTTTCTTCCATGGCGGCTCAGCTCGGCCAGGACCGTGGCGCGTTCAAAGGCCAGCACGCGCCGGCTGAGCGGGCCCTCCGCCTCCGCGGGAGCAACTGAAGGCAAAGCCGCCGGCGCATGCGAACCGGCAGCCGGCAACGCCAGACGCACATCTTCGGCCGTGATCTCCGCGCCAGCCAGGAGCAGCAGGCGCTCAACGACATTGCGCAGCTCGCGAATGTTGCCGGGCCAGTCATATTCCTGAAGCGCCTCGATCGCGGCGGGCGCAAAAGCCGTCGGCTTCCACCCATTCTGCGCGCTCACCTGGCGGACAAAGTAGTCCACCAGCGCCGGCAGGTCTTCGCGGCGCTGGCGCAGCGCGGGAAGTTCGAGAGGAAAAACAACGATGCGATGATAGAGATCCTGCCGGAAACCGCCCGATTCCACCAGTTGCGTAAGATTGCGATGTGTCGCCACGATGACGCGCACATCGACGGCGGTAGGCTTGTCGCCGCCGATGCGTTCCACCTCGCCCTCTTCAAGCACGCGCAACAGTTTGGCCTGCATGGCGGCCGGCATGTCGCCGATCTCGTCAAGAAACAGCGTGCCCCGATGCGCCTGTTCGAACTTGCCGGTGTGCCGTTGCACCGCGCCGGTGAAAGCACCTTTCTCGTACCCGAACAGCTCGCTCTCTATCAGCTCCCCCGGAACCGCCGCGCAATTCAGCGTAACAAACGGCCCGGAAGCGCGATGGCTCTTTTCATGGAGCGTGCGTGCCACCAGTTCCTTGCCCGTGCCGGTTTCGCCATAGATGCAAATGCGCGTTTCGCTGGCGGCCACGCGCTCGATCTGCGCCATCACGCGGCGCATGGTTTCGCCCGCATACACCAGCGTGTGCTTGCCCACCCGCGCCCGCAGATCGCGGTTCTCGGTTTCCAGCCGGGTCAGCTTGAGCGCGTTCTCCACCGTCACCAGCAGCTTTTCGGTGCTCAGCGGCTTTTCCAGAAAATCGAGCGCGCCCAGGCGCGTGGCTTGCACCGCCATTTCAATGTGCGCCTGGCCGCTCATCATCACCACTGGTGCCGCCACGCCGGCGCTCTTCAGATCTTCAAGCAGCGCCAGCCCGTCGCGGCGCGGCATCACCACGTCGCTCAAAATCAAATCGAAGGGCTGGGTGCGGGCAAGCTCGAGCGCGCGCACTGCGTTGTCGCACACCACCGTTCCGTGGCCGGCAAGACGAAAAGCGCGCGCCAGCGATGCCAGCGTCCTGGCTTCGTCGTCAACAATGAGAATATTCGCTTTTGCGCTCATGATTCTGCCTTCGGCAATGTGATGACGAACGTTGCTCCGCCGCCCTCCCGGCTTTCCACCGCGATGGTCCCCGCATGGTCCGCCACCACCGACTGAACAATCGCCAAGCCCAGGCCGGTTCCATATTGCTTGGTGGTGTAGTAGGGCGTGAAGAGCCGCTCACACTCTTCCGGCGTGAGACCCTTGCCCGTATCCGAGACACAAAGCTCCACCTTATCACCCTTGGGACAGGCGGAGATGGTCAGCGTGCCGCCGTCCGGCATTGCGTCCATTGCATTGAGCACCAGATTGGATAGGGCGCGATGCAGCAGTTCGGGATCGGCATTGAGCGGCATGGAAACATCGGACACCTGCGTCTCGAAGCGGATCCTGCCATCCTGATTGGCGCGTTCGTACAGCGTGCGGACGCGCTCCACGACATCTTTTGCTTCGATGCGCTGCAACTCCGGCCTGGGCATCTTGCTGAAGTCGCTGAAGCGGGCGATGATCGCCTTCAAATTGGCAATTTCGGCGCTCAGCGTGGTGGTGCTCTCTGAAAACACTTCGTCGAAGTCCGCCTCCGGCAGTCCCTTTGCCCGCACCAGGTTCTCCACCGTGAGCTGCAGCGGAAACAGCGGATTCTTGAGTTCGTGGGCCAGGCGGCGGGCCAATTCGCGCCACGCCGCAACGCGTTCGCTCTGCACCAGACGCTCGCGCTGGCTCACCAGTTCGCGCGTCATGTGGTTAAAACTGCGCGCCATCACGCTGATTTCATCGCGCCCCGTCTGCGGAACCGAAACATCCCAATTGCCGCCAGCCACCTCTTCGGCGGCGCGGGCAAGCTGCTCAATCGGCCGCGAAACCCGCGCCGTAATCCACAAGCTCAGCGCTATGGCCAGAAGGATGCCCACAGCCGCAATCCCGTACGCGGCGGCGCGGATATGCTGCTGCGCTGAAATCATGCCCGCGCGGGCAATGGCCACGGTCAGCACCGCGAGCACCGCGCCCGCGCGGTTCTTGAGCGGAATAACGGTAGCCGTCACGCTGTCTTGAGGTAGCGAGCCGGGATACACCACCCCGGTGGCCTGCTGGCCGCTGGCGCGCGCCTTCTCAATCAGCTTCCGGTAAGCGGCTGCGCCGTGTACGGGACCCGTGGCTCCCACCAGGCGCGTCGCATCGAACGATGCGCTTGCAGAGTTCGCGCCGGAGCCGGCGTCGCTGTACAGACCCACCGTCATGCCCGGCGCCACGGGAAGCTCGGCGAGGAAGCTCCGGTCCAGCCGCAGGCCGCCGATCAGGCGGATGGCCGGCGTCCCCGCAATGCCGCGCACCGCGAAAAGACCGAGAGCGGTCGAACCATCGGGCAGATTCTCGCGCTTCAGAAACGGCGTTTTCGAAGCATGATTCACCGCCGGCTCGGGATAGCCGAAGCGCGCCGGCCACTGCGCCGAGCTGATCACGTCCCCGTTGGCGCCCACAATCTCCAAAAAATCAAGCTGCGCGTTCTGCGCCATGGTCTGCGCCGTGGTAAGGTAGGGCGCGGTATCGCCCGTTCGCGCGATCTTGTAGGCCATAACGCGCGCCTGCTCGCTGTTGGCAAGGCGGTCGATCGCCGCGGCCACCTCCTCGGAGCGATGCTGAAACTCGCGCTGAAACTGGCTGACGAAGAGCGCGGTCTCCTGCCGGTCGCGCTCCTCAAACACGTGACGGATGCGAACCAGAACCGTCCATGTGACCGCCGCCACTGCCGCGGCCACCGTGAGCGAAAAAAAGAGCAGCAGCTTCTGGCGCAAACTCATGGCGCATTCTCCAGCCAGGTGTCGGCCAGGTTGGGCATGCCGTCTGCGCGCAGGCTGAGGTTGCGCACGCGTCCACTGATTGCCCATGCGCGGGGAAGATCAAGCAAAGGCACGATGGTGTGCCGGTCAAGAACACCCTTTTCTACCCGATAGAGCGCGGCAGGCGAATCGGCAGTCACCGCCTGGCTCTGCCCCGCGCTCAGCAGCAGCCTTTCCATCACAGCCGCCGGATTGTTGCCGGCCAGCGGCAGACCCCGCAGAATCATGTCCGCATGGTACGGATCGCCCGCAACCATCTGAACCCTGAAGCCTGCCTCGCGGAGATTGAGCACAATGCGCTGCGCTGCCAGTTGCATGGCGCCGTGCCCTTCGGCCGCAAGCCTCAGCAGCGGAGGCTGAATGCTTCCGCGAAGCGCAATCGCTTTGCTCAGATTCTGCTTGGTGGAAAAGAGAAATGCGTAGCCGGTCAGTTGCTGCGGCAGAAGAGCGGCCGTGAGGTCACCCTGCTTTTGAAAGATGACATTGAAGAGCGCGCCGCGGCCCACCGCCGCTGCGATGGCCGCGCGCAGCTTGGGATTGGCAAGCGCGCCCGCGGTCGAGAGCTCGAGCGCCACCAGCGTAACCGGCGGCGAAACGGCCACCGTGAGCTGCTGCTGCCGCGCCTGGCTCAGCATCTCCGGCGGAACTTGAACCACATCCGCCCGGCCCACGTTCAGGTCCAGCCACTGATTGGCAATGCTGCGATGGCCGCGGATTTCAACGCTGTCCACAAACGGTCTGCCCTGCCAGCAGTCTCCGTAGGCCGCCAGCGTCACCACGCCCTTGGCATTGGAGGTGAATTTAAAAGGCCCGGTGCCAACAGGATTCCGGGGCGGCAGCCCGTTTACGCCCTTGGTCAGCGTAATGAGAAACTCGCCGGCGGCCAACAGCGCAGGCAAATGCGGCATGGGCGAGCCGCTGGTGAAGATCACGTCCGATCCCGCCGCCTGCACATCCGACCAGGGACAATTCTTCCTGCACGAGTGATCCAGCGAATTGACCACGGCGGCAGCCGTCAGCCGCGAGCCATCCTGAAATCGCACTCCTGAGCGCAGCGTGAACTGCCAGCGATGATCCATCTCGCTCGACCGCCAGTCAACCGCAAGATCCGGCTGCACGGCGCCTTCCGAGTCCAGAGTCGTGAGGCCCTCGAAGATTAGCCGGCGGGCAAGTCCACCAGGATTGGCAAGCGGATTGCCCATGACCTCCACTGAGAGCGTGCCGCCGTAATGGGGACGGGTGCGCGCGGCGGCCGGCAAGGCCAGCGCCGCGAGCAGGCAGCTAATTGCAACTCGCCGTAACACGGTCCACCTCGTATTGAAATGGGGCGCTGCGCACCACGGCCATCAGGCTTCCGCCGCCGGGCGCGGTCCAGAGCGCCATCACCGTGCCGTTCACGCTCAGCGGCTCGCTTACCGGAATGGCATCCTGCCCCGGCACCTCATAGGCGCGCAGGCTGTCGCTCCCCGCCTCGCCGGCCGCGGATGCCACAATCTGCGTACCCGCTCCGCATCCGGAGTGGAGCGCCGCAAAATCACTGCCCCACTCGCTCGTGCCGCCAATTGGCGCCAGCGCGCCCTGCTCCAGCAACTGCACCTTGCCGTCAATGCCGCCAATCAGCAATCCGTCTCCGGCAGGCCGCGGCAGCAAGGCAGCCGCATAGAACGGCGGCAATTGGATCTTCGGCCTGGGCTCGACGGCGCCGGTGAAATAATTACGCCTCGCGTCGTAGAAGGCTTTGAGCGGCGGCGCTGCGGGCTGCGCGGCATCGCTCCCGTTCGCTTGCCCGCCGGCTGGCCGGGCTGACTGTGCAGTGGCAACCGCCCCGGACTCGCCTGCGGCTTCGGAACCGGCTCCCGGCGAAAGCACCCACGGATCCTCGCTCGGAGAGCACCCGATCGTCCAATAACGGGCGCTCGAACCCGCCAGAAAGTTGCCGGCGCACCTTGCCCCGGGAAGCCACGCCACGAACCCCACCCCGCTGGGCGAAGGCAGCAGAATGCCGCGCGGATCGCGCGGCAGCGGACGCGCATGCATAATCGTGGCGTACTGCCCCTTCCGCCAGCCATCGGGCGCATGGACGTAGACCGCGATTTCATTCGGTTCGAGGACGACCAGTCCTCCCGCTGTCTCCAGTGTGGCCAGAATCGGCCTGCTCAACGCGAAGAGAGGCGTGCGGTGCAGCGTCAATTCCACAGCGGCGTGTACCTGCGGCACGCTCGCCGGCCCTGCCCTCACCATCGCCACCTGAGCCTGCTTGCCCTTCGTCACCTGCGCCACCCACAGCCGCTCGGTCTTGCTCTCGCTCAGCGTCACACGGATGGAGTTCGCGCTGTCTGCCGCGGTCGCGCTCACGCCGCGTGCGCCGAGCGCCTGCACCAGCAGGTCGCGAATCGCCGCAACCTGATCGTCAGGAATCGAAGAGATATTGCGGATGATGAGATGCGCCGGCCCGGGGCCGAGAAGATCGGCGATCCGCTGCGCCAGCGTTGTCGCAGGTTGTCGCCAGGGGCTTGGCGCCGCGCAGGCCGCCACTCCAGCCATGCCCACAACGCACAACGCCAACCATCGCAACAATTTCTTTGCGCCCCCGCCGCCTCGGGAAGCGCGTGGACGGAGGCCGTTTTGTTTGCCAGTATCCATCTTTCGCACGTATTCCCGGCTTCGCCCGGCGGAGCGGCGCAATTTTCCCATTTGGGCGGATTATATCGTCTTGCGCTTTGCAGAATTGAGCAGCCCAGCGAAGGCCGCAGAATTCCAGGGCCTCGCAAAAGCCGGCGGCAAAAATCCGGATGGAAAGGAGCGCAACTTCATTCGCGCCGTAACTGTCGCATAATCAACAGACTTTGCAGGTGCGAACCGTATCCGGCTCACCCCGAAGCATTCCACGGTGCCGGCGATTACACTCTGTCGCTGTGGGCCGGCGTGGCTCTGTGGCTGGCTTCGACGATGTCAATCAGGACGGCTGCGTCGCGATTCCCGGACTTCCGCCCATCGGTGATGGCGCGCCGATGATGCCCCCTGGCTCCGGCTCGTAAGGCCCAACCGGCCTCGCGGCGGATCCGGAGGGCTGCTGCAACGAGTTGTTGTTGCGCGACTCCCGGTATGCGCCATGAGCCGCCCCGTTCTTTGCCGGTTCCACAAAAGTGAACGATTCCAGCATCTCCTGCATCTCACCCTGGATTTCGTGCAGGGCATGGCGGTTTACCGGCTTGATACCGTATGCGCCGTATTGCGCCGGCGGAATGTCATATTGCGCCGTGGCGAGGTCGACCTCGAAGCAAACGTGCCGGTAAAAGGTGCGGTAAATGGTGTAGCCCTCTGAACTGCCGCCCGATGCTCTTCCGGTCTCGGCATAGTAGAAAGACCTTCCATGAATCGCCGTGGTCTTCGTCACATTGAACTCGATGTTGTCGCATGCGGCTGCCGTCGTCTTGTTGCGGAGCACGTTGACCGCCATGCCTAGCCCCTGAATCACCGTATGGTTGAATTCGTCTCCGCTGTACTGGAAGCAGGCAACCGTGGTTCCGCCGCAAATGGGGATCACCGATTTTTGCGGAAGCGCTGCGGCAGTACCCGAACCACGGCTCATGTTTGGAGGAAGATTGATTGCAAACCCATACACGGAGCTACGATATGTCTGCCACCGGGCGGGCGTGGCTGCCTCGGCGGCGATCGGCCAGACCGTGAGCGCATAGATCAGCCCCATCATCAGTATCAGTCGCTTTGACGTCATTTTCATGTTCCCTCCATACCCCCGTCACCGGCGCCGCGGCCCCTCAATCAAGACCCGGGGCGCCGGTGATATTCAACATCCCACCTGACTCGGTACATATTTCGTTGATCGGGAGGCACGGCGGCCAGCCATCTGCTGCCTGAGGCCGGATGCGCCTCAATTCCTCCGAATACGTCCCTGGCGAAGAAGCTCTTACCGTTATCTGGCGCCATCACAACTCGGCTCTTGCCCGCGAGCTTTTCAGTAATGACCCCGTCGTTGCCAAAGGCGACATGTTGGGAAGCATCGCCCTACCGGTGTTCTTCACTGCGTCAGCCGCCCCATGCAGCCTCGCAGCGCACGTATTTTGATGCGCCACACCAGCCCATGGAATCGAATTCTCGTTGCGCCTGCGGTTGCCGGCACTTCCGCGGCCTCCGGCAACTGCTTCGCCGCGGCTACCTTCCGCCTCCATCTCCCGGTTGCGTCCCGGATTGCTCGCCAATTCCAGGTCGCGGAGCCATCAGCAGCCGGACCAGACCTCCAAACGTCAACTCCTCCAAAAGCAGCACCGCGGCCACTGGCAGCAGCACCGCTCCCAAAGCCGTTATTGCAGTGATAAAGCCGTCCACATCGCACCTCGTTACACGGCGCCCACCGCGCCTTGATTCGCATTGGTTGCCGGCTCCGCCTTCGCCATCGCACTCAGCGCCTCGGCTTGACTTGCCGCCGTTCTGCTCCGGTTCGCGCTCTTCATCGCACCCCGTCGCGTCGCTCGTTCAACCTGCTATCCCCATCATTTGCAAGTCAGCAGCCATTCACACCAAAATTAAAAATAAAGGAGTTACATCGATCTTAAGCCGCACCTGGCGTGTCAGAACACCCGCACTGTGTACTTATTGACACACCCGACGGGCATCTTCCGCGAGCGCCGGTCCCGCAGACAAACGCCTCCGCCCGGCAGCACTCGCCTATGGTCTGACCAAGCAATGCATCGAACCGCAGGATCGCCGATGCGCAAAGCCGCTCCTCAAAGCCCACCGCTCCATCGTCCCGACCGATCGCGCAAAATCATCCGCTCTGACGAATAAATTCGTTTGATTCCAGCCATATGCGGCGTGAATTTGCAGCCTCGGCGGTCATGTCCGATGCCGCCGCCGGGCTTGACTCCTACATGACAGAGGATTAAAGTTTTGTCCCAGTGGTCAGTCCTCTACAAGACTGAAATTCAAGCCAATCCACGAGAGATAGGCAGCCAGCCTACCTTCGTCCGCGTGCCTTTTTCCAAGGAGGTTCCCGTTTTGCGCTCTATCGCTTCCGTCTGCTCGGTTGCCGTGCTGTGTCTGGCCGGCACTCTTCCATTGCATGCGCAGGATCTGCGCCACGTCACACAACCGCACATTCCGCCCGCCTGCGTTGTCCTCCATGCCAGGCTGGCAGCCGTGAACGGCGTATTGCCCGCCGACGCCGAACAGCATCTCGATACCGCCCGCATTCAGCAGGCCATGGACCACTGCGCGCCCGGCAAAGCCGTGGTCCTGCAGTCCGATGGCGCCAATCACACCTTCCTCTCCGGCCCGCTCACGCTGCGCTCGAATGTCACGATGGTCGTCGCCGCCAACACTTCGCTGGCCGCCTCCCGCAATCCCCGGGTTTATGACATCTCCCCCGGAAGCTGCGGCGTCCTCGGCACGCACGGCCCCGGCTGCAAGCCCTTCCTCAGCGGCAATGACATCAGCAACAGCGGCATTATGGGCAAGGGCTCCATCGACGGCCGCGGCGGAGCCACGATTCTGGGCAGCAACGCCACCTGGTGGCAGCTCGCCCACCAGGCCAAGGTGCTGGACAAATATCAGAAGGTGCCTCTGCTGCTGGCGCTGAACCGCGTGCACAACTTCACGCTCTACGAAATCACGCTGCGCAACGCCGCCGGCCACCACGTCATTGTTCACAACTCCAACGGCTTCACCGCCTGGGGCGTCAGGATCATGACCCCGGCAACCGCCCGCAACACCGACGGCATCGACCCCAGCTCCACGACCAATGTCACCATCGCCCACTGCTACATTCACGCCGGAGATGACGATGTGGCCATCGGCTCCAGTCACGGCGTGCCCTCCTCGCACATTTCCATCCTGGACAACCACTTCTACACCGGCCATGGAATGTCCATCGGCAGCGGCACCAGCGGCGGCGTCAACCATGTGCTGGTCAGGAACCTCACCATCGATGGCGCGCAGAACGGCATCCGCATCAAGTCCGATCCCAGCCGCGGCGGGCTCGTTCAAAACATCACTTACGAAAATGTCTGCATTCGCAACGTCACCAACCCCATCGTCCTCACCCCGCACTACACCAACTTCACCGGCCATCTCATTCCCCAATACCGCGACATCACCCTGCGCAACGTGAACATCCTCACGCCCGGCTACTACATCTTTTCCGGGCTCGACGCGCAGCACAAACTCGGCGTCACCCTCGACAACGTCTTTACCGATGACATGAACCAGTCCCACATGCTTGCACAGGATGCCGACATCACCCTCGGCCCTGAAGTCGGCAACCTGGTTCCGAAGGGAGCCGATGTCGCCCTGCGGCACGCAGCCGCCAGTCGCGCCGGACAGCCGCTGGCCTGCTCCGCACGCTTCGTTCCATTCCCTGCCCTCTCAACCGCTCCGCAACTTGCTGGCAAGGTGCCGCCCGTTGATCACACGCTCTACGTCGCCGCTGACGGCACCGGCGACTACTACTCCATTCAGCGCGCCATCGACGTAGCTCCCTCCACCGGCGCGGTTATTTCCGTCGCCCCGGGCGTCTATCACGAAGTGCTCACCATCGATAAGCCCAACATCACGCTGCGCAGCCCCTATCAGGACGCGAGCAAGACCATCATCGTGGCCGGCAAGAGCGCGGGCACAGCCGGAGGCACAGGCAAATCCGCAACCGTCAATGTGCTGGCCGATAATTTCCTCGCCCAAAACCTCACCTTCGAAAACAACTTCAATCAAACTCATCCGCAGCTGCCGCAAGGCTCCCAGGCCGTCGCCCTGCTCGTGCGTGGCGATCGCGATATCTTCGACAACGTGCGTCTCCTCGGCAATCAGGACACGCTCTATGCGGACGGCAAGCCGTGCAGCGGCACCGGCGCTGACCGCACCTGCGCCCCGGCGCGTCAGTATTTCGATCACTGCTTCATCGAAGGCAATGTCGACTTCATCTTCGGCGACGGCAAAACCGTCTTCGATCACTGCACCATCCTGAGCAACCAGCACTCCGAGGGCTTCATCACCGCGCAAAGCAAGAGTTACCGGAAGCAGGACTCCGGCTTTGTCTTTCACGACTGCCGTCTCACCGCCGCTCCCGGTGTCCACAATGTCTATCTCGGCCGGCCCTGGCGTCCTTACGCAACCGTGGTCTATCTGAATACATGGATGGGCAGTCAGATTGTTCCCGCCGGCTGGCGCGAGTGGCAGCCAGGCCACACAGCTTCGCTCGCCACGGCTTCCTACGCCGAATACAATTCAACGGGCCCCGGCGCCAATCCCTCGCAGCGCGAGCCATTCGCCAGGCAACTCACCAAAGCGCAGGCGCAACAATTCGAACCGGAAAACTTCCTGCGCGGCAACGACGGATGGAACCCCATCGCCATCCTCCACAAGAAGCAGTAAGTCTCCTCCGGTAAAGCCGGAGGCTTTATGCGGATCCCGGGCCCCGGTCCCGGGATCCGCAATCGTCGAGTTCAAAATCATCCCCTCGGCGACCTAGAATCAGGTTGAGGTGCGACGCGATGACCGAACTGAGCAGAACAGCGATTTCCCTCGACCAGGATCTATTGGCCGGCTTCGACAAACTGATCGCTCGCCGCGGCTACAGCAACCGCTCCGAAGCCCTGCGCGATCTCATCCGCGAGGCCATGCTTTCCCAGACCGTCGATTCCAACCGGCCCGTGGTGGCGACTCTGACGCTGGTTTACGACCATCACGTTCCCAATCTCTCGCAGAAACTGACGGAAATGCAGCACAGTGCGGGGACCATGGTGCTGGCGGCCACGCATGTCCATCTCGACCATCACTATTGTCTTGAAGTCGTCATCATGAAAGGGCGCGGCAAGGAGATTCAGGAGATAGCCGACCGCATGTTGGCCCTGCGAGGTGTGGAATTGGGAAAGCTCGTGCTCACAAATTCCGGCGCCGCATTAAGACACGCCCAATAGAGATCTTTCGCCGCGCGGCTCACTCTCGATTCAGCGGCGATGCCACTTCAACTTCTCCAACTGCTTCCAGTTCATCGAGCCGCCGCCACTTGTAAATCGCAATCGAGCCAATCCAGCTCAGCACAAAGAGGCCGACAATCAGGTAGCCCAGCGCCCCAAAGTTCTCATTGAGCCTTCGCACTCCATCCCAGAAGATTCCGCTCTTGCTGAGCTGGCCGGCCAGCAGCCCCAGCGTCTCGATGCCGCCCACCGCGAACGCAACCACCACTGAAACAAAGGTGATGGTCAGGTTGTAGTAAAGCTTGCGCACCGGCTTCACAAACGCCCAGCCATAAGCGCCGAGCATGAGGATGTTGTCGGTCGTGTCGATCAGTGACATGCCAGCGGCGAAAAGCGCCGGGAAAACCATGATCGACCAGATCGGCAGGCCCTTGGATGCTTCAGCCGCCGAGATGCCAAGCACTCCGATTTCGGTTGCCGTATCGAAGCCCAGACCGAAGAGCGCGCCCAGCGGGTACATATGCCAACTGCGGCGAATCATCGCAAACATGGGGCGGAAAAGCCGGGCCAGAAACCCGCGGCCGCTGAGAAGCAGGTCAAGGTCCTCTTCGACGTAAGCCTGCCCTTTGCGCACGCGGGTAAACACGGCGTAGATCGACCGCAGAACCATCAGGTTCGCAAGCCCGATGCCAAACAGAAATACCGCCGAGACCAATGTCCCGATGATGCCTCCGACATTCCGCAGCGCGTCGACGCGGTGCTGCAGCAGTATGGCCGCTCCCGCGATGGCCGCCGAACCCAGCACAACGATCGTCGAGTGGCCCAGCGAAAAGAAGAACCCCACGGCCACTGGCCGCTTTCGTTCCTGCATGAGCTTGCGCGTTACGTTATCGATGGCCGCGATATGGTCAGCGTCGACGGCATGGCGCAGGCCAAAGCTATACGCCAGAAATGCCGTTCCCAGAAGCAGCGGAAAGTGCCGAAAAGCGGCAAACGCCCACAGCCACGCTCCCGCATTGAACAGCAACAATACCGTATAGATGCTCGCCACCTTGCGCTTGACATCCATGTCGGCATCATTGAACAGGTTGAGCATGGAGATTCCTGGAGTTGATCGTTACGCCCTGCGCGATCCGGGCGGCAGGGCAGTCGGCTTGCGGCGCTTCTCCGATGAAATTTGTACCATATTACCATTTTGAAAATCGTATTATCCATCACAGGTGCCTGCGTGCCACACCGCCTTACAAACGAAAGGGCAGACGCCGCCTGCGCGGAGCCTGCCCTTCCATTCCGTGTTCGCCAGTCCGAACGCTGTGCGGCGATCTTACTCGGGCGCCATGGACGATTGTGCCGTCTGGTTTGAATTCCCCGACCCGCTGGGCATGTTCGTCAGCATCTGCACTGTAACGCGACGGTTCTGCGCACGCCCCGCCGCCGTTTGGTTCGTTGCCACATACTCGTCCTTGCCGACGCCGATCACATAGAATCGCCGGGCCGAAATGTGGTACTTGGACGCCAGATACTGCACCACCGTCCGCGCCCGCTGCTCGCTCAACTGGTCGTTGTACTGCCTCGGCCCTGTCCAGTCGGTCCCGCCCGTTACTTCAAGAATGTAGTTCTGCGCCGGCTCCAGATCGGTGGTGGCAAAATGATTCAGCTTCTCCTTGTCCTTCGGCGTAAGCACCGCTTTGGCAAAAGCGAAGTGCACTGATACAGAAGCAACCTGGTGGTACTTGTCCAGCCCCTTCACCACGCTGTCCAGCGAGTTGGCGCTGTTAACGGCACTGTTGGCCGCCGATTGCGCCGTGCTGGCTGCCTGGCCGGCCTTCTGAGCATTTTCGTTGGCTGTGTTCGCCGCATTCTGCGCCTTCGCAATGCCCTCCTGCGCGTTCTGGTTGACCTCGTAAATCCGCCGGTTGTTTGCCGCGGTCTCGTTGTTCAGTTTCCCGGCATGTTGAATGATAGGTGCCGTCTGCGTGCGCACATACTTCTTCGTTGCGCAACCGGTCACGCCGGCGGCCACCAAGGCTGCTGCCATCCATACGAACCCAAAACGTCGAATGATCATGTCTTTGTCCTCTGTTTCTTTAATCGCGAAGCGCTGCCTTCTGGTCAGCGCAATTGGCCTTTACCCTCGCACTGGAACACGCAACCGGCATTCCATTCGCAAAATCTGGAATTAACATATTGAAAACAAACGGGATTTCAAATTCTCCCATCCCGTTCCAACACTCCCCGGCCGTGTAGTTTTTACCTGAATCCGGTAAGGATTGCCGGAAGAAAAGACAGGGAAACGCCTCAGAATCGAGGCAATTCTTCCTCCCACCCCTCCAGCCAGCCCCGAGTCCCAGGGCAATCGCACGAAGGCTACTTGTTAACCTCAGTGGTTCCGAACTGCTCGCGCCGTAGGCGCAGCGTTCATTAGCCCAGCGTTTCAATGCTGGGAAAGCGCCGGAAAAGCACCTCGGAGTCCCGTAGGGCGGCGCCAGGGGCCCGCGCCGTTCCCGCAAAGGTCAAACCTCCCCGGCAAAGCCTGGGCTTCTCCCATGAGCGAATCGTTCGCAGCGCGCCCACCGCTTAAAAAGCGGTATAACCAAAGGTGCATGCCGCATGAAGCATCCATCCTGACGGAGCGGCAAAACCTGCCGCCCGTCCCTTTGCCGCCCGCAATCGCCGTTCCCGGCCACGCGGAGAGTGAGTTGGCGCGCCGTGCCTGGCCTGAGCCGCCGCATCCCTACCGCGCCCCGTTTGCCCGCGATGCCGCCCGCGTGCTCCACACGCGCGCATTCCGCCGTTTGGCCGGCAAAACCCAGGTCTTCACCCGCCTGCCCGCCGAAGTCCCCTCCGACCACTCCCGCAGCCGCCTCACCCACACGCTGGAAGTAACGCAAATCTCCCGCACCCTGGCCCGGGCGCTCGGCCTCAACGCCGAACTGGCTGAAACCCTGGCCCTGGCCCACGACATCGGCCATCCGCCCTTCGGACACGCCGGCGAAAAGGCCCTCGACGAGGCGCTCCGCGCGCACGGCTTCCGCTTCGACCACAATCTCCACGCCCTGCGCATCGTCACCTGGTTCGAGGAGCGATATCCGGCCTTCCGCGGCCTCAACCTGACCCTCGCTGTCCGCGAAGGCATCATCAAGCACTCCCGCGACTACTCCGCCGCCGCGCACCCCGAACTGGCAGAGTACTTCCTCGACCGCTTTCCGCCCCTTGAGGCCCAGTTGATCGACCTGGCCGATGAAATCGCCTACCTGACCGCCGATCTCGACGACGGCCTCGACTCCGGCATCCTTGCTCTCGACGAGGTCCGCGAGGCTGTGCCCCTGTTTCGCGGCCTGCATGACGCCGTGCTGGCCGCCTATCCCGCCGCCAAACCCCGCCTCGCCGTCTACGACGCGCTGCGCCGCCTGCTCAACGCCATGGTCACCGACCTGGCCTGCGAAACCAGCGCCCGCGTCGCCACGCAGGGCGCCACCACGCTCGAAGACGTCCGCCGCGCCCCCGCCCGCCTGGCCACGCTCAGTCCGCGGATGGAAACCGCCCGCGCACGCGCCAAGGAATTCCTTTACGCCCGCCTTTACAACTCGCCCGGCATGGAAGATGAGCACAGTCATGCCACCGAAGTGGTGCACGGCGTCTTCGACGCCATCCTCGCCGATCCCAGCCTGTTGCCTGCGGACCACCAGGCGCAGATTCCCGCCGAGGGACTGGTGCGCACCGTAGCCGACTACATCGCCGGCATGACCGACACCTACATCGAGCAGCTTTGGACCCGATGCCGCGGATAAATCAAAACGCCAATTGCGCGCAAACCCGCCCCCGAACACCTTGCGCTCTTGGAATAGCCCCGCTGAAGCTCTGCGGAGGATTAGGAAATGGCGACGCGAGTTTCCACATTTCCCTTGCGCCTGCCGGTGTCGATATATGAGATCGCTAATGAGCGATTTGTGCTCGCCGGGATGGATCGCGCGCTTTTGGATCCAGGCCAGGCCACAGCCAATTTCAAAGCAACGCGCTGTGAAATCTACAGCAACGAAGTCCGGACTCCTGTTCTCCCGCAAAGCAAGCTGAGAGCTGAAAGCTGGAAGCTGCCGTTCACCGCAGACTGCGCAGCGCCGGATAGAGCTTGCGCCAATGCGCGTAACCGGTCTTGTAGGCTGCCGCATCATCGGCATCCGGCTCGATGCGCTGCGCCACCTGGATGGCTTGCGCGCAGGCCTCATCGAGATTTGCCCAATGGCCTGCCGCCACGCCGGCCATCAGCGCGCATCCAAACGCGCCGCCTTCTTCGGCCGTCAGCACTTCCACAGTGTGACCATAAATACCCGCCTGAATCCGCCGCCACAGTTCGCCGCGTGCACCGCCGCCGCCCAGCCTGATTCCGCGCACCGGGATTCCCAGATCCGCAAAGAGCGCGAATGTGTCATTGAGCGAATACGCAACGCCTTCCAGCACCGCGCGCACAAAGTGCGCCGCCGTGTGTCCGGCGCCGATGCCGGCAAAAGCCGCGCGCACCTCGGGGTCCAGGTGCGGCGTGCGCTCGCCCAACAGGTACGGCGCCCACTCCAGCCCGTCGCAGCAGGCGGGAACGGCGGCGGCCTGCGCATTGAGCGCGTCGTAGCTTTGGCTGGCAAAGAAGGTCTCTTTCAACCAGCTCAGGCTCAAGCCGGCGCTCTGCGTCACGCCCATCACGTGCCACAACCCGGGCTCCGCGTGGCAAAACGTGTGCAGCCGCCCATGCGGATCCCTGGTCGGCTCGGCCGTTGCGGCAAACACCACTCCTGAAGTGCCGATGGTGGCCGACACCGATCCCGGCTGCAGAATGCCCATGCCCACCGCGCCCGCGCCCTGGTCGCCCGCGCCGGCGGCAACCGGCGTGCCGGCTTTGAGCCCCGTCAGCGCGGCCGCCTCATCGCTGATGCGCGCGCATACCTCCGGCGACTCGAAAACCCGCGGCAGCCAGTGCTCATCGATTCCCGCGGCCGCAGCCACTTCGCGCGACCAGCGCCGGTGCGTGACGTCGAGCAGCAGCGTTCCCGAAGCCTCCTGCACGTCGATGGCGAACTCGCCGGTAAGCCGGTAGCGGACGTAGTCCTTGGGACACATGATGTGGCGCGTCCGGGCGAAGATCTCCGGCTCATGGTTCTTCACCCACAGCAGCTTGGTGAGCGTGAAGTTGGGCAGCGCGGGATTGCAGGTCAGCTCGATCAGCCGCTCCCGGCCGATCTGTTCGGTCAGCCAGTCGCACTGCGGCTGGGTGCGCGTGTCGCACCAGATGAGCGAAGGCCGCAACACCTGGCCGCGCTCGTCCAGCAGCACCGCGCCGTGCATCTGCCCGGTGAGCGCCAGCGCCACGACCGGCGCGTCGGGCTCCGGCGTCGAGGCCAGCGCGCCCGCAATGGCTTCCTGCGCCGCCCGCCACCAGTCTTCCGGATCCTGTTCCGCCCATCCCGGATGCTCGGCCCGGAAGGGCGCGTGCGCGCTCGCCGCCGCCCCAATCAGCTTTCCGGCCGCGTCCACCAGAACAGCGCGCGTGCCGCCTGTTCCCACATCGATTCCAAGAAATCGCATCGTCCACTCTCTTTCCACACAATGTACCGAAAAAAACAGGGCCGCGAGAAGCAATAAATCGCTTTTTCCAAGTGCCCGCAGCATAGCAGCTTTACCTCGCGGACGAAAACCTGGGCCGGCGCATGAAATGCGTTTGCCTCGCCCAAGCCGCAACGAATAGGCTAGGGACGTACAAGCGGTTTCCAGCGGTCTCTCGGCCAGCTTTGCGGGTTTTGCCAGGGTCACAGTCAATGGAGTGGAAGTCTGATTCTGTCCCATTTCCCT
Organism: Acidobacteriota bacterium; assembly: GCA_021803035.1. Taxonomy (GTDB): domain Bacteria; phylum Acidobacteriota; class Terriglobia; order Terriglobales; family Acidobacteriaceae; genus Telmatobacter. The sequence goes on along the minus strand of JAJZME010000019.1, from coordinate 38,799 downwards.
CCGATGCCGTTCGACTGTCTTGCCGGCGGTGCCGCGGCCAAGCCGTCAACCTCGGCTGCGAAATCCCAAAGGAGACAGTGCAAGCAGATGTCGAATTCAGTTTCCATTTGTGTGATCGGATCGGGATATGTGGGCCTGGTTGCGGCGGTCTGCTTCGCCGAAATGGGCCATCACGTGATCTGCGTTGACAATGACGAAGCCAGGGTCAAGTTGCTCCAGCAGGGCGGCGTGCCCATCTTCGAGGAGCACCTGCCCGAGTTGCTCGCCCGCCATCGTGACCGCGGCGTAACCTTCAGCGGCAATCTGAGCGAAGCTGTGGAGCGGAGCGAAGCGATCTTTATCGCCGTGGGCACGCCGCAGGGCGAAAGCGGTGCGGCGGATCTCTCCTACGTTGAAGCCGTGGTCTCGGCGATTGCACGCTCCATCGACGGCTATAAAGTGATTGTGGAAAAGAGTACCGTGCCTGTCTACACCAACGACTGGATACGCCGGGTACTGCATCGCCACGGAGTTGACGCGCGCAGCTTCGATGTGGTCTCCAATCCGGAGTTTCTGCGCGAGGGCACGGCCGTGTGCGATTTTCTGCATCCCGACCGCATTGTGGTCGGTTCCGGCGACGAACGCTCCACCGCGCTCATGCGGCGCATCTATGAGCCGCTGACCAGCGGCAGCTACTACGCGCAGCCGGACGCTCTGCCCGGCCAGTGCAGCGCATCGCGGCCGGCGCCGCTGGTGGTCACCTCGGCGCAGAGCGCGGAGATCATCAAGCACGCGTCGAATGCCTTCCTGGCCCTGAAGATCTCGTTCATCAATGCGGTCGCCAACCTGGCCGAGGCCGTGGACGCGGACATTGAAGACATCGCCGCGGGCATGGGGTCCGACAGCCGCATCGGTCCCAAGTTTCTGCGCGCCGGGCTGGGCTATGGTGGATCGTGTTTCCCGAAAGATGTTGCCGCATTTCACTGGGTAGCGCAGCAGCGCGGCATCGATTTCCAGCTCCTGGAAGAGATTAAGAAGATCAACGATACGCAGCAGGAGGTCTTCTTCAACAAGGTGCTTTCCGCGCTGTGGACGCTGCGCGGCAAGCGGCTGGCGGCTCTGGGGCTGGCCTTCAAGGGCGACACCGACGATATTCGCGAGTCGCCGGCCGTGGAGATTGTGAAGAAGCTGCTGAAGGCCGGGGCCATCGTGACGGTCTACGATCCGGCGGCGGCCGAGCGCGCCAGGGCGGTGTTGCCGCCAGCCGAAAACCTCATCTATGCGGAGGGCCTCTACCAGGCGGCGGAGGGCGCCGACGCGGTGTTGATTCTGACCGACTGGAAAGAGTTTGGCAGCATCGACCTTGTTAAGCTGAATCAGGTGGTTCGCTTCCCGATCGTGGTGGACGGGCGCAACCTTTACAAACCCGGGCAGATGGCAAAGCACGGCTTTACCTACGTAAGCATGGGCCGCCCGGCAACTTATCAGGCCCAGCAAGGCAAGCCGCGAACCGGCGCAGGCCCTCTGGTGTAAGAACAGGCGATTTATGTACCGGCTTTGACCGGGGTAAGCAGAGCTCATTTCGGAAAAGGAGTTCCTGATTCCTCGGGCTCATGTATGTTGAATCATCGGTTGGTTATCACTGCGGCGGTTGCTGCTTGTGCCGCGGATTTTGAGGAGTAGGCTACCGCATCATGCGCGTACTTGTGACCGGCGCTGCCGGGTTTTTGGGTTCTCATCTGACCGACCGCCTGCTGGCCGAAGGCCATACGGTGATCGGCGTCGACAACTTCGCAACCGGCTCGGCGGAAAATCTGGCTCATCTGAAGCACGAGCCGCGCTTCCAGTTCGAGGAGCGGGATATTTGCCAGCCCTTCGAGCCGGGGCCAGTGGACTACGTCTTCAACCTTGCCTCGCCCGCCAGCCCGCCCGAATACCTGCGCCTGCCTCTTGAGACACTCCGAGTAGGCTCCGCGGGAACCGGGAACATGCTGGAGCTGGCGGCGCATTACGGCGCTGGCTTTCTGCACGCTTCCACTTCAGAGTGTTACGGCGATCCGCTCGAGCATCCGCAAAGGGAAGAATATTGGGGCCATGTGAATCCCATCGGGCCGCGCTCCGTCTATGACGAGTCCAAGCGCTTTTCCGAGGCGCTGGTGATGGCTTACCATCGCGCGCGCGGCGTGAACACCCATCTGGCCCGCATCTTCAACACCTATGGCCCGCGCCTGCACCCCTCTGACGGCCGCGTCATCTCCAACTTCGTCATGCAGGCGCTGCGCGGCGAGCCACTGACCATCTACGGCGATGGCCGCCAGACGCGCAGCTTCTGCTTTGTCGACGACCTGATCCGTGGCTTCATTTTGCTCGCGCGTTCAGACGAGCACCTGCCTGTGAATCTCGGCAACCCGGGAGAGTTCACGATTCTCGAGTGCGCGCAGACGGTGCTGGAAGTGACGGGCTCAAAGAGCGAACTTAAATTCGAGCCGCTGCCGGTCGACGACCCGACGCGGCGCTGCCCCGATATCGCCAAGGCCCGCAGGCTGCTGGGATGGGAGCCGCGCATTCCGCTCCGGGAGGGGCTGGCGAAGTCGCTCGATTACTTCAAAAGCAAGGCCGCAGCGGCCGTCTGAAGGGCGGAAAACGGATTCCGCTTCGGCAAAATCCACAGCGGCCAATCGAATTTGACTGGAAACTGGAAGGTGCGCCACCTATCCTCATTTTCATGGGACACTCCGTCATCTTCGAGCAGATGTTTCATCTGCGTCTTCCCATTCTGGAGAAGCTGCTTCGACCTGTCATTGTCTACCTGGTTCTGGTGGTGCTATTGCGCCTGTTCGGCAAGCGGGAGCTGGCGCAACTGAATCCCTTCGATCTGGTTGTGCTACTGTCGCTGGCGAATACCGTGCAGAACGCCATCATCGGCAACGACAACTCGGTGACAGGCGGCGTCATCGGCGCCTTTGCCCTGCTGGCCATCAACTGGTTGGTGGTGCAGACCGCCTTTCGTTCAAAGCGCCTCGATTTTCTGCTGGAAGGCCGTGCCACGCTGCTGATTCGCGATGGCCAGGTCGACAGGAAAGCTCTGGAGCGCGAATCGCTTACGCGCGAGGAACTGCTGGCGGTGGTGCATCGCCAGGGCTTCGAGGGATTTCACCAGGTGCGCAAATGCGAGCTCGAGCCGAACGGCACCTTCTATGTGGAGGCGTTCGACCCCTCCATCACCGACAAGCATCATGCCGAGCTGCTGGCGCGGCTCGATGCGCTGAGCAAGGAATTGGCGGCGCTGCGCGGGCCACTGCCCGAAGGGCAGTAGCCCTTACTCCCACTCGATGGTGCCCGGCGGCTTCGACGTGATGTCGTATACCACGCGGTTGATGCCGCGCACCTCGTTCACGATGCGGTTGGAGATGCGCTTGAGCAGTTCGTAAGGCAAGGGCGTCCAGTCGGCGGTCATGCCGTCTTCGGAGTGTACGGCGCGGATGGCCGCCGTATAGGCATAGGTGCGCTGGTCGCCCATCACCCCCACGCTCATCACCGGCAGCAGCACGGCAAAGCTTTGCCAGATCTCTGAGTACAGACCGGCCGCTTTGATCTCCGAAACCACAATGTCGTCGGCCTCCTGCAGCAGCGCCACGCGCTCCGGCGTTACTTCGCCCAGGATGCGCACGGCCAGGCCGGGGCCGGGAAACGGCTGGCGGCCAAGGATGTCTTCGGGCATGCCCAGATCGCGGCCGATGCGGCGGACTTCGTCCTTGAACAGATCGCGCAGCGGCTCGATGAGCTTGAGCCTCATGCGCTCCGGCAAACCGCCCACATTGTGGTGGCTCTTGATGGTCTGGCTGGGGCCTTTGACGCTCGAGGACTCGATGACGTCGGGATAGAGCGTGCCTTGAACCAGCCAATCCACGCCGCCGGTCTCGCGCGCGATGCGGCTGGCCTCGTTCTCGAATACTGTGATGAACTCCTGCCCGATGCGCTTGCGCTTCACCTCGGGATCGGTAACGCCTGCCAGCTGTTCAAGAAAGCGCCCGCTGGCGTCCACGGCCACAATGTTGAGGCCGAGCTTGTCGCGCAGGTTCTTCTGCACATTCTGGAACTCGTTCTTGCGCAGCACGCCGTTGTTGACAAAGATGCAGGTCAACTGGCTGCCGATGGCCTTGTGCACGAGCATGGCGGCCACCGACGAATCGACGCCGCCGGAAAGCCCGCAGATCACATGGCCCGCGCCCACCTTTTCGCGGATTTGAGCCACGGTGGTTTCAATGAAGTGCGCCGGCGTCCAATCGCCGCGCGCGCCGCACACATTGAACAGGAAATTCCTGAGCACTTGCGGCCCCAGCGGCGTGTGGTGTACCTCGGGATGGAACTGCACCGCCCAGATACGACGCTGCTCGTTGGCTATGCCGGCCAGTGCGTTGGCGCTGACCGCCGTACGATGAAAGCCCGGAGGCAGTTCCAGGGCCTCGTCGCCGTGGCTCATCCAGACGGCCAGCTGTGTCGGGAGACCGGCAAAAAGCGGTGTTGCGGCGTCTTCCACCGTCACTTCGGCGTGGCCGTATTCGCGCTTGGAGGCCGAGCGCACCTTGCCGCCCAGGTGGTGCACGATGAACTGCAGACCGTAGCAGATGCCGAGAATCGGCGCGCCCATCTCCAGCAGGCGCGGATCGGCGGCAGGAGCGTCGGCGTCATAAACCGACGACGGTCCGCCGGAGAGGATGAGGCCAAGGGGCTTGTGAGCCTGGATTTCGCTCAACGGCGCGGTACAGGGAAGCACGACAGAGAAGACGTTTTGCTCGCGGATGCGCCGGGCGATGAGCTGCGTATACTGCGAGCCGAAATCGAGGATGACGATTGTCTGGGTGTCCACGTTTTAGTGTGGCAGGGCGGCGGGCAGTGTGTAAAGAACGGAACCGTTCGCCTGGAAATTGAGCGCAGACTGCGTATACTATCGCGCCTCGCCGTGATAGGCTGCTAAGCAACACAATCCACACGGAACTGCCTGCCGGTGTACCCCTTGTATCCCGGCAAAAGGCCCACAGCATACTGCTGGACAGGCCGGGCAGCAATATTTCCGGAAGGACGCTCCGATGAAGCGCATTGATCTTGTTTCTTTCCTGCTGCTGGCGACCGCGACCGTATTTGCGCAGGCACCTGCGGCCTCGCAGACCAGCGATTCAAAACCCGAGCCGGTCGCTGCCGTGAAAAGCTTCGACCCCGCAGCCATCGACAAATCCGTCAACCCCTGCGTGGATTTCTACCAGTACGCCTGCGGCAACTGGATAAAGAACAATCCTGTTCCGGCCGACCAGGTGCGCTGGTTCCGCTCCTTTTCGCTGGTGCAGGAGCGGAATCGCTATCTGCTGTGGAAGGATCTGAACGCCGCCGCCAACGATCCCAGGACGCCGCTCCAAAAGAAGTATGGCGACTTTTATGCTGCCTGCATGAATACCGCGGCGATCCAAAAGGCGGGGCTCAAGCCCATCGAGTCGTCATGGAAGGAGATCGACGCGCTCACCAGTCCCAGCCAACTCGCCTCGCTGCTCAGCGAACTGGAGAACCAGGGAACGCCGGACGGATTCTTCGAGTTTGGCGTGGCCCAGGACGACAAGAATTCCTCAAAGCAGATTGCTGTGCTCTTCCAGGGCGGGCTTTCGCTGCCTGACCGCGACTATTATCTAGTGGATTCGCCGCACTTCAAGACCATCCGCGCCGAGTATGTAGCGCATGTAACGAAGATGTTCGCGCTGGCCGGCGATACGCCGCAAGAGGCAGCCAGAGAAGCCGCGGCGGTGATGCAGATCGAGACGGCCATGGCCAAGGCTGCCATCAGCCGCACGGCCCTGCGGCAGCCGGAGAACCGCTATCACATTTACACCTTGGCGGAGCTGGAAAAGCTCACTCCGAACTTCGCCTGGACCACCTATTTCTGGAAGAGCGGCATCCGCCCTTTCAGCACCTTGAATGTGGGCACGCCGGAGTTCTTCAAGTCGCTGAACACGCTGATCGCAACTGAGCCGCTGGCTGCGTGGAAGAGCTATCTGCGCTGGCACGTTCTGCACGGCCAGGCGGAGTTTCTCCCCACGGCCTTCTACGACGAAAACTTTGCTTTTTTCAGGCGCACGCTGGCTGGGCAGCAACAGCCCAGGCCGCGCTGGAAGATGTGTACCTCACTGACCGACCAGGCGCTGGGCGAAGCCGTGGGCCAGGACTGGGTGAAGCAGAACTTCCCGCCTCAAGCCAGGGATCGGACCGAAAAGATGGTGACGGCGCTCGAAAATGCGCTGGGCGCCGACATCAAAACGCTGCCCTGGATGAGCGAAGCCACCAAAGAGGCGGCCGCGCAGAAACTGGCCATGATACGCAGGAAGATCGGCTATCCCGACAAGTGGCGCGACTACTCGAGCGTCAAGGTGAACCGGACCACTCTCATCGCCAACCTCCATTCGAGCAATGTCTACGAGCGGAATTACAACTACGCCAAGCTGGGCAAGCCCGTGGACGAGAAGGAATGGGACATGACTCCGCCCACGGTCAACGCTTACTACGATCCCTCGTTCAATGACATCAACTTCCCCGCCGGCATCCTGCAGCCGCCGTTCTTTGACTTTAAGGCGGACGCGGCGGTGAACTTCGGCGGCATCGGCGTGGTGATCGGCCACGAGATGACGCACGGCTTCGATGACCAGGGCTCGCAGTACGACGGCAAGGGCAATCTGCGCGACTGGTGGACAGCCGCCGATCACAAGGCATTCGACGCGCGGACCAGCTGTATCGCCGACGAGTACAGCAAGTTCGTGGCCGCACCGGCGCAGGGCAAGACGCCCGCGCAGTACCTCAACGGTCGGCTGACCCTGGGCGAGAACACCGCCGACAACGGCGGACTCCGCATCGCCTACATGGCGCTGGAGTCCACGCTGGCGGCCGAAGGCATGTCGATGGAGGAGAAGATCGACGGCTACACCGAGGCACAGCGCTATTTCCTGAGCTTTGCCCAGGTCTGGTGCCAGAACGAAACCGACGCTGCGGCGCGCCAGGGAGCGCTGGTCGATCCGCACTCGCCCGGCAAATGGCGCGTGAACGGTACGGTCCAGAACTTCGGCGCCTTTGGCAGGGCCTTTGCGTGCACAAAGGGCCAGCCCATGTACCCGGTGCGTTCCTGCCGCGTATGGTAAAGCAACGGGGAGCCCGGCATTCTCGATTAATGTCGCAGGCCGGGCCCCTGCCGCGCGTGGGCCTGAGTGATGGGTGACGAATCGAGTGTCGTCGCACCATGCACGCGCGGCCAGCCTCCGGGAAATTCTCGGAACGATTTGCTACGCCGCGGCGTATAACTTGCGCAAGAGGATGATTGCCATGATGCGCAGAGTCACAATCCTGCTTGCGGGCCTCGTGTTGGTTGCGTGGACGGCCGGATGCAAAGTCCGCGTGGATAAGTCAGCGAACGGCGCGAGCAAGAATGTCCGGGTAGACACGCCTTTCGGCGGCGTGCATGTAACAACCGGCCAAACCACAGCCGCTGATGTGGGTCTTCCGGCTTACCCAGGCGCGCAGTTGGTCAAGCACGATGAACGGCACAAGTCGGCTGATGTGCGCATGGGCTTCGGCGATTGGGAGATGCGCGTGAAGGTGGCTTCCTACACCACGACGGACCCGCAGCAGAAAGTTGTTGCCTTCTACAAGAATGCCCTGAGCGGCTATGGCGACGTGCTCACCTGCCAGGACAACGCGCCGGTTGGCACACCCACCAAAACTGCGGGAGGCTTGACCTGCGATGACAACGGCCACCCCCCAGTGAAGATTGACGCAAACGGCGAAAGTTACGGATACAAATCGGGCCACGCCGGCTTTGAATTGAAGGCTGGCTCCGAGCGTGATCAGCACATTGTTGGATTTGAGAGTTCACAGCCGGGCGAGACCCGCTTTACTCTGGTCGAACTGGAACTGCCGCGATCCGCCGGTTCCAGGAAAAGCGACTGAGCATCTCGCGGCATGGTTCTCTGGTTTGCTCCCGGTCTTTCCGAGCTGTGGCGCGAACGCCGCGCGGCCGTTGATTCTGCTACACTGGTTCAAGCGCATCAGGGGACAAAACGCGCCAGGCCGCGCCCCACCCATGCGCTCCCGCAATGAACGTTCGGGGAGTGGCTCAGCCTGGTAGAGCACCTGGTTCGGGACCAGGGGGTCGGAGGTTCAAATCCTCTCTCCCCGACCATCTTTAGAATCAATCAATTACAAGCATTCACCCCGTTCTGGAATTGTCTCGCCAAGGGGTCATTTTGCAAGTGTTTTTTGCGTTGCCGAATGCGTTATTCGGATTCCGGGTGCAAAGGAATACCGCGCTCTCTAAGCACGCGCTCAGCGATGCCAATTCGTCTTCCCCATCCTTCCTGATCTTGGCTATTGGTTGCGTCCAGGCATTCAATCGACAACTGCCACAGCTTGATTCCTTCTGCTAGTGAGGCAGTCTGCATCATGTGCGTCCAATCCTCCACAGAGGGAACATTCTTGACTTGCTCTATCGTTACCATATGGATAAGCCCTCCAGAGACAGATGGGCTTATTCGACCCCAGCTACCGAACATTTCGCCGGTGTTGAACGGCTGCCCCAAGCACCTCAGCCCAACGCCGCGCCCTCACCAATGCAGCGACAGAAAAATCCCCGCAATCGTGGCGCTCATCAGGTTTGACAGCGTGCCCGCCGCCACCACCCGCAAGCCGTAGCGCGTCACCTCCGACCGCCGCTCCGGCGCGACCACAGAAAATCCGCCAATCAAAATCGCAATGGACGAGAAGTTGGCAAAGCCGCAAAGCGCAAAGGAGATGATCGCCAGTGTTCTTGGGTCGAGCACCTGCAGCCCGGCCTTGGCCACCGCCGCCGCGCCTTGCAGGTAAGGGGACAGATGCACATACGCAACAAATTCGTTCAGGATCAGCTTCTGCCCCAGGAAACTGCCTGCGATCTCCGCATGGTTCCAGGGCACGCCGATCAGCCACGCCAGCGGCGCAAACAGCACGCCCAGCAGGTACTCAAGTGTCCACTGCGGATGCCCGAACCACCCGAAAATGCCGCCCGTGACAGCATCGGCCAGTGCAATCAGCCCAATGAACGCGATCAGCATGGCGCCCACGTTGACGGCGATCTGCAGGCCCACGGTCACGCCCGAAGCGGCAGCGTCGATCAGGTTCGCGGGGCGGTGCTCGTCGAAATCGATGTGCTTGAACTCCGCTTCGCTCTCCTCCACCGTGGGGCAAATGATCTTGGCAAACAGCAGGCCGCCGGGAATCGCCATGAACGACGCGGCCAGCAGATACTCCATCTTCACGCCCAGCCCGGCGTAGCCCGCCAGCACCGAGCCCGCCACCGACGCCATGCCGCTCGACATCACCGCGAACAGCTCCGGCCCGCTCATCTTCTTGATAAACGGCTTGACCATGGCCGGCATCTCGCTCTGGCCGAGAAAGATGGTCGAAGCCGCCGAAAACGATTCAATCTTCGACACTCCGATGACCTTGTGGAAGATGGAGCCCAGCGTAATCACCACCCACTTCATCACTCCGGCGTAATAAAGCACCGAGATCAGCGACGTGACAAAGATGATCGCCGGCAGCACGCGAAAGGCAAAGACATAGCCGTCGCTGCCAAATAGCTGCGTCATTTTCGTGCCCACCAGCCCGCCAAACATGAACTGGATGCCGCTCTCGCCATAATTGAGCACGCGGTTCACGCCGCCGGCCGCTGCATCCAGAATCTCCTTGCCGAGCGGCACAAACAGAACAAAGGCTCCGATGGCAATCTGCGATAGCAGCGCCGCAAACACAACCCGCGGGCGAACACGGCGGCGGTTGGTGGAAAATGCGAAAGCGATCGCAAGCAGCGCACACATACCCAGCAGGCTGCGGAGAATAGCCATCTGTTTCTCCTTACAAAGAGCGAACGATTTTTTTGTTGTGCTCTAATAATAGGCTTCCGCGAACTCCGGACGGGAAAAATTATTCATGCCGTGCCTCCCGGAATGCGTCCTACGGCTTCGCCTCCTCCCTCTTCTGCGACGATTTACCGTCCCGAAAGAACCGGCCCAGCACGAAATCGCTCGTGATAGGCTCTCCGGTCAGCACCATGGCCAGCAGTTCCCCTCCCAGCACTTCGGGAGCGATCACGACGTCCGCCTGCACCAGTTTGATGCGCTCCATGTGCTTGATATCGTTGATGGCAACAACGGTCTTCGCGCGTCCCTTCAGCTCTTTCACCGCCAGCACGATGAACGCATTATCTGAATCGTCCGCGCGCATCGCCAGAACCGCCTGGGCCTTGTCCGCCCCGGCCCGCCGCAGCGTCTCCAGGCTGTTGGCATCCCCCACGATCAGGTCATTCGGTTCGATATCGCCCGAAACCGGCGGCTGAGGCATCACCAGCACCACTTCCTGATTGCGCTTCTTGAATTCGTGATAGCTGTTGTAGGCCAAAGGCGTCGCGCCAACCACAATAAAATGATTCGTGCGCTTCATGCGTTTCTCCTTCGGTGCGCTCAGCCGGGCGATCATCGGTCCTGCAATCGCGGTCACTGAAGTGGCGAACAACGTCAGCCCCAGAACGATCACCGACATGGCAAAAAATCGTGCGTCCATCGTCTTCGGAGTAATATCGCCGTAGCCTACCGTGCTCATGGTGACGATGGAAAAATAGAGCGCCGTTACCAGGTTTTTGATGTGCGGCGAGAACTGGCTGCCCAGGTAAAGGCTGCCGAACACGGCGTAAATCAGCAGCAGAAGTGCGCTTGTCACCGCGAAAAGCGTGCCTGCCGCCAGGCTGCTGCGGTCGAACCATGAATAAGAAGCCAGCAGCGCCGCCAGCAGGACTCCGTCGTACGAAATCAGCCCGGCGATGCCTCCGTGATGAACGATCGCCGCGCTCAGCACCAGCGACGACGTCAACACAATGGCGATAATCCACGCGAAGCGCGATCGGAACAGCAATCCGACCGACATCACCAGCATGGCCACGCCGATCAGCACATAGGGCATGCTTACGGGGCGAAAATCCAGAACGTGAAGGGGAAACTCCGTCAGCAGCACCTGGCTCTGCGCGGTGAAGACGCGCCGCAGCGGCATAAACCCCGCCCACGCCAGCGCCAAAGCCAGCGGAACATGCGGAAACCAGTGTTTCGCCCGCACGATCTGCGCCACACGCCGCGCCGCCACGACAAATTGTACGAAGCGTCCTGGCTGCCACGGCCAGTGCACAACTCCCCTCTTACGCATCGAGTACCGCCCGCCAACGCACCCTGCTACTATAGCAAGGCCCGGCCGCCATGCATTTCAGCTTGACCTCCTCGGCATGAGCGCGCCCTTGCGACGCTTCAGCATCCCGCGCATCGAACCGCCTGGCATCGCGATTTGCGCAGCCTTCCATGCGGCAAATCGTTTGTCGTCAGCTTCGCTTGGGCGCCTTCAACCCCAACTCGCGCATGGCAATCTGCAAATCGGCCCACGCTTCCTTCTTCTGCCGCGGATCGCGCAGCAGATAGGCCGGGTGATAGGTAACGATGAGGCTTGCTCCCCGCACCGCGTGCACGCGCCCGCGCAGCCCGGCCAGCGGCTGGCGCTGCCCCAGAAGATAGGTAGCCGCCGTGGCGCCCAGCGCCACCAGCACCTGCGGCCGCACCACGTCGATCTGGCGAAAGAGAAATTGCTTGCAGGTGTTGGCCTCGTCCGGCTCCGGCGTGCGGTTCTGCGGCGGCCGGCACTTCACCACGTTGGCAATGTAAACCTGCTCGCGCTTCAGGCCCATGGCGGCAATCATGTTGTTGAGCAGTTGTCCGGCCCGGCCCACAAAAGGCAGTCCCTGCGCGTCCTCGTCGGCGCCCGGGCCTTCACCCACAAACATCAATCGCGCATTCGGATCGCCATCGGCAAAGACGATCGTGTGACGGCCCTTGTGCAGAGCGCAGCGCGTGCAGTCGCCAATCTCTTCGCGGATAAGCTGAAGCGCGGCGGCGCGTTCGGCCGGGGCGACGGCGGCGGCAATTTCAGGCGGCGGGGGAAATTCTTTGCGTGCGGGAATAGCTGGTTCCTCTCCGAAAAAATTTGGTTCGGCGGCCTGCCGTTCCGCGCTCTCTGCAGCCCGCGCCGGTGCTTCGCTCGCAGCGGCAAGCGTAGCCATCAGCGCAGGATCCACCGCGCGGCGATACAACTGCGTCAAGCCCAGATCACGATAAAAACGGAGCCGCTCGGCGAGCGCTTCGCGGGCTGTGGGGTCGAGTGCGGCAGCCACGCCTCTTACTCCACCACAAGCTGCCGGCGTGCAGCCAATGAAGAAGATGAAGTGGATTCCTTCAGCACGCGATCCTGGCCAGCCTGCGCATCTTCGTGCCCCTCAATCTCCACAACCAGCGAACGCGGCCGGCGCAGAACCAGGATCTCGTCCAGAATGCGATCGGCGAGTTGGCGCTTCTGCATCTGCGGCAGCTCGATGGCCGTGGCCGGCGTAAGGAAAGTGGCTGCGTTGTCGTCGGCATCGATGCCCACGCCTTCGCCCGCCACGTCGTTCACCACAATCGCGTCGGCGCCTTTGCGCAGCAACTTGGCGCGGCCGTTTTCCATGCGGTTTTCGGTTTCAGCGGCAAAGCCCACAATGATCTGTCCGGGCCGCCGCCGGCGCACCACTTCCGCCAGAATGTCTTCCGTAGGCGCAAGCTCCAGGGTCAGCGATCCGCTGCGTTTCAGCTTCTGCGCCGAAACTGCAACTGGACGATAGTCGGCGACGGCGGCGGCCTTAATCACCAGCGTGGCTTCCTTCATGCGGTCCAGAACCGCTTCGCGCATCTGCTCCGCGGACGTGACCTTCACCACTTCGCAGCGGGCCGGCGGATGCAATGCCGTGGGACCGCTGACAAGAATCACCCTGGCTCCGCGGCTCTTTGCGGCTTCAGCCAGCGCATAGCCCATCTTGCCGCTGGAGCGGTTGCCCAGGTAGCGAACCGGATCCAGGGCTTCGCGCGTGCCGCCCGCGGTAACGAGAACTGTTTCGCCGGCCAGATCGTGGCGGCGGCCTATGGCGGCCAGCACCGCCTCCGCAATGACCTCCGGCTCTGCCATGCGCCCCGCGCCCACCATGCCACAGGCCAGCTCGCCCGTGCCCGGCTCCACAACCCGCACGCCGCGCTGGCGCAAAGTCTCCAGATTCGCCTGCGTAGCCGCGTGGTTCCACATGTTTACGTTCATGGCTGGCGCCACCAGCACCGGCGCCGTGGTAGCCAGATACATGGTGGTCAGAAAATCATCGGCGATGCCGTGCGCAAACTTGGCCAGAACATTGGCTGTCGCCGGCGCAACCACCAGCGCATCGGCCCACTGCGCCTCGGCAATGTGATCGATGCCGCTCTGCTCGCTCACCCCTTGGCCCGCCGCGCCTGCATCTTCCCAGAGGCTGGTGATAACCTTATGGCCCGTAAGCGCAGCAAAGGTAAGCGGCTGCACAAACCTGCAGGCCGCCTCGGTCATCACCACATGGACCTCCAGCGCCTGGCGCTGCAATGCGCGCACCAGTTCAGCCGCCTTGTATGCGGCAATTCCGCCGCTGACGCCCACGACAACTCTCATGGCTTGATTTTAGATCAGGTAACGGTAGAAAGCATTTGATGGTCAGCGTTTAGCACACAGTGAGCCAGCCGCGGGAGGCAATCCGGGGAGCGGATCGCGCTGTGATTCCCTGCCCGCAGTCCCAAATAACCACACCACCGCTGCGCGCCCGTCGCGGCAGGCACACGGCCCCACAGGCACAATCAGGCCAGCAGAATAGGAATCCCGGGGCCTTCGACAAGCGGCTTATGGATCTCCGTCTCGGTCTTGACATAAGCAATCTTGCCCGCATCGATCTCCTCTTGTGCGATGCGGCAGGCTTTATTGGAGTGGGTCGGGATCAGGGCGTGAGAGCCGTTCTGCAACTGGCGGGCGCGCCGCGCCGCAACCAGCACCTTGCGGTAATTTGAATCAAAGCTGGTCTCAATCGTCATCGGAAACCTCCTCGAACTTCAGCTCCTGCTGGCCGGAGGTGCCCGCAATTCCGAACGCCTCCAGCACCGGCTTGAGCCTTTCCTGCGAATTGGCTTGCAGGCAGGCCGCTGCCACCTCCAACACCCTTCGGGAACGATAGGCTATGGTTTCGCCATTGCGATAGAAACGTTCAGCCAGGACAATGGCCTCCAACTGCGCTACCGCGCGGTCGAGGATGTCGTTAACCAGAATATAGCCGTAGTCGCGATAATTCTCAATCTCTTTGCTGGCTTCGCGCAGCCTGCGAAACAGTTCTTCCTCATTCTCTACGCCTTCCGCGCGGCTGCGGTTGCGTAGCCGGGTGCGCAGTACCCGCGGATTCGGCGGCATGACAAAAACGCTCACCGCCTCAGGTAATTTGGCGCGCACCTGCGCGGCGCCCTGCACGTCAATGTCGAGAATCAGATCGTGGCCCGCGGTCCGCGCATCGTCCAGCGACAACCGCGCCGTGCCGTAGAGATTGCCGAAGACCTCGGCGTATTCCAGAAATACGCCCTCGGTAATCATGCGCTCGAACTCCTCACGCGACGTGAAGTGATACTCCCGTCCATTCTCTTCCGAGCCGCGCGGCGCGCGCGTGGTCCACGAAATCGCGAAGTCCACTCCACTGACCTGTTTGCGGAGTTCGCTTACGAGTGTGCTCTTCCCTGAGCCGGATGGTGCCGAAATGATAAATAGGATGCCCGCCAAAGTCGTTCCTCTTGAGCTTTCAGCTCTCAGCCTTCGTTTTTTTTACTTTTCGCTTCCAGTATCCAGCTTATAACTCGCGGTTCGCCCGTGCCCTCGTGGCGTCCCTGATTCTGCCGATGGCGCGTTCCACCGGCACGAAAGCTGATAGCTGGGAGCTGATAGCTGTCTTTCACTCCACATTCTGAATCTGTTCGCGCGCCTTTTCGATCTCCGCCTTCATAGCCAGGCCCAGCTCGGTGATGCGCGTGCCCCTGCCGCCCAGTCCGCCGGTCTTCGAGAGCATGGTGTTGGCCTCGCGGTTCATCTCCTGAAGCAGAAAATCCAGTTTCTTGCCCACCTCGCCGCCGGCGGCCAGCAGCTCGCGAAAATGTCCGATGTGCGTCGTCATGCGCGTTAGTTCTTCCGAAATGTCGCTGCGATCCACAAGCACGGCGACCTCTTCCAGTAGCCGCTGGCGATTGAATTCCGGCCCCGTGGCGGCGAGCAGCCGCTGCGTAAGCCGCTCCTGATAGCGCGCTTCGATTTCGGGCCGCAGTCCGGCCACTCCCTGGTTGGCCTCGGCCAGCCGGTCCAGCGTGCCGTTCAGAATGCCCACAAGCGCCTCGCCCTCCCGCGCCCGCATGGCCTTCAACTGTTCCAGCAGCGGCACAACCTGCTGCCGCACGCTCTCAGCCAGCGCCGTCATCTCTTCTTCGCCGCGGCCCTCGGCCTGCAACGCGCCGGGCAGGCGCAGCGCCGCATTCAAATCCGGTTCGCCGGCAAGCGAGTGCTCGCGCCGCGCCGCGCTGAAGGCGCCAAGATAAGCGGCAATCAGCTCGCGATTATAGCCGGCCTTCTGCTGCGCCGAGCGGTCAACGGAAAGAGCCAATTCCACATGGCCGCGCACCAGGTTCTCCTTCAACAGCTTGCGCAGATCCATTTCCAGCTCGTCGAACCCCGGCGGCAGGCGCAGTTGGATGTCCAGAAAACGGTGGTTCACGCTCTTTATGGTCAGCGCGTATCCAAGCTGGTCCTCGCCGCCCACGAGCACGCGCACCTGCGCTCGGGCAAATCCGGTCATCGAATAAATCGGCATCGTGTGCTACTCCTTTTGCCCGGCCACAAACACCGGATCCTGCGCCGCCGCGCCCGGCTCAGCCACATCCATGAATTGCAGTTGATAGAGGCGCCGGTAGGTAGGCGAAGTGTTCAGCAGCTCCTCGTGCGCGCCAACGGCCGTAATGCGCCCGCCTTCCAGCACCGCGATCCGGTTAGCGCGGCGAATCGTGGACAGCCGGTGCGCAATGACAATCGCCGTGCGCCCCTGCATCAGGTTGGCCAGCGCCGCCTGCACCAGCGATTCGCTCTCCGCATCCAGCGCCGAGGTGGCTTCATCCAGGATCAAAATGGGCGCGTCCTTCAGGATGGCGCGGGCAATGGCCAGCCGCTGGCGCTCGCCGCCGGATAGCCGGTATCCTTTTTCGCCAATCACCGTCTCATAGCCCTGCGGCATGGTCATGATGAAATCATGAGCCAGCGCGCTGCGTGCGGCGCGCTCCACCAGCGCGGGCTTGGCCTCCGGCTGGCCATAAGCTATGTTGTTGCGCACCGTGTCGTTGAACAGAATCGTCTCCTGCGTAACCTGCGCAATCTGCCGCCGCAGCGAGCCCAGCGTAAACTCGCGCACATCGTGGCCGTCGAGCAGAATGCGCCCCGAAGTCACATCGAAAAAGCGCGGAATCAGATTAACCAGCGTCGATTTGCCCGCCCCGCTCGGCCCCACCAGCGCCACCACTTCGCCGGTGCGCAATTCCAGATCCACGTTGTGCAGAATCTGGTGCTCGCCCTCATCGGTACTGTAGGAAAAGCCTACGTCCGCAAACCGCACCGACTCCCGAAAGGCCTTGCACCCTGCCGCGTGCGGCCGCTCCTTCACGTCGTCCTCCGCATCGAAAAACGCAAAGATCGACGACGAAGCGCCCATCGCCTGCTGAAAGTTGTTGTAATAAAATGCGAAGCGCCGCACCGGGTCGTACAGCTTGAAAAGCAGGATGATGAACGCCGCGAACAGCCCCATCGACATCTGGTGGTGCTGAATCTCGTTGCGCCCGATAAACAGCATCAGGGCAATGGCGATGGCGCCGATGGCATCCATCAGCGGCGAGCTGATGGACTGAATGCGCACCCTGCGCAGATTGGCGCGCAACAGCCGGCGCGCGGCGTCCTTGAAGCGCAGAACCTCCGCCAGCTCCGTGTTGAATGCCTTCACAATGCGGTTGCCGGTCACGGTCTCGTGCAGAATGTTCTGAATCTCGGCCAGCTTGTCCTGCCCGGTGCGCGTCCGGCTGCGCACTTCCCTGCCGATCCTCCGCGCCGAGGTCACAACCACGGGGATGAACAGCAGCAGCGCCCAGCTCAAGTCGCCGCCCAGCCGGATCACCAGGACAAATCCCACCAGAAAGGTAAAGAACTGCTGCAGAAACTGACCCATGACGGAACCGACTGCCATCTGCACCCGGTCCACGTCGTTGATCAGCGTGGAAAGAATCGTTCCTGTTGGATGCTTGTGAAAGAAGCTGGAAGAGCGGCGCAGCGTGACTTCGTAAAGATGGTTGCGCAGGTCGGTAATGCTGCCGAAGCCGGCATAGCTCACCAGATAGGTTCCGGCATAGGCAAAGATGCCCTTCACCAGCGTGGCGACAATCAGCGCAAAGGCCACCACCGTCCAGTCGTTGTGCATGAAAGGCGGAACCACACGCCGCAGATCGAAGTGCCAGCGGGAATGAACATCGCCCAGAATAATGGGGCCCGGAGGCGCGCTGGGGTTCAGAACCTGGTCAAAGATGGGCTGCATGAGCAGGACTCTGAAGTTATCGAGCAATCCCGCCGCGGCCAGAAATACCGCGCTGATGAGCCACGGCACGACATACGGAAACCCATAGCGCAGCAGCCGAAAGAAGTTCTTCATGCCGGCGGCCCTGCCTTGGGGATCCAAACCCCACTTATAACAACCGGAAGCGCCGCGCGTGGATCCATCCCCGTATTGTATCCGCGTCCACGTATCGCCGGCCTGATGCGAGGGCCCGAATCCGCCATTTCGGCCATCCCCGCCGCCGTACCAAGCCAACAGGCATTGATATCATGACGGGATGATCGACCCGGCAACTCCATCAAGCTGGCGCGCCTTGCGCACCGTCTTCCTCGATCGCGACGGCGTAATCAACGAGAAAATGCCGGAAGGCAGCTATGTCCGCTCGCCCGCCGAGCTCAGGCTGCTCGACGGCGCGGCCCAAGCCATCGCCAGCCTGAACCGCGCTGGCCTGCGCGTCATCGTCCTTTCAAATCAGCGGGGCATAGCCTTGGGGCTTTACACCGCCGATGACGTTCGCGCCATTCACGCCGCGCTCGAAGACCAGTTTGCCGCCTGCGGTGCCCATCTCGACGGCTTCCACTTTTGCCCCCACGACAAGAACCAGTGCAACTGCCGCAAGCCGCTCCCCGGCCTCTTTGAGCAGGCCGTAGCCGATCATCCTGACATTACCGCCGCATCCAGCGTGATGATCGGCGATTCCCTCTCCGATATCGAGTTCGGCCGCCGCCTGGGCATGCGCACCATCTTCATCGAAGGCGGCCCGGCCCTGCACAAGCCGGGCACGGAGCGCGCAAGCGAACTTGCGGACGAGCGCTTCCATTCGCTCGCGGAAGCGGTGCATTCTCTCTTGAAAGATCGTACGCGTGCGTGAGGCAGGCGCAGAGATCAAGGCGATTCGAAAGACAGTGTTCCCGGCTCTTGAAGTCGCCCCAGGATAGTGCCTGAACATGATGGGAAAACAAGGGTGGGCCAGCCGTCTTGGCCAGTTCCACTACACGAACCTCATCTACTGGCACAATGTACCGCGCAGACCATCTATATCTGCCACCGATTATCCCATTCCCTATTGCCGCCGTGCCCCCGCGCGAGTTAAACGGCTCTAACGGTCTCGCCTAGACCACGTTCAGGCAGGCGCGCAGCGTATTGAAATAGCCGTAGTTCATCGTCCACTGGCGGGTCGGGTTTGCACTAATGACCTTGTTGGCCTTGGTGGCAATGTCGCCCCGGTAACTGATCATGCCGCGCGGACCCGGATCGAAATCGATCAGCGACTTCGCCTGCATCAGCAGCGCGTCGTTGGCCCCGGGCGCCGTAACGTAGCACCAGGAGTTGAAGTTGGTCTCGGCAAGAAGGATCGACCAGGCGTTGCGCTTGCCACCCACGCTCGTCGGAAGAGCCTTGATCTTGAGGCCATACAAGCTGCTGAACCTCCCGATACCATTCTTGAGCTGCGTCGTGAAAGGATCGCCAGTCGTGCAGTGGCGGGCGTTGCAGGTGATGATCTCGACGGTGTTGATTCCGGGGTTGAACTGCTTCCAGGCTTTGATCACCTCGTGAAGCTCGCGCGGCGTCTTCCCACACAGCTTGTATTGGTCACCGTGACCCCAGAAGGTCAGCGTATCCAACCCCGCCAGCGTGCTCGGATTTGTAAGATCGATATCGCCGCACCGCGAGCCCGGCGTTAAGTTGGACAACGCCTGCGCCCTGGGGCCATGCGAACCGTGCCCGCCCTGAAAGAGAAACTGAATCATGATTTACCTCTGCAGTGGGGAAAAATCGCGCGCCTCGATTCGGAGCAACGCTATAGGGGTTCAAACTTCGGGCCCAGTCTAACATAGAAAACATTGATTTTCGCCGCCTGTGACGGACGGCCAGGACGCCGTACGGTTGGTCTACCACAAAGTTGGGTGCCCCGGCTCCGGACTGTTCGCTGTTGAGACCGGAGAGGTAACGAATCTATCCGAATGTGATACTAAAACTTCGTGAGGTCCACAATCGCCTTCAGAATCCCCTCCGGCTGGGGCAGAATCGCGTCCTCAAGCAGCGGCTGATAGGCGACGAACGTGTCCATGGCCCCGACGCGCTTCACCGGCGCATCCAGATCCTCGAAAAGCTCATCGGCGATGCGCGCGGCAATCTCCGCTCCGTAACCCCAGCTCAACATATCTTCGTGGGCCACGATTACCCGGCTCGTCTTGCGCACCGAGGTCGCAATAGCCTCCCAATCGTAGGGGCTCAGCGTGCGCAGATCCAGCACTTCCACCTCGATGCCGTGCTCCCGCCGGGCCTGCTCGGCGGCCTGCAGCGCGCGGGGCACAATAGCCCCGTAGGCCACCACCGTCACGTCCGCCCCCGGCCGCACGATCTTCGCCCTGCCGAAGGGAATGGCGAACTCCGGCCCGGGATAAGGTGCGCGGCCATACGATTCGCGGTACAGGCGCTTGTGCTCCAGAAACAGCACCGGATCGTCGCAGCGGATGGCGGTGCGCAGCAGCCCGTTGGCATCCAGCGCATTCGACGGAAACACCACGCGCAGCCCCGGAATATGCGTAAAAACGCTCTCGCCCGATTGCGAGTGGTAGATCGATCCGCCGCTGATGTAGCCGCCGATCGGCACGCGAATCACCACCGGCGCGGCCCAGCCGCCGTAGGACCGCCAGCGCATCAGCGACAGCTCATTGCGAATCTGGTGCATGGCCGGCCAGATATAGTCGAAAAACTGGATCTCCACCACCGGCTTCATGCCGCGCACCGCATAGCCCACGGCGCGCCCCACAATGTTGGCCTCGGCCAGCGGCGAGTTGAACACCCGCTCCGAGCCGAACTCGGTCTGCAATCCCGCGGTGAGCTTGAAGACCCCGCCTTTGCCCTTCACTTCGGCCAGCGCCTCTTCGCGGCTGGCGTCCGCCACGTCTTCGCCATACACCACGATGCGCGGATCGCGCCGCATCTCGTCCCGCAGGCAGGCGTTGATCAGTTCCACCATGGTGCGCGGACCGGCTCCCTTGCCGCCGTCACCGGCCGGCGCTTGCGCCGGCTCGGTGGCAAAATCGGCGCTGCAAGGGTCCAGATCCTCGGAATAAACATGCTCGGTGATCCCGCTGACCTTGGGCAGCGGCGCCTCCAGCGCGCGGGCCGCGGCTTCGGCAGCCTCGCGGTCGAGCGAGCGCTCCAGCTCCTCAATCTGCTCCCCGCTCAGGATCCCCGCGCGCAGCAACCGCACCCGCATCTGCGCCACCGGATCGCGCATGGCCTCGGCCGCGCGCTCGGCCGCCGAGCGGTACCCCTTGTCATCGTCGGAAAGCGAGTGCGAATACGGCCGGGTGCAATGGCCGTGTACAAAAGCCGGTCCCAGCCCGGCGCGGCAGTGCTCCGCCGCGGCCTGGAAGGCGCGAAGGCAAACCACCGGATCGGTGCCGTCCACCTCGGCAAAATAAAAGTTGGGATAGTTTGCCACCAGCCGTGAAATATTCCCGCCCGGCGTATTCACTTCCACCGGCACGCTGATGGCGTAACCGTTGTCTTCCACGCAGAAGATCACCGGCAGCTTGCCGTTCGAGGCGGTGTTCATCGCCTCCCAGAACTCGCCTTCTGAAGTAGCTCCCTCGCCCAGACAGGTCAAAGCCACCTCGTCGCCGTGGAACGTCACGTCGCGGAAGGCGCGGTAGTCGCCCTCGGCTTTGGCCGCCGCTTCCGGATGCCGGCTCAGGTACCGTCCCGCCTCGGCGCAGCCCACGGCATGAAGCACCTGCGTCGCGGTCGAAGAGGATGTGCTCACGATATGCAGCGCGGGACTGCTCCAATGCGTCGGCATCTGCCGCCCGCCGCTGGCGCGATCCGTGGCGGCACCGACGGCCTGCAGCATCATCTCATCCGGCGTAATGCCCAGCGCCAGGCACAGGCCGCGGTCACGATAGTAGGGGAAGAACCAGTCGTATCCGGGGCGCAGCGCCAGCCCGGCAGCCACCTGCAGCGCCTCGTGCCCGGCCCCTGAAATCTGAAAATGAATCTTCTGCTGACGCTTGAGCAGAATCTCGCGGTCGTCCAGGCAGCGGGAAAGCACCATCAGCCGGAAGATTTCAATCATCTTCCGGGAATCAAGCCCTTCGTAGACCGCATCTGTGTTAGGCGCACGAACGCTGGAGACCGCCACTTCCATCCCTTTCCTTCTCCCTCAATTGTCCAAATCGGGGGAAAGCCCCGCTTATTGTAACGCCCCCGCGTGCCGGTGCGCAGCAACACGCAGGCGACGCCAGAGCAATCGCATGAAGGCTATTTGTTAACTTCAGTGGTTCCCATCCGCTCGCGCCGTAGGCGCAATGTTCGTTAGGGAAAACGCCGGAAAAACACCTCGGAACACCCTAGCAGCCCGTGGTAAAAGTCCGGTTTTGAAAAGGCACGACTTTAGTCGTGCCCTAAGTGGCCTGAAATGAGTGCGGCTTTACCCGCTGAGGGATAGGTTTCCTGGAATCGTGACTTTTGCCACAGGCTGCGAGGGGCGGCGCCACAAGGCAAGTGCGGGCAGAACTGCCCGTTCACGCGATTGCCCTGCAGGCAACGCCCGGGGCCGGTCCGCCTGAGCGGTCCCGGTTCAATTAAGAGAGAAATTGGATGGTGCGGGCCCATCACCTGCTCCAGAGTCTCGCGGCCAGACACGGGGCCGCAAAACCGCCGCCCGGCCTTATGGCCAACCCGGCGCCATATCAGCAGACATATTCAGCGGCGGGAAAAGACCCTGGAAATTCGCCGGCTCAATCGGGTAGCTCATCTTGTTCTTCACGTTCTTCGCCAGCTTCTCGATCTTCGCCAGCATGCGCAACTGATCGGGCGTCAGAGCGCTCGACTTCGCCTGGTCAACCTGCGCATTCAGTTCGGCCGTCAGCTTCAACAGCTTGTTGGCATCCGCAATCATGGCCTTTTGCCGGTCCATGTTCATTGCCACGATCCGCTCCGCCTGAAAGCGAGACTCGGTTGAAGAGGGATCGCGCAGTATCTTTGGAATGGTTGACTGCCCCATGCCGTAGGCACTTGGCCCGGAATTTTGCATCTGCGCTTGCTGCGAATGCGCGGGGATGCTGAAGCAGACGCCAACCGCCAGTCCCACTCCCGTGGCCAGCAGAAGGGTCCGCCACGGCACATGCCGCCAGCTCGTCGATTGTCTTTGATGTTGGATAATCGTGGTTGCCATGGGCGCTATCCTCACATTGCTAGTTCTGGATGATGAGCCCGGTGCTTCTTTTCAGCGCCGCTTCGCATTGGATTTGAAGCGGTTGTGCATGGTGTGCGCATACTTCTGAATTTGCGCGGCTTCCTTCACCACGGCCACTGACAACACGTTCACCGTGGTTTTATCCACCTCTGCTTTCAGTGTCTTGGCCATTTGCAGCAATTCAGTGCACTGGTTGGAGACCACAGTGCTCTTGGCCGCAGCCTGCGGCTTGGCCGCTTGCGGCGCCAGTGCGCTCCTTGCTCCCGCCGCCGGAACAGCAGCGTGACCTGCAGCCGGAGCTTTGGCAGCCCGCTGCACTTTATGCTGTGAAGGTCCCTGCCCCAGCGCCTGCCCCGCCGTGAGAGCGGCGAGAATCGTAACCGCGCCGAACCGAGGTATTCGACTTGCCCAGCCATAGGGAGAGCCGACCCGACGGGTTCGCCCAAAATACATGCTTACCCCCGTAAGTGCCCGAAAGCTGTTGATTATGGAAGTGGTATAACGGCTGTCGCTAATTGCGCTGAATTCCGTCTAACTTGGTGGAGCTATAGACCTCCGGTTGCCGATTAGCGCCAGCACTCCTCTTTGAAATGGTATAGATGCAGGAATTGTGTCTCGCGCATACCTGCCCCATGCTGAAAAGCGCCGCCTAGGGCCGCAAGCCGGATTTTGAACGATTTTTGAGTCATTCTTCAGCCGGAATCAATTCCGGCACGCCTTATCCACAAAAAGCGCCCTTTATGCGGTTGACCCTGCGCACCCGCATCCGTAGAGTCTGTAATCGAGCCGTAAATTTTCGCTGGCCTGAACGTAACTCAACCAACCGGCAACACCCGCGGCAACAAGCGTCCATTCGGAGAAACGATGCTGAAATTAAAGAAGATCCACATCCTCGGCTTCAAGAGCTTCTGTGACCGCACCGAGCTGACCGTGGCGGGATCGGGCATCGCCGTGGTCGTGGGCCCGAATGGCTGCGGAAAATCGAACATCCTCGACGCCGTGAGCTGGGTGCTGGGTGAGCAAAGCGCCAAGACCCTGCGCGGCACGCAGATGCAGGATGTGATCTTCGCCGGCACGCACACCCGCAAGCCCGTCGGCATGGCCGAAGTCACGCTGACCATGATCGACCCCGCGGCTTATGAAGGCCCCGTGCCCGTAGAACCGGAAGTCGAGGTCGAGCCCGACAGCCCCTCCGACTGGGATGAAGCCGATCTGCGCCGCCAGCGCGCCGCCGAAACCGAAGAAATCATCGCCTCCGAGCAGCCCGGGCAGGTCATCGAAGAAGAACCGGCCCAGGAGCCCGTCGCCGCGCAGGCAACCGGCGAAGGCCCCCAGCCCGTGGTGCTCAAGATCCGCCGCCGCAAGTTCCAGCGCACCCCGCAGAAGGGCGAAATCGTCATTACCCGCCGCCTCTTCCGCACCGGCGAAAGCGAGTATCTGCTCAACGGCAAGCTCTGCCGCCTCCGCGACATTCAGGACATCTTCATGGGCACCGGCCTCGGGCCGGAAAGTTACGCCATCATCGGCCAGGAGCGCATCGGGCAGATCCTCAGCTCCAAGCCCCACGACCGCCGCGCCATCATCGAGGAAGCGGCCGGCATTACCCGCTTCAAGAACAAGAAGCGCCTGGCCGAGTTGCGCCTGGAAAGCGCCAAGCAGAACCTGGCCCGCGTCGACGACATCTTCGAGGAAGTCACCCGCCAGATGAACAGCCTGAAGCGCCAGGCCGCCAAGGCGGAGCGCTTTGCCGCCGTCCGCGATGAACTGCGCGGCCGGCTGCGCGTGGTGCTGGCCACCCGCATCGCCATGATGGACGCCGAGCAGGCCCGCCTCGATCAGGAGATCGCCGCCCTCACCGGACACATCACCACGGCCGCCGCGGAAATCGAAACCCTGGAAGCCAGCCAGCACACCCTCACCGAACGCGGCTACGAGCTTGACCGCCAAGGCCACGAAGCCCAGAACCGCGCCAACCAGGCTGCGGTGGAGCTGGAGCGGGCCACGGCGCGCGAGCGCGGCAACGCCGAGCGCATCGTCGAGCTGGAAGCGCGCATTGCCGCCGCCGCCGCTGAGCTGGAACAGACACGCACCCAGCTAACCGGCATCGCCGAAGAGCGCGAGCAGCAGAAAAAATTCCTTGAAACCGCCGCCGAAGAGGCCCGCGCCTTCCGTCAGAAGGTCGAAGCGCGCCAGCACGAGGCCCGCTCCGCAGCCGAAGAGGTCTTCGCCGCCGAGCGCGATCTGGAGTCCGGCCGCCGCCACGCCATGCATCTGCTCTCCCTCGCCGGCAACGCGCGCAACCACACCGCGCAGGGCGAAGAGAGCCTGGCCGCTCTGGAGCGAGAGGCCGAGCGCCTCGCCGCCGAAATTGGCCAGGCGCGCAACGAGCGCGAAAACATCGGCGTCGAAACCAGCCAGGCCCGCCAGCGCCTCGATTCCGCAACCCAGGCGCTGCGCCAGCTCGAAGAAGACATTGCGTCGCTGCGCGAAACCCTCCAGGCCAGCCGCGCCCAGGAAACCGCGCTGCACGCGCGCGCCAATCAACTGCGCGGCGATCAGGCCGCCGCCGCCGGCCGCCGCGACTCCCTCCAGGCCCTCATCCGCAACCACGGCTATTCCACCGAGACCGTCCGCCGCCTGCTCAAGCCCGGCGCCCTGGCAGAAGGCATGGCGCCCGTAGGCACGCTGGCCGACTTCCTCGAAGTCAGCGGCGCCCACGAAGGCGTGGTCGACGAGTTCCTGCGCGAAGAGCTGAATTACGTCGTCGTGGAAAGCTGGGGCGTAGCCGAGGAAGGCGTGCGCCTGCTCAAATCTGGCGTGGATGGCCGCGCCACGTTCCTCATTCACTCCCATGCCCAGGGCGAGCTCTTCGACACCGGCGCGATTGCCGTCAGCGAGCCGGGAGTTATCCCGCTCAAAGACGCCATCAAGGTGCTCAATGGCTTCGGCAAATCGCTCGAAGTCATCCTCCCCAAGCTCCGCCACGGCTACCTCGTTGAGGATTCCGCCCAGGCGCGCCGCCTCGCCGCACAACATCTGCACGCCTACTTCCTCACCCCCGAGGGCGAGTGCTTCCACAACATCACCGTCACCGGCGGCAAGCCGGCCAGCGAAGGCCCCCTGGCGCTCAAGCGCGATCTGCGCGAGACCGAAAACCGCCTTGCCCGCGTCGAGTCCGAGCTGGCGCAGGCCGACGCGGAAGCCGCCGCCCTGGCCGCCACCATCGAGGATCTGGCGCGCCGCCTTGAGGAACGCGGCAATCAGCGCCGCCAGGCCGAAAGCGAAGTGGCCAACCTCGGCGCGGCCCTCAGGCAGATGGAGGGCGAATCGCAGCGCATCGACCGGCGCCTCGATGAGTGGACCGCCCAGGCCGCGCGCAACCAGGAGGCCTGCGCTGCCAAGCGACAGACCATCGATAGAGAGCGCGCCGAAGCGGAGCGCCTCGAAGCCGAACACGCGCAGGCAGAGGCCAGCCTTGAAGCTGCCCAGTCGCAACTGGACGAGCTGCGCCGCAAGCGCGAAGGCCTGCAGCAGGAAGCCGCACAGGTCACGGCCGAGCTGGCCGGACTGGAGGAGCGGCGCCGCGGCGCCGAAACCGCATTCCAGCGCATCGACCGCCTGCACGCCGATCTCGAACGCCGCGCCCTTGCCGTCGAGCAGCAGCGGGCCGCCGCCATCGGCGAGCGCGAACAGCGCACCGCCGAGAGCGCCGCGCTCGAACAGAAGCAGAAGGAGCTGGCCGCCATGCGCGATGAAGCCGCGGCCATGATGCAAGCCATCTCCGCCCAGGCACAGGACGTGCGCCAGCAACTTGCCTCCATGGAAACGCAGCTTAAAACCCAGCGCGCCGCGCTCGACCAGTTGCGCGATAACCGCGCCGCGCACTCCAGCGAAGCCGCAAAGCTCGCCTCCGACCTCGAACACCTTGAGGCAAGCTGCCTGACGGAAGTCAACCTCGAAGCCCAGGTCCTGCGCGCCGACACCGAAACGCCGCGCCTCGAAGCCGAAACCCTGGCCGCCGAAGAGGAAACCTGCCGCGCGCTGCGCCAGCGCATTGAACAGATGGGCCCGGTCAACATGATGGCTCTCGACGAGTATAAGGAGACTGCCGAGCGCCACGGCTTCCTGGAGACGCAGCGCAAGGATCTGGTCGAATCCATCGAGAACACCCAGGAAACCATCCGCGAGATCGACCGCATCTCCCGCACTAAATTCGACGAGGCTTTTGCGCGCATTAACGAAAACTTCGCCCAGGTCTTCAGCCGCCTCTTCAACGGCGGCCAGGCATTCCTGCGGCTCACCGACACGGAAAACCAGGACGAAAGCGGGCTCGACATTGTCGCTTCGCCGCCCGGCAAAAAGCTGCAAAACGTCCTGCTCCTCTCGGGCGGCGAAAAAGCGCTCACGGCCCTGTCGCTGCTGGTGGGCATCTTCCAGTTCCAGCCCAGCCCCTTCTGCCTGCTCGACGAAGTCGACGCGCCGCTGGACGAAGTCAACGTCGGCCGCTTTGCCGATTTCATGGTCTCCCTGGGCCGGGATACCCAGTTCATCGTCATCACCCACTCCAAGCGCATGATGCAGTCCGCGGACATGATCTACGGCGTCACCATGCAGGAGCCGGGCGTTTCGAAGGTGGTGAGCGTCAGGCTGGGTGGCCAGGAGCGGCAGCGCGCCACGGCATAGAAGCGCAACTTCACGCAAAACCAAAATCGCCTCCGAAGCGATGCGCGGCTTCGGAGGCGATTTTGCTTGTGCCGCTGCTCAGGCGTGCGTCACAACACGGACGGCATCGTGCGTGTACTCCGCGCGAGCCGGAGCAAAGCCCTTACGAACGCTCCGCTCCAGGCTTCCATCGGCAGTTCGCGCGCTCGGCTTCACCGGCTGCTGAGCCGTGCGGCATGGCAGCGAGCGCGTGGAGATAAAGATGTCGCCGAATGCCAGAGAGCCGTTGCCCACAAGATCCACAAAGCCCGTGTTGCTTTGCTTGCAAAGCGCCCGTATCTCCGGCGAGAGGCACGGCACCACCAGCACCGGCGTCACAGTCTTTCCCAGCCGCGCGGCACCGATGCGCAGCTTCTCCAGCGCCGTTCCCACCTCTTGCGGTTCTTCCCCGGCCACTATTGCGCAGGCCAGCGTATGACTGCGGCCGAGCACATCGATGTGCGCCAGGATGTCGATTCCGATCCCCAAAGCCTGCGCCTTCGCATCGACGTCCCTGAACTTGATCGCCGACGTCCGCAGGAGTAGAGCGCCGAGGGCCTCAATCGCACGCGCCGTGGATGATTGACTCGTATGATTCACTGCCATTACAAGCTCCTGTTGTTATCTTGCGTTCGGTTATGGGCTGCTTCGTTTCGCGTCGATTTTGAGTGCTATGAGTGCCCGCGGCTTTCACCGCCCAACTCGTTAGGAGCAGAGCATTTTGCGGCGCGCCGTGCACAGGCGCCGCAAAATGCCATCAATATCAAGAAGCCGCGTGATGGGCCGGCCTCGCTGTCAGCTTTCCATGTGGCGTCGCGGGCTCCAGTTTGAAGGAATTCTCGCCCGACGGAATCATCGAGATCGGAATCGGAGTCGCAAACGATTTTGCAATCAGGTTTTTGGAGATCAGCCACAGAGACAACCGGGGATCACGTATCTCGGGTTGGCCATGCCAAAATTCCGCTGGCAGCCCACATTCAATCCGCAAATGATCCAGTTGCAGCTCGATGGCTGGGAGGTGTTTAGGGAAGTAGCGACGGACGTTGCAAACGCCCACGTGCAAGCCGGCGACTTCGCGCCCGGCGCGCAATGCTTTGACCATCATGGCTCACCTCGGAATTGGGTTTTGACCAGTCCCCAGGACAGAGTTGTCTCCACCGTAGCAACCGAATGGATTCTTCCAAGGTCCAAACGTCAGGTTGTGTAGTCTTGTTACGTGGCCCGGTCGAGGAAAAGCCCGGCAGGGGCGCCTTTGCTTCAGCACGTTCAGGAGCGGACCTGCAGTTTGCTAAATTTGTCTTAATCGTGAGCCAAGGCTCACCTATTGTCAATTGGTTTTCCACATAATCCACCAAATTTAAACAGAATTCACAGGTTTTCAACAGCTTATTCACAGAGACTTTTCTTGAGAGATCTCAACTGCTCCATAAATGCTGCAAATCGCTACCCTGCGCTGAAGCCAGCCGCGCCCCCAAAGCCACCAGTAAAAAGTGATTCCGCTGACAAAACCACCTTTTGCGCGCCTCTCCGTCAAGTCCCAGGCAGTCATTCTCTTCTGTCTGTAGCGAGAATCGAAGCAGTTTTCCGCGTACGTCGCCAGAGCAGTGGCGCCGTTGCCTCCCGGAGCCTGGCTCGAAAGTAGCCCCGGATGAAGTCCGCTTGAAGCGCCGCTTGTGCCGGAACGTAGGGCAAAATTCGCTCACCGGCCACTCCCTGGCGGCAGCCGGGTCATCTCTTCCAACCCTTCTCGTGATCGGCGGGGCAGGCGGCTGTGTTACCCGCCGCACATTTGCAATGTCAAGCCCCGTACGCGACAACCCTCTGCGAATTCATCAACTTACATTTGCAGTTAATTTCCGTGTCTTCGACCACAATAAAAACATGGCCGCTTCCACGCGCCTGCCCAAGGAGAACACGAGCATGACCGAGCCAATCCAGCCTGCTTTATCTCAACACCCCACTCCTCAGGTCGCCCAGCGTGCGCTCCGCGACTCCAGGCTGACGGGCCCCTTGAACGCATACCCACCCCCCCTCAAAATATTTTTCTTTGCCACAGATTTTTTGCAGGTAATTTTGTTTCCCGTAAAACACGCGGATTGGCGGCACCACAGTTCCCGCACTGCGATACGCATGTTCTTCCTCGCCAGCCTTGCAACCCGTAGTGGAAGGCCGGCGCGGCCCACACCGGCTCCGCGCTCAAAGCGCCTGGGTGCGCCAGATCCGGATTTCCGCACCTGGGACTGTGGGACGGGCAATCGCCTGCTACAGAATCATCTGCTCAGAGACCAGGAGACCGGAGCAATGTTCGCCAACCCGGCTCAGGCGCGGATGCCGTTGCCGCTTCTCTTCGCCGGCTGCCGCCTTCCGATTTCCTTTTTGGCGTACATCGTGCCGCGGCAAGCACGTGCGCCGCAGTTGCACAGCGCCTCATCGTCCCCGCCATCGTAGAGGCAGTAGTCATAGGTGATCTCTTCGCCCGCTACGATGTTGCGGATAGCCGTGATCCAGATGCGCCCGTCTTCTTCGCTGGTCTCGCAATTCGGATCGCAGCTATGGTTGATGAACATCGCCAGACCGTGCCCGTCGATGACCATCGAGCCGTCGCCCAGTCCAAAAAGATAGGTGACGGGCGAGTCCTGATAGCGGACGTCGGCCTCGTCTTTGCTCAACCGGTGGCCTGTGTATTCGGCCACGCGCATGCCCTTGCGGATCGCGGTGGTTGTGTAGCAGCCTGCGGCATGTATGCCGGACGAACGAATAATAAGTCCCATGAAAGTATGTGGCGCTTCCCGTGAGCGCGGGTGATTTTTCACGCTCCCCGAAGCATCGTAACATTAGTAAAGGAGATGGCAGTAGCCGAGATGAAGATTGGCTTCACGGTCGCGCTGGCTTTGGCCGCATGCATGGCGTGCCCGCGCATCCATGCGGAAGCACCCGCCGCCAGCCAGCCTTCCTCATCCAGCCAGAACAGCTCCAGCCAGAACAAGTCCAATCAAAGCAAGTCCGGCCAGAACAAGCCAGTCGCTGCGCCCCAGCCGTCCGCCACCCAATCGCAGGCAGAGGGCAATCCCTTCCCTGGCAATACCAGTTCGGTTCCCATTCTGCCCTCCGGACCGAACGCCAGTCTGGGAGGCGGCTACGCGCCCACATACGCTCCGCCGCCGGCATTTCCCTCCAAAGACCAGGATCCGGTGCTCAGCCCGGACCAATCCCCTCCGGGCAGCGGCCAGCAAACGGGCTGGAGTTCCAGCCTCACCGGACTGACCGACATTCTGCCGCCCCCCGATAACGGTCCGCATGGCAAGGGCCATGGTGCGGGATATGGTCAGCTGCCCCACCCAAGCGCAAAGCAGGACGTCAGCGTGGGAAACTTCTACCTCAGCACCGGGGACTGGAAGGGAGCAATGTCGCGCTTCGAATCGGCGCTGGTGCTTGATCCGCAAAATTCGGACGTCTATTGGGGACTGGCCGTATGTTACCGCCATCTGGGTAAGTATGCCGAGGCACGCGCGAATTATCTCAAGGTGCTCGAATACACCTCCGACACGCGCCAGTACAAGAAGGCGGCGAAGGCGCTCCGCGATCCCCAGATTGCCAATGCAAAGCCGTAGCCCGGCTTCAGTGCAGGCCAGTCCAGCGCAGATAAGCTGCGATGATCGGCTTTCCCCATAAGCCGCTGACGATGCCTCCCACGCACAAAAACGTGCCCAGCGGCAGCTTGGTAAGCGCCCATTCCTTCGCGTCCTTGCGCGCGGACGAAAAGGCCAGAATGCCGAGCGCCACCAGCGCGCCCAGAAACACGCCGAGACCGAAGGCCACCAGCGCGCCCGAAAAGCCCAGCCAGGCCGCCAGCAGCGCCATCAGCTTGGCGTCGCCCAACCCTATTCCCTCATGGCGCCTGATCAGCCAGTAAACCCAGCGTATGAATAGAATCAAGCCACCCGCCGCCGCAATGGCGACCAGAGAAGCGACTGCCGCGTGCGCTGAGGTAGCGTGCAATGAGCTGGACGGCAGCGATTGACGCGAGAGCCAGGATGCCAGAACCGAATAGACAAAGCCCAGGGCAATTCCCGGCCATGTGAGCCGGTCCGGCAGCCAGAACTGCTCGGCGTCCAGCACCGCAAGCGCCACCAGCAGCCAATAGAGGATCATCCCGCCAAGCATCGCCGTCAAACCGGCATAGACTTCTACGGCGGATGCGCTCGGTTGCAGAAGCTGGCCTGTAAACGGCCACGCGCAGGCCGCCCACAGCGTGCCCACCGCCAGTTCCACCAGCGGATACCGCCAGCCGATCCGTGCGCCGCAACCGCGGCAACGGCCCCGCAGCGCCAGCCAGCTTGCCAGCGGCACGTTCTCCCACCAGGCGAGCGTGTGCCCGCAGCTTCGGCAGTGCGAGCGCGGAGCCACCACGCTTTCACCCGCCGGCCAGCGGCTGAGGCACACGTTCAGAAAGCTGCCGAATGCCAGCCCAGCAAGCGCCGCAAATCCTGTTCCCAGAATGCGAAGCATGGAGACTTTGAGTATACGGTTCGTCAGGCGCGGCGGCCATCTCTCGCACTCCTGCCCGGAGCAATCGGGGTAGACTGGAAGTACATGGACCTTCCGGCTGAAAGCACTACCGCACAGGTGCCCGCCAGGACCCAAGTCACCGATCCGGCGCGGGCGGCGGAGTTGTTTCGGGAGTCGGTAGCCATCATGGCGCGGCTCCGCGCCCCCGACGGCTGCCCCTGGGACCGCGAGCAATCCTTCGATTCCATCCGCAAATACACGCTGGAAGAGGCCTACGAGGTTTTTGACGCCATCGAGCGGCGCGACTGGCCCCACCTCACCGAGGAACTGGGCGATCTGCTGCTCCAGGTGCTCTTTTACGCGGAGATGGCGGCAAACGACGGCCATTTCACCATCGCCGATGTGCTCGACCATCTGAACCGCAAGCTGGTGCGACGCCATCCGCACGTCTTTGGCGAAGAGGCTTCACGCGCCGCGGGCAACCGCGCCGATGTGGATGCGGATGTAGAGGGCTCCTCAGCGGCCGTCCTGCGCAATTGGGACCAGATCAAGGCCGCCGAAAAGCGCGGCAAGGCGACGCCAGCGCCCGATCAGCCCCACTCCCGGCTCAATGCCGTGCCGCGTGCCCTACCCGCCCTGGCCGAAGCCGCCAAGCTTGGCGCGCAGGCGCGCAAGAGCGGTTTCGACTGGACCGAATGGCGCGATCTCCTGCCCAAGCTCGCTGAAGAGACAGCCGAACTGGAAGCCGAAGCCGCCTTCCTCGATCCCGCCCACAAGCCGGCCATTGAAGCCGAACTCGGCGACCTGCTGTTCACCGTCGTCAACCTAGGCCGCCACCTGGGGGTCGATGCCGAAATGGCTCTGCGCGGCTGCAACCGCCGGTTTCGCGACCGCTTCCAGCAAATGGAGGCCGAAGCCCCTCGGCCGCTCGAAGAACTTTCGCCTCCGGAACTGGAATCGCTCTGGGAGCAGGCCAAGCGTAAGCTCGGCGCCCCCTCGCCGGGCACCGCCTCCGAGGCACGCCTGTGATCGAAATTCGCTCCTGTGCGGGGTTCGAGGAGCTTGATGCCTGCGTTCGGCTCCAGATCGAGACCTGGGGCTACGATGAAACCGATGTGATTCCGCGCAAAGCCTTTCGCGTAGCGCAAAAGATCGGCGGCCAGGTGCTGGGGGCCTTTGACACCGCAATTTCTGGTCTTCCGCAATCGCTGGTGGGATTCGCAATGTCGCTGCCGGGTGTGAAAACTCGGCCGGGAAGCGAGCCGCAGGCCTACCTGCACTCGCACATGCTGGCAGTGCGCGAGAGCTCGCGCAACCGGGGGCTGGGCGCAAAGCTGAAGCGGGAGCAGCGCCTGGAAGCTCTTTCGCGCGGCATCCGGCTCATCGAGTGGACCTTCGATCCACTGGAGATCAAGAACGCTTTCCTCAATATCCACAGGCTGGGCGCGGTAGCCCGGACCTACCTCGTCGATTTCTATGGTGTATCCTCATCTCGATTGCAGGGAGGGCTCCCAACGGATCGTCTGGTAGCCGAGTGGCATCTTGATTCCCCACGCGTCAAGGCAATCGTCGACGGCGCAGCGCCCGCTTCGCAGACCGCACAGCGGATCGATGCTCGCATCTGTGTTCCCGCCGCCATCTACGAGTGGAAAAGCGTGGAGACCAACCGCGAACACGCTCTGGCCGTGCAGTTGGAGAATCGCAGCAAGTTTCAGCAAGCATTTTCGCAAGGACTGGCTGTAGTGGGCTTCGTCCGCAGCCCGGAAGGCGACGGCATCTACGAGTTGGGGCCGGTCTCTGGAGTGTAAAAGGAAGGGATTTCCGTCGTCAGAAAGACGTAAATCCCATCAACGCTGAATCTGAGGGGTGCAGAATTTTATGCGAATTGACGCCATCATCCTGCGTGAACTGCACATGCCGCTGTTGCATCCGTTCGAAACCAGCTTCGGCGCCACGACTAACCGCCGGGTGCTGCTGGCCGAGGTCCACTCTGAAGGGCTGGTGGGCTGGGGCGAATGCACCGCGACTGAGCGGCCGTTTTTTTCGGGCGAATCGACCGACAGCGCCTGGCAGGTGATCGTGCAGGAGTTGGGTCCCAAGCTGGCTTCCGAACAGCCCCAGCACGGCGGCGATTGCCCGCGCATTTTTCGCCAGGTGCGTGACAATCGCATGGCGAAGGCCACGCTGGAAAACGCCATCTGGGATATCGAAGCGCAGCGCGAAGGCGTCCCGCTGTGGCAGCTTCTGGGCGGTGTACAGGAGACGATTCCCTGCGGCGTTTCGCTGGGCATCCAGCCATCCATCGCCGAATTGCTCGACGTGATCGAGCGGGAGTTGGCCGCCGGCTACCAGCGCATCAAGCTCAAATGCAAGCCGGGCTGGGACGTGGAGGTCTTCGAGCAGGTGCGCAAGCGCTGGCCTGAAATTACACTGAGCTGCGACGCCAACTCCGCCTACCGCCTGCGCGATGCCGACCATCTCATCGGCTTCGACGCCTTCCGCCTTTTGATGATCGAGCAGCCCATGTGGCACGACGATTTCTACTTCCATGCGCTGCTGCAAAAGCGCCTTGAAACCCCTATCTGCCTGGACGAATCCATCCACAACCGCCGCGACGCGCTGGCCGCCATCGAGATGGAATCGTGCAGGATCATCAACATCAAGCTGGGGCGCGTGGGCGGCTTTTCCGAGGCCATCGCCGTGCACAACGCGGCGCAGGAGCGCGGCATTCCGGTCTGGTGCGGCGGCATGTTGGAGACGGGCATCGGCCGCGCGCACAACGTTGCGCTCTCCACGCTGGAAAACTTCTCGCTCCCCGGCGACGTTTCCGCCTCGGCGCGTTACTGGGCCGAAGACATCGTCGAGCCGGAGATCACCGTCTCGCCTGCGGGTGAAATCGCCGTGCCGGACACTCCGGGACGCGGCTACGAAGTACGCGCCGACCTGGTGGAGAGGCTGACCGTGCGCAAAGAAAAGATCAGAGCCATGGAACTGGTGGGTTGAGCAGCCGAGACGCATTCGAGCACGAAGCAGAAGACTACTGCACCCCTGCGATTCCGAAAAATTCCTTTCTGAAACAGATGAACGAAGCTCCAGCCATCTTCAAGGCGGAGCAGTTGCGGTAGCGGATGGATCGGAAAAGAGTGCAGTTTTGATACCCACCGATGCGTCGCCAGCTAAATCAGCTCCACGCCCCACAGATCGTGCAGATGCACTACGCCCTCAACCCTCTGCTCGGCATCCACCACGATCAGCGAAGTAATCTTGCGCTCTTCCAGAATCGCCAGCGCCCTGACGGCCAGTTCCCCGCCCCCGATCGTCCGCGGATGCGCATTCATCGCTTCGCCCGCGGTCTTGCTCAGCGCCGCGCCGCCCTCTCGTTCCAGCAGCCGCCGCAGATCGCCGTCGCTGATCACGCCGCAGAGTCGCCCCGCATCCTGCACGGTGGTCATCCCCAGCTTCTTGCTCGACATCTCGTAGATCACGTCCGTCATGAGTGTCTTCGGCGCCACCACCGGAATCTCGTCGCCCATGTGCATCAGGTCGCGCACCTTGGCCAACTGCTTGCCCAGCTTGCCGCCCGGGTGCAACTCCGCGAAGTCCTCGGCGCGGAAGCCTTTGCGCAGGCTCACGGCGATGGCCAGAGCGTCGCCCAGCGCCAGCATCGCCGTGGTGCTCGCCGTCGGAGCCAAATTCAGCCCGCAGGCTTCGCGCTCCACGCCGCAATCCAGTGCCACATCGCTGGCCTGCGCCAAAGTCGAATTCAGGTTGCAGCAAAAGCTGATCAGCGCGTCGCCCTTGCGCTTGAGCGTGGCCAGCAGGCGCAGAATCTCTTCTGTCTCGCCGCTGGCCGAGAGCGCAATGACCACGTCGCCGGGCATCAGCACGCCGACATCGCCATGCACGGCCTCGGCCGGGTGCAGAAACAGCGCCGGGCTGCCGGTGGAGCTGAGCGTGGCGGCGATCTTTTGCGCGATGATGCCGCTCTTGCCCATGCCGGTGACCACTACGCGCCCGTTCGACCCGCCGCAGCGCAGGATGAGATCGACGGCGCGGGCAAAATCAGCGGCCATCTGCCCTTCCAGGCGCGCCGCAAGCGCTTCCAGGGCGGCGGCTTCCGTGCGCACCAGCGCCGCCGGCTCAACCGATGCCGCTTCACGCTCGCCAGAATCGGACTGTGTCATCGGCTTTTGATGGTAACAGCTTCCGATCGACAAATCAGCGTGCGGCAAGTTGCATGCGCGATGGCCGAAGACGCCGGAGGTGCAGCCTCGTACAATCAGAAGAGAGAGGTTTTCGTTCTGGTGAAGCGCAATACGCTCGTTCTTGCCCTCGTCACTGTTATCCTTGCCGTATTCGCCTGGGCAGGATGGGTCAACTGGCAATACCGCAGGCAGGCTGCCGAAGAGCAGGCGGAGCTGGCCAATGAGCACGCCAAGCTGTTTTCCAGCGAGGGCACGGGCGAAGGTACGGGCAGTTCAACGCTCCAAAGCAACAACTCGCTCGTGGGCAAACCGGCGCCGAACTTCACGCTGGAAGACCTGAACGGCAAGGAAGTCTCTCTTTCGAGCTATCGCGGGAAAGCGGTGCTGATCAACTTCTGGGCTACCTGGTGCACACCGTGCCAAATTGAAACGCCCTGGCTCGTCGCACTGAGCAGGAAGTACGGGCCGCAGGGGTTCGAGGTGCTCGGCGTTTCATCCGAGGGCGACGGCGCAACGCCCAAGGACACTCGCGAGTGGAGCAAGGACAAGGAAGCAATCGAACAATTTGTCCACCAGGAAAAGGTGCCCTATCCGGTGCTGCTGGGCGGCGACAGGCTCTCCACGCCCTACGGCGGGGTGGACTATCTGCCCACTTCGTTTTACGTGAACCGCAAGGGGATTATTGTAGCGGTGGAGACGGGCTTGACCCCGAAGAGCGAGATGGTAGCGAATATTCGCAAGGCGCTTGGGAAGTAGGCGAAGAAGCCAGTTTCCAGACGTTGGGCTCTTATAGAAGCACATTTTTGAGGTTTGAGATTCATGAAGCAACTCAAGAGCCGGACCGGAATGGCGGCAATCGCAATGGCCTTGATGGCAGGGCTGGGATCAGTGGCGGCGCACGCACAGTTGATTAACCTGACGCCGCACCACAAGCGCGCCCAAGCGCCGGTTGTGGAATATCTCTACCCTGTGCAGGTGCACCTGAGCGCCGGCCAGCCCGCCGAGGTGCCGCTGCACTTCCGCGTCGTCAGCGGCATGCACATCAACTCGCACACGCCGCTCAATGGCTACCTGATTCCTACCACGTTCTCCATCCTGACCAGCTCCCATGTGAGGCTAGAGTCAGCCAACTTCCCGCCTGGCACCGACATTACGCTGCCGTCCGCCCCCCAAACAAAGCTCAGCGTTTATACCGGCGAGTTCGTCGTCGAGGCGCACATTGTCGTATCCCAGCCCGGCAACCATCTGGTCCAGGGCAAGCTGCGCTACCAGGCATGCACTGTAAGCCAGTGCATGCCGCCTGAGACCATCACCGCGGCATTCGATGTGATTGCGAAGTAGCTGGCCGCTTCCAGTGCAGGCCGACGCAAATCTCATCACGTATGCGTTGTAACAGCAGAGCCAGCGGAGTTGGCGAAGGCAATTGGAGCCGCACCGGAGTTACTGCGCAAACGGCGGAGACAACTGACAGCTATTGCTTTTCCCCGTCGAGCTAGGTGGCCGTTTGCATCTGTATTTGGTGTTGCCAAGAAAATAACCTGCAAGAAATTCTGTGGAAAAGAAAATATTTTAGGGGGGGGTGGGTGCGCTCACGGCCTTGGTTGCGGCGGTTTCATCGCGTAGAGAGCGCTCTGCGCTCGCTGAGGGGTTGGCGATGAAACGGGAGAGATTCGCTTGGTCATGCTCGTGTTCTCCGCAGGCTGGTCTTTCGACGCGATGATGTTTCCATTCTATGCCGCGGCGCGGAAATTACCTGCAAACGCAAGGTGATGAATTTGCAGCGGTTGGAAATCGCGGGGCTTGACAAGTAAGGCTCAACCGGCTGCTGGTGGTGCAGGCGATGGGTGATCCATTGTGGTGATCGAACGGACGGGGAAAAACCTGGGTGGGCCGGAGGCCGTAAAGGTGTTCATTCTCCGCCACAGTGGCAGTGCGGAATTGAGATGTAGTCGCAATGTGACTACAATAAGTCCGGAGGGTCACCATGAATAGGGCAGACACCTACGTCCGCGCGCGCATCGACACGGAAACAAAAGAACGCGCGGCGAGCGCGCTGGAAGGGATGGGGTTGTCGATTTCAGACGCGATTCGGCTGCTCATGCTCCGTGTGGCGGATGAAAACCGGCTCCCGTTCGAAGTGCGGGTTCCCAACGGGAAGACGCGGAAGGCCATGGCTGAACTGAGAGCCGGCAAGGGGAAGCGATTCCGGAGCGTCAAAGCGTTGATGGACGATCTCCATGCGGACGATTGAGCGGTCCACGATCTTCCGGCGGGACTACAAACGGGAGGCCAAAGGACAACACAGGGCTACGCTGGATGACGATCTGGTACCCGTTCTTACAGCTCTGGCGAACGACAGACCTCTTGAAGGGCGGCACCGCGATCACGGATTAAGCGGCGACTGGAGCGGGTTCCGCGAGTGCCATGTCAAACCCGATCTCCTGCTGATCTATCAAAAGCCTGATGAGAAGACCTTGCGGCTGGCGCGGTTGGGGTCGCACGGCGAGCTATTCGGATGAGGAATGGGCGTCTCGATGCGGGCGATTGAGGCATCCCGGGTCCCAAAAGCGGGACCCGGGGCACCCATTATTTGTGGTGGATCT
>JAJZME010000074.1 GCA_021803035.1 Acidobacteriota bacterium | reverse complement strand
CCCAAAATATTTTTCTTTTCCACAAATTTCTTGCAGGCAATTTTGTTTCCCGCCAAAAACGCAGATCCGGATGGCCTCACTTCCCGCATTGCGGCACGGCTGTCCCTCCTCGCCCGCGCCGCGCAAGTCGGAACCGCTTTGGGAACCGCACTCGGCCACGGCCGGTTTCAAAGCCGCGCGCTCCGCAATCTGCGGCCACCAGGCCTGAACTCCCGTCTCCTCACCAGGCAAGCTGAAAGCTGAGAGCTGCTCTTTGCCCCGCGCAGGCCGCCGTCATCCGATCTCCTGGTTCCAGTTCTCCAGCGCCTTTTTGAACTCGCTCATGAATCTGCCCGCGTCGGCTCCGTCAATAATGCGGTGGTCGAAGCCGAGACAGAAGTACTGAACCGAGCGAATCGCGATGGAGTCGTTGCCGTGCGCATCGGTGACAACAACCGGCTCCTTTCTGAGCCCGCCGATCCCGAGAATCGCCGCATCGGGCTGGTTGATGATCGGCATGCCGAATTCCTCGCCAAAAATGCCCGCGTTGGTGAGGGTAAAAGTGGAACCTGAGGCCTCGTCGGGTTTGAGGCGCTTGCTGCGCGCTCGATTGGCAAGATCGGCGATGGTGCGCGCCAGGCCCAGAAAGTTGCGTTCCTCCGCCTGCTTCACCACCGGCACAATCAATCCCCAGTCCACCGCGACCGCAATGCCTAAATTGATGTTCGCGTGATAGCGGATGGCGTCTTTCTCCATCGACGCGTTAACAATGGGGAACTTGCGCAGCGCCTCGATCGCGGCCGCCGCGATAAAGGGCATAAAGGTGAGCTTGATGCCATTGCGCTGCTCAAACCGGCTCTTTTCGCGCTCGCGCAGCCGCGCGATGCGGGTCATATCGATCTTGAAGACCGTGTGCACGTGGGGAACAATTTGCGCGCTTTCCACCATGCGCTGCGCAATAATGGCGCGCATTTTGCTGAGCGGCACCAACTCGCCCGGCACGGCCGCGGCCGATCCGCTCTCCATGGGCGCCGCGGCCGCGCTTGTTGCAGGCACAGGCGCGGCGGAAACCGGCGGCGGAGCTGGCGCGCCGGCCGCTTGCCGCCCATCGAGATAGCGCTGAATATCCTCTTTCGTAATCCGGCCATTGGCGCCCGTGCCTTGAATCTGGTCAAGATCAACGTTGTTGTCTTCGGCAATCTTGCGCACAAGTGGGGAGTGCCGGGCATGCCTGGCAGCACTCGCGGCGGCGCCGGCTGCGGCGGCCGGGACTGCGGCGGCAAGATTCTCGGCAGCAGGCGCAGGCGACGCCACGGAAGTGGCGGCCGAGTCTGCGATAACTGCCACCACCGTGTTGACTTGCACAGTGGCGCCTTCCGGAGACCGGATTTCGTTAACGACACCGGAGACAGGCGAAGGAACTTCTGCATCCACCTTGTCCGTGGAAATTTCAAACAGCGGCTCGTCTCTTTCCACGGCGTCGCCGACTGCTTTAAGCCACTTGGTGATGGTGCCTTCAAAGATTGACTCGCCCATTTGCGGCATGACGACATCAGTTGGCATGGAATACCCTCATCGTGAGTTGTGAGAGATCGTACCGTCTCACGCTCGATCCAAAGTTGATTTCCCGCACACGCGCACCGCGCGACGATCAATAGCGCACTTTACCGCGAATGATGAAATGCTGCCGAATCGCAACCGCGCCGATCCGGGGAACTTGCGCATCGCGGGCGCATCCAGGTCTCATATCAATATTGTGCAACTCCGGACGGGCCGGCAGGAAGACCGTCATGCGCCCCCAAAACTCGCGCCCAGGAGCGTCTTCTGCTCAAGCGCATGCGCCTTGGCGGAACCGGTTGCCGGACTGGCAGCGGGCGATCGCGTGACGGTGCGAACATGGCGTCCCCGCGCCAGCCGGCGAAGGCGCGGCACGGCAAACGAATAAGCTCCCATATTTGCAGGCTCTTCCTGAACCCACACAACTTCACGCGCCTCCGGGTAGCGACCGAGGACCGCCGTAATCTCCGCCTCCGGCCAGGGATAGAGTTGTTCGAGAAAGAGAATTCCCGTGCCGGTATCGTTTCTGCGGGCGCGCTCCGCACGCAGTTCATGTCCGACCTTTCCGGTACAAAACAGCAAACGGCTGGGATTCTCAATTTCTGTCTCGGGCAGCACGTTTTGGAAAGCGGGCGCCGCGAGGTCCTCTATGCGAGATGACGCATCCGGATGGCGGAGCATGCTCTTCGGTGTAAAAACGATCAGCGGCTTGCGCCACGAACGCAGCGCCTGACGTCGCAGCAGATGAAAATACTGGGCCGCATTGGAAGGCTGACACACCTGGATGTTGTCCCGCGCCGCCAGTTGCAGATAACGCTCCATGCGGGCGCTGGAGTGTTCGGGTCCCTGGCCTTCAAGACCGTGCGGCAGCAGCATGACCAGCCCGCTCAGCAGCCTCCACTTATCTTCTCCGGCAGCAATAAACTGATCGATGATGGACTGCGCGCCATTTGCGAAGTCACCAAACTGCGCCTCCCAAATGACCAGGGCATCCGGATAATCCCGGCTGAATCCGTACTCGAATCCCAGCACGGCTGCTTCAGAAAGAATCGAGTTGTACACTTCGAACGCGGCCTGGCCCGGCGCCAGATTGGCCAGAGGGATGTACGGCCCCTCCGTCTCGGTATCGACGAGCACCGAATGCCGCTGATTGAAAGTGCCGCGCCTGCTGTCCTGGCCGCTCAGCCGGACTCGAATTCCGTCGAGAACGAGTGACCCGAAGGCAAGAGCCTCCGCCATTGCGTAATCCACCGCGCGTTTGCCGCGCGCCATCTCAGCACGCTGATCGAGGAGCCTCTTCACTTTGGGGTGTATGTGAAAGTCCGCCGGATACGCCGTGAGGCGCTCGCCGAGATCCTGGATCTGCTCGATGGAAATGCCCGTCTCCACCTCATCGTTGGGGTTATAAGCACCGCCGTGATACGCCGACCAGTAGGGCGGCAGGGTGGCAAGCGGAGAAGGCTTGCGCATCTTCGCGGCGGCGGCCTGTTCCCTGGTCAGCGCAGCTTGAATTTCATCCGCCAGCGGCGCGGCATCAATCCCAATCCGCTCCGCGTAGATCTTGTACAGGGCCGGGTGATCCTTGATGCGTGCGTAACGAACAGGTTGCGTAATGGTCGGATCGTCGATCTCGCTGTGCCCATAGCGCCGGTAGCCGATAAGATCCACCAGCACATCGCTGTGAAAGGCGTAGCGAAACTCGCAAGCCATCCTGGCGACGCGTACGACCGCGTCCACGTCTTCCGCATTGACATGAAAGATCGGAATCGGCAGGCGCTTTGCGACGTCCGAGGCGAACAACGTAGAGTTCGATTCGTCGGGACTGGCGGTAAATCCGATGAGGTTATTGACGACAACGTGAATGCTTCCCCCGACGGAAAAGCCGTTGACAGAGGCCAGATTGAGAGCTTCCGCGCAAATGCCTTGTCCGGCGAGAGCGGCATCTCCGTGGATGAGCACCGGCAGCACGCGATCCTCTCCCTCGCTGCCGAATCGCGCTTGTTTGGCTCGCGCACGGCCCATCGCAACCGGATCGACCGCCTCAAGATGGCTGGGATTCGACACCAGGTGCAGATCGACTGTGTTCCCGGCCGCATCTTTCCAGCGGCCGGTGGCTCCCAAATGGTACTTGACGTCGCCGCCTCCCAGGACGCTGCGCGGATCGATGTCTTCGAACCTGGAAAAGATCGCCGCCGGCAAGATGCCAATGAGGTTGGCCATGACGTTCAAGCGCCCGCGATGGCTCATGGCCAGAACGGATTGCTGAACGCCGCAGCCAGCAGCACACTGCAAGAGCACGTCGAGGAAGGGAATCAGCGCCGTAACACCTTCCAGCGAAAAGCGCTTGGTACCTTGATAGCGCGCCTGCAGAACATGCTCGAAAATGTCGGCTCTGATCAGCAAATCGAGAAGATGCCCCCGGTCCGGGACCGGCTCATCGCGCTCGAAGCGCTCCTGAATCCAGCGCCGCTTTGCGGGGTTGGCGATGTGCATGAATTCGACGCCAATTGTTCCGCAGTACAGACGGTGAGCCCTGTCGGCGATTGCCCCGCCAGCTTCGAGCTCTGGAATCGTCCGTGGCGTCAGGTACTGGCCGAGTGGATCGAGGCTTGCTCGCAGATAGCCCCATCTGCGGAAATCATCTAAGACCTGACGGCTTTCTGTGCCTGACTCGGAAGTCTGCTGAAGCATTTCGTCCGCCGTCGTTTTCTCTGCAATATGCGTTTCCATGTGACTTTGCCCATGAAGGAAGTGCGTGACATCGCCCCTAACATGAGGTGGCGAAAAGCGTCCGGCCTAAAGGCGGAGACAGGGGGCCGGAGTTCATTTTCTGGTCTTCGCTGCGTATTCGTTATAAAGTTCCAGAAAAAAGACATCTCAGCCAAAGAAACAGATGCTCATCTACAGCTTAAGATGCACTCGATTCATGTCAACAACTGCCAGCGCGGTTAGGGAAGTGGACTGCATACCAAAGCACAATGACGGTTATTGTTTAAGGCGACAATGCGGATTGTCCCTACGCGAAGAGCTGTTCTCCGGAGCGGGGATGACTGAAGAAAACGCTCTGTTCTTCCCTTGCCTCGACCGATTCGCCGCACGCAGTGGGAGCACAATCAAATTGATACTATACATTACTTCGCAGCTTGGAATCGGAGGCATCAATGGATTTTCACCAGCTCAAAGTCTTTCGTGAAGCAGCCCGGTCCGGCAGCTTTACCCGCTCCAGCGAGCGGCT
This sequence comes from Acidobacteriota bacterium, assembly GCA_021803035.1. GTDB lineage: Bacteria > Acidobacteriota > Terriglobia > Terriglobales > Acidobacteriaceae > Telmatobacter. Next base: position 91,485 of record JAJZME010000074.1, on the reverse strand, counting down.
TCGTCTTTCGCAGTCGACCGTCAGCCTGCACATCAAGAGCCTGGAAGAAGAGCTCGGCGTGCCGCTGTTCCTGCGCGCCAGAAGACGCGTGATCTTGACCGAAGCCGGGCAACGGCTGCTGCCCTTCGCGGACCGCATTCTTCAGGAGCTGAAGAACGCCGATATGACATTGAGGGAACTGAGCGGAGCAGATTGCGGCGCGATCCGGCTGGGCTCCGGCGCGACCACCGTGACCTATTTGCTGCCGAAAATTCTGAACGCATTCCAGCGCCGCTATCCGCAGATCGAGCTGATCGTGACAACCGGATCCACGGAGGAGCTGGCCCAGGCCGTGCATCTGCAGACGGTCGACATGGCGATCGTGATGGAGCCGGTGCACCCGTCGCTGGCAATTGAGATCCTGCCCATCCTGCGCGAAGAGCTTGTTTATGTGACCGGCGGCAGCCATCAGCTTGCCAGCAAATCCACGCTTGCGCCAAAGGAAATTGCGCGAACGCCCTTCATCGCATTCTTGCGGGGCTCGGCGATGCAGGCACTCGTTGACCGCAGCTTTCAAGCGATGGGCGTTTTTCCCCGCGTCACAATGGAGATGGAAAATACCGAGGCCATCAAGGCACTGGTGCGAGCCGGGCTGGGCGCGGCGATTTTGCCACTGTGTTCCATCGCCGGAGCGCAGGGATACGGGCTGCGGGCTATGCGCATACGCGGCTTTCCGATGGAGCGGAATCTGGCGCTGGCCTTGCCCAAACTGAAGGTTGTGCCGCAGGCTATCGAGAGATTCTCGACTCAACTGGCAAAGGCGCTCGCCGGCAAAACCGTGGCGGAGATTCGCGCGGAGCGCGCCGCGAAAGCCTGAGAATCGAAGTTGCGAATTTCGTCCGCGGGATGGAAGCTCTACACCCGGCAGATGAGGTGATTCTCCAGCAAGTCGAAATCGATATCCGCGCCCAGGCCGTTGCCCTGAGGCACATGCACGTAGCCTTCTGCGTCGATAGTGATGGGATTTCGCACGCCGAAGGAGAAAGGCTCCTGCGGGATTAGCACCTCGAAGTATTCGCAGTTGCGAACAGCGCAGCTCACCTGAAGGTTGGCGAGATCGAGCAGCGCATTGGTCGTCGTGTGGATCTCGCAATTCACACCGAAGGCTTCGCAAAGCGCGGCTGTCTTCATCAGGCCGGTTACACCGCCCTTCCAGGACACATCGCTACGGACAATATCGACGGCGCGCTGGGTGAGATATTGCGTTGTGCCGAACAATCCGCCCGGCGTCGACTCTACGCCGGCGATGGGAATCTCAAGCGCGCGGCATAGTTCCTGGTAGCCATAGAGGTCGTAATCAGAGAGTGGCTCCTCGAGCCAGTAGTAATTGAGCTGTTCAAGCTCGCGGCCGATCTTGAGCGCCTGCTGTTGCGTGTAGCCAGCGACGGGATCGGCCATTAGAACCATCTCGCCGCCCAGTTCGGAGCGCAAGGCGCGATAGGCTTCCACATCCCGCGCCGGTTCACCCCAGGGATGAATCTTGTAGGCGCGATAGCCCATTTTTCGGTATTGCTTTGCCTGGCTGACGAAGGCTTCGGCGGTGGGGAGGATCAGCGAGCTGGCGTAGGCCGGCAGCTTGGTGCGATAGGCGCCCAAAAAGCGGTAGAGCGGAAGGCCGGCGGCCTTGGCGCCCAGGTCCCAGAGAGCGACATCAATGGGTCCGTGCGCGTAGATGGGCAGAAAGCCCCACCAGCGGTCCATGCGGCGAACCTGCTGCCAGAGCAGCTCGCGGTCGAGCGGGTCCTGGCCAATCAGGAGCGGGCGGATGATGCTGCCGATCAGATGCGCAGTGGCCTGCCCGCTGCGACCGCCCCAGGCAAAGGCATGGCCCACCAGATCTTCGTCGGTCTTGATCTCGATAAAGACGATGTCGTGCGCGGCTTTGCCGCCTTTCACGCCCGCGGTGACCATTTGGCTATGCGGGTTTGCAATCACGCTGATGCCGATGTCCGTTATGCGCACGACAATCCTCCCGTTTTATTGCTTTGCGTCGACCGGATAACCGCGATTCACGTATTCGTCGATGATCCCGGCGTAGACCTTTTTCCAACCGCCTTCGATCTCCGCCGCGGGAATGCCGTTGGGCCAGACGCTGATGTAGAGGTAGTGAAGCTCCTGGTTCTGCTGTAGATTTTCGACCCAGTGCTCGGTGCGCGGAGGAACAAAGGCGATGGCCGGCGCGGTAACATGCTTCGAATCGCCGCCGATAACGATCTTCGCTTCGCCCTTCCAGATGAGATAGATCTGCATGAATGTGTCGTGGCTGTTAGAAGGCGTGACGCCGCCGGGTCGCACGATCTGCAGCACCGCTTCACACGCTTTGGTTTCGTCGCGGGGCAGAAGCATGACGAAGTTGTTGCCAGCGCAACGAAACGGCTCTCCATCGGTGAATTGCCTGACGTACATCAGAAGCTCTCCTTGAGGCTTGGGGCGTGTGGACACAAAGGCCTGAGGAAAACTGTATCAAACACAGCTTGCATTCTGGCATTCATAATTCCGATTGCACCCATTGAGATTGTTGTGAGCAAGCGCATGGATGCAGTCAGTCGGCGGAGATCTATGAAATGATGCTTTTCAGGATGGCCGCAGCATCCTTGCGGAGGTTTGACAGTCTGAGCTTTGGAACGGCGGCCGATCAACAGCTGCGGCAACTCTTCATATGATGAGTCACAAGAGGCAGGAAAATGCAGAGCAATCAGACGCACATCGACGATGTTCAATTCTTCCGCGCTACCTCGCCGCGCTCGATTCCCATCAGCGACGCGACACACCGGATCAGCGAAATCAGCTTTGTCATTACCCGCATTCGCCTTGCCAGCGGAGTCATCGGGGAAAGCTATCTGCTCAGCTTTCATTATTCGCCGCATGCGATAGCGGGCGCGCTCGAGGATATTCGCGGGATGGCGCTGGGCTGCGATGCAAGCCGGCCGGGTGCGTTCATCCGAGCCTATGAACGGGAGGCCGAATACTTTGGCCATGCTGGCATTCATCGCTGGGCTTGCGGTTCCATCAACGTGGCCATGTGGGACGCCTGGGGAAAGACGGTGGGGCAGCCGGTGTGGAAGCTGCTGGGCGCTTGCAACGAGGGGGTGCCATTGTATGGAAGCGGTGGTTGGCTGACGTACTCCATTGAGGAATTGCTGGACGAGGTTACGCGCTATGTGCAGCGCGGATTCCGCGCCGTGAAGGTGAAGGTTGGTTCTGCCGACCCGGAAGCCGATATTGAACGGCTGACCAAGGTGAGAGAAGCCGTGGGAGCGCATGTGAACGTGATGATGGACGCAAATCAGGGTCTGGATTATTCCCGGGCGCTGGCTTTGGCTGAGGCGGTTCGGCCGCTGCGCATTACCTGGTTTGAGGAGCCGCTCAATCACACCGACTTCGACGGATATGAGCAACTGCGGCGGAGAGCGGGAATCTCGATTGCCATGGGCGAGCGCGAGTTTGACACCGTGGCGCTGCGGGAGCTGGTGCGGCGCAACGCGCTGGACTTCTGGCAGCCAGACCTGCTGCGGCTTGGCTCGGTGGAGGCCTGGCGGTCGGCGGCGGCATTTGCGGAGACCTGTCACATACCGGTGTTGCCGCATTACTACAAGGAGTACGATGTGCCGCTGCTGATGACCATTCCGAATGCGCTGGGCGCGGAAAGCTTTGACTGGATCGACGAGCTGATCACGCATCCGATTCGGATGGAGGGTGGATTCGCCTATCCCAACGAAGGTCCGGGATGGGGGTTTTGCTTTAAGGACGAGTTTCTGCATCCGCTGGCATAGGCGCGCGGAGTGGAGCGGGCCTGGCGAAGTGCCGGCGTTGGCGAAGGCGACAACGCCAGGCCGGAGGGGCGCTTTAAGCGGAGATCGCGGGTTTGGCAGCGTCCCAGACAACAGCTTCGAGGTAGAGCCGCTTCAACTGCTCGTTGTCCAGTCCGCCGGTTCTGGCCATGCGGTGGCAGGCCGGGAAGTTGCAGCGTTCCAGCGACTCAATCCAGGCAAGCAGGCGGCGTTCCGGCGTTTCCGTGCCCAGCAATGCCTCCACAACCGCGGGCCGCAGTGGCAGCTCGGCGGCGAGCGTCTCCATGGGCAGGCGCAGCATGGCGGGGAGGAGGCTGAACATGCCGAGCAGGTACTGCTCGTTGGGATCCATTTTGGCGAGCGGCGCGGCGAGCTCGCAGAAGCGCGCCCGCACCAGGCTGACGTGGAGAATCTCCGGCGGCTGGCCCGCGCTGAGTTCGCACTGAATGGCCAGCGTGGCGATGCGCCGGAAGGTGTTTTCGCCGAGAAAGACAATGGCTGCCTCCACGGAGTTGACCTGGCTGCGCACGGCGCAAAGAGGCGAGTTGACCAGGCGCAGCAAACGATAGACGAGCGACGCATCGCGCATCACCAGCGGGCACAGCTCCTTCAGGTCCAGCGGATCCCGGAACAACTGGCGCAGGATCTCGATGTGAAAGAGCCGATTGGCCGGAATCTTGGCGTTTTCGATGGGTTCGGGCTCGCAGAAGTAGTAGCCCTGGAAATGGCTGAAGCCTTCAGCCGCGGCGCGGCGGAAGGCCTCGCGGGAATGGACGTTGCCGGTCATCATGGCGATGGTGGTTCCTTTGAGGCGCGCGCGCAGGCGGCTGTATTCGGACGCGTCTTCAGGCATGAAATCGACCTTGACGTAGTCGGCCAGATCGAGAAGCGCGTTCGTTGCCCCGCCGCATTGGAAGTGGTCAAGCAGGAAGCGGAAGCCGGCATTCTTGAGGATGCTGCAGGCGGCGATGAGCCTGGGCGACATCTCGAGGCCGTGCGGGATCTCAAGGACGGTGACTGCCGGCGGCAGGATGGTCACCAGTTGTTCGGTGAGGACCTCGGCGGTGCAGGGGATGAAGGTCAGCGCGCCACCCGTCAAGCGGCCGAAGCCGAAGAGCACCAGGTCGTCGAGAATGGTGCGGACGGCTTGCGGGTCGCGCGCTTCGCGGTCTTCATCAACACCGGCTTCAAGAAGAAGTTCGTATCCGTGCAGGCGGCCGTGCAGGTCAAGGATGGGTTGGCGCGCGATGTGGCGAATGTCGGCGGGCCATGCGGGCAGGGTGGCGGCGCGGGCTGCCAGGGCAGCTTCCGTTACGGCGATGGAGGACATGCCGGTCTTATCGGCAGACTGGCGACGGACCTTGAGCGGCAAATATGGCGGCGATTTCCGGGCGCGGGCGATTGAGGTTTCGCGGGCCCCAGGATCGGAACCTGGGACACCCGGCACGCGGCCGCGCAGGCGGCGAGGAGCAACAGTCATTCCATAATGCGAGACATGGGCCATCCAGATCCGCACTTTTCACTGGAAACTAAAATGCCTGCAAGAAATCTGCGGAAAAGAAAAATATTTTAGGGGGGGTGGGTCTGTTCAGGGGGGTACGAACCGTTCACAGCACTCCGGCGTTTGGGGGCCGGAGAGCGCGCTCTGCGCTGCCTGAGGGGCTGAGTCTCCAGACAGAGCGGGATGGAATGGCTCGGTCATGCTCGTGTTCCCGGTGGGGAGAAGTGTAATCGCGTCCATGTTTAAATTCTGCACCCTGGGAGGGAAATTATCTGCAACGGTAAGTGCATGGATTTGCGGAGGTTGGAGCGCAGGGCTCTTGACTTTTGCGCAGCTTTGCGGCGGGCTGCATTAACCAGAGCAATGCGCCGCGACGCAGGACCTCCCTTCGATCCCGGATAACTTCGCTTGCGCGAGCATTAAGACTCCTTTATCTTTTCTGTGATTCGGGCGGTGATCCCGGATTCCTAATCAGATAGATCCATTTTTCTTCCCGACTCAGCCTGGATTAAGGTTCTGATTTGTATTCTTTAGAACGTGAATACTTGGCAAGGCTCCCGGCGGGGCGAGAACAAGATTTGCCTGAGACTCTCCGCCGGTTTCATATCTCTGGCTTTGACCATGGCGATGGTGGTTCCGGCTCACGGCCAGATGTCAGGCAATACGCTTTCTGTCACCAAGGTGGCAAACAGCGCGGCCACCTCCAAGCAGCCCATCGTGATCACTCTTGACGAGGCGATTCGGCGCGCGGAGGCCAGCGCGCCCTCCTATGCAGCTTCGGTAGGGGCGAGCAAGGCGGCCCGATTAAATCGCTCCATTGCGATCGCGGGACTGTTGCCCACCGCCGACTTCTTCAACGAGGGACTCTATACCCAGCCCAACGGGGCGCACGGCCAGGTGGGGCAAATTTCCGACACGGCGGATATGCCCATCTTCATTGCCAACAACGGCGTGCGGGAATACATGAGCCAGCTTGTTGTGAATGAGAATATCGGACTGGGGCCAGTGGCCGCTGTACACCAGGCCGATGCCGCGGCGGCGCTGGCGCGGGCGCAGCAGGAGATTGCGCGCCGCGGCCTGGTGGCGGCGGTCGCCGCGATGTATTACGGATTGCTGGCGGCGGACAACAAGGTGAAGATTGCCGAGCGCGCATACAAGGAAGCAGCCGCCTTTACGGCCATGACGCTCAAGCGCGAAAAGCAACAATATGCGGCCTATGCCGATGTGGTGAAGGCGCAATTGACGGAGCAGCAGCAACAGCGGGCGGTGCAGGATGCAAAAGTGGCCGCCGAAAGCGCGCAACTGCAACTGGGCGTGCTGCTGTTTCAGAATCCCCTGACCCCTTATGAGGTCAAAGCGCCGCGGGCCGTTCCCCCGCTGGCCCCGTTTGTCGACGTGGAGGCGGCGGCGGCCAAGAACAATCCGGAGCTGAAGAGCGCGCTGGCGGCGTTGAAGTTGAGCAACGCCAATGTACAGGCGGCGCGGGCGGGCTATTTGCCCAACGTGGGTTTGAACGTGACCTACGGCATCGATGCGCCCCAGTTCGCGGTCAACGGACCCGACGGGGTGCGCAACCTGGGCTATTCGGCGTACCTGTCGCTGGACGTTCCCGTGTGGAACTGGCTGACAACCCAGCACCGGGTGAAGCAGAGCGAAATAGGCCGCCAGGTGGCGCAGGTGGCTCTGAACGCGACGCAGCGGCAACTGATCGCGCAGTTGCGCGTGGACTACTCCGAGGCCAAGGTGGCGCGGAACGACCTGGCGTCGCTGGATCAAAGCGTAACGACCGCGGGCGAAAGCCTGCACTTGAGCGAACTGCGTTACCAGGCCGGCGAAGCGCTGGTCATCGAGGTGGTGGACGCGCAAAACGCCTACGTGATGGCCGAAAATGCGCGTGAAGACGGAGAGGTTCGCTATGAAACCGCGCTGGCCCAACTGCAAATGCTAACGGGGATCATGTGAGCCGATGACGATGATGAAGATGCGCAGGAGTGCACAATCGCAATCGATCTTGCCGCGAACGGGCTTGCGGGCGCGCCTGCTGTTGGTGTGCGCCGCGGCGGTTCCGGCGCTGCTTCTATCCGGGTGCAAGAAAGCGGCCGCGCCCGGAACCCTGGTTACGGTACAGGCCGTATATCCGCAGCGCGGCCCGATCTCCGAGCACATTGTGACCGATGCGGTGTTGTGGCCCGTGGCGCAGGCGGCGATTGTGCCCAAGATTACGGCCCCGGTGAAGAAGTTTTACGTACAGCGGGGCTCGCAGGTAAGGGCCGGCGAGCTGCTGGCCGTGCTTGACAACAGCGACCTGACGGCCTCGGCGCTGGACAACAAGGGCGTCTATTTGGCGGCGCAGGGGGCATACACCACGGCTACGCGCTCGCAGATTCCCGAGCAGCTTCAGGCGGCCGAGGTGGCGGTGGCGCAGGCGAAGGCCAATCTGCATCTGGACGAAGTCATTGTGAAGAGCCGGACGGCGCTGGTTGCGGAAGGCGCGATTCCGGGCCGCGACCTGGACGCGGCCAAGGCGGCGCTGGTGCAGGCGCAGGGCGCGTACGCGACGGCGATGAAGAATCTGGAGTATCTGCGCGCAGTGAACCAGAAGGCGGCGCTCCAGCAGGCGCAGGGGCAGTTGCTTTCGGCGAAGGGAAAGTACGAGGCATCGGAAGCCCTGGTGCGGTACTCGGAGATTCGCAGCCCCATCAACGGCGTGGTGACCGACCGGCCCTTGTATGCGGGGGAAACGGCCTCGGCCGGGACGCCTCTGCTCACGGTGATGGACACCTCCACGCTCATTGCCAAGGCGCACATTGCGCAGAGCCTTGCGCAGGAGTTGAAGGTGGGCGACAAAGCGACGATTACTGCGCCGGGCGTGGACAAACCGATTCCCGCCACGGTCTCCCTGATCAGTCCCGCGCTCGATCCGGGCAGCACCACGCTGGAGGTGTGGCTCAAGATTGACAACCGGGACGGGATGCTCAAGGCGGGAACCCCGGTTCAAGCCAGGATCACCGGCGCAACCGTTGCCGACGCGCTGAAGGTTCCCGCTGCCGCGATTCAGACCGCGCAGAGCGGAAGCAAGTATGTGATGGTGGTGGGCAAGGGCGATCTGGCCGTGCGCAAGCCGGTTACGCTTGGCATTGTCAATACCGGCGAAGTGCAGGTGCTGCGCGGGATCACGCCCTCTGAACAGGTAATTACGGTGGGCTCTTACGCGCTGGACGCCGGCACCAGGGTGAAGGTAACACCGGCGGACAGCGAGGCGTCCAACGCCAGTGTGAGCGGAGGCGAGAACTAATGTTGGGCAAGGACCGCGATACCGAAAAGCCCTTCTGGCTGGCCCGCTCGACCCAAAAGATCTTTTTCTTTGTGGGTGTGCTGACCATTGCCGGGATCTACCTTGCCTTCAAGGTGCCGATCGCGGTCTTTCCCCGGACCAACTTTCCCCGTGTGGTGATCGGGGTTGACAACGGTGTTACGCCGATCCGGCAGATGCAGGTGACGGTGACCCGGCCCATCGAAGAAGCGGTTAGCTCGGTGCGGGGCGTGGTGACCATCAGCTCGATCACCAGCCGCGGCGAGGCCGAGGTGGATGTGTTCTTCAACTGGAACGCGGACATGCACCGCTCGCTGGAGAGGGTGAACGCGGCCCTGGCGCAGGTGCAGCATAGCCTGCCGCCGACGGCGCGAGTTGTAACGCACCGGTTGACCTTTGCCACCTTCCCCATCCTGGGCTACGCTCTTACCTCCAACACCGTGCCGCAAACCGAGCTGTGGGAGATTGCCACTTATGAGCTGAAGCCGCCGCTGAACCGCGTGCCGGGTGTGGGCACCGTGCTGGTGCAGGGCGGTGAGGTTCCGGAGTTTCATGTCACCCCGCACATGGCGCTGATGCGCAACGCGGGCGTGACCATCAGCGAGCTGGTGAACGCGATCGACGCCTCCAATATTGTCGATTCGCCGGGTCTGTACGAAGCCAATCACCAGTTGGTTCTGGGCCTGGTGGGGGCGCAGGTGCATGACGTGAACGAACTGCGCCAACTGGTGATCAAGACCACGCCGAACGGGGCCCCGGTGCATGTGGACGACGTGGCCACGGTTGAGCGCTCGGTCAAGCCGGTTTACACCACGGTGACTTCGAACGGCAAGCCTGCCGTGCTGCTGACCATCGCCCGCCAGCCCGTCAGCAACACAGTGGCCGTAGCCAACGGAGTGGCCAAAGAGGTCCAATCACTCAAAAGCAAACTGCCCCCCGGCGTCCATTTCCGGAACTTCTATGACCAGTCGCAGCTGGTGCGCGCCTCCATTGCCAGCGTGCGCGACGCCATCGTGCTGGGGCTGATTCTGGCATGCGGCGTTCTCTTTTTGTTCCTGCGCGACTGGACCTCTTCGCTGATTGCCGGCCTGGTGATCCCGGTAACCGTGGCGGTGACCTTCCTGGCGCTTTGGGCCCTTGGAGAAAGCTACAACCTGATGACCCTGGGAGGCGTGGCGGCGGCGATCGGGCTGGTGATTGACGACGCCATTGTCATGGTGGAGAACATCGTTCTGCACCGGGATGCGGGCGAGTCGCGCGCGGGCGCCGTGCGCAACGCCCTGAAGGAGCTGACCAAACCGCTGCTGGGCTCGACGATTACGCCGGTTGTGGTGTTTCTGCCGCTGGTTTCGGTCACCGGCGTCACGGGCAGTTTCTTCCGGGCACTGGCCATCACCATGACCGCGGCGCTGCTGACCTCGCTGGCGCTGGCGCTGACCTGGACGCCGGGCCTGAGTTATGTGCTGCTGCGCGAACACAAGGTACACGGCGAGCATTCCACCAGCAACATGCTCGACCGGGTGCTGCGCATGCACCGCCGCGTGCTGGAGTGGTCGCTGGCCAAGCCGAAGTGGCTGGGCGGGATCTGCCTGTTGCTGGTGGTAGGCACATATTTCGGATTTCAGGGGTTGGGAAGCAATCTGTTGCCGCGGATGGACGAAGGCGGCTTCATCCTCGACTACGTAATGCCGCCGGGGAGTTCGCTGAAGCAGACCGACCGCGTTCTCGAACACGTGTATCGCATCCTGCACTCCATTCCCGAGGTCGAGACCACCTCGCGCCGCACCGGGCTGCAGATGGGCCTGGCCGCCGTGACCGAAGCCAACACCGGCGACTTTACGGTCAAGCTCCGGTCGAAGCGCAGCCGCTCGGTTTGGCAGGTGATGGACGAAGCCCGCCGGCTTATCAACGCCGCCGAGCCGGAATTGCAGATCGACCTCACGCAGATCCTTCAGGACAATATCAACGATCTGTCCAATGCGCCGTCGCCGATTCAGATCGAGATTTACACCCACAATCCCAAAGAGCTGATGAAGCTGGCGGCGGAAGTGGGCACTGCGATCTCCCATGTCCCCGGCGTGGTGGATGTCGATAACGGCATCGACGACGTAATCAGCGGCCCGGCCACGAACTTCCGGGTTGATCCGGTCGCCGCGGCCCGGCTGGGATTTACGCCCGCGGAGGTCGCGCAGGATGCGGAATCGCTAGTGGAGGGAATTCCCACGGCGAATCCGGCCATTGTCAACGGGCGGCCATACACGATTCGCGTGCGTCTGGGCCATGATTCCCGCTCCTCGCTGGAGGCGATCCGCAACACGGTGTTCAACAGCGCCTCGGGCCATATGGCCACGCTGGGCTCGCTGGCGACCATCAGCCAACTGCCGCCGCAGCAGGAGATCTGGAGCAAGAACCTGCAGCGGATGATCGTGGTTACGGGGAATCTGGAGGGGTCGGACCTGGGCGGAGTGATGGCCAAGGTGCGCCAGGCTGTCGGCGCCCTGCACCTGCCTCCGACGGCGCGCATCGAGTACGCTGGCACCTACAGGGTGCAGCAAAAGTCCTTCCACGATCTCTTCCAGGTGCTGCTGCTGGCGCTGGCGCTGGTCTTCGGGGTGCTGCTTACGGAGTTCGGCAACATTTCCGCGCCGGTTGCCATTCTGGCATCGTCGGTGCTGTCGATTTCAGGCGTGATCTTCGCGCTGCTGATCACCGGAACCACCTTCAATGTGGCTTCGTTCATGGGGTTGATCATGGTGGTCGGCATCGTGGCTAAGAATGGCATTCTGTTGCTGGATGCCGACGAAAAGTTCCGCGCCGAGGGCGCACCGGCCAGAGAGGCGATGTTGAGTGCGGCCCAGCGGCGGCTGCGGCCCATCATGATGACCGCCGTGGCCGCGGTGTGCGGCATGCTGCCGCTGGCCCTCGGCATCGGCGCGGGCTCGGAGATGCTGCGGCCGCTGGCCATCGCCGTCATCGGCGGCCTGTGCATTTCCATGGTGCTGAGCCTGGTGATTACGCCGGTGGTTTACTATCTGCTGACCCGCGGACGGGAAAAAGTGCCGGACGAAGCGATGATGACGGCATCGGGCAGCATGAGCCTGTAGTGCAATCCTGGCGCTCTCGACCGCCCGGCGCGGCGGCAATGCGAGAATGGACTCATGCCGCCTGCGCAATATCTTTTGAGTGCGGCCCAGGCACGCGTTCTGGGCGCGCTGTTGGAAAAAGAAGCCACCACGCCGGAGTATTATCCGCTCTCCATGAATGCCCTGGTGACCGCCTGCAACCAGCGATCGAACCGCGACCCGGTGATGACACTGGACGAGGACGACGCGCGCCAGGCGCTGCACGGACTGGAAGAGCTGCGGCTGGCCGGCCGCGCACGGGAGGCCGACGGCCGAGTGACCAAGTACGAGCATTGGCTGGGGGAAGCGTTCAACCTGAGCCGGCCGGAGACGGCGCTGCTGTGCGTTCTGCTGCTGCGCGGCCCGCAGACTCCGGGCGAGTTGCGGGGGCGAACCGAACGGATGCATGCGTTCGAAGAGATTGCCGATGTGCTGGCGGGCTTGCAGAAGCTGATGGAACGTAATCCGCCGCTGGCGGCCGTGCTTCCGCGCCAGCCGGGCACCAAAGAGGCACGCTACGCGCACCTGCTTGCGGAGCCGGTTGCCGCGGCGGCCGCTGGCGCAGTTGCTACGGAAGCGCCGACGCCATCCTATGGAACGGCGCCGGCGGCCGGCGCGGATGCCGGCGCGGATGCACGCATCGCCCGGCTGGAAGCCGAGGTGGCGGAGTTGCGCGAACGGCTGGCGGCGCTGCAGGCCAAGTTTGACGACCTGTTTGCGTAGCCGGGGATGCGGTTGCCGGAATTGGCCTGCCGGGGATGAGGATCAGAGCAGCTCGTAGCCGGCAAACCAGTAGCCGATCTCAAAGGCCGCGGTCTCCTGGCCGTCGGAGCCATGAATGGCGTTTTCCTGGATGGAGGCGGCGTACTTCCTGCGGATGGTGCCCTCTTCGGCGTTGGCGGGGTTGGTGGCGCCCATCAGCTTGCGCAGGCCGGCGATGGCGTTGTCCTTTTCCAGAACCATGAGGAAGAGCGGTCCGGAGGACATGAACTCGCACAGGCCGTTGAAGAAGGGCTTGTCTTTGTGGACGTAGTAAAAGCCTTCGGCCTGCTCTTTGGAGATCGACTGCTTTTTAATGGCCACAAAGCGAAAGCCGGCCTTTTCGATTTCAGCCAGAATGGCTCCGGTGTAGCCCTTGCCGACCGCGTCGGGCTTGATGATGCTGAAGGTACGCTCTGCCACGAAACATATGCTCCTGTGCGGGAATTTTTACGCAGCCTCATTGGAGAGGGCCGCATGTGCAACTATAACTGGAGTGGCCCCCATCAAGCTTTAAGCGCGGTTGAGAAATCGAAGGCGAGATTGCAGTTTTTCAAACCGGATCATGCAGTCCGGGCGATGGAAACTGCCGCAGCAGAAATCTCAGGGAAATCTGCCTGCGCCGGGACATGAGCGAAACACCCGGAGGGCCAAATGGCGGGAGCCCGAAGAGCGGTTCCATCCGGCCGTTGCAAAGCTCCAGCCTCTTTTCCGCGCACATACAAAAGCCCACCGCCAAGGTGGGCTTTTGCAGTTGAAGCATGCAGCCGGAAGCTGCGTTTCACGCCCTGCCGATGACCTTTGCCAGCTCCTCGCCGATGTCGGCCGGCGAGACCACGACGTGAATGCCCGCCGCGGTCATGGCTTTCATCTTGTCGGCCGCGGTGCCCTGTCCGCCGGAGATGATTGCGCCGGCGTGGCCCATGCGGCGCCCGGGAGGCGCGGTCTGGCCAGCGATGAAGCCAACCACCGGCTTCTTCACATGCTGATTGACGAACTGCGCCGCGGCTTCTTCCGCCGAGCCGCCGATTTCGCCGATCATGACGATGGCTTCGGTGTCGGGGTCGTCGTTGAGCAGGCGCAGCGCGTCGATGTGGGTGGTGCCGATGATGGGATCGCCGCCGATTCCAATGGCCGTCGACTGGCCGATGCCGCGCTGGGTGAGCTGGTGCACAGCTTCGTAGGTGAGCGTGCCCGAGCGGGAGACGATGCCGACCGAGCCTTGCTTGTGGATGCGGCCGGGCATGATGCCGATCTTGGCCATACCGGGCGAGATGACGCCGGGACAGTTGGGCCCGATCAGCCGCGACTTCGATGTCTTCAGCCTGGCCCACACCTTCACCATGTCAAGCGTGGGGATGCCCTCGGTGATGCAGACGATGAGTGGAATGCCCGCGTCCTCGGCTTCCAGAATGGCGTCGCCCGCAAACGGCGGTGGCACAAAGATCATGGTGGCGTTGGCGCCGGTCTTTTCCACGGCTTCAGAGACGGTGTTGAAAACAGGCCAGCCCTCGTGGGAGGTGCCGCCTTTGCCGGGCGTCACACCGCCGACAACTTTGGTTCCATATTCCGCGCAGCCTTTTGCGTGAAAGGTGCCTTCTTTGCCGGTGATGCCCTGAACGATGAGTCGTGTCTCGTTATTGACCAGAACTGCCATTATGCTCCCACCCCCGCTGCTGCCTTTACGACCAGCTCCGCTGCCTCTTTCATGGTTGCGCCGACCTGGAAATTCAAGCCGGATTCCTTGAGGATCAAACGGCCCTCTTCGACGTTGGTGCCTTCCAGCCGCAGGACGATGGGCACGGTCACGTTGAGCTTGCGCGCCGCGGCCACCACGCCCGTGGCCAGCCGGTCCACGCGCAGAATGCCACCGAAGATATTGATGAAGATGGCCTTCACATGCGAGTCGGAGAGCAGGATTTCAAAGGCGTGCTCGATCTGCTCCTGGGTGGCGCCGCCGCCCACATCCAGGAAGTTGGCGGGGCTGCCGCCGGCGTACTTGATGATGTCCATGGTGGCCATGGCCAGGCCGGCGCCGTTGACCATGCAGGCGATGGAGCCGTCGAGCTTGATGTAGTTGAGCGCGTACTTGCTGGCTTCCACCTCCAGCGGATCCTCTTCGGCGATGTCACGCAGCGCCTTGATCTCCGGGTGGCGGAAGAGGGCGTTGTCGTCGAAGTTCATCTTGGCGTCGAGGGCGAAGAGCTTGTCGTCCTTGGTGGTGATGAAAGGATTGATCTCGGCCAGCGAGGCGTCGGATTCGACAAAGGCTTTGTAGAGGCTCTGGAAGAAGGCCACGGCTTGATTGATCTGCGCCGGCTTGAGTCCCAGGGCGAAGGCCAGCTTGCGCGCCTGCCATGCTCCAAAGCCCACCGCCGGGTCAATGGTCTCTTTAAAGATGGCCTCGGGAGTCTTGGCGGCCACTTCCTCAATCTCCATGCCGCCGGCCTGGGACGCCATAAACACGAGCTTTCCGGTGGCGCGGTCGAGCACGATGCCCAGATAGAGCTCGCGGTCGATGGCCGCCGTCTCTTCGATGAGCAGCCGCTGCACCTTCTGGCCCTGGGGACCGGTCTGGTGCGTGACAAGCTGCATGCCAAGAATGTTCTTGACGTGCTCTTCAGCCTCTTCGCGGGTGCGGGCGACCTTTACACCGCCGCCCTTGCCGCGGCCGCCGGCGTGAATCTGCGCCTTGACCACCACGCCCGAAGCGCCTTCGGCAAAGAGCTTGCGGGCTACGGCCGCAGCTTCCTCCGGCGTATTGGCCATTTCGCCCCTGGGCACGGGAACACCATACTTTGCCAGGATTTCTTTCGCCTGATACTCATGAATTTTCATATTGGATTTTGATCGCCCCGGCCGCTGTTTATAAAAGGAGGATTCGGCATCGGGTCCACAATTTAAAGGGCCAGAGAGGCCGTAGTAGCGGCACCCCAATACTATCTTGGCGGCCTCGGGAGCGGCAAGCCGACCGTCTCAGCCCAAGGCCGTTACCATAGAAGGATATGGCCTTGTTGAAGGAGTTGCTGAAGCCGCTGGCCGAGGATGGCGCGGCGCTTACCCGCAAGCAGGCGGCCGGCGTGCTGGAACAGATACTGGCCGGCGCTGCGCCGGAGGTGGAAACGGCGGCGCTGCTGGCGGTGATGGCCACGCGCGGCGAGCAGGCGCCGGAGCTGGCCGGCTTCGTCGAGGTGATGCGCCAGCGCGTCACGCCGGTTCCGCTTTCCGACGAGGAGCGCGACGAGCTGGTGGACGTGGTGGGCACCGGCGGCGGAGGGCCGCTGACCTTCAATATTTCGTCGGGTGCGGCGCTGGTGGCCGCGGCGGCGGGAGCCAAGGTGGCCAAGCACGGCAATCGCGCCATTACTTCGCGCTGCGGCGCGGCAGACGTGCTGGAGGCGCTGGGCGTGCCCATCGCGCTCGAGCCCGAGCTGGCGGTCGAATGCCTGCGCGAGACCGGATTCATGTTTCTCTTTGCCCCGCACTACCATCCGGCGATGAAGGTGGTGGGACCGCTGCGGCGGGCGCTGGGATTCCGCACGATATTCAATCTGTGCGGGCCACTGACCAACCCGGCCGGCGCGCGGACGCAGGTGATCGGCGTGCTGGCGCCCAGCAAGGTGTTGCTGGTGGGCCGCGCGCTGGCGGAGCTGGGCGCCAGGCGAGCCTTTGTGGTGCATGGCACCGACGGAATCGACGAGCTGACGACGACCGGCGAGTCCGTGGTGGCGCGGGTTGAGCAGTCGGCGACGGGCGAATCCACGCTCAAAGCCGCCCGCATCACGCCGGAGATGGCCGGGCTGCCGCGGACCCGGCTCGAAGAGTTCATCGGCGGCGACGTGGAGACCAACCGGGCCCTGCTTTACGACGTGCTGACCGGCATCCCGGGGGCGCGGCGCGATATCGTGCTGTTGAATGCCGCCGGGGCTCTGGTGGCCGCCGGGCTGGCCGGGGATCTGAAAGAGGGCGTGGCGATGGGCGCCGAGGCCATCGATTCCGGCCAGGCTGCGGCTACGCTGGAAAAGCTGCGCCAGTTCGGCAGGAAGCACGCCGCCAACGGCTAAGCCTGCCAAGGCCGGCGCCGGGCTGGTTCAGCGGCCGGGGGTGCGATATACTCAAGAGAGCCTCAGCGGGGCAGGGATATCTCTGCCTCCTTGAGGAATTCACGACGGGTTCAACCCGCTCCACGCAAAAGCGAGAAGAAAATGCCCAAGTTGAAGACCCATTCGGGCGCGGCCAAGCGCTTCAGCAAGACCGGCACCGGGAAGATCAAGCGGGGCCACACGAAGACGCGGCACATCCTTACGTCGAAGGCACCGAAGACCAAGCGCGCGCTCGGCAAGAGCGCACTGGTTTCTGACGGCGACCACGCGAAGGTATCGCGCATGATTCCCTACGCCTGACCACCCTGTGGAGGAACTTTTCTGGAAAGTTCCGCTCAGGCTCAACTCGCGAGTGAAGAGGTTCACTGGCTGCCATCGATGCGGCCTTCCTGCCTCCAGCCGCGCAACTGACGAACCGCAAAGGAGAACCAACCCATGCCCCGCGTAAAACGCAGCACCAAGCGGAGTGATCGCCGCAAGAAGATTCTCGACCGCGCCAGCGGTTATTTCCTTACCAAATCCAAGCTCTACCAGGCAGCCCAGGAGGCCGTGGAACGCGGCCTGAAGTTTGCCTATGTGGGCCGCCGGCAGAAGAAGCGCCAGTTCCGTTCGCTGTGGATTGTGCGTATCTCCGCCGCCTGCAAGCTGAACGGGACGAGCTATTCGCAGTTCATCAACGGCCTGAAGAAGGCCGGCGTGGAGCTGGACCGCAAGATTCTGGCGGATATTGCCGTGCATGACGCGGCGGGATTCACCAGGCTGGTGGAGCAGGCTAAGACCGCATTGGCGGCGAACGCGGCCTGATCGCACAAAGAGATATGACTGGCGGAAAAGACGGCCCGGAATCGCACGTGGATTCCGGGCCGTTCGAGTCTATGAGCGGGTCACGAATTCCCTTGACCAAGGCGCGAGCCGCGATAGGTGCGGTAGAGCACCTGCGCTGATGGGGGCTCACCCGGTGATTTATCCTGCTCTTTACGCATGACGAACGAAGCGATTCCCAATTTGACGGCATTTGACGAGGCCGCGCTCGACCACGCCTTCGCCGCGCTGGAGCAGCAGGCCGCCGCGGACGCGGCCACTCTCGATTCGCCGGAGGCGATTGAGGCCTTTCGCCTGCGCTGGCTGGGCCGCAAGCAGGGCCGGCTCAACGAAGTCTCTGCGCGCTGGCTCAAGGCTGCGCCGCCCGAGGCCAAGAAGGCTCTGGGCCAGCGGTTCAACGCGTTCAAGGCGATCGTGGAGGGCCTGCTGGAGCAGGCGGCCGGCTCGGGGCCCAGCGATGCGGCACTAGCCGCCGAGGCCATCGACATCACGCTGCCCGGGACGCGGCGGCTCACCGGCGCCGAACACCCCATAACGCGCACGATGAACGAGATTGTGCAGGTGTTTGCCGCCCTGGGCTACTCGGTGGGCGTGGGGCCGGAGGTCGAGAGCGACTACTACAACTTTGAGAGCATGAACTTTCCGCCCGGCCATCCGGCGCGCGACACGCAGGACACGCTGGTGGTTGCCGGCCAGGAGCGCCGTCCGCAGCGCGACCGGCTGCTCCTGCGCACGCACACCTCGCCGGTGCAGATGCGCACCATGGAGCAGCAGCCGCCGCCGGTGCGCATCGTCATCCCCGGCAAGGTGCACCGCAACGATGCCGCGGACGCCACCCACTCGCCCATCTTCCACCAGGTGGAGGGCCTTTGCGTGGACACCAACATCACCTTCAGCGACCTGAAGGGCACGCTCGATCACGCCATGAAGGCGCTGTTCGGCTCGTCAGTCAAGACGCGCTTCTTCCCGTCGTTCTTTCCCTTCACCGAGCCCAGCGCCGATGTGCAGATCAGTTGCATCTTCTGCGGCGGCAAGGGCTGCCGCAAGTGCAAGCAGTCGGGCTGGATCGAGCTGCTGGGCTGCGGCATGGTGGATCCGGCAGTCTTCGCCTTCGCCCAGGAAAAACAGCCCGCCTACGATCCGAAAAGGATCTCCGGCTTCGCCTTCGGCATGGGCGTGGAGCGTATCGCCATGATGAAGTACGGGGTCAGCGAGATCGGGCAGTTCTTTGCGGGGGATATGAGGTTTTTGGGGCAATTTGTGTAAGAAGCGTGGCTAACTCCGCTGGCTCCGCTCAAAGGGTGCTTCCTCGATGAGAATACTGACCAAATGGCTTCGTAGTTTCCTACCCGCGCTTGCAGTTGACGACGCGCAACTTGCCGAAGATCTCACCCTGCGCGGCATCGCGGTCGAGGGCATCTACGATCTCGGCCCCGGCAATGGCTCGCTCTATGAGATGGACATCACCACCAACCGCGTTGACGCCATGAATCATTACGGCGTGGCGCGCGAGGCGGCGGCTATTTATGGCGTGCCGCTGCAGCCGCTGGATGTTGCGCTGCCGGAGGCGCAAAAGGCGAAGGCTCCGTTTTCTGTTCGCATCGAGGCGGAAGACGCCTGCGGCCGGTTTACGGCGCGCGTGCTGCGCGGCATCTCCATTGGCGACTCGCGCGACTGGTTCCCCGGCGCGGAGGTGGCCACCTACTTCAATCTGCTGGAACAGAAGTTCATCTCCAACGCAGTGGATGCCACAAACTTTGCGTGGCTTGCCATGGGGCAACCCACGCACGCCTTCGACCTGGACAAGATCGAGGGCGGCATCGTGGTGCGGCGCGCGCGCAAAGGCGAACGGCTGAAGACGCTGGACGGCATGGACCGCGTGCTCGATCCCAACGATCTGGTTGTTGCCGATCATGCGAAGGCTCTGGCACTGGCCGGCGTCATGGGCGGCTGGGACTCGATGATTACGCCGGAGACCAAGAATGTGCTGGTGGAGGCCGCGTGGTTCGATCCCATGGCCGTGCGCCAGACCGCGCGCCGCCATGGACTGCACACCGACGCCAGCCACCGCTTTGAGCGCGGCGCCGATTTCAACGCCGCGCCGGTGGCTTCCGCGCTGGTCAGCCGCATCCTGCTGGCCAACGGCGGCACCATCGAAGGCGAGCTTGTGGACGCGCGCATCGCCGCCCTGGAGCAGCGCACCGCCAGCCGCAGGCCCGTGGCGCTGGCGCTTGGCGAGGTGCAGCGCATCCTGGGCCAGACCGTGGACGAAGAAGGCATCACTGCCGCAATCGTCGAAAACGTGCTGACGGCGCTGGGCTGCGGGTTAGCGAGTCAGCAAGCCGGCCAGCCGACTGGCGAAGATGCCGAGTGGCTGGTGGCCCTGCCGAGTTGGCGGCTTGATCTGGAGCGCGAGATCGACCTGATCGAGGAGGTGGCGCGGGTTTACGGCTACAACCGCTTTGCCAACACGCTGCCGGCCTATGGCGCCGGCGTCACGGCGCTGCCCTGGGCGGATCACGAGGCCGCGGTGCGCGGCACGCTGCTGGCCGCCGGATTTCATGAGGCCATTTCCAGCACCTTCTGCTCGGCGGCTGAAGCTGCCGGGACCGCGCCGCAGCCGGCACAGGTTGTGCCGCTGGGCAATCCGCTGAGCGAAGAGGCCGGCGTGCTGCGCCCCTCGCTGGTGGCGGGCATGCTTGGCATGATCGCCGGCAACCTGCACCGCGATGTGAGCGACGCGCGCCTCTTCGAGCTGGGCACGGTCTTCAGCGGCACCACGGAGAAGGTTGTTGAGCGGCCTGCCGTTTCCTTCGGCGCCGTGGGCGCGCTGCCGGAGCAAGGCGCGCTGCATCCGGGTCGCGCCATCGAGTTCCACGATGTGAAGGGCGTGGTGGAGCAGGTGCTGGCGCGCGTTCAGGCCGCGGCGGCCTACTTTGACCACTTTTCGCCCGAGGCGGGAATCACGCCCGCCTGGCTGCATCCATACCGCTCAGCGCGTGTGGTGGTGGAAGGCATCACAGTGGGATGGTTCGGCCAACTGCATCCGCGTGAGGCCGCGGCGCGCAAGATCAAGGAGCCGGTGCTGGTGGGCGAGCTTTATCTTGACCGCTTGTACAAGCTTCCGTTGCGCCGGCCCGCGGCACGCGAGATCTCCCGCTTCCAGCCTGTGCGCCGCGACTTTTCGCTGGTGCTCGACCGCGGTATTCCATGGGAAGCCATCGACCGGGCGCTGGCTGAATTGCAGCTTCCCGAGCTGGTGGAGTGGCGCGTGCGCGAAGTGTTTCGCGATGCGCGGCTGGGTGAGCGCGAGTACTCGCTGCTGCTCGGCGCCACCTTCCAGGCGCCCGACCGCACCCTGCGCGAAGAGGAACTGCAAGAGTATCAGGCACGTGTGGCCGCGGCCGTTGGCAAGGCTGGTGCGCGCTTGCGAACCCAGGCGCAAACGCAATCCCAATCGGCGCTATACTGACTCGACAGAGCGCGTATTGAGGGGGAATTTTTCGATGTCACAATCATTTCCGGAGTTCGCAGCCGTGGCCGAGGCGAAAGCCGAGCAGCAGGCGCACGAAGCGCCGGCCGACGGAGGAGCGCTGGCGCTCAGCGCCGACGATTTTTCCGCGCTTGAGGAACGGATTCTGCGGGCGGTGGAGCTAGTGAAGCAGGAGCGCCAGGCGCGCACGGCGGCCGAAGACCGCGCCGCAAAAGCCGAGGAGCAACTGCGCGAACAAACGGGGCTGGCCGAGCAGTTGCACAGCGAGATCAACGCGCTGCGGAGCGAGCGCAACCACGTACGCCAGCGCGTGGATCGGCTGCTGGCTCAGCTCGACGCGATTGAGCTTTGAGGAGATGCATGGCTGACGAGCAGCATGGCAAGCCAATGGAATACGTCACCGTCGAAATTTACGATCAGACTTACCATCTCTACGGCCAGGATCCGGACCACATCCGCGAGCTGGCGGCTTTTGTTGATGCCAAGATGCGCGCCGTGGCCGCGGAGGGCCGCACCGTCGACTCGCTGCGCGTGGCCGTGCTGGCCGCATTGAATCTGGCCGACGAGCTGTCGCTGAGCGGCTCGGCAAATGTAGACGTGGGGCGCGCCCGCGCCGCCAGCCTGCGTGGTCTGCTGGACGAGGTGCTGGAAGTGGAGCGAAAGACGGCTTCGTAAAAGAGCGTAAGTGCCTTTTCGGAAGCCTCTGAAAGCCGGACGCAAGAAAGTAGCACACTTTGCCCGACCTGCACAAGACTTGTAATTCCGGGGCAAACCCCCTACTATCCGCAATAGGAACCGGCCTGCAAAGCAGGTGGGTAACTAACGCTGGTTGAACCTACATTCATTGAACAGGGGTTCGACTCGACAATCGGTTCTGTGTGCCGTGTCCGCCAGTCCGGAATGCCTAATGAACCGCGGAGAGCCCCACCGTCTTAGGACGGGTTCACCAGCACGTTGCTCACGGCCCCGTGGGCCGGATTCTACTTTTCCTTGCCGCCGTGGTTCCACGGCCGATTGACGGATGCCGTATGCTGTTCTAAGTGCATCCCATTCTCTTCCAAATCGGCGCGGTCATGATTCCGTCGTTCGGCGCGCTGGCTGCGCTGGGGCTGATTGCCGCCCTCATGCTGACGCAGTACACGGCGCGCGCGACCGGCCTGAACGCCGCTCAGGTGTGGAACCTTTGCGTCTTGACCTTGTTTGCCGCGCTCCTGGGCTCCCGGCTTCCGATGGTGGTCATGAATTGGCGCTTAGTGCTGCACCACCCGTCGTGGATCCTGCTGCTGGCGATGATCCACGATCCGCTGCTTGGCGCGATTGGCGCCGGGATTGGCGTGTGTCTGGCGGGGCTGTATGTCTACTGGCAAAAGATGCCGAAGCTGGCCGTGCTGGATGCGCTGGGCCTGCCGCTGGCAGTGGGGCTGGTCTTCGAGCAGGTGGGCACGCTGCTGTCCGGCACCGGCTATGGCATCGAGGCGGGCCGCGGGTTGCCCTGGGCGGTGACGTACACGAATCCGCTGGCGGCGCGCTGGAGCGGTACGCCGCTCGATGTTCCGCTCCATCCCGTGCAGGCCTATGCGGCGCTGGGATTCCTGGCGCTGGCCATCTTTCTATTTTTCTTCCAGCGCGCGCGGCGCCGGCCCGGCGATGTGGCGGGATTGTCGCTTCTGGGCGCCGGCGTGACGGTGTATATCACTGAACTGTGGCGCGACCGCGCGGGCCGCGGTTCGGTGTTTGGCGGGGTGCTCGACGGACCTCAGATCGCGGCTATCGCCATGGTGCTGATCGGGGCGCTCCTGCTGCGCGAGCGCAAGGCTGCCAAGCAACAACCGGCGGAGCGGCCGGAAACCGCCGGCGATGCGCGGCCATCCGCATCCAGCGCCGCCGCCAACGAAGCAAACGATGGTTGAGGCCGGCGACAGCACGGTACATCGCACCGTGGATGTGCCCGCGGAGGCCGCCGGACAGCGGCTCGACCAGTTTTTAGCGGGGCAGCTTGAGGGCGTAAGCCGTTCGCGCGTGCAGTTGCTGCTGGAGCAGGGCGGAGTGACCGTCGACGGCCGATGCGAAAAGGCTTCGTGGAAGCTGCGTGGCGGCGAGCGGATTATGCTCAGCGCCGATCCGCACCCGCTTCCGCTGAAGGCCGTGCCGGAGCCGATTCCGCTCGATGTGGTTTACGAAGACGCGGACATTGCGGTGGTGAACAAGCCGGCGGGCATGATGGTCCACGCTGGATCGGGCCGCAGCGACGAGGCCCGCAGCCGCGGAACGCTGGTCAACGCGCTGCTTTACCGCTTCAGCAGGCTTTCTTCGACCGGCGGCGAGCTGCGTCCCGGCATCGTGCACCGGCTCGACAAGGATACGAGCGGCCTGATCGTGGTGGCGAAGAACGACCGCGCCCACGCGGCTCTGGCAGCGATGTTTGCCGGCCGGCGCGTGAAAAAGACTTATATCGCGCTGGTGCATGGCGCCGTGGAGCGGCAGCGGGGCACCATCACTGCCGGCGTGAGCCGCGACCGGACGCGGCGCACACGCATGACCGCGCGGCCAAACGAAAATGCCCGTTCAGCCGTCTCACACTTTGAGGTCGTCAGGCAACTCGCCAGCCGGTTCGGCAAGTTCACGCTGCTGCGGGTGCGCATTGAGACTGGCCGGACCCACCAGATTCGCGTGCACATGGCGTCCCTTGGCCATCCGGTGGTGGGCGACACGCTCTACGGTGCGGCCGGACAACTGACAGACCAGCAGGCTGCGCGGCGGAAGGCGCAGCCGGAACGGCTTAAATTAGGACGGAACTTCCTGCACGCAGCCCGGCTGGAGTTCGCGCATCCCGTTACCGGCAAGCCGGTGGAACTGGAGGCGCCGCTACCGGAAGAGTTGCAAGTCTTTCTAAGTCAACTGGAAGGCGGCACGGCCGCCGGCAACTGACGCGCAGGGAGCCAAGGCGGAGGCCTGACCGCGCGTGCGGCGCAAGCGGCGCCATTGCTAGAATGAGAGAGTCATGTTTCGGAAACACCTCGCCCTGATGCTCGCGGCAACGTTCACGGTGGCCGTGTCGTACGCTCAACAGCCCGTGAAGGCCAAAACGGTGGCCGCAGACCCGGCCAAGGCTTCGGCCGCAACCCCGAATGTGCCGACCGATGTTAACACCCCTACCATCAACCTGGGCGTCAACGAGGTGGACCTGATCTTTACGGTCACCAACAAGCACGGCCGCTATATCTCCGATCTGAAGCAGAGCGACTTTGCCCTCCTCGACAACAACAGAGCGCCGGCCAGGATCGACTCCTTTCATCAGCAGATCAACCTGCCGCTGCGCATTGGCTTGCTGATTGATACCAGTACGTCGATCATGCGGCGCTTCAAGTATGAGCAGCAGGAAGCCACTGCCTTTCTTCTCAATGTCATGAATCCGCGCAGCGACCGCGCCTTTGTGATGGGATTCGATGTTACCCCCGACGTGACCCAGAACTGGACCAACGACATTGACGCCCTGCAGCAGGGCATTGACGAGTTGAGCCCCGGCGGCGGCACCGCGCTTTACGATGCGCTCTACTCGGCCTGCCGCTACAAGATGATGAACGCTGCGCGCGGCCAGGAGCCGGTGCGCAAGATGATTATTCTCATCTCCGACGGCAACGACGACCAGAGCCGCGTCTATGAAGGCGAAGCCATCCGCGAGTGCGAGCGCGCGGACACCATTGTCTACTCTGTCAGCACCAACTGGACGCCCAGTCGCGGTCCGGGCGACAAGGTGATGGCTCAACTGGCCGAGCAGACCGGCGGCCGCGTCTTTTTCCCGTCCACAGTCGAGGATCTGGCGACCAGCTTCCGCGATATCGAGCAGGAATTGCGCAGCCAGTATGCCCTGACCTACACGCCGGCGGACTTCAAATACAACGGCGCATTCCACTCCATTTATCTGTACTGTATCGACCGGCGCTACAAAGTGCGCACTAAGGCGGGGTATTTTGCGCCCTCGCATATCGCGATGCTGCCGCCAGCGGCGACGCCGCCGAAGACGGGTCCACCGGGCAAGTCAAAATGACCGGCCCGCCCGGCGCCCTGGGCTGACCGGTGTCGAAGGCCAAGGCAGCATGCGCTGCTGGCCAAAATTTGGATAGGACGAACCGCGGGTTCCATTTCAGGATGGGCCCGCGGTTTTTTGTTCGTATTTGAAACCGCTTGCAGTTTCATCTTCCGCCTATCTCGTCCAGTCCATCCAGTGCGCGATGAAATAGAAGAAGGCGATTCGGGGATAGTTCCCTCTTGGCAGCCGCGGCTTCGTATTATTGGCGTGGTGCGGGCGGGGACGGCGGGAATCGGCTGAAGCGGCGCGCGGCGGCGCGGCGCGGGAGCATACGGTGATCCGGCAGGCGATCTCGTGCGATATCTGCGGAACGGAAAAGCGGCAGACCAACCACTGGTTTGTGGCGTATGAACAGGCGGGCGAACTGCGCGTGAGCCCGTGGGGCTCGCGCAACCGGCTGCGGCCAGGGATGAAGCATCTGTGCGGGCAGACCTGCCTGCACAAGCTGGTGGACGACTTCATGGCCCGCTCGGTTGCTGTGCGTGCGCAGTCTCCCGCCATACCGGAAGCGGAGGGCGCGGCTCCCGCCATGGACGCGAGCCTTACCTCGCATGCGGCCTATGCGGAGTTCGAGTCGTCGGCGCGGCTGCTGCCGCCGGTCGAGCCTGAGCGAGGATTCAAGCCGCAGGCGGAACTGGTGGCCATGCTGCCGCCGGCGCTTCCGTCTGTCGACGCGCTGCGCTATGCCGCGCGCAGCCGGCACGCCGAAGCCTGGGAGCGGGAACGGGCCCGCGAGATGCGCGCCACGGAGCGCCAGCCTGAAATTGCGCGCCGCCGTTCACGCGCCTGAGCGCCGCACCGCCAATCTGAGAAGAGATTATTTTTGTTCCGCTTCAAGCATGGCCAGCAGCCCGGCCTCGTCGATCACGGGGATCTTGAGCTCCTGCGCCTTGTCGAGCTTTGAGCCTGCCTCTTCGCCTGCCACTACGTAGCTGGTTTTCCGGCTCACCGATCCGGCCGTTTTTCCGCCGGCGGCCTCGATCTTCTGCCGGGCCTCATCGCGGGTCAGATGGGGCAGCGTGCCGGTCAGCACAAAGGTCAGCCCCGCCAGCTTGTCGGAGCGATGCTTCTTTTCGGCGGTCATGTCCACGCCGGCTTTTCTCAGGCTCTCCACCAGCGCGCGATTGGCCGGGCGGGAGAAGAATTCCAGAATCGCCTCGGAGATGCGCGGGCCAACCTCTTCCACGCGCTCCAGCTCTTCGGCGGCCGCGGCCATCAAGGCGTCCATGGAGCCGAACTCCTGCGCCAGCAGCTCCGCCGTGCGCTCACCCACGAAGCGGATGCCGAGACCCATCAACACGCGCGCCAGGCCCGCCTTCTTCGAGCGTTCAATCTCATTCAGCAGCGTGCGCGCGGACTTCTCGGCAAAGCGTTCCAGACCCACAAGCTGCGGCTCGGTGAGCGAGTAGAGATCGGCGACGCTGCGGACCATGCCGCGGTCGAGCAACTGCTGCACCACCGCATCGCCCAGCCCCTCGATGTTCATTACCTCGCGGCGGCCGAAGTGCAGCAGGCTCTCGCGCAGCTTGGCCGGGCAGTCGGCGTTCACGCAGCGCCAATCCACTTCGCTCTCGGCGCGCACCACCTCGCTGCCGCACTCGGGGCACCTGGCCGGGAACTGGAAACGATGCTTCCCGCGCGGATGCTCGGCGTCTTCGATGACTTCAACCACCTTGGGAATCACGTCGCCGCCGCGCTCGACCTTTACCCAGTCGCCCACCAGCAGGCCGAGCCGCTCGATGAAGTCCGCGTTGTGCAGCGTGGCGCGGCTCACCGTGGTACCGCCGATGAAGACCGGCTCCAGGTTGGCGACCGGCGTCAGCTTGCCTGTGCGGCCCACCTGCACGCTGATCTCGCGCACCTGCGTCATGCCCGATTTGGCCGTGAACTTATAGGCAATGGCCCAGCGCGGCGCGCGGCCCGTGTAGCCCAGCCGCTGCTGCGTGGCGTGGGAATCCACTTTGAAGACCACGCCGTCGATCTCATAGCCCAGCCCGGCGCGCCCGGCTTCGGCTTCGTCGATGAACTTGAGCATCGCCTCGATCGAGTGCACGCGCCCGCGGTGCGGATTGACGCGAAAGCCCAGCGCCGTGAGCGCATCCAGCGTGGCGCTCTGCCCGGCGGCCAGGTACTCGCCGTTTACCAGCAGGAAGTAGGCGTAGAACACCAGGCGGCGGTTGGCCACGATGCCCGGCTCCAGGGTGCGCAGCGTGCCGGCGGCGGCGTTGCGCGGATTCACGGCCGGCGGCAAGCCCTGCTGCTCGCGCTCTTCGTTGAGGCGCTGGAACGCCGCTTCCGGCATTACCGCCTCGCCGCGCACCTCGAATGCCTGCGGCAGGCCGGCCTTGCGGAGCTGCGCGGCGGAGACAGACAGCGGCACGCTGCGAATGGTGCGGATGTTGGAGGTGACGTCTTCGCCGGTCTGGCCGTCGCCGCGCGTCAGCCCCGCGGAAAGCGCCACTCCGCCGTCGCGCGCCGGCGTGTAAAGCAGCGCCACGCTCAGGCCGTCGAGCTTGAGCTCGGCCGTGTACTCCACCGGCAAATTGCCGGCCAGTTCGCGTACGCGGCGGTCCCAGTCGGCCAGCTCCTCGGCGGAGTAGGCGTTGTCGAGGCTGAGCATGGGACGCGAGTGGGCCGCCTTCCTGAAGCCTTCGGCGGGCTTGCCGCCCACGCGCTGGGTGGGTGAGTCCGGCGTGATCAGCTCCGGATGCCCGGCTTCCATGCGCTTCAGTTCGTTCATCAGCGCGTCGTACTGCGCGTCGCTGATCTCGGGTGCGTCGAGGACGTAATAAAGATGTTCGTGGCGGCGAATCTCGTCCCGCAGCTTTTCGATCTTGTGCGCGGCCGGCTCACTCATAGCTAAGGATTATAGTGAGCCGGCCGCTGTGCGTCTGGTTACTTTGCGCCCGAGGTTTCCGTCAGTCCACGGAACTTCAGCATCGGTTCGATGCTTGGCTCGGCGCCCAGCCAGTTGCGGTACATCTTCGCCAGATCCTCGGTGTTACCGCGGGAAAGGATCATCTGGCGGAAACGGTCGCCGTTGGCCCGCGTCATGCCGCCATGATCCAGGAACCACTGGAATGCGTCGTCGTCCAGCATCTCCGTCCACAGGTAGGAGTAGTAGCCGGCCGCATAGCCTTCGGCCCAGATATGCAGGAAATAAGTCGAGCGGTAGCGTGGCGGAACGTAGCTGATGTCCAGGTGCGTCTTTTTGAGCGCCGCGGTCTCGAAGGTGTCAGGGTTCTGCTGCGGCGCGCTGGCCGGCAGGGTGTGCCATTGCAGGTCGAGCTCGGCCGCGGCCAGCAGCTCCGTCAGCTTATATCCCTGGTTGAAGGTGGCGGCCTTCATCAGCCTGGCTTCCAGCGCGGCCGGCATGGGCGCGCCGGTCTTCCAGTCTCGCGCGTAGTGGTTGAAGACCTGCGGATAGCTGGCCCAGTGCTCGTTGAACTGCGAAGGAAACTCGACCCAGTCGCGCGGCGTCTGCACGCCCGAGAGGCTTGGGTACTCGGTGTCAGCAAAGATGGCGTTCAGCGCGTGGCCGAACTCGTGAAACATGGTGGTCACGTCACTGAAGCTGATCAGCGCCGGCTGCCCGGGCGCGGGCTTGGTGAAGTTGGCCACGTTGTAGACCACCGGCATCCGGTGCAGCAGCTTCGATTGGGTCACCAGGTTGTCCATCCACGCGCCGCCCTGCTTGTTGTCGCGCTTGAAGTAGTCGCAGTAGAACAGCGCCAGCGGCTTGCCGTTGGCGTCGTAGACCTCGAAGACGCGCACGTCCGGCTGATAGACCGGGATGTTGTGCAGCTCCTTGAAGGTGATGCCGTAGAGCTGGTGGGCGGCATAGAAGACGCCGTCTTCGAGCACGTTGTTGAGCACAAGGTACTGCTTCACCTGGTTTTCGTCGAAGTCGTATTTGGCTTTGCGCACCTGCTGCGCGTAGAACTCCCAGTCCCACGGCTGCAGCTTGAAGTTGCCGCCCTGTTTGTCGATGAGCGCCTGGATCGCCGCGGCCTCGCTGGCCGCCTTGGCCGTTGCCGCCGGAACCAGCTCGTTCACAAAGTGGATGGCCGCCTGCGGGGTTTTGGCCATCTGGTCGGTCAGCTCCCAGGCCGCGTAGTTCGGGAATCCCAGCAGTGCGGCCTTTTCGGCGCGCAGCTTCGCCAGCCTCGCAATGAGAATGCGCGTGTCATTGGGTCCGCCGCGCTCGGTGCGATTCCACGAGTCCTCAAACAGCGCCTTGCGGGTGGCCCGGTCCGTCAGAAAAGCCAGGTCGGGCTGCTGTGTGGTGTTTTGCAGGGGCAGCAACCAGCCCTTTTGGCCGCGCGCCTTCGCCGCCTGCGCGGCCGCGTCCATTTGCGCCGGACTCAGGCCAGCCAGCGCCGCCGGGTTGGTGGTGGAGTAGCCCCCGGCCTTGGTGGCTGCCAGCAGCCTGGTCATGAAGGCAGTTTCCAGCGTCGAGTCTGTCTCGTCGATCTTCTTCAGCCGCACCTTGTCGGCGGGGGACAGCAGCGCGCCCGCCTTCACAAACTCCTCGTAGTCGTACTGGAGCAGGCGTTGCGACTCCGGATCCAGATGCAGCGCCGCCCGCTCGGCATAGACCGTCTTGATGCGCGCAAACAGCCGCGCATTCAGATAGATCGCATCCTGGTGCGCGGCCAGCCGCGGTGCTTCCACCGCCTGCACCTTCTGCAGCGCCGGATCGGTGTTGGCGCCGGTGACGCAGTTGAACGCCTGCATCACGCGGTTGAGCAACCGGCCTGTCTTTTCCAGCGCCACCAGCGTGTTCTCGAAGGTGGGCGGCGCCGGATTGTTGGCGATGGCCTCCACCTCCTTCAATTGCCGCGCCATGCCGGCCTCGATGGCCGGCTGGTAGTCGCTGTCCTTGATCTTGTTGAACGGCGGCGCATGAAACGGCAGCGTGCTGGACGCGTAAAAGGGATTCGAGGGCCCGAACTTCGCGGCTGGGGGCTGCGCCTGCGCCACGCAGCCCCCAGCCGCTATGGCGGCCAGCGCAATCCAGGTTGGAAGGATGAATGCTCTAAGATTTGGCCCGGCGCACAACTTCATAGCGTCTCTGCCCCCTGTTGTTTGTGAATGTATCCACCATTCTGAGAGCGACTCGCCTGTTTGGTCAATTCCGCCTGCTATTCGGCTTTCCGGGCCGAATCAGTTCTTCGCACAGCCTGCGCGTTGTGCCATGCTCTAAGTAACATTTCCATGGAGCCTGTCACCCACCTTCTCACCGGGGCCTGCATCGGCCGCGCCGGGCTGAATCGCAAGACGGCCTACGCCAC
This sequence comes from Acidobacteriota bacterium, assembly GCA_021803035.1. Classification (GTDB taxonomy): domain Bacteria; phylum Acidobacteriota; class Terriglobia; order Terriglobales; family Acidobacteriaceae; genus Telmatobacter. The sequence goes on along the minus strand of JAJZME010000074.1, from coordinate 61,158 downwards.
GCTGGCCGCGGTGCTGGCCGCCGAAGCCGCCGACCTGGACATGCTCTGGGGATTTGCCGGGCCGGTCGAGGAGCTGAAGCATCATCGCGGCTTTACGCACAGCCTCCTGGGCGCGGCCGTCATGGCCGGCGTGGTCGCGGGAGGCATCTGGCTGGGGCATCTCTGGCGGCAGCGGCGCCGCGCCCGCAAGAGCACGACACCCAGCCGCGATGGAGAAACGCTGCCGCCGCGCCAGCCGGTCCGCTGGCCCTGGCTTTATTGCACCGCGCTCCTGGCCGCGCTCAGCCACGTGCTGCTCGACTGGACCAACAACTACGGCGTACGGCCGTTTCTGCCCTTCAATGCCCGCTGGTATGCGGGCAGCTTCATGTTTGTGGCTGATCCGCTGTTGTGGGCGCTGCTTCTGGCGGCTCTCATCATGCCGTGGCTCCTGGGGCTGGCCGATCGCGAGATCGGTGCGCGGCGCAAGCCGTTTCGCGGGCGCGGCTGGGCCATCTTTGCGCTCTCGGCCATGGCGGCGCTGGGCTGTCTGCGCTGGTGGCAGCATGCCGAAGCCATGACCCTGGCTGAAAACTCCACTATTGCCGCGGCGCCGGTCACGCGCATCGCGGCTGAGCCTTACCCCTTGAATCCCTTCCGCTGGCATGTGATCCTTGAGACCGCGAACTTCTACCAGACCGCCGAGGTTAATACCTGGACCCTCTCCATCAACAGCGACCCGTACCGCGACGTGCTCTACAAACCGCGTGCGACACCCGCCGTCGAGGCCGCCAGGCGAAGCTTCCTGGGCCGCGAGTACCTGAATTGGGGAAGCTGGGCCGTGGTGCGCGATGTGGGCCAGGAGCCGGCGCCCGGCATGGAGCCGCCAAAGCCGCCTCCCGGACACGAGTGGACGACGGTCGAGTTCTCCGATCTGCGCTTTCGCTATTCGTTTCTGCCCAACCGTGGCCCGGCCAGCCGCTCGCCGCTCAGCGGCTGGGTTTATATCGTCGACGGACACGAGGTTGCGGGCGAGGCGATGGATGGCAAAGAGCAGCGGTAGCAGGCTTTGCCTGGGATGGAAAAATTTATTGGCCCGGTGAAATGATTGCAGTTGACCGGCTTACGCCCACACCTGAGAATGAAGTGAGTCCAGTTCCATCCCCGAAGCGTTTTTCCATGCTGAGTGCGGGGAGACGTTCCGGAAATCGAAGAGATCGAGGTTTTCATGTTCGCTTACTTGCTCGTGCTGCTTGCCGTACTGACCCGCGTCCTGCCCCATGCCGGGTGGTGGAACTTTACTGCCGTGGGCGGCGCTCTGCTGTACTTCGGCGCACGGCGTCCCCTGCGCGAGATGGTCTTTCCCCTGGTGGCGCTCATGGCGACTGACTACTTCCTGACGGTTCACTCCTATCACTACGCCTTTGTTTGGGGAGCTTATGCCATGTCCTGGTCCTGGTATGCGGCGATGATCGTGCTGGGCATGATCCTGCTGCGCAGCCGGACCACATTCCTGCGCGTGGCGGCCGGCGTGGTGCTGGGGCCGACCTCGTTCTATGTGCTCACCAACTTTGCCGTCTGGGCCGGCAGCGGGATGTATCCCCATACCATGGCCGGGCTGGAAACCTGTATGCTGGCGGGCATTCCCTTCTACCGCAACGATCTGGCTTCGACCGCTATCGTCTGCGCCTTGGCCTTTGGCGTTCCCGTCCTGCTGCGGCGCATGAACCTGGTACACGTCTCAGAGGCTTACGCGAGCAAGTAAGCCGCGGCTCATCAGGCGCAATCTGTCGGGTGGCTTGGCCGGCCGGTTTCACTGGTTCCGCGGGCGGTTCAGCCGACCAGGCTCTCTTCGTTGACCTTTGCCGGCTCGGCCAACTTGACGGGGTAGTAGGCGTTGCGCAGGTACTGCTTCACCATGCGGTCCGTGTTGAAGAAGGAGCCGTTGAAGGCCAGCGTGGTGCGCATCATGCGCGCCCATTGCTCTGGCTCGGCACGGTAGAGCGGCACTACGGCGGATTCCAGTTTGTTGTAAAACGCTTCGGCTTCCTGCTGGTCGCTGGCGCCGTCTTCGATGGCCCAGCCGGTAATGCCTTCGACCCAACCCTCGATCCACCAGCCATCGAGAATCGAGAGGCTGGGAACGCCGTTCAGCGCGGCTTTCATGCCACTGGTGCCGGAGGCTTCATAGGGACGGCGCGGCGTGTTGATCCACACATCCACGCCGGCGGTCAGCATCGCGCCCAGGTCCCAGGCGTAATTCTCGAGGTAGACGATGCGCAATGCGCCGTCGGAGAAGCGCGCGGCGTTCTCCATCACCAGATGAATCAGCGCCTTGCCGGGCTCATCCTGAGGGTGAGCCTTGCCGGCGTAGAGAATCTGCAGGCCGCCAGCGGCGGCGGCGATCTTCTGCAGCCGCTCCGGGTCACTGAACATCAGCGTGGCACGCTTGTAGGTGGCAGCGCGGCGGGCAAAGCCGAGCGTGAGCACTTTGGGATCGAGAACGGCGCCGGTGCGCGTGGCGACTCCGGCCAGCAGCGCGTCTTTGGCGCGGGCGTGAGCAGTAAGGATCTTCTCTTCCGGCAGGTCGATGGCGTTGCGCAAGTACAGAGTGTCGCGCCGCCAGGCGGGAATGTGTTCGTCCAGCATCTGCTGGAAGGGCTCCGAGGTCCAGGTTGGGGCGTGCACGCCGTTGGTAATTGAACCGATGGTGAACTCCGGAAACATCTCCCGGGAGACCTGGCCGTGCCGCATCGCTACGCCGTTGGCATAGCGGGAGAAGCGGAGCGCCAGCAGGGTCATGTTCAGCAGGCCGTCGCGGAAGCAGCCCTGCTGCTCCAGCCGCGCGGTGCGCTCGCTTCCCAGAATGCGAATGGTCTGCTCGGTCGAGAAGCGGTCGTGGCCGGCCGGCACGGGCGTGTGGGTGGTGAAGACGCACTTGCGGCGCACCTGCTCTACATCCGCTTCCGTGGCCGCGCCAAGCAGGCCGCCGCCCAGCTCGCTCTCAAGCAGGGCCAGGGTGAGCAGAGCCGCATGGCCCTCGTTCATGTGATAGACGTTCACGTGCAGGCCCAGTGCGTGAGCCATGCGCACGCCGCCCATGCCCAGCACGATCTCCTGCTGGAGGCGGTAATTCGTGTCGCCCCCGTAAAGGTGGTCGGTGAGGCCGCGGTCCCATCCCGAGTTTTCATCCAGGTCGGTGTCGAGCAGGTAAATGGGCACAATATGGCCGGTTGAGCCGGCCAGGTCGTAGCGCCAGGCGCGAACCGTGACTGCGCGATTTTCGATCGACACCATGATGCGGGCGGGCTCTTCGGTGCAGAAATCGGCTGGGTTCCAGAGCTGAATCTCTTCGGTTTGCAGGCCTGAAGGGTCTAAATGCTGCCGGAAGTAGCCCTTACGGTGCAGCAGGGTGAAGGCAACAAGAGGAATGCCGAGATCGGCGGCCGACCGCAGCGTGTCCCCGGCGAGAACGCCCAACCCGCCTGAATAGGTGGGCATCTCCGGACAAATGGCGATCTCCATGGAGAAGTACGCCACATGGCCCGAAACGGGGAAATTTCCGAAAGAAGAAGACTTCGGCGACATCGATGGCATCGTTTTCTGGTCTCCGCGGCGAACTGAGCCGTGCAGAGTTGCGGCCCTTGAATCTGAAGCTCGGATGTCCGGATACAGGGTATAGCTGCCTACGTGCTCTTTCAGGCGCGCATCGTCTTAGTTTAGCAAGGAAATATTTCCATTCCGCATTTCGATTCTGTGCGGAGAATCCCCTTTTTGTGGGAAGCCGTGGCACGCTGCGCGCCGCCTGCCCCCGGAACCGGCATAAATAACCGGTATAAATATAAATAACCTACGCAAGCTGGTGCGCGCCTCCCGAAGCGTGACAAATGTGAATCTGCGGGACAATTCCAATCTGCTCGGCGTAGCGCGCGCCCAGCGCCTCGGCAAACTCCGCGGCCTCAGCCTGCTCCACCAGATTGACGGTGCAGCCGCCAAACCCTCCGCCGGTCAGCCGCGCGCCGATCAGCCCGGGCAGATCCTGCGCCAGGGCCACCATGGCGTCAGCTTCCACGCAACTGCCTTCAAAATCAACGCTGTAGCTGGTGTGCGCCTCGGCCATCAGCCGGCCCACCCCGGCCATATCACCGCGCAGCAGCGCGTCGCAGGCGGCCACGGTGCGCAGATTTTCGCTGATCACATGGCGGGCGCGCATCAGCGACTTGGGCGCCATCTCATCGCCCCACTTTTTCAGATCGTCCAGCGTGGCGTCGCGCAAAAACGGCACGCCCGGCCGATGGCGGGCGATGACGGCGCAGGCGGCCTCGGACTCGGCGCGGCGCGTCTTGTAATCGCCGCCGGCCACCGAGTGCTTGACCATGGTGTTGGCGATGACCAGCGCCACGTGATCGGGAATCGGCGCCGGCTTGAACTCCAGGCTGCGGCAGTCGAGCAGCAGGGCATGGTTCTCTTGCCCGTTGACGGAGATGAACTGGTCCATGATGCCGCAATTGGCGCCGACAAACTCGTTTTCGGCGCGCTGGCACAGCCGCGCCAGCACCGGGCCGGGGTAGCTTGCGCCCACCATCGACAACACCGCCAGCGCCGAGGCTACCTCGATCGCCGCAGAGCTGGACAGCCCCGAGCCGAGCGGCACATCACCCCACAGGCTCAGGCTGAAGCCCGGAATCCTGTGTCCCTCGCCCGCCAGCACCGAAACCACTCCCATTGGATAGTCGCTCCAGTGCTTGCTGCCGTGAGCGGGCAGCGCGGCTGCGTCAAAGGTCCGTTCTTCGACGTAGTTCTCCGAGTAGACGACGATCTTGCCGTCGGTGCGCGGTGAGATACCGGCCAGACAGGCGAAGTTGATGGCCGCGGGCATCACAAAGCCCTCGGCGTAATCCGTGTGCTCACCGATCAGGTTGACGCGGCCGGGAGCGACGAAGACGGCTGGGTCGGCCTTGAAGCGGGTCGTGTGCATGGAGCGCAAAACAGCGGGATCGTGCATCTCAGATCATTCCTCAAAAATATGAATTCGCAATTCGGATGGCCCGGCGGCGGAACAAGTCGCAGGAAGAGGCGAAACAAGGCAACGCGCTACCATGAGAACGTTTTCTTTCTGAAACTTAATCCTTCTCTTCCCCGGCATTCGTCCTACTCCCCCACAGTCTCCGCGCAGGCTGCGGAGAGTCTTTCCCAGATCCTTTGAAGCCAGGCTTCGTGCTCGGGCTTCATCAGCACGGAGCGCAAACAGGTAACCGGCCCCTCGTGATTGCCGCTCCCGGCCGGGCTAGCGGGCGCAAACCAAGAATGCGGCAATTGTACAAGAGCCAGGTGCAGATCACGCGCGGCGCAGGCCGCAAAGAGCTTGCGCGCCAGCTCCGACGCTTGTTCCGCCGTGGGCGCACGCAGTTTCCACACCACGATGTCCAGCTCCGGCCCACCGGCTGCCAGCGGCTCAAAGTGGGCATCGGCGCGCAGGCGCCGGTCCAGTTCCAGGGCGGCTGCCCGTCCGCGGGCCAAACCGCGGGCAAACTCGCCGCCCTCCACCAGCGGCAGCAGTTGCTGCGTGGCCCACAGCGCAACGGCCGAAGCGCCGGCCCGCGAGCACTCCAGGCTGATCTCGCCCAGGTGCAATTGCTTCGAGGTGAAATACGTGTACGGCGAGTCATGCTTGTAGAAGCGGCCCACCGATGGATCGCGAAAAAGCACGCAGCCGCATCCGTAGGGCTGCAGCCCGTGCTTATGGGGATCGATGACGATGGAATCGGCCTCGCCCAGCACCGCGTAGGCGCGCCGCGCGGGCTCGTCGAGCGCCTCGGGAATCAGGCGGAAGTAGCCGCCATAGGCCGCATCCACGTGGACGCGGAAGCCGTATCGCCGGCGCAGCTCCAGCACGCGGTCCAGCGGGTCAACAGCGCCCGCGGCGGTGGTGCCCAGCGTGACCACCACCGCGCCCACATCGCCTTTGCGCACTTCGGCTTCCAGGGCGTCCACGTCCATGCGGCCGCGGCTATCGGCCGCAATCCCGGCATAGGGAAGCTGAAGCACGCCGCTGATGCGCCGGTGCGTGTAGTGCGCCTGCTCCGAGCCCACAATGCGCCGCCCTGGCGCCAGCCGGCCCGCCACCCAAAGCGCCTCCAGGTTGGCGAATGTGCCTCCCGAGGTCAGGTGGCCGAGGAACTCCGTCCAGCCAAACATGCCGGCGATCTGGGCCACCGCTTCCATCTCCATCGCGGAGCTGGCGCGCCCGCCGTCCCGGGCGTGATTGTTGGGGTTCAGCGTCATGGCCAGCGCATAGGCGGCGCGCGCCACGGGATGCGGCGGCTTCAGCATCTGGCCGGCATAGAGAGGATGGAAGTAGGGATAGTTGTCGGCCAGCCGCCGGGCGGTCGCCTCGAGCACGCGCTCCATTCCCGCCAGGTCCGGGGCGGCGCCGAACTCCGGCAACAGCGCGAATTCAGCTTCCAGCAACTGTGTGGCGCGCGCCAACAGCGCGGGAACAGGATCGTGAGGCATGATGTCCTACCAAAGTAACATAGCCGCCGAGGTTCCTTTAAGCCTATTGCTAACAACAGTTTCCGGAAATGGGAATCCGGTACGGCCCCTCAAGACGAGAATTCATACGTTCCTCTTCAGCAGGGATGGTACACTGGGACCAGCGTTAGAACCGAACCGGGCGTGAGCAGTACTCGCCCAAGCAAGATTCTGCCAGTGATCGCTCCGATTCATCCAGCGCAATTCAATCCAGGAAATACGACCAAATGGAACAAGGTACCGTGAAGTGGTTTAATGATGCGAAGGGCTTTGGCTTTATCTCGCGTCAGAACGGTGAAGATGTTTTCGTGCATTACTCTGCGATCAATTCGAATGGTTTCAAGAGCTTGCAGGAAGGCCAAGCCGTGCAGTTCAACGTCGTGAAGGGGCCCAAGGGATGGCAGGCTGCCGACGTGCAGCCTCTCTAGCCTAGTGGCCGGGATTCCGGCAGAATCTAGCAACGACATGGAAGGCTGGGAGCGATCCCGGCCTTTCGTGTATGCGCCGCCTGTGGCGTGGCCCATCCCTGACGGATGGGCCACGCCAGCCTCTACGCGGATTTCTTGCGCCGCGCTGGCATCCGCCCTGCAACCGAAAGGCGAACCACCCCCGCTCCCTTCTGGCCCAATGCGCTGTGAACCATATAGGCCGAGCGGCTAAGCCTGGCTGCCCGGGCGCGGCTGTCGATTTCCTTAAGCTGGCTCTCGCGGGCGGTGATGTTGAACCGAACTGTCTTCTCCGCTTCGGCCGCTTCTACCAGAAACGCGACCGCGCCCTTCATCGCGGGGTCTCGGCGCAGGTCATCAAGGGTGGACGGCTCAGGCACGCTCTCTCCGTCCGCGCGCATGCCTGCGATATGCAGCGAAAGAACCTCCGCAGCCATCCGGCGCGCCTCTTCCAATGTAGGGCCCGCCGTGACGCAGCCCGGAAAATCGGGGAAGCTGACCCCATAATCCGAGCCAGCGTCCTTGTGCAAATATGCGATGTATTCCATGCGTTCCTGCCTACTCCAGCCGGATGCCGGCCTGCTTCTCAATGGAACGGAGCCTCCCTTGCGATACCTCCCTGCCCGGCGACGGCACCGTGACACGTTCCGTACATCCCAGAAATATTACACACTCCGCAAGCCAGAAGCTCGCATCCGCATTCAGCCAAAGCCCTTCCGCCTCATCTCTTGTCCCATTCCGCCGATAACCGCTGCGTGAGGCCGTCCGGCGCGGCCGCAGTCCGGCCAGCGCGTGAGACTTTTCCAATCCGGCGCCGGGCCGGCTGGCGATCCGGCTGCTCGGATCCCTTCCTGGAGGAAGCGATGGGCACAGTGGGCTTGAGCTTCGGCTCGCCAACCAGCGGAGAAGGTTTCGACGTCAGCTCGACCGTGGCTGCGATCGTGAGCAATCTGCAGAATGTGGAGACGCCGTGGAAGAACCAGCTCACCAAGCTGCAAAACCAGGATGCGGCGATTTCCACCCTGGGGTCGCTGTTTTCCAATCTCTCCAATGACATTAGCTCGCTCACGGATTTTCAGGGCATTCTGGCGGAGAAAACCGGATCGAGCTCCGACACCAATGTGCTGGAGCTGACCGCGGCCACCTCCTCGGCCACGGCCGGCACGCACACGGTGGTGGTCAACAGCCTGGCGCAGACCTCGAGCGGCTATCTGGCGCCCATTACCAATGGTGCCGATACGCTCTCCGGCTCGATCACGCTGCAGGCGGGCAACGGCACGGCGCAGACTATCGACATGAGCAGCCTGTCGAATCAGACGCTGGCAGGGCTGGCCGCCGCCATCAACTCCTCGGGTGTGGGCATCACCGCCAGCGTGCTCACCGATTCTTCCGGCTCGCGGCTGAGTCTGGTCTCCGGAAGCTCGGGCGCCAACGGGAACATTACAGTCAGCTCAAACACCATTGCCGACGCCACCACTTCGAGCGGCACTCTCGGCTATACCTCCGCCGTCTCGGGCGCCGACGCCAGCCTGACCGTGGACGGCGTGAACCTGACCAGTGCCTCGAACACGGTCTCGAATCTTATTCCCGGCATCACTTTTCAGCTGCTGGGCACCAGCGCCGCGGGCTCCCAGGTGCAGGTCGTCATTGGCAACGACAACACGGGCGTCGAGAGCACAATCAACAGCTTTGTCAGCGACTACAACGCGCTCATCAGCGCCATCAATACGCAGGAGGGCAACGACACTTCGGGCAATCCGGAGCCACTCTTCGGCTCGCCCACGCTTTCGCTGCTGCAGCAGGAGCTGCTGAGCGGCCTGAACACGCAGAATCCGAACGGATACCTCGACCCTGTCAGCAACGCCGCCGACGCGCTTTCCGGCTCCATCACCGTCCAGGTGGGCGGCGGGACAGCGCAGACCGTCAACGTGGGCGACTCGTCCACGCCCGACACGCTGGCGGGGCTGGCGCAGGCCATCAACACGGCCAATCTCGGCGTCACCGCCAATGTGGTGACCAACAGCACCGGGTCGCAACTGGAGCTGTTGTCGAACACCGCCGGGGCCGCCGGCGCGCTGCAGGTGACCTCGTCCGTCACCGATACAACCACCGGTTCGACGCTGAACTACAGCAACGGCGGAACGGACATCGGCAGCCTGACCGCGCTCGGCATCAGCGTCAACAACGATGGCTCGCTGACCTTTGATGCCAGCTCGCTCGATGCGGTGCTGAACTCCGACTACAACAGCGTGGTCGGATTCTTCCAGAACGCCAACAGCTGGGGGCAGAGCTTTTCCACCATGCTCACCAACGCCGGCACAAGCTCTTCCACGGGCATTCTGAAGCTGGCCCAGAACTCGAACAGCAGCATGGAATCCACGCTCAACGCGGAGATCTCCCGGGAGCAGAGCCTGATCTCGGCCCAGCAGACGAGCCTGACGGCGGAGCTGAGCAGCGCCAATGAGATCCTGCAGCAGCTGCCCTCGCAATTGCAGGGGGTCAACGAGCTCTACGCGGCCATCACCGGCTACAACCAGAACACCAACGGCTAAGGAGCCTTACCTATCATGAGCAATTATCGGGAACACGCGCTGGACGGGGCTTCAGCGGTCGACCTCGTGGTGGCGCTTTATGACGGCATCCTCCGCTTTCTCTATGCGGCCGCGGCGGCCGTGGAGCGCGGCAACGCGGAAGAGCGGCGGGTGGCCGTCAAGCGCGCCCTGGACATCATCATTCACCTGCAGGCGCGGCTGCGCATGGATGTGGGCGGCCGGCCCGCGCAGGCGCTCAGCGAGTTCTACGCCGCCATCTTCGCGCAGATCCTGCAAGCCTCGCAGTCGGCCTCCCGGGCCAAGTTCGAGCACGCCATCGAGTGCGTCCGCAACGTCCGCGACGCCTGGCGCGAGGTGGCGCGGGAGCCCGCGGTTAATGCCGGCTCCGTTGCAATGCGCCGGCCGGCGGAGATGGACAGCGACGGCGTTCCGGCGGAAGCGGCCGCCGCCTCCCGCTGGACGGCCTGAAGTGCGTGCACCTGCGTACACGGCCCCTTGTTGCCGCGGGTCTGCTGCGTGCGGCCTTTAACTGGCCACGGTAAGCTCTTCTTCCAACTGCTGCTTCCGGTAGAGATCGGCGTAGTAGCCGTCCAGCGCCAGCAGCTCCTCGTGCCGGCCCAGCTCTACGATCCGGCCCCGTTCCAGCACGGCGATCTGGTCGGCGTGGCGCACGGTCGAAATGCGGTGCGAGATCAGGATCGTGGTGCAGTTGGCGGTATACACGCCCAGATTGTTGAGAATGCGCTCTTCCGTATCCGTGTCCACGCTGGCCAGGGCATCGTCCAGGATGAGGATGGCCGGCCGGCGCAGCAGCGCGCGGGCGATGGCGGAGCGCTGCTTCTGGCCGCCGGAGAGCGTAACGCCGCGCTCGCCGATGATGGTCTCAAAACCGTGCGGAAACTCCTCGAACTCGCGGCGGATCTGCGCCGCATCGGCGGCTGCAAGCATCTCTTCGGCGCCGGCGTCGGGCGCGCCGAAGGAGATGTTTTCGCGGATTGTCTCGCTGAAGAGGAAGGTCTCCTGCGGCACCATGCCGATGTTGCGGCGCAGCACGGCCAGCGGATACTCGCGCAGCGGCCGGCCGTCGATCAAAATCGAGCCCTCGGGCGCTTCATAGAGCCGTGGCAACAGGTTGACCAGAGTGGATTTGCCGGAGCCGGTCGGGCCGACGATCGCCAGGCTGGAACGCGCGGGAATGCGCAGCGAAACGTCGCGAAGCACCGGGATGCCCGCGGACGGCTTTTGGTTCGTGGGGTGGAGCGCCGGCGCATCGCCGTAGCTGAAGCGCAGATGGCGAAATTCGATCTCGCCTTGCATCGCGTAATCCGGCCCCAAGGGGAATTCCGCGGCGCGGTCGTCGTTGATGGCCGGCTCGGAGTGGAGCAGCTCGTCGATGCGCTTCAGCGACGCCGTTCCCCGCTGGAAGATATTCAGGACCCAGCCGATGGCGATGATGGGGAAGGTGAGCAGGATCATGTAGGTATTGAAGGCCACGAACTCGCCCACCGAAATGCGATGGGCAAGCACCAGATGGCCGCCCACCAGCAGCGTGATCATCATCGAGATGCCCAGAATGAACTCGATGGTGGGCCACAGCATGCCCATCAGCTGCACCAGGCGCAGGGCGCGGCCCACGTACTGCCGGTTGAGCCGTTCGAAGAGGTTTATCTCTGATTCCTCGCGGGCGAAGGCGCGCACCAGCCGCGCCCCGGAGTAGTTTTCCTGGGCCTGCGCGGAGATATCGGAGAAGCTGGCCTGGATGCGCTCGAACCGCTCGTGGATACGGTGCCCGAAGTACTGCACCACGATGCTGGCAAAGGGCATGGGGGCCAGCGCACAGAGCGTCAGATAGGGGCTGATGTGCAGCATGAAGACCAGCGCGAAGACCGACAGCACAACGGTGTTGAAGCTGTACATCAGGCCCGGGCCCAGCACCATGCGCACGGCGCTCAGGTCGTTGGTCATGCGCGCCATGATGTCGCCGGTGCGGTAGCGCTCGTAGAAGCCCGTGTCCTGGGTTTCGAGCTTGCTGAAGAGATCGTTGCGCAGGTCGAATTCGATCTTGCGCGAGATGCCGATGAGAATCCAGCGCTGGGCATAAAGAAAGATGCCCCTGACCAGGTAAATGCCCACCAACAGGCAGGCGAAGAGGAAGATTCTTTCGCGCGACGAGCCTTTTTTCAGGTCGTCTATGGCGATGCCCAGCACGTAGGGGAACTGGACCGTGACCAGGTTGGTGGCAATGCAGGTGAGCGCGCCCCACACGTAGCCCCGGCGATAGCGGCGCATATACCGGAATAAGGGGGCGAGATCGCGCAGCATGGGTTTATTGTAGCGGGGTTGGAGTTTCCGGGCAGGAGCCGTGCCGGGTCTGCTCGGCGTCTTCCCTCTACTTTTCTACGTGGGCGTGCGCAGCAGCAGATAGCTTCCCACCAGCGCAAACAGCACATCCGCCGACCATGCGGCCATGGCGGCCGGCAGGTAATTGACGTTGCCCATGGCGCCAAACAGGCCGTCCAGAACGCGGTAACTCAGGGCGACGCCAACCGCTACGGCAACGGCGGTGAGCGACCCGCGCCGGCCCATGGAAAGCGCGAAGGGAATGGCGAGTATGACCATGATCACGGTGGTCAGCGGATAGGCGAGCTTGTGCCACAGGGCCACGCGAAGCGGCATGGTGTCGAAGCCGCTTTGGCGCATGTCGCGGATGTAAGCCTTGAGCTGGCCGAAGTTCATTTCCTGCGACTGCACCGATGCCCTCAGGGCTTCCTTCTTGAAGTAGCTGGGCCTTTCGTGAATCTCCGGGAAGGTCGCCTGCTGGAACCTGCGGAAACCGGTGACGTCCGCGCCGTGGAAGGTGCTGACCCACCCGTTCTGAAAATGCCAGGTGTCGGCATTCGCATCCCAGTAAACGCGGGCGGCGAAGATGCGCCGCGTGAGATGGAAGGTTGCAGGGTTGAACTCGAAGATCGACAGGTTGGCGAACTCGTTGTGGACGGGATCGAAGAAACGGTAATAGAAGATGCGGCCGGGCTCGCCGGGGAGCGGCGAGCCGAAGATCCACTGCTGCCCGGGGTGCTGATAGGTCTGCGGCGGGTTGCCCTTGATGATATTGCGCAGCGCCTCCTGCCGGCGGTTGGCCTGGGGCAGATAATACTGGTCGAAGAAAAACAGGCTGACGGCCATGACCGCGGCGATGGTGACAATGGGGATCACCAGCCGGTAGAGGCTGATGCCGGCAGCCTTCATGGCGACAACTTCGCTGTTGCGGTTGAGTATGCCGAAGGTGACCAGGGTGGCGATAAGCACCGCCAGCGGCGTGACCTGGTAGCTCATGCTGGGGGTCAGGTTTACCAGGTAGTCGCCGACCGTGATGAGCGAGCTGTGATTGTGCAGGATGTGTCCCATCAGGTCGAAAAAGGTAAAGATCAGCATGAGGATGACGAATCCCACCATAACCAACAGGAAGACGCCGAAAAACTCGCGCACCACGTAGGCGTCGAGCAGGCGCGGATAGTTGCCGCGGCTGGCCGCATGCGCGGGGCGCGTGCGCAACCTTTGCAACAGGCCGGGACGCTGGGCGCCATTGATCTTGCCGGCGGCCGGCGCGGGCCGGGGAATGCGTCCGGTCCAGCTTGCGAGGGCGCTCAACATGCGCCCGCCCGTAGCCATCTGCCAGAGCAGGAACAACCCCGCCGCGGCAAAGAGCAAATTGGCCATCCACACAGCCAGGAAAGCCGGGGCCCTGCCCTGCTCGCCCATCGCAACCCCGACCGTGGAAAGAAAGTAATACAGCGAGACCAGCAGCAGGGCGAAGACGAACGCCGAGCTTTTGCCGCCGCGCCTTGACGCCGCGCCCAGCGGCACGCCCAGCAGCATCAGCACCAGGCATGCGAAGGGGTAGGAGAAGCGCTCATTCAGCTCAATCAGATAACGAGTGGGATCAGGACTGTGAATATGCGCGAGGAGCGTAGCGGTGGGCATCGCATACAGGGCAATTTCCATCCGTCCCAGTTGCACGCTGCCTTGCGCGTTCATCTGCAGCGGGCGCTCCGTGCTGCTGAAGGCCGTGATCTTGTACCGGCCCGGGTGGCCCGGCTTCATCTCGTGCTGCTCTCCGTTGCGCAGCCGCATCAGCAGCTCTTTTGTCGACTCGGTGACAACGGTGGCCGATGCGGCGGTGGTGATGATGGGATTGGCAGGATCGGAGACGTTGGCCATGAAGACCTTGCGCCAGTTGGCCGCGCCCGCGCCCGAGCGCACATCCTGCACATAGAGCACGAAGTTGCGGAAGTCCTCGTAGAACACCCGCGGCTGAATCACATAGGAGGCCTCCGAGGTTTCGAGGGCGTGCTGCATGCGCAAAATGGCCTGGTTGGCCAGCGGCGCCAGGAAAAGCGTGTTGGCCAGCCCCAGCAGCATTCCGCCAAAGGCCACGATGGAAGCAACGCGGGCAATATAGCCGACACCCAGCCCGGATGCGCGCATGGCCACGATCTCGCTGTCGGCGGCCAGGCGGCTCAATCCCAGCAGCACCCCCACCAGCACCGCCATGGGAATGGTGACCTTGAACAGGTTGGGCAGGGTGAAGAGGAAGATCAGCAACACATTGGTGAGCGTGGAGGTGTTGCGCACCACCACCTCAAGAATGCGCGGCAGCTTGGGCATGAAGAGGATGAAGGTGAAAAGCGCGCAGCTGATCAGCGCATGGGAGAGAATTTCGCCGAGGATGTAGCGGGTGAGCCTGCGCACTGAAAGTCCTGCTCACAGTTTAGACCGCCGCCGGCCGCGCCCGTCAGCACGGAATCAAGCGCATGCGCGCCGGCGCGGCGGCCGTCTTTTGCTTAGCCGCTGACGGCTTCGTCATCGGGCGCCTGCGGCGCACCGTCCGCAGCTGCTTGCGGCGCTTCGCCCGGCTCGTCCTTCCAGAGGCAGGCGATCCACCACACCAGCACGGCCAGGTAAACGGTGCTGTTGGCGTCGAACAGCCTTCCCTGGAGCGCCAGCAAACGGGCCAGCTCCTTGTGGCTGTGGATCGTGACATGCATGCCGATGGCATTGAAGATTCCCTGCGTGGTCAGGTGCGCCAGGCCCGCGGCTGAAAGTCCGATGACGATGCGCTGCGTGTGGCTCTGCCAGCCGGCTTTGAAGCGGCGTCCCAGCAGAACCACCAGCACGCCCAGCAGGGCCGCCAGCAGGGCCGCCAGCAAATCACCTTTCTGGCTGCACATCTGCATCAGCCGGAGCGTGGACAGCACCGTGCCGGCGGTAAGCGTTTGCCATGGTGGCCACGGTCCCCACGCCGCCACCAGGCCGCCGCCCACACCCAACAGCACCAGCAGGCCCACCAGCCGGCTCCTGCGGCTCGCCTTGCCGAAGGCCCTGCGTGCCATCTCCAGCAACACTAGTAGATTCAACAACATCGCCAAGTCAGCGAGGACGAGGAAGATGATGCTCGTCGTCAGCGGCGCCAGTCGCCCGTAGAGCAGCCGGTCGATCAGCAGGTGCAGCGTCAGCAGCACAATACTTGCCGTGAACCACGGGAAGCGGCGCGCCCGTTCCCGCCCAAAAAGGACCGCCAACAACACCAACAGCGCCGCAAAGGTCAGCGTCCAAAGAATCTGGACCGCGGTAAAACTGAAGTGAAAGTGCATGAACCCCTTGCCTTACCCGCGCCAATCAGTTGCGCGGCTTTATATCAAGTGTAATTCCAAGTGCTGCTAAGCCCTTCAGGCAGCGCCATCCCCCGCCGCGCTGCCATAATTTGAATATGTTGGTTTTAGCCTCGGCCTCGCCGCGCCGCCGCGAACTGCTTACGCAAACCGGATACTCCTTTCAGGTCGAGCCCGCGGAGGTGGTCGAAGATCCGCTGCCGGGCGAAGATCCCGTTGCCTACGTAGTGCGCCTGGCGCGTGAAAAGGCCGAAGCTGTCTATCGTCGCCGGCTTGCCGCGCAAGACGGCGCATCTGACGGCAAGACCCTTGCCGTGCTGGGCGCCGACACCACTGTCACCCTTGACAACCACATCCTGGGCAAGCCGGAAGACGCGGCCGATGCGGCCCGCATGTTGCGCCTGCTCTCCGGCCGCACGCATCGTGTCATCACCGGCGTCGCTCTGGTTACCGCCGAAGCCACTGAGGTCGCCGCCGAGGCAACGGCCGTCCGCTTCCTCACCCTGGGCGATGAAGAGATTGCCGCCTACGTGGCCACCGGCGAGCCCATGGACAAGGCTGGCGCCTACGCCATCCAGGGCCGCGCGGCCCGCTGGATTCCCCGCATCGAGGGCTGCTACTTCAACGTCGTCGGGCTGCCCCTGGCGCTGGTCGGCGCGCTGCTCGACTCCCGTCAAATCGACCGCCTGTAACCCTCCTGCCACTCGTTTCCCTGCTCCTGCCGCATCGCGCCGGCCCGCTCGCTGTTGGCCGATCAAAATTAATGTTTGCTAATTAGTAACGCCGCGCTAGAATGGTCGCTACCTGTTTGACAAAGGAAAAATCCCATGGGTCCTTTTGTTCATCTCCGCGGAGCAGCCTTGCTGTTGGCCGCCGCGCTTCCTCTCGTGTTGCATGCCCAGGAGTTCCAGATGCCTACACCGGCGGAGCTCAAAATGACCTCCGACCCGAAGGCTCCGGGCGCGGACGCCGTCTACCTCGACTACGTGGAGCACGACAACGATCCACTCCACACCGAGAGCATTTACGCGTGCATCAAGGTTCTCACGGCCAAGGGCAAGCAACTGGCCACCGTCGATCTGCCTTATGTAATGCGCAGCTACACGATCGTAAGCGTCAAGGGCCGCACCATCCATCCCGACGGCACCGTCATCCGGCTTACGGGGAAACCGGAGCGCCTGATGACCGCAAAGAGCGGAAAAAACGAGATCCGCCGGGCGGTCTTCACCCTGCCCAGCGTCGAGGTCGGCAGCATTATCCAATACCGCTATCGGATTCTCTTCAACGACGACGAATATTCCTCGCCGTTCTGGCAGATTCAACGCGGGCATTTTGTCGAGCAGGCGCACTACTCCTTCACCCCCTTTCAGCAGTTCATGCCTCACTCCGGCGAAAGCGGGCTGACTACCAGCACCTATCTGGAGAACTCCAAAGGCCACGTGATCCACAGCCTCGTCTGGTGGTACAACCTGCCCAAGGGCGTCGCGGTCAAGACCACCATGCACAGCTACAAAGTGGACGTCACCGATATTCCTCCCATTCCCAACGAGGAGTGGATGCCGCCGATCGAAAGCGTTCTCTACAAGGTCCTTTTCTATTACGAAAGCACTCCGAATGCGCAGCAGTTCTGGGTCTCCGCGGCCAAGGACTGGTCCAAGGAGGTGGACAAGTTCGCCGCGCCATCCAAGACGATCCGGCGGGCAGTGGCCGGCTTGGTCGCGCCCGGCGACAGCGATCTGGTCAAGGCGCAAAAACTCTACAAAGCGGTGCAGGCGCTGAACAACACCGATTATTCGCGCGCCAAAAGCGCATCGGAGATGCAGCAGCTCAAGCTGAAACCCATCCGCAACGCCGGCGATGTCTGGCAACAGAAGGCCGGGTCAAGCAATGAGATCGCGCTGCTCTATCTGGCCATGGCGCGGGCCGCGGGGTTGACCGCCTATGCCTTGAAGGTGGTCGATCGCGACCAGGGCGTCTTCGATCCCAGCTACATGAATACGGGCCAGCTCGACAGCACCCTGGTTCTGGTCGGCGTCAACGGCCAGGGGGTCCTGGTCGATCCCGGCGAAAAGATGTGCCCCTTCGGCGATCTGAGCTGGAAGCACGCCGATGCCGGCGGAATCCGCCAGAGCGCCAGCGGTGCCGGCTATGCCAAGACTCCAGCTCTGGGCTATGACGAAAACCAGCTTAACCGCCAGGGCGATGTTACCGTGGACGATCATGGCGCCATGACCGGCACCTTCACCTTTATCATGAGCGGTCAGGATGCGCTGCGCTGGCGCCAGGACGCGCTTGAAAACGATACAACCGACGTGAAAAAGCACTTCGATCAATGGCTGCAACCCATGATGCCGGTGGGCGTCGAGGCGCACGTGGATCACTTTCTGGGCCTCGACAACCCGCAGGAGAACCTGATCGCCTACGTCAAGGCTACGGGCACACTGGGGACGTCAACCTCCCAGGGAATGCTGTTGCTGCCGGGCCTCTTTTTCGAGAGCCGCGGCCGCGAGCCTTTTATCAAGCAGGCCAAGCGGCTTGAGCCGGTTGACATGCATTACGCCGATGAGACCACGGACCACGTTATCTACCATCTGCCCTCCGGCTACACGGTGGAAGGGGCGCCACAGAACGTGCAGATTCCCTGGCAGGGGCACGCCGAGTACATCCTGAAGGCGCAGCAGACGCCGGACGAAATCACCGTTGACCGTACTCTGGCCCGCGCCTTCGACCTCCTCAAGGCCGACCAGTACCAGAACCTGCGCAGCTTTTATCAAAAGGTGGCTACCGCCGACCAATCGGAGATGGTGCTGACCAAGGCTCCCACGCGGAAGGGCAACTGATGCGGTCTCACCGGGTTCGCATGGCCACCCGAGCGGCGGCCTGTTTCCTGACAGCAGGTCTTTGTGCCGCGGTTCCCGCAGCGGCGCGTGACCGGGCCGCGCCTGCCTGGGCTGTCGCGGCCGCAAAGGTGCCCACGCCTGCCAGCGCAGAGAATGCCCGCGCTGTATTGCTCTCGGACGAATACGTGATCACCGTCGACGCGCAGGACCACGCCGTGGAGCGCGAGCGCTGGGCGACGCGTATTCTCGAGCCCGAGGGCCGCGACGACGCCGATTGCATGGTGGAATACGACTCGGGCGACCGGCTCCGCTACTTCCGCGCCTGGACCATCACCGCCACGGGACGCCAGTTCCTTGCCATGCCGTCCGACTTTAAGGATGTTGGCGACTACGGCGACGTGGACATGCAATCCACCGACCGCTTTCGCATCCTCAATCCGCCGGCCGCCGATCCGGGCTCGGTGGTGGCCTGCGAAACCGAAAAGCAGTTGCCGCCTTATTTCAGCAGTAAGGACTGGCAGATTCAGCAATCCTTCCCCGTCGTGTTTGAATCGCTGGAGTTGGCGCTGCCTCCCGGCGGCCGCTACGCCGTCTCCTGGAGCCGATACGCGCCCGTCCAGCCCTCCAAGATGCCGTCCGGCGCTCTTCGCTGGGAGATCAAAAACATGCCGGCGCTGAATCTCGACAACCACCACGCCACTCCGCCATGGGAAGCGCTGGCCGCGCGCATGTCGGTCAAGTGGGGTCCGTCGGCGGTAAACGGCGTGGCCAATCAGTGGCGCCAGATCGGCGAGTGGATCGATCAACTGGAGGCGGGCCGCGATGATCCAACGCCCCAGATCGCCGCCAAGGCGCAGGCGCTCATCGCCGGCGCGCCCGATTTTTACGCCAAACTGAGCCGCATCACCAGCTACATTCAGAACAACATTCGCTATTTCATTGTCATGCGGGGCATCGGCGGTTTTCAGGCGCACTATGCGGCTGACATTTATCGCAACGGCTACGGCGACTGCAAAGACAAGACCACGCTGCTCATCGCCATGCTCAAGGCCATCGGTATCCGCGCCTATTACCTGCATGTGGACAGCGAACGCGGCGTTATCAACCCCAAGGCGCCCTCGCTTGTCGGCGACCACATGGTTACGGCCATCGAGCTGCCGCCCGGAGAGAACGATCCGCGCCTGATCGCCCGCGTGAAGACCTCCGATGGCAAGGATCTGCTCATCTTCGATCCCACCGATACCGCAACCCCCGTTGGGCTGATTCGCGGCCAGTTGCAGGGAGCCTATGGCAATCTCGCCGACGGCGCAGACAGCCAGCTTATCCGAATGCCGGTTCTGCCGCCGTCTTCGGCTGTCCTGGCCCGCGAAGGCTC
The DNA here is from genome assembly GCA_021803035.1 of Acidobacteriota bacterium. Taxonomy (GTDB): domain Bacteria; phylum Acidobacteriota; class Terriglobia; order Terriglobales; family Acidobacteriaceae; genus Telmatobacter. The sequence continues at coordinate 41,760 of JAJZME010000074.1, read as the reverse complement.
CTTTGTGCTGGATGCGGACGGCACGCTGACCGGCAGTCTCACCTACACGTTCACCGGCGGCGAGGCCGCCAGCGAGCGCCTCGATTTGAAGGATCTGGGCGCCCACGACGTGCGCAGAGATTGGGAGGAAAGCCTCGGCTCAGCCCTGCCGGGCCTGTCTCTCGACCACTTCCAATTTCAGGAGCCTTCCAACTCCAGCAAACCGATCAGCCTCGATCTGCGCTTGAGGGTTGCCGGCTACGCGCACGACGCCGGCCCGCTGCTGCTGATCCGCCCGCGTGTGCTGGGCAGCGACCTGCGCGATGTCCCCGGCGTGATGGCAGGCAAGCCCCGCGTCTATCCAATCGAGATGGGGCATCCGGGCCGCTGGACTGACAGCTTCGACATCAAGCTGCCCGCCGGTTATGCCCTCGACGGAACGCCCGGTCCCGTGAGCGTGCAAGAGCCGTTTGCCAGCTACACTTCTTCGGTTGCGGTCAAGGGCGGCGTGCTCCACTACCAGCGCGATTACGTTCTCCGGCAGCCGGTGATTCCGGCCACCGACGCGCCCGCCTTTCGCAAGCTGGAAAGTGCGATCCTCAGCGACGAAAGGGGAATGGTGGTCCTCAAGAAACAGTAACTGCGGACTTTGCAACCCGGCGCTGCGGCTGTTATCCATTTAGCTATGGAGCATCCGCTTTTTTCGCCTCTCCGGCTACGCTCAGTTGAATTTGCCAACCGCATCGGCGTCTCGCCCATGTGCCAATACTCCTCCCAGGACGGATTTTCTACCGACTGGCATCTTGTCCACCTAGGCGCCCGCGCCCAGGGCGGCGCGGGCCTGGTCATAACGGAAGCCTCCGCCGTGCTGCCTGAAGGACGCATCTCGCCCGCCGACCACGGCATCTGGAAGGACGAGCACATTCCCGGCCTTGCGCGCATCGTGGAGTTCCTGCACTCCCAGGGCGCGCGGGCCGGCATTCAATTGGCCCACGCCGGACGCAAAGGCAGCACCAAACCGCCGTTCCTTGGTGAAGGCGCGGCGCAGCCGGAGGATGGCGGTTGGGAGCCGGTTGCCCCCAGTGCTTTGGCCTTCGCGCCCAACTATCCCATGCCGCGCGCGCTTGACCGCAGCGGTATCGACGCCGTGATCGAAGGCTTTCGCCTGGCCGCGCATCGGGCGCTCAAGGCCGGCTTCGACATCATCGAGATCCACGCTGCGCACGGCTATCTGCTCCACGAGTTCCTTTCGCCGCTCGCCAACCGCCGCACCGATGGTTATGGCGGCAGCTTTGAAAATCGTGCCCGGCTGCTGCTGGAGATTTCCCAGATCGTCCGCGCCGAGTGGCCTGCCCACCTGCCGCTCTCTGTCCGCATCTCCGCTACCGATTGGGCTGAGGGTGGCTGGACTCCGGATGAATCCGTCCGCCTTGCCGGTCTCTTGCGCGATCTGGGCGTGGACCTGATCGATGTCTCCTCGGGCGGCATGATTCCCAACGCGCAAATTCCCGCCGCCCCCGGCTTTCAGGTGCCGTTTGCCGCCCGCATCCGCCGCGAGGCCGGCATTCCCACTGCCGCCGTGGGTCTCATCACCGAACCCGCGCAGGCCAACGCCATCATTGCCCAGGGCGAAGCCGACATGGTACTGCTGGCCCGTCAGATGCTGCGCGATCCATACTGGCCGCTCCACGCCGCGGCTGCGCTGAACGAGCAGGTCGCCTGGCCGGTCCAGTATCTCCGTGCGGCGCCGCAAGGGTCGCCGGCGCGCGCGCCCGCTGCCCGTCCTGAAAATAGTTGAGCGGCCGCCAACGGCGGGCGAGGACATGCAGCGGTTTCTCCTGGTGACCAAAGCGCTTAGCTTCCGGTGACCAATATGGTGCCTTGTCCGGCCCGGTGCTGCACAAGCTGCCGAAAATGTGGCCTATACTGCCTTAAGAGCCAGGCTTGCGGCCTGTGGCCGCCGCCTCCTCGCTGCCAATATGGCTACACAGCTTTCCCGCAAGCGCGTTGTTGAAACACCGGTGATCCCTGACCGTCTCTACTTCAAGATTGGAGACGTCGCCCGCATCTGCGATGTGGAGACCTATGTTCTGCGTTTTTGGGAGACGCAGTTTCCGCAGCTCAAGCCCAACAAGAGCGGCACCGGCCAGCGCCTCTATCGACGGCGCGATGTGGAGTTGGCGCTGGAGATCAAGCGCCTGGTTCACGCCGAAGGATATACGCTCTCCGGCGCCCGTCAGGCACTGGAACAAGGTCATCGCCAACGCGGCCCGCAATCCGGCACGCGGCAGCCAGCCGGCGACGCAACCCAGCGGCTCGATACGGCGGCGGCGGCCGTCGGCCGCGCCCGCGCCGAGCTGCGAGAGATTGCCGGCTTGCTTGCCTCGCCTGTTCCGCATCTGCCGCGCCGCCGCAGCCGCCTGACGGCGCTTCCCTCGGCTTCCGATTCGCTGTTTCCATCCTGATCCGCGCGCCTGCGGCATTATGCGCGCTCCGGCTACGGCTGGCAGTGCTCCATCTGCCGCGCCCACACCAGATACCGCGCCGTCTTTGCGTCCTCCCACAGCGACAGGACATCTCTTTGCAGAGTCGATTCCGGTTCGAGCGAGGGCGCCACATGCATGCGCCACTTGAGCGGCATCCGGCTGAAGATCATTGCCGCGCGCGGCGCGTGACTGCGACTGGTGACCACCTCTGCCGAATTCCACCCGTGTGCCTGCATGATTCTTGTCGCGTAGCAGGCGTTTTCGATTGTGTCCCGCGCGTGCGTCTCCAACACCACGGCCGCTGCCGGAATCCCCTGCGCTTCGGCAACTTGCGCCATCACACGCGCCTCCACAAAGCGATTGGCGACATCCCCGCCGGTGAAGATCAGCCGCGGCGCCACGCCGCGCTCATACTCGCGCACCGCCTCCGTTGTTCTTGCCAGTTCAATGGGGCTTGGGTTGCCGTCCGATTCCGCGGGCGAGCCAAGCACGACAATGGCGTCGCAGCGCTGCAGCGATGTATTCGAAACGGGCGCAAACCGCCGGGCAAGATCGCCCCAGGCCAGCAGCGCCATCACCGCTACGGCTGCTGCCACCGCAAGCTTCAGCAGCCAGCTCGCGAAGCCGCGCCGCCGCACGGTTTTGCGCGGCCTTCTGCGCGCCGCCGGGCGCGTGCGGGATGGTTCACTGGCCAATGCGGGATGCCTCTGCTTTCACTCTATCGTGCCGGCCGCGCATCCCGTCTCTACCGGCAACCAGCCGGGATGAATGCTGCGTCAGCTCAGCTTCGCCGCCTGGCCCCACTCCGACAAGACAATCTCCGACAGCGGCTTGCGGGTGCGGGGCGCGGTCTCCGATCGAAGCAACGCTTCACTGGCCAGTGCCGCCGGTTCACCCTGGTATCCCAGCGCAATTGCGGTGCCCATGATGTAGTCCTCCGGGATTGCCAACGCGCGGCGCGTCGTCTCCAGGTTGAAGCCCGCCATCTGGTGCGTAGCCAGCCCCAGTGCAGCGGCCTGCAGCGTCAGATACGAAGCGGCCGCGCCCAGGTCATACAGCGCAACGCGGTTCGGCACGCCGTTGCGACTGAACTTGGCATGCGTGGCGCCCACCATCAACACCGGCGCCGTGCGCGCCCAAGCCTGGTTCGCCTCGGAAAGCGAGTCGAAGATCTTCTTGTACGTGTTGGAGTTGCGCATGCCCACGAAAAAGCGCCACGGCTGTTCGTTGTAACAGGAAGCCGCCCACCTCGCCGCCTCAAACACCTTTGACAGCAGTGCCGGATCTACCTCCCGGTCGGCAAACGAGCGCGGGCTCCAACGATGGTGAAAGACAGGCAGCACGCCCTCCATTTCGGGCGCGCGCTTCAGATGGTGAGTTTCATGAGCTGACAGGGGCAAGGGAGGTTTCTCCACGGGATCGAAAAATCTTTGTCCTCGTTTGATTCGCGGCCGTTGCGGGAAGATTCTTTGCCCATGCCCGCTGCCCGAGCTCCATCGTGTGCAAGCCGAATCACCTCCTCCACATTCGAAATACAATGACGGTATGTCCCATGCCGCAACGTCCCCGGCCCTCCGCGTGATCCACACGGTCTGTTCGCACGACTGCCCCGACTCCTGCGGCGTGTTGGTGACCGTCAACGCCGAAGGCCGCGCCGTTAAAGTGCAGGGCGATCCCGCGCATCCCTTCACGCAGGGCTTTCTGTGTGGCAAGGTGGCTAAATATCTCGATCGCGTCTACGCGCCCGAGCGCATCCTCTATCCGCTCAAGCGCAAGCCCGGCGCGCCCAAAGGCCCGCAGCCCCGCGGGCGCGAGCACGATGTCTTCGAGCGCGTGAGCTGGGACGAAGCCCTGGATGCAATCGCCGCGCGGCTAAAGCAAATTGCCGACACGCACGGTCCCGAGTCGATCCTGCCTTACAGCTACGCCGGCACCATCGGCGTGCTTGGCTACGGCTCCATGGATCGCCGCTTCTTTCACCGTCTGGGCGCAAGCCGGCTTGATCGCACCATCTGCTCTGAAGCCGGCGGCGTGGCCTGGAATCTGGTCTACGGCAGGAAGCTCGGCATGGTTTCGGAGGACTTCCGTCTGGCCCGGCTGATCCTTGCCTGGGGCGCCAACATCCACGGCAACAACATTCATCTGTGGCCGATGATTGAGCAGGCCCGCCGCAACGGCGCCCGGCTCATCGTCATTGATCCCTACCGCACGCGCACCGCCGCGCTGGCCGACTGGCACATCCCCATCCGCCCCGGCACCGACGCCGCGCTGGCGCTGGGGATGATGCACGTCATTCTCAACGAGGGCCTTGAAGACCGCGCCTACATCGCCGCAATGACGCACGGCAGCGAGCAGCTTGCCGAGCGCGCGCGGGAGTACACGCCCGAGCGTGTGGCCGCATGGACGGGCATGACGGCGGCCGAAGTCGAACAGCTTGCGCGCGAGTACGCCACCACGCAACCCGCCGCCCTGCGCATGAACTACGGCGTGCAGCGGTGCGAAAACGGCGGCACGGCGGCGCGCGCCATCGCCATGCTGCCAGCGCTCACCGGCGCATGGAAATATCGCGGCGGCGGCGCGCAGCTTTCCACTTCGGGCGGTTTCGCCTGGAACCGGCAGGCGCTCGATCGGCCCGATCTCGCGCTGGCCTCGCCGCTCGGCCGGCCAGCACGGCTCGTCAACATGTCCAACCTGGGGCGCGCGCTCACCGGGCTGGGAACAACGCCGCATGATGGGCCGCCGGTCAAGGCGCTCTTTGTCTACAACTCCAACCCCGGCGCCGTGGCGCCCAACCAGAACGCCGTGCGCCGCGGGCTGGCGCGCCAGGATCTGTTCACTGTGGTCCACGAACTGTTCTTCACCGACACCACGGACTACGCCGACTACATCCTGCCGGCAACAACCTTTCTGGAGCACACCGACGTGCAGGGCGCTTACGGCCACTACTTTGTGCAGCTCTCCCGCCAGGCCATCGAGCCGCCGGGCGAGGCGCGGCCGAATGTCTGGCTCTTCGGCCAACTGGCGCAGCGCATGGGCTTTCCTGAAGCCTGCTTCCGCGATACGCCGGAAGAGATGATCCGCCAGGCGCTCGGCATCGGTCCTGACGGCCGCTCCACAAACCCCGCGATGGAGCACATCACGCTGGAAGACCTGGAGGAGCAGGGCCACATCCCGCTCGCCTTCCATTGCGATCCCGCGCAGCAGCCCTTCCAGCCCTATGCATCGGGCACGGTTCCCACGCCTTCGGGCAAGATCGAGTTCTACTCCGAGGAGCTGGCCGCCGCCGGCCTCGATCCGCTTCCGGCCTTCCACCCGGCCGAGGAATCGCGCTGGGGCAAAGCCGCGGCACGCTATCCGCTGGAATTCCTCAGCCGCAAGGCCGACAACTACATGAACTCCACCTTCGCTCACCTCGAAGGCCATCGCAAGATGGAAGCGCGCTGCGGCGGGCTCCTGGAGATGCACGCCGATGACGCCCGGCCCCGCGGCATCGCTGACGGCGACCCGGTGCGCGTCTTCAATGATCGCGGCTCGCTGCGGCTGCTGGCACGGATCAACGGCAGCGTACCCCGCGGCGTAGTGGCCGCGCGGCTGGACTGGGCCAAGCTGCACCCCGACGGCGGAAACGTGAATGCGCTCACCAGCGAACGTCTCACCGACCTGGGCGCCGGGGCAACCTTCTATTCAGTGCTGGTGGAAGTGGCCAGGGCCTGAAGCAAGGCGCGGATGCGAAGGCAAGTGGAAAAACGGTAAGCTAGAAGATATGCATTGGATCGCCATCGCCGTTTTTGCGGTTGTCGTAATTCTTTTTTATATCATCACGCGCTCGGGCCAGATCGACGAAAGCGCAGCCCGGGCGCACCTGAAAGACGGTGCCCTGATCATCGACGTGCGTACCCCGCACGAATTCAGCTCCGGCCACTTGCCCCGCGCCATCAATCTGCCGCTCGACCAGATTGAATCCAGCCTGCCGCGCCGCGTGAAGGACAAGAGCCAGATTCTTCTGCTGCACTGCCACAGCGGCATGCGCAGCGGAGCGGCCAAAAAGAAGCTGAACGCCATGGGCTACGCCAATGCCTTCAATCTGGGCTCCTATGGCCGCGCATCGCGCATTGTAAACGGCGACTGACGGGCAACCAGCCTTAGAAGAGCCCCACGCCGCCTTCCGGCGACGGAGCGTATTTGAGCAGCCCCAGTTCGCCGGCCAGGCGTTCCAGCCGGGCGTGTGTGCCGGCCGCGGGAGGAACCAGCGGCAGGCGCACATGGTCCGCGCATTTGCCCATCAGGTTGAGCACGGTCTTCACCGGGCCGGGATTCGACTCCCAGAAGTTGGCCTCGAAGAGCCGCGCATATTTGCGCTCGATCTCGCGGGCCTGCGTCCAGTCGTTGAGCAGCGCGGCGCGGATCATGCGGCCGACCTCGGCGGGAGCTTCATTGGAGGCCACGCTGATGAGCCCGTGTGCGCCGACGCCGATGGCGGCCAGCGCCAGGTTGTCGTCGCCCGAGAAGATTTTGAAGCCGCGCGGCAGCGTGTGCACCAGCTCGGCAATCTGCGTCACCTTGCCGCTGGCCTCCTTGATGGCCTGGATGTTACGGGCCTCGGTGGCCAGGCGCAGCACCGTGGCCGGTTCAAGGTTGGCGGCGGTTCGTCCGGGCACGTTGTAAACGCAGACGGGCAACGGATAGACGGCCTTGGCCAGCGCCATGAAGTGCTGGAACTGGCCCTCCTGCGTGGGCTTGTTGTAATAGGGATTGGCGGAAAGCACGGCATCCACGCCGTGAATGTTGCGCAGCAAGGTTGCCTGGCGCACCAGCGCGCGTGTGGAGTTGTGCGTGCAGCCGGCCCATACCGGCACGCGGCCGGCGGCCGCCTCCACCACGATGCGCACGGCGCGCAGCCATTCCTCCTCGTCGAGCGTGGCGGCTTCGCCCGTGGATCCGCACGCGACCAGAAAGTCGATGCCGGATTCGACCTGCCAGTTTGCCAGCGACCACAGCGCTGGCTCGTCGATCGATCCGTCCGCCCGGAATGGCGTAACGATCGCTGTTCCGCAACCTGTCGTTTCCATAACAGATGAGTTTATAACGAACCAGGCATCCCTTCCCACGCCAGCGCCAGACAGATATGCGCCGCCAGGCTCGGGCGCCCGCCGCCTGCTGTAGCATGGAAAATTGAACCCAAGCCCCAGGAGGAAGCTATGCGTCGGATGAAGCGGAAGTGCCGCAGTTCTATTGCGTTGTTGTTGGCTTGCGTGCTGCTGATCGGAGTGCGGGCGGCGGCGGGACAAGCCGGGAAGGCAAAGGCGGAAAGCGCCGCCGCCGCAGTTCCGCAGACCCGGATCTGGCGCTTCGACAATATCCACAAAATCGACGGACTGAAGACGCAGGTCTTCGGGCATCCGCGCGTGATCGCAACGCCCTATGGGAAGGCGGTCTGGTTCAACGGCGTCAACGACGGGCTGATTGTCCCCGAGCATCCGCTGGCCGGAGCCTCGACGTATACGTGGGAAGTGATCTTCCGGCCCGACGGCGGGCCGTTCGCACAGCGGTTCTTTGACCTCCAGGAGCAAAATCCCGTCACCGGCATGGATACCACCAACCGGATGCTCTTCGAGGTTCGCGTGATCAACGGGCAGTGGTGCCTGGACAGCTTTGCGGCATCGGGCACGCAGCACCGCACGCTGCTGAACTGCAAGCTGATGCACCCGCTGGGCAGGTGGTATGTGGTGACGGCTGTTTATAACGGCAAGGAACTGCGCAATTACGTGGACGGCCAGTTGCAGGGCGAAGGGCCGCTGACGCTCAAGGCGCAGCTTCCGGGCCGTTCGTCAGTGGGAATGCGGATCAACCACAAATACTATTTCCGGGGTGCGATTCTGATGGCACGCATGACGCCGCGCGCTCTGCCTCCATCGCAATTTTTGAAGCTGCCGGCCAGGGTGCACAGAGTGTCGGCCAGCAAATAGCGGCGGCGGCCGGCACTATATCTGGTCGAAGATCTCGCGGAACTCCCAGGCGCCCGATTTTCCGGCCAGCCATTCGGCGCCGCGCACCGCGCCCAGGGCAAAGCCGCGGCGGCTCTGCGCGTCGTGGCGCAGCTCCAGCGTGTCGTGATCGCTCCTGGCAGTCACGACGTGCTCGCCCTTGGCGTCACCGATGCGGTGCGACGCGATGGGAACCTCAATGCCGGGACGCACCGACTGAATGATCTCCTTCAGCGTCAGCGCGGTGCCCGAGGGCGCGTCGAGTTTGGAGGTGTGATGCGTCTCGTCGATGGAAAATGCATAGCCTTCGAGCCGGGCCAGCTCGGCCGTCAGCCGGAAGAGCTTTTGCACGCCGAGAGAAAAATTGGTTCCGTAGAGGAGCCCGCCGCCGCGCTTGATGGCCAGAGCCTTCATCTCTTCGACATGCGCATACCAGCCGGTGGTGCCCACCACCATGTGCCCGCCCACCGAGAGCACGGCGCGCATGTTCTCGACCGCGGCCTCCGGAGTGGTGAAGTCCACCACCACATCCACGCCCGCCAGGCTGGGCGCGGTCAGCGCCGAGGCGTGCAGGTTTTCGTCGATGTCGAGCGTGCGTACGCCGTGGCCGCGCTCCCGCGCAATCTGCGCCACCAGGCTGCCGGTCTTTCCCCGGCCAAGGATGAGAATCAGCATGAATCAGCTCCTAGCCGCTAGCTTCTAGCTCCTAGCAAAAAGAGGATGGGTGGTGAGTCTTGGTGGCCACCGATGCATTCTCTCCACCTTTGGCGGACAGACAAGGATGAGGCAACCAGGTTCGTGGTTACTCCGGCTGGAAGCTAGGAGCTGGAAGCTAAAAGCTGCTTTCTCGCTTCGACGTCAAAAATCGCCGGATCGGGATCCTTGAAGAACGCCGCGTGCAGCGAGCGCACGGCTTCATCGGCGTCGTCTTCCTCGATCATGAAACTCATGTTGATCTCGCTTGCTCCCTGCGAGATCATGCGCACGTTGATGTGCCGGATGGCCGCAAAAACCTGCGCGGCGATACCGTTCTGCCCGCGAATATCTTCGCCCACCAAACAGACCAGCGCCTTCTTGCCCTCGTATTTCACGTCGGCGAGCGTGCTCAGGTCGGCGGCGATGGCCGGAAGTTGCTGGTTGGAGTCGACGGTGAGCGAGACCGATACTTCGCTGGTGGAAACCATGTCCACCGGGCACTTGTGTTTGTCGAAGACCTCGAAGATCTGGCGCAGGTAGCCGTGCGTCATCAGCATGCGGCTGGCCACCACGTCGATGATGCTCAGCTTCTTCTTGACGGCGATGGATTTGAACGGGCTCTTGCAGTGCGGCGCCAGCGAGATGATGCGCGTGCCCTCGCAGCTTGCGTTGCGGCTGTTCAGCACCAGCACGGGGATGTTCTTCTTGACCGCCGGCAGGATGGTGGCCGGGTGCAGCACCTTGGCGCCGAAGTAGGCTAGTTCGGCTGCCTCTTCAAAGCTGATGACTTTAACGCGCAGCGCATCGGGGCAGACGCGCGGATCGGTAGTCATGATGCCGTCGACGTCGGTCCAGATTTCAATGGCTTCGGCCGCGAGCGCGCCGCCCACCAGCGCGCCGGTAAAGTCGGAACCGCCGCGGCCCAGGGTGGTGGTGATGCCGGCCTCGTTCGAGCCGATGAAGCCGCCCATCACCGGCACTTTACCCTCGGCGGCCAGTGGGCGCAGCTTTTCGGCGGCGCGGATTTCGATCAACTGGTCCTGGGGAACAGCCTTTTGATACTGCGAATCGGTGATGATGACCTGGCGCGCATCCACATGCGCCGCGTCAATGCCGCGCTCGCGAAAAGCGGCCGCCACCATGCGGCTGGAAAGACGCTCGCCGTAGCTGACGATCAGGTCGCTGATGCGCGGCGTGAGCTCCAGAATCGCCGCCAGCCCGCGCAAAACCTCGTCGAGCGAGTCGAACTTCTGATCGATCCAGGTGGTCAGCTCGGCGCAGTCGGCCGGGTTCTTGACGAGTTCCGCCGTTGTGTCGCGATGGCGCGAGCGCAGCCGCGAACTGATGGCCAGTGCTCCGGTGCGGTCGCCCTGTGCGGCAGACGCGGCGGCGCGCAGCAACTGGTCCGTGACCTTGGCCATGGCGCTGACCACCACCACCGGGCTCTTGCCGGCGGCCACGCGGCCGGCCACGATTTTAGCCGTGCGGTCAATGGCGGCCGCATCCTCAACCGACGTGCCGCCAAACTTCATTACCACCAGATTCATGCGCGCATTCCCATTGTTTGTTGCCATCTGGCTGCCGCAATTGCGCCTTTTAAGCGCCGGCCGCGGTGGCGGCAACAGGTTCAAGCTTGCCCAAACTGGCCAGCAGTTCCGCGTTCAGGATGGCGGCGCCGGCGGCTCCGCGAATGGTGTTGTGCGAGAGGACGGTGAACTTCCAGTCCAGCACGTTGCAGGGACGCAGCCGGCCCACGGTAACGGCCATGCCCTTGCCGCGGTTGCGGTCCAGCCGCGGCTGCGGCCGGTCTTGCTGCGGCGCCCACTGAACGGGCAGGTCCGGCGCGGAAGGCAGCTCCTGACCTGCCAGCGGCCGGAACTCGTCCCATGCGGCCAGAATGTCTTCGTGCGTAACCGGCCGCCCCAGCTTGTTGCCAAGCTGGATTGACACGCTCTCGGTGTGGCCGTCTTCCACCGCGACGCGGTTGCAATGCGCGCTGATGCGCGCCGCAAGCGGCGTGACGGCATGACCCTCCAGCCGGCCCAGCAGCTTCAGCGTCTCCGCCTCCATCTTCTCTTCTTCGCTGCCGATGTAGGGCACCACGTTGCCCAGAATGTCCATGGAAGGCACGCCGGGGTAGCCGGCGCCGGAGACGGCCTGCATGGTCGTGACCATAATCCGCTCGATGCCGAAGCGCTCTTCGATGGGCTTGAGCGCCATGACCAGGCCAATGGTGGAGCAGTTGGGGTTGGTCACCATGTAACCGCCCGACTCGCGGCGCGAAGGCTGCTCCTCGATCAGGTGCAGGTGCGCGGCGTTGATTTCGGGAATCACCAGCGGCACATTGGGCGCCATGCGGTAGGCGCTGGAGTTCGACACCACGGCGCAGCCCGCGTTGGCGAACTTCGGCTCCAGCTCGCGGGCAAAGGCAGCATCAAGCGCGGCAAAGATGATCTTCGGCGCGCCGGCGGGATCGGCTGGCGAAACAGTCATGCCGGCGATCTGTTCGGGCAGGGGCGTATCGAGACGCCACTTGGCGGCTTCGCCATAAAGCTTGCCGCTGGAGCGGTCGCTGGCCGCCAGCCAGGTGATTTGAAACCACGGGTGGTTTTCAAGCAGTTGGATGAAACGCTGGCCGACCATGCCGGTCGCACCGAGGATACCAATGGGGTATTTCTTTGTCATGACCTGTACACTCCAGTGTACAGGAGGAGGAGCGCAAAGAGCATCAGTCTGGAGGCTGCGGGCAGGGTCATCCAGCCCGGAATCCCGTCTCTTCCAGAGCGCGCTTCCGAGGGCCCGCCAGCGGCGGCTCATCCCTCCCGCAATCTGCCGCGGAAAGCAGTGTTCCGCCCGCTGTGACCAACCTCAATCGCTGCTCATTGCGGGTTCACGCGGGCAAAACTTGCTGCCACACGCGGCGTTCTTATGGCGCGTTCCAGGGCCCGTACGGAGAGCCGTAACCCGGACCCTCCGGATACGGATAGTACGCCGGCGGATAGTAGTACTGCGGCCGCGGCTGATAGTAATACTCCGATGGTGGTGGGTAGTAATACTCTGGCGGCGGCGCATAATATGCCGGCCGGAAAGATTCTTCCGGATAGGGCGGTGCCTCTGGCGCGGATGCCGCAATCACGCTCTGTTGCGCTGGCGGAACATCAGATTGCTGAATGGGCTGGGCGGGCGCGGCGGCTGGTCGTCGATTGGAATACGACGCCGGACGGCGCAACAAGCCTGCGCGATCACGGCGTGGCCGCGGCGTCATCGGAAGCGCAAAGTCGTTCATCACCTTCAGCGTAATTTCTGTCTCCGACCCCAGCGTCGGCCGCGGGCCGCGTCGGGGCAACATGACGAGGTCAATCGGCCACAAAATCGGAATCATCCATTCCACCGTGTCGCGGACGGCATGGCCGCGGCCCAGGATCTCGCCCTGCCGGTTAATGTTGAAACCCGATACATTAACGATCTTTGTCTGAACAGGAATCACCGTGTCCGGTTCGATGAACATGCGGTCGAAGCTCAATTGCAGCCAGCCTTTGCCCACAAAGTGGCCGGGGTTCTTGTATGCCTGGAACCGTCCCTCGAGATAGCTGTTAAAGGGCAGAATGGCCGGCCCATCCAGTGCCGTCATGCCAAGCTGGCAGAGCACCGGATCTCCGACGGCCGCGGTTTTGGATGAAAACTTAGGTTCTGACATCGAGCACTGGAGGAGAGAACCTGCGGGAACAAGCTGCTCAGCAGCGAAGACGGGAATTGGTGTGCCGAGCAGGACGAGCAAGAGGGTAAAAGGAATACCCTTCATCACGAACCTCCTGGCTTTCTCGATCCCGGGAAGAGCTCCGCGACGGCGATTTTCTAGCTAACAACCGTAATTTACCGACACTCTTGGGGAGGCCGAGGTCCGCGAAGATTGCACGGACCTGAGGCCATAATCATGGAAAAATCCGGGACCACAGTCAAGGCTGGGGAACAGAATCGTCTCGATCCTGTCAAAATGGCGATGCATGAATTCCTCTAACCGGCCATGGCCGCCAGAATCGCGTCGGCAAACTGGCTGGTTCCCGCCGTTCCGCCCACGTCGCGGGTAAGGATCTTGCGGTCGGCGTAGACCTTCTCCAGCGCCTTTTGCGTTTTGTCGGCGGCGGCGGGCTCGTCCAGGTGGTGCAGCATCAGGATGGCCGACTGCAGCAGCGCCGTGGGATTCGCCACATCTTTGCCGGCAATGTCGGGTGCCGAGCCGTGTACGGCCTCGAAGATGGCGCACTCCGTGCCGAGATTTGCCCCGGGAACCAGGCCCAGGCCGCCTACCAGGCCGGCGCAAAGGTCGCTGACGATGTCGCCGTAGAGGTTCTCCAGCAGCAGCATGTCGTATTGGAAGGGATTCATGACCAACTGCATGCAGGTGTTGTCGATCAGGTGCTCGCGGTACACAACTTCGGGAAACTCCTCGGCAACCTTGCGCGCGCAGCGCAGAAACAGCCCGTCGGAGAGCTTCATGATGTTGGCCTTATGGATGGCGTGGATCTTTTTGCGGCCGTGCTTGCGCGCGTAGTCAAAGGCAAAGCGAGCGATGCGCGTCGAGCCTCTTTCGCTGATCACCTTGATGCTCTCCACCACGCCGGGAACGACCTCGTGTTCCAGCCCCACGTACTCGCCCTCGGTGTTTTCGCGCACCACGATCAGGTCCACGCCGGGCCACTTGGTCTCAAGGCCGGGCAGCATGTGGACGGGGCGTAGGTTGGCGAACAGATCGAACTTTTTGCGCAGCGTGACGTTGATGCTTTTGAAGCCGCCGCCGATGGGAGTAGTGACGGGGCCTTTGAGCGCCACGCGGTTGCGCTCGATGGAATCGTAGAGCGCGGCGGGGATGTACTCGCCGTGAATCTCGAAGGCTTCAGCGCCGGCGGCGTAACGCTCCCACTCGAACCGGACGCCGGTAGCTTCAAGGATGCGGACCACGGCCTGCGTCACTTCGGGGCCAATGCCGTCACCGGGGATAAGTGTGACCTTGTGAGTCTTTTGTTCACTCATATATTCTTTTCCTCTTCAAATCATTGCTAAAATATGGCGAATTCGGCGGGAAAGCTGGTCAGCGGCCGCGGCTGGTTCGATGTGACGTGAAAGGTGTCCTCCAGACGAACGCCCCCTACACCGGGGACGGAAAGAACGGAGTGGCCCACGGTCACAGTCATATTCTCGCGGAGTGGAAATGCTGCATGCTGGGGCCTGATGGTGGGAGCCGGAGCCTCCTCGAACGAGAGGCCAATGCTGTGGCTGATGCCGGGCACGAAAAAGTCATCATAGCCGGCCGCCTGAAAGGCAGCGCGCGCCGCCGCGTCGATGTCGGTCATGCGGGCGCCGATCTGCAGCGCTGCGATGCCGGCCTGTTGCGCGCTCTTGTAGGTTGCGAACAGCTTCTTCTGCGTCTCGGAAGGCGCGCCCATCACAAATGTGCGGCATAAGTTGGCGCAGTATCCGCGGTACACAGGGACCAGATCGACGACGACCAGATCGCCCTCCTGGATCTTGCGGTCGGTGGCGCAGCCATGCAGCCAGGCGGAGCGCACGCCGGAGTTGACAAAGATTGGTGTTGCCGTCCCCGATCCGCCCGCTTTGCGCATCGCGTACTCGGCCTCGGCGGCAACCTCATTTTCGGTGACGCCGGGACGGAGCGTGCGCACGGCAGCCTCCATGCCGGTGGCGGCAATGGCGCCGGCCTTGCTCATCAGGCCGATCTCCTCAGGATCTTTCACCATGCGCAGCTCGTCCATGACGGGCGCAATGTCTACGACCTGGAGCTTGGGATTAGCCTTCTGAAACATGGTGAGCAGGAAGGCCGGCGTGGCGAACCACATCTGTACGCCGACCACGGGATTGGGCTTGGCGGCAAACATCTCGCGCATCGACTCGACAACATCTTTGATCTGCTGGCCGACGGTGCCAAAGACGCGGACCTTGGACAGGCCCAGAGTGGCCTTGATCTCCTCTTCCTCGCCGCGAAACGCGATTACGATCGGCGGGCCCTGGGCGGGAAGAATGGCGCGGGGCTGAAAGCGGTCTTCGCCGAAGAAATAGATGTAGTCGTCGTGCGTCAGGATCATATACGCATCGATCCCGGCTTGCCGCATGCGCTGCTGGGCGGCGCGGATTCGCTCCGGCCTGAGTGTTCCGCCAGCGGCGGCGCCGCGCTCCGCAGATTCATCTAGCATCTCATTCGGCATGGCAACATCAACCTCCTCGCCGGCGTTTACCCTTGCTGCGTCTTGCCCTTCCGGGTCCGATGGCCTTCCAGCAGGTCTTCCAGTTCTTGCTTGAACTCGCGCACATCCTTGAAGTCGCGATAGACCGACGCAAAGCGGATGTAGGCGACCGTGTCCAGGCCTTTCAGGTGCTGCATGATCAGCTCGCCGATCTCCCGGGTGGTGCGCTCACGCTCCGGCGCATCCACCAGAAAGCTCTCCACGGAGTCCACAATGCTTTCCAGCGTGCTGGAGGGCACCGGCCGTTTTTCGCAGGCGCGCAGCAGGCCGTTGAGCACCTTCTGGCGGTCGAAGCGCTCGCGCCGCCCGTCCTTTTTCACCACCATGTAAGGGATCTCGTCGATGCGCTCGTAGGTGGTGAAGCGCCGGCCGCACTTTTCGCACTCCCGCCGCCGCCGGATCGAGTCGGCCTCTTTGCTTTCGCGCGAGTCCACCACCCGGTCCTGACCGAAACCGCAATAAGGACACTTCATGCTTAGGCCGATTTTACGGCATCGAGGAGCGCATAAGTCATCCACGATGAGACAGGAAGCCGGTTTGCTACGGATGGAGCGAAGCGCTCTTTCGCCCGTTGCGTTCCGGCCACCACCGGCGGATCCGCTTACCGGCCGGCATTTGCTCCCAGCGCCGGCTCCGGCCCCTGCAAGGCGCGGTCTTTGGCGGCGCCCTGAAACTCCCCGCGATAGCGCGGCAGGCTTCCCGGATAGTTCTTCTGCAGAAAATCGACGAGTTTTTCGCGCACTTCGCAGCGCAGGTCCCATGCCTCGCCGGAATTGCGGGCGTCCATGAGCGCGCGCAACTGCAGCGTGTTCTGCTCGCAATCTGAGACCTGGAGAACGCACACCTTGCGGTTCCACAGCGGCGAGGCTTCGCAGATGCGGCGCAGCTCGGCGCGCAGCGCATCCACCGGAACCGTGTAATCGGTGTAGATGAAGCAGTGACCGAGGAGTTCGGCGTTCGTGCGCGTCCAGTTCTGGAAAGAGTTGTCAAGGAAATAGGATAGTGGGATCACCAGCCGGCGCAGGTCCCAGATGCGGACTACCACGTACATGGTGCCGATCTCCTCGATCCATCCCCACTCGCCTTGGATCACCACCGCGTCGCCCATGCGAAAAGGCTGGGCGAAGGCGATCTGCACGCCGGCGATAAGGTTGGCGAGAGTGCCCTTCATGGCCATGCCGACGACCAGGCTGGCCAGGCCCGCCGAAGCCAGGAGGCTCATGCCGATATGCCTGATGGCGGGGATCGTCATGAGGATGATCGCCAGCCCTACCACCGAAACCAGCACGACCACGATGTGATGCAGCATCTGAAACTGCGTCTGAATGCGCCGGGCCACCAGGTTGTCGGCTACGTCGACGCGGTATCGGCTGGCAAGCATGTCGGCGGTGACGTCGACAAGGAGGATGGCGAGCCAGGAAACGGCGACGATGAGGCCGATGCCGGTGATGTGCTCCAGCGCCGACATGAGGCGCGGCGCCAGCGGAAGGCCCGGCAGCACACAGAGTACGGCCAGAAGCGGAAAGATCCAGCGCGAAGGGCCTTGGCCGTGCTTTACCAGAGAATGGCCGAGCGCGCTGCCTTTCCGGCGGTCAACCTCCTGCAGCGCCCAGAAAACGACAGCCCGGGCCAGAAACCCGATCCCGATCGCCGCGCCCAGACCTCCGGCAGACCAAAGGATCTGCCGCCAGTCGTGCATGATGAATTGGATCATTGTGCCTCTTTTTCTGTGGGATACGGCGGAGGCTGCCGCCGCTGCTTTCGCGCCGCGCCGCAGCGTGCGCGCTGAAAGCCGCAAGAACAGCCTTCGCGCCGATCTTTCACTTGCGCGCTATCTCCTTAGGCAACAACGGCCTGAGAACGAGTGTTCTCAGGCCGTCGCCGGTGATCTGTTGGGATTGGACTGGGGCCCTCGCGCATCCGCGACGACCGGAGCCATGACGGAGAAGCCTCCGCCGAGTTGATTTCCGGGGCTGGGGCGCAAGGGCCTCAGGCCTCAGTCACCTCACGTAAGAAACTGCATAAATCACTTTGCATTTGGCTGGATCAACCTCCTTTCCCGTGTAAGCCCACCCTAGCTCCGGATATGGCCGCGCGTCAAGGGCCTGCTGCGCGGCCGCCTGCCAGGATGTAGTACGGAAGGTTTCTCCGCCTTCCGCTCTTATTCGATCGACTGCAGCTTCCAGGCTCCGTTCACCAGCGCAAAGTCCGCGTGGCGCTGCGTGCTCAACTGGTTGCCGGGATTCTGGCCGATCTGAACCAGGGGAGCAGGAAGGCCTTTAAAGCTGACGCCCTCGACGTAGTCGACGCCCATGGCTTTGCTTGCGCCCGCCAGCGTTTCAGGTGCGATGTTGCTGATGCTGAGCACCTTCAAACGATTGGCGGCTGTTGTGGTCAGGGTGACCGTAAAGTGCGAGTCGGTGGGGTTCATGGGCCGCCACTTAATTTCCTTGCCTCCCCCCTGCAGCGTGACCAGCTTCTGGCCTTCGGGGGTCAGCTCAAAGTTGGCCCAGTAACGGTTGGGAAAGATCAGCGTCCGCTTCCAGTAACCGGCGGCAGCGCCTTGTCTCATGCCCAGGTCATTCACAACGATTGTAAGGTGACTCGGAGGAGCCTGATCGTACTTAGCCTGGATTAATGTCTGCGCCTCCGCTTTGGTCAGAGGCGGTGCCGACTTACAACCAGCCAATAAAAACCCCGCGCCCAAAAGCAACATTGCGCTCAGGGCCTTCAACTTCAAACTACTTCTCACGTTTCCTCCTCCATCAGACCGCATGAAATGATTCGGCTTGCTACAACCCGCCATTCTTAACCTACTTCCAGCCTCTGTCAATGAACTTGGAAGTGATTCTCCTTACCGGCGATTAGCAACCATTCTTGCAAAGCTTGCCGAGTCTTTGCCAGCTAATAAAGCACTTTTGCCAATTAAGAAAGGATCTACCATCCCGGTCACGACCGGATGGCGGAATTTTCCCCCGGCGGTTAGTTCGCCCGCCGGAATCCTGAACATTTTCTACCACTCGACTGGATGCGGATTCTGTTCCTCCGCCGGTGTCATCCATGGCGCGCATTTGCGCTCCATCTTGCGGAGCGGGCCCTAAATCGCGGCCGCCACTTCATAAAAGCTCAGGGCGGCATCACCCTGCTCCAGCAGGCGCACGCGATGCAGACGGCCGTAGGCCGGCTCAAGCTGCTGCTTGCGCCGGTGCTCGGCGATGACGAGCGCATCCGCCTCCAGCATGCCGGCCGCCGCGCCGCCCAGCAGGCCTAGTGTGGCCGCGTATTCCTCGCCGGCGTCGTAGGGAGGATCGAGAAAGACCAGCTTGAAGCCGGCCGCTCGGCCTTGGCGCGCCCGGCGCAGATAAGCGCCTGCCGCGCCGGGCGCGATACGGAATCCCGTATCGATGCCCAGCCGGGCCAGGTTGCCGCGCAGAACTTTGAGGGCGGCCGGCGCGCGCTCCACAAAGACCACACTGGCCGCGCCGCGGCTCAATGCCTCGATCCCCACCGCGCCCGACCCGGCGTAGAGGTCGAGGAACGCGGCGCCTTCGATCCGCGGGACGAGCACATTGAACAGGGTTTCGCGCAGCCGGTCGCTGCTGGGGCGGGTAGCCATTCCCGCCGGAGCCTCCAGCGTCCGCGAGCGGAATCGTCCGGCAATGATGCGCATCGTGCCACCAGCATAGCGCGAGAGTCCGGCCCAGGTCCGGCAGCCCGGTCGCATTGCGTCCAGACTGCCTCTCCCGCGGCCTCTGCCTGAGCTTCTAACTGCGCTTGGGCGCCATCGGCATCTGGTGCAAACGGACGCCGGTGGCGGCGAAGTAGGCATTGCCGACCGCGGGCGCCAGGCCGATGAGGCCGATCTCGCCGGCGCCAGCCGAGGGCAGATCCTTGCGGTCCAGAAGCACGATGTCGATCTGCGGCGCATCGCTGAAGCGCGGCACCCGGTACTCGCGGAAGTAGGGGTTGAGAATGCGGCCGTTGGCGAAGAGGATCTGCTCGAAGAGCGCGCCGCCGATGGCCTGCACGATGGCGCCCATCTGCTGGTTGTGTAAACCCTCGGGATTGATGATGGCGCCTGACTCCCAGGCCTGCGCCACACGGCGGATGTGGAGCTTGCCGTTCTTCGCGTCGATGTCGATCTCGGCGCAGGTGGCCACGTGGCCGCCCTTGTCGGTGCCGCAGGCGATGCCGTAGCCGCGCTGGGGCGTGGATTTGACACGGCTCCAGCCGAAGCGCTCGGCGGCGGCCTGCAACACCGCCCTCATGCGCGGGTTGCTCAGATTTTTGAGCCGAAACTCCAGCGGATCAAGTCCGGCCTGGTGCGCCAGCATGTCCATGTGCGACTCGCGGGCAAAGTTGTTGGCCGCCGCAGCCAGCGAGCGGTATGAGCCCTGGCGCAGCGGCGAATCGGCGGGATGGAACTGAATGAGCTGGTTGGGCACGTCGTAGGGCGTGCCGATGGCCGCGGCCCCGGAGTTGTAGTTGTGATGCTCCCAGGCCATCAGCTTGCCGTCGCGCGTGGCGCCGGCGCGGATGTCGATGACGCCGGCCGGGCGGAAGTAGGCCCAGGTGAACTCTTCGCAGCGCGTCCAGCACACTTCCACGGGCTTGCCCACGGCCTTGGCCATGCGCGCGGCTTCCACGGCCGCTTCGCCGGTGTGCTTGCCGCCGTAGCCGCTGCCCATGTCGGGCTGGATAACGCGCACCTGCTCGGCGGGCATGTTGAAGGCTTCGGCGAGCTGGTCGCGCACGCCGAAGGGCCGCTGCGTTCCGGTCCACACCGTCAGGTGCGGCCCGTTCCACTCCGCCAGGGCGGCGCGCGGCTCAAGCGGCGCGTGCTGGATGTACTGGACGGTGTATTCCTGGTCGTACTTTAACGCCGCGCCGGCCAGCCCCTGTTCCACAGAGCCGGAGACATAGTCGGGACCGCGGCCATTGCCCTCGCCCTTTTTCAGGATGGCGAACAGCTCGGCATTGGAGGGCTGCGGCGGCACATTCCACTTGGCCTTGACGGCGTAGACGGCGTTTTGCGCGGTGTTGTGGTCGGGTGCGACCACGGCGATAAAGTTGCCCTCATGCACAATTTGCACGCCGGGCAGCTTTTCCGCCCCGCTGGTGTCCAGCGATTCCAGCGTGGCGTTATAGCCGGCGGGGCGCACCATCACGCCAAACAGCATGCCGGGGCGCGTCACGTCGGAAGGAAAGATGTGCTTGCCGGTGACGAAGTCGCGCGCGTTGACCTTGGGCACGGAGGTTCCGGCGATCTTCCACTCGGTCGCCGGCGTCAGCGGCTCCTCGCCAGTGACGATCTTCACCAGATCCTTGCCGTCGGTCAGCTCGCCATAGGTGAGTGAGCGCGCATGAGCGGGATCGGTGACCTTGCCGCCGGCGGCTTCAAGGCTGCTGGCATCCACATGCCAGCGCTCGGCGGCCATCTGCACCAGCAGCAGGCGCGCGGCCACGGACATCTTGCGCAGCTCCGGACCCATGGTCGGCGTGGTGCGGCTGCCGAAGGTGCCCATGTCCCACGGCGTGCGGGCGGTGTCGCCCATGACCATGGAGATGGAATCGAAGGACGTACGCAGCTCTTCGGCCACCTGCTGGGCAAGCGAAGTGCGGATGTTCTGGCCGACTTCAACCTTGCCGGTGAAGATGGTCACATGGCTGTCGGCCCCGATGTGCAGCCAGGCACTGATGTCTTTGGGCAGTACGTGGCGGCGGAAGCCGCCGCCGGATTCCTGCGCCCACGGCACTTCCGGCGCCAGGCCGATGAGCAGGCCGCCGCCGAAGAGCTTGAGAAAGGCGCGACGGTCGAACTGGAGCGTGCCCTGCGCATCGGCGCAGCCGCCCTCGTAAAACTCAACCTCAAAGGCGTTGCGTGCGCTCATCAGACGGCCTCCCCGGACAACTCGGCGCGGCGGATCGCGGCCACAATGCGCGGATAGGTGCCACAGCGGCAGATGTTGCCGTTCATGGCCATCTCGATCTGCTGGTCGGTGGGATGCGGCGTCTGGCGCAGCAGCCCGGTGGCGCTCATCACCATCCCGGTGGTGCAGTAACCGCACTGCATGGCGCCTTCATCCAGGAATGCCTGTTGCACGGCGGAGAGCTTGCCGTTTTCTTCCAGGCCCTCGATGGTGACGATCGTGGTTTTGGCCGCCGCCGAGAGCGGGATAAGGCACGAACGCATGGCGAGGCCGTCGAGCAGCACCGTGCAGGCGCCGCACTGGCCTTCGCCGCAGCCGTACTTGGTCCCGGTCATGTGCAGGCGGTTGCGCAGCACGTACAGCAGCGGTTCGCTGTCGGGAGCATCGACACGCACACGCGCGCCGTTAACGGAGAGAACATAGTGGCCCATTCCATTCTCCTCATGCCGACGGGGAAGGAGCCGTGCATAACGAACAGCATAGCGCAGCCGGTCGGGATCGCGCGGCAATTTTGACGGCCCGCCGCCGCAGGCAATCTGCGCCCGGAGGGCAACTTGCCGCGGCGCCCTTGTGGAAGTGATTGATCCGGCTATCACAGCAGCCTGTGATTAAAGGCACATCGGCGTAACACAATCGGGATCAAAGTGCGGTGAAGAGAGTTTGCGCGGCGCGCATCGGCGCCGGCGCGCACTGCAGGGAGGGATCATGCGCAATGATGCCGCCGGGCTCCCTGACGCTCACGAGAGACTGCTGATCGACCAGGCGATTGCCGCGCAGCGGAACCGCCCCGGCGCGCTGCTGGGAATTCTGGAGATGGTGCAGGAGGCTAATCCCCGCAAATACCTTTCTGCCGCCGCCCTCGCCTACATCGCGGAAAAAACAGGCCTTCCTCCGGCACAGGTGTATAGCGTGGCCACCTTTTATGCGCTCTTCAACCTGACGCCGCAGGGCGAAAACGTAGTCTGCGTCTGCCGCGGAACTGCCTGCCACACACGCGGATCACGCGACCTGCTGGAAAAGGTGAGCCTTGACCTGGGCCTGGACTGGGACGCCATGAGCGGAACCGGCGAAGCCGACAAGCTGGCGCTGGCTACGCCCGACCGCAGTTTCACGCTGCGCACGGTGGCCTGCTTCGGCCAGTGCGCCATGGCGCCGGTCGTCGAGGTGAACCACCGCGTGCTCGCCCATGTGAACGAGCGCACGCTGCATCGGGAAGTGAGGGCCCGGGCGCGAGAGAGGAAATGATGCCGCGCATTGAGAACATCGACACATTCAACGCCGTGCGCGAATCCGGCCTCGCCAGGCTCACGCCGGAGGCGCCGCGCATCACCGTGGGCATGAGCACCTGCGGCCGCGGCGGTGGCGCCGAGGAGATCTATCACGCGCTCAACGAGGCCATTCAGCGCAACGGGCTGGATGTGCTGCTGAAGAGCGTGGGCTGCTTCGGCTCCTGTTTCCAGGAGCCGATGGTGGGCGTACGCCTTCCCGATAGGCCGCTGGTGCTGCTGGGCCGGGTGCGCATCAACGACACCGGGCGCATTCTGGAGAGCCTCGCAACGGGGACCATGCCGCCCGATCTGACCTACTGCAGGATCGAGGAGTGGGATCACATCACTGGATTCGTCCGCTACGGGGAGGGCTACGCGGAGATTCCGTCCTGGGATACCCTTCCCTTCTTCAAGAGCCAGAAGAAGATCGTCCTGCGAAACAGCGGCCTCATCAATCCCTCGGATATCGAGGAGTACATCGCCGTGGGCGGCTATGGGGCGCTCTACAAGGTGTTGAACGGCAGCAGCCCGGAGGCCGTCATCGAGCAGGTAAAGGCATCGCGGCTGCGCGGACGCGGCGGCGCGGGCTTCCTCACCGGCAACAAGTGGGACTTCCTGGCCAGGGCCAGGTCGGACGCCAAGTACATCATCTGCAACGCCGACGAGGGCGATCCCGGCATCTACATGAACCGCAATGAAATTGAGGGCGACCCTCATGCGCTGCTGGAGGGCATGATCATCGGCGGCTATGCGATGGGCGCCACCGAAGGCATCGTCTACGTGCGCGCCGACTATCCGCTGGCCGTGCGCCGCCTGACCCGCGCCATCGAGCAGGCGCGTGAATACGGCCTGCTGGGCAACAACATTCTGGGACGCAACTTCAACTTCAATATCGAGATCGTGCAGGGCGCGGGAGCCTTTGTCTGCGGCGAAGAAACAGCCATGATCGCCTCGCTGGAGGGCCGGGCTGGCCGCCCGCATCCGCGCCCGCCGTTCCCCGCCGAAAGCGGAGTGTGGGGCAAGCCGACCAACATCAACAATGTGGAAACCTGGTACAACATCGCCCCCATCGTGACCCGCGGCGCGGCGTGGTTTGCCGAGACCGGCAGCGCCAAGAGCCCGGGGACAAAGGTCTTTTCGCTGGTGGGCAAGGTGCGCAACACCGGGCTGGTAGAGGTGCCGCTGGGCACGCCGCTCAACACCTTCATTTACGACATCGGCGAAGGCGTGGTCGCCGGCCGGCGCGCCAAGGCGGTGCAGACCGGCGGGCCTTCGGGCGGCTGCATCCCCGCCGAGATGTTCGATACACCCGTCGATTACGAGAACCTGGCGCAGCTCGGATCGATCATGGGCTCGGGCGGCATGGTCGTAATGGACGAAGACAATTGCATGGTCGACATCGCGCGCTACTTCATTGAGTTCACCCACTCGGAGTCCTGCGGCAAGTGTGTCCCCTGCCGCGTGGGGCTGGACAAGGCCATGCGCATGCTCATTGCCATCACGGAAGGCAGCGGAACCATGGAGCACGTGGCCCTGCTCGACGAGCTGGCCCGCATGATCCGCGAGTGCTCGCTCTGCGGCCTGGGGCAGATGGCGCCCAACCCCGTGCTGACCACTCTCCGCCACTTCCGCGACGAGTACGAAGACCACATTCTTGCCCACCGCTGCCCGGCCGGCGTGTGTCATGAGCTGGCGCTGTCGCCCTGCGAAAACAGTTGCCCGCTGCACATGAACATTCCGCGCTTCCTGGAGCTGTACCAGGAGGGCCGTCTGGAAGACGCCTTCGAGTCGGTTATCCTCGACAACCCGCTGCCCGCTTCGACAGGCCGCGTATGCCAGCATCCTTGCGACGCGCGCTGCCGCCGGCAGTCCTTCGACGAGCCGGTGAACATGCGCGAGGTGCACCGCTATATCGCTGATGCCGTCTACCAGTCCGACCGCTTTGCGGCGATGCTGGAGCGCGTTTGCGCCCGCAAACTGCCGCCGACCGGACGCAAGGTGGCCGTGGCCGGTGCCGGGCCGACGGGACTGACGGCCGCGTTCTACTTGGCCATGCTGGGACATGACGTAACGGTGTTTGAAGCGCGCGGCGAAGCGGGCGGCATGCTGCGCTTCGCCATTCCCGAGTACCGGCTGCCCAAGGCCGTTCTGCGCCGCGAACTGGATCTGATTGAAGGCGTGGGCGTAAAGATGGCGTTCAACACGCGGGTGGGCTTCGAGCTTCCCCTGAACGAGCTGGCGAGCAGCTTCGACGCGGCGTTTCTCTCCATCGGGACGTGGAAGGAATCGTGGCTCTATCTGCCGGGAACCGAGCTGAAGAATGTCTACCCAGCCCTGCCGTTTCTCGAATCGGTGGCGCGGGGCCAGCCGGCGGCCATCGGCAGGGGGGTTGCAATCATCGGCGGCGGCAACGCGGCCATCGATTCGGCGCGCACCGCGCTGCGCATGGGCGCCGACGTGACCATCTTCTACCGGCGCGACCGCGGCGACATGCCCGCCATCGACGAGGAGATTCAGGCGGCCGAGGAAGAGGGCGTGCGCTTTGTCTTTCTGGTTGCGCCGCACCGCATCCTCGGCGATGCGGAAGGCAACGTGAAGGCCGTCGAGCTGGTGAAGACGCGGCTGGGCGAGTACGACCGCTCAGGGCGCAGGCGCCCGTTCCCGACCGACGAGGTGCAGCGCTTCGAGTGCGACACCGTAATTCTGGCGGTGGGCGAGACCTTCGACCTGGATTTTTGCCGCGCGTCTGGGTTGGAACTGAAGGATGACGGCACCATTACCGTCGACCGCTTCACTCAGGAGACCAGCCGGGCGGGCTTTTATGCCGGCGGCGACGTGATTACCGGCGCGTCCAACGTCGCCAACGCGATGAGCGGAGGCAAGCAGGCGGCGCGCAAGATCGACGAGCGCCTGATGGCCGCGGCGCCGGACGCCGGCGAGCGGTGGCAGCGGCTGTTTCCGGAATTCGATTACCGAAGACAGGCGCCGGGCGAGCCCAGCCCCATCCGCCGTCACACGGCGCGCCCGCTGCCGGCAGCGGTCAGGCTGCAGTCGCAGCAGGAGGTGGTCGCCGGGCTGTCGGCTGAAGAGGCGCTCGAAGAGTGCCGGCGCTGCCTGCGCTGCGATCTGCGGACCGCGAACGGCGCGTCATGAAAGCGGCCGGCAGAGCCGCGCACCCGGCGGATTGAGAAAGGAGCGAGCTGGTGCCGAACAAAACCATTTCCGTCCGCATTGACGGCGAGCTGGTGACCGCGCGCGAGGGCGAAACCATCCTCGACGTGGCCCGCGCCAACGGAAAAGAGATTCCCACGCTCTGCCATCTGCAGGGCCTGAGCGCGGTCGGCGCCTGCCGCGTGTGCGTGGTGGAGCTGACCGGCACCGGCCGCTTGCAGCCGGCCTGCAGCACGCCGGTGCAGGAAGGCATGTCGATCCGGACCGCGTCCGCCAAGCTCACGCTTTACCGGCGCATGGCCGTGGAGCTGCTGCTGGTGGAGCGGAACCACATCTGCTCGTCGTGCGTCTCCAATGGCCACTGCGAGCTGCAATCGCTGGCGCAGCGGCTGGGCGTCACCCATGTGCGCTACGCCTACAACAATCCGCAGCTGCCGGTGGACATGACGCACCCCCGTTTTGTCTTCGATCACAACCGCTGCATCCTGTGCACGCGCTGCGTGCGGGTCTGCGCCGAGATTGAAGGCGCCAACGTGTGGGCGGTTGCCTCGCGGGGCATTCATTCGCACATCGTCTGCGACCTCGATGAAGAATGGGGCGCGTCGCGAAACTGCACCAGTTGTGGAAAATGCGTGCAGGCCTGCCCGACCGGCGCGCTGGCCGAAAAGGGCCATGCCGTTCACGAGATGGTGAAAGCGGGCGAAGTGGTGAGCCAACTGGCCGCCAAACGCTTGACCCGGCCGGCCAACGGCCGGTAACGGAGGTGCGGCCTCCATGCGGCCCCTTACGCACGCGGCTGCTGGGATGCCTGGTGGGACGCTGGATCTCCCTGCAACCGCCCGGCAACCTGCGCAATGTGATGGCAAAGCACATTCCAATTGAGCCTTTGCTCGAAGGCCTCGCGCGCCGCAAGGCTTGCGCGCGCATACTTCTCCCGGTCGCGATAGTGCTCCATGATCCAGTCCGCGTATTCAGCGATCGGAATCGGCAACGGCTTCGCAATGGCCCAATCTGCTGAGACCACTTCCGCCACGCCACCGGTGTCGGCGGTAATCACCGGCAGTCCGTAAGCCGCGGCTTCGCAGAAGACCAGGCCGAAGCACTCCGCGCGCGTGGGAAGAAGAAAGAAATCGCCGTTCTCGAACAGGTTGACGAGTTCTTCGGCCTGCCGCGGGTCGTTCTTCCAGAGCCTGCCGTGGCTGCGCACAAAGGCGGGCATTTCGCCTTCAGGCGTGCAGCCCACGACGTGCAACTCAACCGGCAGCCCGCGCCGCTTCAATTCATCCAGAATTGCAACGGCCGTCCTGCCGCCCTTCCGCTGCCACTCCAAGCCAAGGAAGAGAAACTTACAGGCGCCCGTACCCCGCCGCTCCAGGCAAGATTGATGTTCTTCCCGCGAGGGAATCCTGGGCAGATTGGCCCCCAGCGAGGCCACACTCAGTTTGGATCGCGGAATTCCGTAGTCTTTGTGGGCGCTCCGTGCAGCCCACTCGGAGGCAAAGATGCAATGCGCCGCCCGCTCCAGCCCCATCTTGTCGAGGGCGATTCCGCCCGCGATCGTTTCCGGGGCGTAACCGCTGCGCTCGTATCCCGGGTAGTAGTCCAGAAGCTGGATCCAGGTGGCGTCGTGCACGGTGATGATCGGCGCCTCCACCTCGATGAAGGCCGCATCGGCAAGCTGGGTGGCGATGATCGCGTCTACCTTTCCGGCCGCGCGGATGCGCCGGTTGGCGTCCCGGGCTCGTGCGGCCGCTGTAAGCGGGTCGCGATTGATGAGGTAGAGCTTGCGGAAGAGCCTCTTGTATAGTTGTCCCTTGATGCGGCCCCGAAGGGTCGCGCCCGGTCTGAGGTTGCCGACGGCAACAACCTCGTGTCCCTGCGCCTTCAGCGTCTTCATGATGTTCAGCGGGATGCCGGACCAGAGCTGTTCGCTGAATATGTCCCCGTGATGCAGGCATAAAAATCGCATAGATATCCGGCCTGCGGCGACGCCGCCTTGCGTTCAATCTTCGAGCATCAAAATCATTTTCCGTGCGGTCGTACGGTCCCGATTTGATGGGACAAAACCAAGGGAAAAATTGCCGATATGCTTACAGATATAGAACTTGATGTCCATTCAACAGATGCTGATTGCAAGGATTATGAAGGATCAGCCTGCCCCCGGATTGCGGAAATTCGTCCAGCGCGAAGAGAATTACCCTCTGCGGCTGCGGACAGCCTCCTTGGCCTCTGCCGGGCCGGCGGCGGGCACCTCCGGCACCTCAACCTTCGCGGCGCCGATATTCAGCTTCTTGCGCAGCTCGCCATCCATCTTGGCGAAGACATCCCGGTGTTCCTTGAGGAAGCTGCGGGTGTTTTCGCGGCCCTGGCCGATGCGCTCGCCGTCATAGCTGTACCACGCTCCGGACTTTTCCACGATGTTATGGGTTACGGCCAGATCCAGCACGTCGCCTTCGCGGCTGATGCCTTCGCCGTAAAGAATGTCGAACTCGGCTTCGCGGAAGGGCGCGGCCACTTTGTTCTTCACGATCTTGACCTTGGTGCGCGAACCGACCACCTGGTCGCCTTCCTTCACGGCGGCAATGCGGCGGATATCAATGCGCACCGAGGAGTAGAACTTGAGGGCGCGGCCGCCGGTGGTGGTTTCCGGATTGCCGAACATGACGCCGATCTTCTCCCGGATCTGGTTGATGAAGATCAGGGCGGTGCGCGATTTCGAGACCGTGCCCGTGAGTTTGCGCAGCGCCTGCGACATCAGCCGCGCCTGTAGGCCGACGTGCGAGTCGCCCATTTCCCCGTCCAGCTCGGCCTTGGGAACCAGCGCCGCCACCGAGTCGACCACCAGCACGTCAATGGCGCCCGAGCGCACCAGCGCCTCGGTAATCTCTAGGGCCTGCTCGCCGCTATCAGGCTGTGAAACCAGCAGGTTGTCGGTGTCCACCCCGAGTTTTTTGGCGTAACCCGGGTCCAGCGCGTGCTCGGCGTCGACGAAGGCCGCCATCCCGCCCAGCCGCTGCGCTTCCGCGATCACCTGAAGAGTAATGGTGGTTTTGCCCGACGACTCCGGCCCGAAGACCTCAGTAACGCGGCCGCGCGGAATGCCGCCCACCCCCAGCGCCGCGTCGAAGCTGATCGACCCGGTGGAGATGACCGCAATGGGCAGGATCGCCTCCCGTGAGCCGAGGCGGACAATCGATCCCTTGCCAAACTGCTTTTCAATCTGTGCAAGGGCTAGTTCTACAGCTTTGGCGCGGTCGTCGGCGATGGCCATGGTGGCTCCTTCAAAATAAAGAAATTGCCCGGCGCATCTCGGCTTTTTCGTTCCAGGAAACGGCGCAGGCTTGCATTGGATTCGAGTCGGATTGTAGCAGGATGGGACAGGCGATGAATAGTAGAAAAAGCGAAAAAAAGGGAAAAGTTGAGGCGCGCCCTGCTGCTCTGGCATCCCGGAACCTTCCGCCCTCCAATAGCCGCACCGCCGCCGCCGCGCCTCAGATGGCGCGGGTGTTATACGGTATACGCCCCAATGCGCGTTTCCCGCCCGGTCAGGTCGTCGCAGGAGCGGTCCAGTGCCTCATACTCCCGGTCGTGCTCCTTGCGAAAGGCGCGAAAATCGTCCTCGCTGGCCCAGCGGTCGATGGTGAGGTAGGCGCCGGGAACGTAGGCGTCGCGCAGCAGCTCCGTGCCCAGGTACTTGGGCGAAGTCCGGAACAGTTGCGCCCAGGAGCCGTCCGCCCCATAGGCAGCCTCGAAAGCGGCAATCTTTTCCTCGGCGATCTCAAACTGCCATACCACCACAAACATACTCGAGCCTCGTTTCCCTTTTCTTTCATGGTAGCGCAGCGTCCGTAAGCCCCGGGCTTGATCCGGCTGAAGGGGCTTGCCGCCGGAAAATGCCAAATTTGCATCGCTCTGCGATTCTATCGCATCAGGATATAATGAATGCCGGAAAGCGCCGCCCTGAGCGATGGCGCCTGCCCGAGAAATGCGAACCATGAACTCCAGAGACAAAGAGATGTTCCGGGAACTGGCGGATTTCCGCCACAAGCTGCGCAGGTTTTTGCGCTTCAGCGAGGATGCGGCCCGCGCCTGCGGCATCACGCCGCAACAGCACCAGATGATGCTTGGCATTGCCGGCTTTACAGGCGCCGGCAAGGCCAGCATCTCCGAGATCGCGGAGTTTTTGCAGGAGAAGCACAACTCCGTGGTGGGGCTGGTGGACCGCGCCGTGCAGAGCGGCCTGGTGCAGCGCGCCGAAGACGCAACGGACCGGCGGGTGGTGGTGGTTTCGCTGACGGAGCGAGGCGAAGAGATTCTCAGGAAGCTTTCCCTGCTCCATCACGAGGAAGTGAAGCGCCTGCGCCAGCAATTCTGAGCGCGGAAGGCCTGCAATTGCGCCCTTGTACGGCGCCTGCATGGATCCACATATTCAGGAGCCCTGCCGGAAACACCGATGAATGCAAACAACCGGAAAGTTCAACAAGAGGGCGGCATTTTCCGCCATCGTCTGCTGCGCAAGTATACGTCGCTGGTGCGCGAAGACCTGTCCGCGATCTACGCGCGCGATCTGCGCAAGTGGCTGGTGATTGCCCCCCTCGTCGGAGTGGTCACGGGGCTGATCACCACGGCGATTGTAATCATCATCCTGGACCGCATGTGGCCGGCCATCCTGGGCTTCTATCTGCGCCATCACTGGGCCATGGTGCCGGGACTGCTGATGGGCTGCGCGGCGGCCGGCCTGATCATGCAGCACTTTACTCCCGACCCGAACGAGCACTCTACGGAAGAAATCATCCGCTCCTATCACGAGCACCAGGGCGACGTGAACATGCGGCCGTTTCTGCCTAAGCTGCTGGCGGCCATCGCCACCGTGGGCTTTGGCGGCAGCGCGGCGCTCGAAGGACCGGGCATTTATAGCGGCGGCGCCATCGGCTCGTGGCTGTGGAAGCGGTTCCGAAGCGCCGGGCGATTCCGTCTGGATGCGCGCGACCGGCGCATCCTGTTGATCTGCGGCGCGGCTGCGGGCATGTCGGCTGTCTTTCGCGCGCCGCTCACCGGCATCGTCTTCGCGCTGGAGATGCCGTACAAGGACGATCTGGCGCACGAGGCCCTGCTGCCCTCGCTGATCGCCTCGGTGGTGTCGTTCATGACCCTCAGCTCATTCCTCGGCAGCGCCCCGCTCTTCAACTTCGCCGCGGAGCCGTCGTTTACGCGCCGCGACCTGCTCTGGTGCGCGCTGCTCGGCCTGGCGATCGGCCTGGTGAGCATGGCGTTTGTCACCACCTTCCGTCGCGTGCGCGCCTTCTGCGTGCATGCGCGCGCGCCGCACTGGGTCAAGTTCGCCATTGGCGGCCTGCTCACGGCCTTGTGCGGATGGACGTTCGTTCATTTTTACAACGGGCCCTTGACTCCCCTTGGACCGAACTACGAGGCGGTGGGACTGATCCTGCAGCATCCGCACAGTTCCACGGAGCTGGTTCTCTTCGGCGTCTTGAAGCTGGCGGCGACGCTCTTCACGCTCGGCGCCGGCGGCGTCAGTGCGATGTTCGTGCCGCTGTTCCTGACCGGCGGGTCGTTCGGCGTTGCCTTTGCGCAGTCCGTGGCGCATAGCCCGTCGCTGGCGCTCTATGCGGCTGTGGGCATGGCCTCCTTCATCGCCGCGGGATACAAGACTCCCTTGGCGGCCGTGGTCTTTGTGGCCGAAGCCACCGGCGGCCACGCATTCATCATTCCCAGCCTCATCGGTGCTGCCGTTGCGTACGCGGTTTCAGGCGATGCCTCGGCCTCGGGCGATCAGCGTCTCCATGAGGCCGTAAAGGCGCATGCCCTCAAGGGAATTGCGGTGCGCGACGTGATGCAGACCGAGGTGCTCTTCGCGCCAGTTTCTCTCCGCCTGCGGGAGTTTGCGGCGATGCTCTCGCCGCATACCCGCCATGAAGTCTTTCCTGTCTTCGATGGCGCCCGGCTCGTCGGCACATGCAGTGTTTGGTCCTTGAGCCATGTCCCGCCGGAGAAGTGGAACACCCTGACGGTGCGCGACATTACGCAGCCGCATCCCGGCGGCATATCTCCGCAAACGGATTTGGCCGAAGCGCTGCGCCTGCTGCTGCGCGAAGACGGTGAGCCCACTCTGCTGGTGGTGGAAGACAAACACAAGGTGGTGGGAATTTTGACCAGGACCGATGTGCTGCAAACGCTTCTTCAGCCGCATCTCGAACCTGTCAGCGAAGACGAACTGGCGGTGCCGAGCCCGGCGTGAGGTCGAGAAGACCTGAAGCAATGGGGAGTCATGATGGCTAAACATACAACTCCCGAGGCCGGCAATGGACAGGAGCCGGCGCCCGGCGGCAATCAACAATTCGGCGTCGCGCTGGAGCCCCAGGTAGTCAAAATCTGCGGCTACGCCCTGCTCGTGGGCGTCATCGGCGGATTGGTGGCGCAGGGACTGCTGGAGCTGATCTATTTCTTCACGAACCTCTTCTTCTATGGCCGCTTTTCGTTCGCC
Organism: Acidobacteriota bacterium; assembly: GCA_021803035.1. Lineage (GTDB taxonomy): Bacteria > Acidobacteriota > Terriglobia > Terriglobales > Acidobacteriaceae > Telmatobacter. The sequence goes on along the minus strand of JAJZME010000074.1, from coordinate 9,481 downwards.
ATCAGCTATCCCACGCACAATCATGTGGGTTTTTGGGTCATATTGATCCCGGCTGCCGGCGGGCTCGTGGTCGGGCTGCTGATCTACTTTTTCGAGCCCACCCTGAAAGGCCACGGCATTCCCGAGGCGATGGAAGCGGTGCTGTTCGGGCAGAGCCGCATGCGCTTCCGCGTGGCGATTCTGAAGCCGCTGGCGACCGCGCTGGCCATCGGCACCGGAGGCCCGTTTGGCGCCGAGGGCCCCATCATCCAGACCGGCGGTGCTTGCGGTTCGCTGCTGGGGCAGGCATTGGGGTTGAGTCCCTACTACCGGCGGGTCTTGCTTGCTGCCGGCGCGGCGGCGGGCATGGCGGCAACATTTACCGCGCCGCTGGCCGGAATTCTGGTCGCGGTGGAACTGCTGCTCTTTGAGCTGCGCGCGCGCTCTTTCATTCCCGTGGCGCTGGCCTCGGCCGCGGCCACCGCGGTGCGCATCTTCTTTGTCGGATGGGCGCCGCTGTTTCCCACTCCGCCATACAGGATCACAAGCACCAGCGAACTGTGGTTGTTTGCACTGCTCGGCGTCTTGACGGGCGTGGTCGGCATTGCCATGATCCGATCGCTCTCCTGGCTTGAAGATTTCTTCGACCGGCTGCCGATTCCCAAAGCAGCGATCTGGTCACCGGTAATCGGAGCGCTCATTCTGGGCGTGATCGGCTATTTCTGCCCGCAGGTCTTCGGCACCAGCTATGACACGATCCGCAATATGCTCAATGACCGGTACACCCCCGGCAGCCTGCTCTGGATCGGATTCGCCAAATTCTGGGCGCTGGTGATCTCGCTGGGCTCCGGCACCACGGGGGGCGTGTTTGCGCCATCGCTCGTGGTCGGCGGCGGGCTGGGCGCGGCATTTGCCATGGGCTGCAGACACATTTTCCCGCACCTGGTCAGCAATCCGGGGCTCTACGCGCTGGTGGCAATGGCGGGCGTTTTTGGCTGTATCGCGCGCGCCCCCTTCACCAGCATCGTGTTCCTGTTCGAACTGAGCCACGATCCCAACGCCCTGCTGCCGCTGATCGTGTGCGTCATGATCGCGGACGGCGTGGTCCGGCTCTTCAGCCGCGATTCCATCATGACCGTCAAGCTGGTGAAACGCGGCCTGATTGTGCTCCAGGATTACTGGGTTCCGGTGCTGATGCGGGCGCGCATCGACCAGGTCATGCGCAGCGAGTTCCAGGTACTCCAGGGCGGCGAGGAGCTGCGCTCCGTGCTTCAAAAGTTGCCTCCGGAGCAATTGGACTTCATCCCCATCGTGGATGGCGATGGAAATCTCACTGGAATTGTCGAGGCGCATGACCTGATGCGCACTGAACCGCCCGACCATCACTTCACCATGAAGGAACTGATGCATCAGGATTACGTCCTGGCGTCCCCCGGCGAGGCGGTGGATCGGGTGCATCGCAGGATGCTGCTGAAGAACGTGGAGAACGTGGTGGTGGTGAAGTCGGCGCGGGACCTGCGGCCCATCGGGATTGTCCGTGCCAACGATATCCTGCAGTTGCGCCGCTGGCTGTTGACGGAAGAAGATGGCGAGCCAAGCCGGGGACCCTTGCTGGGCAGATCCGCGCGAAGCCGTTGAGGTAAGACCACACGGCGTTGGCGGGCAGACCGGCACGCGAGATAGCATGTAACTGATTCTTTGATAGTTAGCCGGAGAGACAGATACCCGCCGCTCGCCACGGCGCCGGCTGGCGGCCCGTCGCCCGGAGGTCTCACCTCCTGAGATATCGTCCCCACAGGCGGGTGCATACTTATAGTTGGACCGTTTCCCCCGGGCAGCTCTTCCCCCAGGACGCCTTGCTGGCCGGTTTCGGCCTCCAACAAGCAGAGCACACACCATGGGCGCTTCAGCGCGCAGGTTAGGGTCTGGTGGAAGCAGTGCCTGAGAGATTGAAAAGTGCTTCGCTCAAAAGGGCCGGACGGCCTCCATGCTGAGCGAAGATAGAGATTAGAGATTGCAGAGAAGAACCGGATCGATGGAGAAGAATCTATGAAGAAGAAAGCCGCGCGTTATCCAGGCATTCGAGTCACCGCCAACGGAAACCAGCTCGTCTCTTATCACACCGAGACGCGGGTTGCCGATGCGGGCGTGTTTTATCCCATTACGCCTTCCACCGAGGGCGGCGAGCTGTTCCAGCAGGCTTATGCCGAAGGCCGGCTGAATGTCTTCGGGAACAATACGCTGGCCATCGAGGCTGAAGGCGAACATGCGGCCCAGGGCGGCGCCATTGCCCACTCCGTGTGCGGCAAGCGCGTGGTGAACTTCACCTCCGGCCAGGGCGTCGTCTACGGCGTGGAGCAGTACTATCACGCGCCCGGCAAGGCCTCGACCATGGTCCTTGAGGTGGGCGCGCGCGCCTTGACCAAGCACGCTCTCAACGTGCACTGCGGCCACGACGATATCTATGGCGCGCTGGACACGGGCTGGATCATGCTCTTCGGCAAGGATGCGCAGCAGGCCGCCGACCAGGCGCTGATCATCCGCCGCGTGACCGAGCTGAGCCTGACGCCGGGCATCAATATTATGGACGGCTTCCTGACCTCGCACCTGGAGCGCACCTTCTACAAGCACGAGTCGGAGCTGATCCGCGAGTTCCTCGGCGCGCCCGACGACATCATCGACTGCCCCACCGAGGCGCAGCGCACGCTCTTCGGCCCCACGCGCCGCCGCGTGCCCAGGATGGTGGACCTGACCAATCCCGTGCTGCTGGGTCCGGTGCAAAATCAGGAGCACTACATGCAGGGCGTGATCGCGCGGCGCAACAATTTCGCCGAGCCGATCCTGCAGTTCCTGGAAGAAGCCTATGTAAAGTTTGGCGAGCTGACTGGCCGCTATTACGGGCTCATCAGCCAGTACAAGACCGAGGATGCGGACACGGTCTATGTCTCCATGGGCTCGGCGGCGGAAAACATCGAAGCGGGCGTGGATTATCTCCGCCAGACGCGCGGCGCCAAGGTAGGCTCCATCCACCTGAACGTGATCCGGCCCTTCCCTGAGGCTGCCGTGGTGCAGGCTCTCAAGGGCAAGAAGAACGTCATCATTCTGGAGCGCACCGACGAGCCAATGGCCGGCGACAATCCCATGGGCCGCGACATCCGCACCGCGCTCTCCAAGGCTGTGCAGTATGAAGGCCACCCGGCCGCAGCCGGGCTGCCCACCATCTCGCCCAATGAACTGCCCCGCATCTTCAACGGCAGCTACGGGCTGGGCTCGCGCGACTTCCGCCCCGAGCACATCATCGGCGCCTACGAGTTCGCCACCGCCGGCCGCGCCCGCAGTGACGGCAAGTCGGCAGCCGACGGCACCAACTTCTTCGTCCTCGGCGTCGATCATCCTTACAGCGTCATTGCCGGCGAAACGCCGTCGCTGCTGCCTGAAGGCGCGGTGGCCGTGCGCTTCCACTCGGTTGGCGGCTGGGGCGCCATTACCACCGGCAAAAACCTAGGCGCGATCCTGGGCGACCTCAACGACCTGATCTTCGAGCGGGATGGCGAGCGCGACGAGCTGGGCAATCCCAAGGAAGTGATCCACGTTAGCGCCAACCCCAAGTACGGCTCGGAAAAGAAGGGCGCGCCGACCGCTTACTTCATGGTCGCCGCCAAGGAGCGCATCCGCGTCAACTGCGACCTGCGCCACGTCACCGTGGTGCTGTGCTGCGATCCCAAGGCGTTTACGCACACCAACCCGCTGAACGGCATGCAGGAGGGCGGCTGCCTGGTGTGGGAGTCCGACCATGAAGGCGAGCAGGCCTGGGAGCGCCTGCCGTTGTGGGCGCGCAGCCAGATCATCGAAAAGAAGATCCGCGTCTTCACGCTGCCCGGCTTCGATATCGCTAAGAAGGCCACCGACCGCGGCGATCTCCAGCTCCGCATGCAGGGCAATGCATTCCTGGGTGCGTTTTTTGCGGTCAGCACGCTGCTCCAGGAGTTCGGCATTACCCAGGAGCAGTTCCGCGAGGTCGTCCACAAGCAGTACGTGAAGAAGTTCGGCAAGCTCGGCGAAGCCGTGGTGCAGTCGAACATGGAAGTCATGCTGCAGGGCTTTGAGCGCGTCAAGGAGATCAAGGTGCGCGAGCTTTCCGCCCCCGACCGCTCCACGCTGCGCGGCCAGGCCCTGATGCCGATTCTGGAGCTGGCCAACGCCGGCGGCTCCTGCGGCGTTGGTCCGCGTTCCACACCCAGGCCGGCCGATCAGGCGGCGCGCCCGCCCGTGGCCACCATCGCAGCTTTCGACGCGGAGTTCCGCTCCAATTTCGGCTACAACCAGCCGGCCACTCCGCTGGCGGCCATGGGCGTAATTGCCGCGGCCACCGGCGACACCGCCTCCAAGTACGTCGCCCGCCGCGAGACCCCGCTCTACATTCCGGAGAACTGCACGCAGTGCATGGAATGTATCTCTGCCTGCCCCGATACTGCGCTGCCCAACTGCTCGCAGGACCTGAGCACCCTGCTCTCCACGGCCATCTCCTACTACGTTGGCGACGCCAGCGAGCGCAACAAAATGCTGCGCGCGCTGCCGGAGATCGAGAAGCGCACGCGCGAGCGCATGGTGGCCGAATACAAAACGGGCACCCCGCTGCCAAAGATCCTGCGCGAAGTCACGGAATCGGTCGGCGGCTTCTCATCTGAAGCCATGCAGCAGTTCTTCAGCATTCTGGACAAGGTGCCGATGGCCTATCAGAAGGTCAACGCCATCTTCTCCTCGCCGGAGCGCAAGGCCCCCGGTTCGGGCGGCGTCTTCTCCATCTTTGTCAGCGATCTGTGCAAAGGCTGCGCGGCCTGCGTCACGGCCTGCGGCGAGCACGAGGCGCTCCGGATGGTGCAGGAGACCGAAGAGGTCAACGCCGAGCACGAGACTGGCACCGGCTTCCTCGACATGCTGCCCGATACCACGCAGAAGTACCTGGGCTTCTACAACAACGCCAACCCGGTCGACTCCAAGACGGCCACGCTGCGCAACATGCTCATGGTGCGCACCACCTACGACGCGCTGGTTTCCGGCGACGGCGCCTGCGCCGGCTGCGGCGAAAAGAGCGTGCTGCGCTCCATTGCCGCCGTCACCGAGGCCTACATGCGGCCCGTCTACCACGCCAAGAGTGACCGCTTTGTGGCCAAGGCGGGCGAGCTTGAAAAGAGCGGCGTCGCCAAACTGGCCGCGCTCAAGGAGAGCAATCCGGAAGAGTACGCCCGCATGCGCCAGGCCATCGCGCACCTGATCATGGGCCTGGGCGGCGAGACGGACCAGGACACCAAGGCGCGCATCGCGGCCTATGAAGCCGAGCACGGCGCCATCACCGACGCGCAGCTGGTGGAAGCGATTGCCGCGGTGTTGCTGACCGAGGCCTTCAACCACAAGAACCTGCAGCCGATCGACGGCCGGTTGGCCAACGGCATGAGCGTCATGGCCATGGCCGCGCATACTGGCTGCAACACGGTGTACGGATCGACTTCGCCCAACAATCCCCATCCCTACCCGTGGATGAACTCGCTCTTCCAGGACGGCATCACCGTGGGCTGGCTGATGGGCGAAAGCTTCATCGTCGATCACGGCCGCCGGTCGGTGATTCCCGAGCGGCTGGCCGACATGCTCCTCACCCGCGACAGCAACATGATCAGCGAGCAGGAGTACTACAACTTCATGCACTTCTCCGATGCGCTGATGACCGACCGGGAAATCGTCGAGCTGCCCAAGGTCTGGGTGGTCGGCGGCGACGGCGGCATGGGCGACATCGGCTACCAGAACATGTCCAAGGTGATTCTGCAGAACCGGCCCAACGTCAAGGCGCTGATGCTGGACACCCAGGTCTACTCCAACACTGGCGGGCAGAACTCCGATTCCACGCCCATGCTCGGCGGCAACGACATGAACGTCTTCGGCGTGGCCACCCAGGGCAAGAGCACCGAAAAGAAAACGGTGGCTGAAACCTTCCTGGGCGGGCACGGCTCGCCGCTGGTGGCGCAGTGCTCCATGGCCAACGCGCCCAAGCTCTACCGCGCCATTCTCGACGGCCTTGAATATCGCGGCACCATGTTCCTGCAGTCCTTCACCACCTGCCAGCCGGAGCACGGCGTAGCCGACGACATGGCGCTCTTCCAGGCGCAGCGCGTGCGTGACTCGCGCGGCGTGCCGGAGTTCGTCTTCGATCCCCGCAAGGGCGAAACCTACCAGGAGGCGATGGACCTCAAGGGCAACCCCAGCATCGACCTCGACTGGTATCAGACGAAAGACAAGAAGACCGGCGAGACGCGCCGCTACACCGTGGCCCACTGGTGCACCACCGAAGCGCGCTTCCGCAACCACCTGCGCAAGATCAAGGCGGAGCAGGCGGCCAAGCTCATCCCCCTGGAAAACATGCTGGTGCGCATCACGCAGCAGGATGTGGTCTACCGCCGCTACCTCAACCCCGAGCACCGCGCCTTCATTCCCGACTTCGGCGTCTACATCCAGTACGAAGCCGACGGCAAGACCGAGTACCGCGTCCTGTCGCGGCAGTTGGTCATGTTCTGCGTCGAGCGCCGCAAGGCATGGCGGATGCTCCAGTCCAAGGCCGGCATCAAGAACCGCGAGTACGAGGCGCAGAAGGCCATCTTGGCCGACGTGGACGCAGGCAAGATCAGCCGCGAAGATCTCCTCGCGCACGCCCACGAGATGGTGGACGAGCGCCTCGGCAACGCAGTGATGGCGAAGGCGTAAGCCGCCACCGGCAACCCAACTGAAAAGCAAGCGCGGACCCAAAGGTCCGCGCTTTTTGCTTAAACGCTCAGCGCAGCCGCCACATGCGGACCGGCCGTTCATGGCCCGTGTTGCGCTCCGGTCTGTTCATTTTCCGTTCGTACCGCGCGATGAGCCAATTCCGGTTACAAAATCCCATCCTGGCCCGGCGGTATAGCTGCCCGCCTTGCCCGATGTAACGTCGTAAAAGTCATTGGAGTTGGTGCGGTTGATGTACATGGTGGAGAGCTCGTCCGCGGAGCTGCTCTCGAATGACATTGCCCGGTTGATGATGCCCGCCAGTGAAGGCGCCGACACGCTGGTGCCGCCGAAAACCAGCCAGCCCGCCATTCCCTGGCACCTGGCCGAATCGTAAACGGAGACGCCGGTGTAGGGGTCCGCGTCGAAGGAAACATCGGGAACCAGCCGCTTCGTCGTGTTCGCGTTCACTCCATTCTGATACGACGGCTGACTTTCGTACTTCGATGGTCCTCCTCCGCTGCCGCTCCAGCCCGTTTCGCTGATGAAACTCCCGCTCGGGCCAAGGTTGAGCGTTGTGCCGCCTGCGGCCACCACATAGGGCGAGGCGCTGGGATAGATGGTGGCGCCGCCAGTGTCGCCGCTGGCCCCGAAGTACACAACACCGTCGTTTTGGAAGTGGCTGTCATAGTTGGTTTCGTCGGAAAACTCGCTGCCGCCCCAGCTCATCGATACCTCGCCCTTGCTGTCGCTCTTGCCCGTGCCGGGGGTGGTGGTTACCTGCTGGGTGGCGACGTCGACCGCCGCAAACAGGTCGGTGAAGCTGCTGGAGGCCGCTTCCACCAGGACAATCTTGGCGTCCGGCGCCATGGCGTGAGCCCATTCAATGTCGATTGCCGCCTCCTGGCCCCAGCCACAATTCGCTTTGGGTTTTCTGCCGCTTGCGTATACTACCTTGAAGCATCCGTTGGCCGTGGTGCAGGCGGGCAAGCCGAACTGGCTGGAGAAGACATTCAGGTCGCTCTCTGCCGTCGGGTAGTCGTATGCATCCACGATGGCGATGGTCCCCCCGCCGCCCAGACTGGGGTAGGACACGCCCAGATAGACGGAGTACATGGTTGCTGGTGTCATGCCGCTGGGCCCGCTGGGCTGAACCGGCTTGCCTTTGTTGGGCCGCACCAGAATCAGATGGTTGGTATGAGCGCGAATGCCGATGTCGGCGAGACGCTGGATGGTGGAGTCAGGCACCACGACGGTTGCGCGGGCATTTTGGAGAGCGTTAGGGCTTTGTGCCTGAACAGGCTGGACTGCTACCGCAAGGCCCATAAGGAAGAGCAAAAAAACTGGCTTCGTACGCACGTACCGCCTCCCTGATGGGATTGATTGTTGAGAAAGTATACCTCCGTTCTGAAAACAGAGCGCCTTATGTATGCAGCGATTGCGCCCGATTCGATCCGGCGGAGAATCGGGCGCCGGCCAGCCTTCTACATCCGGCTGCCCAGCGCCAGCGAAGGCTCGGCCGTCAGTCCCGGCGGCGCAAATTCCCCGGCGCTCAGCCGCGGCCAGGCCGCTGCGGCAATCATGGCGGCGTTGTCGGTGGAAAGCGCCGGCGTGGGAAACGAAACCCGCACGCCGCGCCGCCCGGCCTCCGCGGCAAAGCGCGCGCGCAGCTCCCGGTTGGCAGCCACGCCGCCCGTCACCAGGATGCGCCTTGCGCCCACCGCCCGCTGCGCCGCGAAGGTCTTCTTCAGCAGATCGCCCACCACCGCGTGCTGAAAGCTCGCCACCAGGTCCAGCGTTGCCTGCGGGCAAAGCGCCAGCGCCTCTTCGCGCGTCTGCGGCGGCCGCGGATGCGCCAGCACGCGTCGGGCGCGCTCCTGTGCTTCCGCCCGCAAGCCAAACACTTCCACATGCCGCAGCACCGCCGTCTTGATCCCGGAAAAGGAAAACAGAAAGCGCGGATCGAGCTCCGCAATGGGCGCCGTCGTTGCCGCCTTGGTCCGCGGAGTCTTGCCCGCCAAGTGCGCCTTGGGCTTGATCTGCGCAAACGAAAACGGCACCGCCCGCGGATTCCCATAGCGCGCCAGCGTGTCGATCCACGGCCCGCCCGGATAACCCAGCCCCAGCAGCTTGGCCACCTTGTCATACGCCTCGCCGGCCGCGTCGTCCACCGTCCGCCCCACCAGCGAGTAACTCCACGTCCCCGCCGCCGGCCGCGCCACATACAAATGCGTGTGCCCGCCAGACACCACCAGCGCCAGCACCTCTTCGGCCTCCGCGCCGGCCTCGGCCGGCTCCCCATCCCGGGCCGCCGCCCGCTGTTCTTCCCGCTCCTGCAGCAGCACCGCGTGAATATGCCCTTCCAGGTGATTCACCGCGATCAGCGGAATCCCCTGCGCAAACGCCAGCGCCTTGGCATAGCTGATGCCCACCAGCAGCGCCCCCGCCAGTCCCGGCCCCGCCGTCACCGCCACCGCATCCACATCGTCCAGGGCCACGCCGGCCACGGCCAGCGCCTCGCGCATCACCGGCACAATGGCCCGCAGATGTTCGCGGCTGGCCAGCTCCGGAACCACCCCGCCATAGCGCGCATGGGTGGGAATCTGCGAAGCCACCACCGACGAAAGCGTCCGCGCCCCGCGCTCCACCACCGCCGCCGCGGTCTCGTCGCACGAGGTCTCAATGCCCAGAATCAGCCCAGCGCCCATCTCTCAAGTGTAGCCGCCGCGCCACACCAGCCCTTCCGCGCCGT